>JAEZKF010000036.1 GCA_023415575.1 Bacillota bacterium
AGCAGCCTTGCGGCTCAACTGGAGGACGAAGAACTTGCCCCTGCCGACCTAACAGCATTTTATCACGGGCATCTCAAAGCCTGTCGATACCTGAAATTGTTTATTCAAAAATTAGTATACGAGGAGGTCGTGCCCATGAGCATCCGAATAGCCTTTGCAAGCACAGACGGCGCATACATCGACCAGCATTTCGGCAGCGCCCGTTTCTTTCAGATTTATGACATAGATGACACTGTGTATGAACCGGTGGAAACCCGCACAACCCAGGCGCGTTGTCAGGGCAACTGCGAAGGAGGGTTTGACCACCTGTACGAAGTGCTCAAGGATTGCGACGCCGTGTTCGTTTTAAAGATCGGGCAGGGGGCAGCTGCGTATATGATTGGGCGCGGGAAACGCGTTTTTGAGGCACAAGGTGCTGTTGAGGATATTTTAGAGCAAATCATCGTATCGAATCTGCTGGAACAGGGGTGAACGTTCAATGTCAAAGTCGTTTGAGGAGCTTACAAAATCGCATCCCTGCTTTTCGGTGGGAGCAAAGATCAACAAGGGCAGGGTACATCTGCCGGTATCTCCAGGCTGCAACATCCGCTGTCTTTTTTGCGACCGCAGAATCAACGATGTGGAAAACCGCCCCGGGGTTGCGTCTGCAATCATCACACCCCAAGAGGCGGTGGAGGTTGTGCGCAGGGCGGTAGCGCTTTGCCCCGATATCACGGTGGCAGGGGTGGCAGGCCCCGGCGATACGTTGGCAACCCCCTATGCACTTGAGACCTTCCGCCTGATTAAAAAGGAATTTCCGAACATCATCAAGTGCATGAGCACCAACGGCCTTCTGCTGCCCGATTATGCCGAGGACATAATCGAGGTGGGGATAGACACCCTCACCGTAACCGTCAACGCAGTCGACCCCTTCATTCAAGCGCAGATTTGCAGCGGCATTACATACCACGGCAAGCGGTATGAGCATGAAGAGGCTGCAAGAATACTGATTGATAATCAGCTTCGCGGAATTAAGATAGTTTCGGATGCCGGAATTACCGTCAAGGTCAACACGGTGCTAATCCCTGAGATAAACGCTGAGCATATCAGCGAGGTCGCCGAGACTGTTGCAAAGGCAGGGGCGAAACTCTACAACATCATCCCGCTGATTCCGCAGCATGAGCTTAGCTGGTGCACAGCACCCGGATGCGATCTTGTCAGCCTTGTGCGCGGCGAGGCGGAGCAGTACATAAAAGTCTTTCGCCATTGTCAGCGGTGCAGGGCCGATGCGGTGGGCATTCCCGGAGGAGAAGACTTTTCGGGGCAAATTTATATCCGCCCCGTTGTGCAGGAGAATACCTTTTCCCACGGCTGAGTGCAATTTATCCATAAAGGGGGTGGTGTTATATGATGTGTGATTGTGACATGCCGGACTGTAGCCACATGCGACAACCGAAAGGAGAGAACTTATGGCAAACGATACCCCTCGGTCTGCGTATCGGTTTGATACGCAAAAGCTTCGCGCAGGATACGAGCCCAAAGAGCACAATTACGCCGTATCACCGCCAATCTATCAAACCACGTCTTACGATTTTCGGGATGTGCAAAATGCAAAGAACCTGTTCAGTTTTCAGGAGCTGGGCTTTCTGTACACCCGTGTGGGCAACCCCACCGTTGCCGTTTTAGAAGAAAGAGTAAAGACCTTAGACGGCGCGGGGGCTGCGCTGGCGGTAGCCTCCGGAATGGCGGCTATCAGTTACACCCTGCTAAACCTGGCAGAGGGCGGCGGTAGGATTTTGACCTCCCCCTACCTGTACGGCGGAAGTGCAGACAGCTTCAAAAAGCTCTACCCGAAGTTTGGCATTCATATTGACATCGCCAAACACATCGAAGACCCGAAAAACCTTGCAAGTGAGATAAAGCCCGACACCAAGGCAATCTATATTGAGAGCATCAGCAACCCGAGCGGTGTATTGCTTGATGTAGATGCGATTGCCAAGGTGGCCCACGAGCATGGTATTCCGCTTGTAGTGGATAACACGGTTGCAACGCCTTATCTCTTTAACCCAATCGAGCACGGTGCGGATATTGTGGTGTATTCCGCCACCAAGGGTCTGAATGGCCACGGCAACCTGATTGCGGGCCTAATCTTAGAAAACGGCACATTCCACTATTCCGCTGAGAAGTTCCCGCAGTTCTATGAAAAATACTACACCCTCCGTGATGGAAACGATGTTCCCAGAAGCTTTATTGAGGTGTTCCCAGAAGCTCCCTTTACCTCGCGTATTCGGTTTAACTACCTCAACTACTTCGGCGCAGCGCTTTCCCCGTTTGATGCCTATCTCGCCATCATCGGCCTTGAAACATTGTCGGAGCGGGTGGCAAAGCAGGTACACAACGCCCATACACTGGCAGAGTACCTGTCCGCACATGAGGCGGTGGAGTTTGTTCGGTACCCGGCGCTTAAATCAAGCCCGTATTATGACCTATACAGGCGCGACTTTCCAAAAGGGGCCGGCGGAATCCTTGCATTCGGCTTCAAGGGTACGCAGGAGCAGCGGGAGGCGTTTCTGAACTCGGTGAAGCTCTTTCACTACCATGTCAACATCGGGGACGCGCGCTCGCTCATCGTCAACTCGCCGCAGACTACCCACGGCGAGCTAGAACCCCACGAAAAGGTAGTGGCTGATATCCCGGAAAACCTCATCCGCATCTCGGCGGGGCTTGAAGACCCGCTGGATTTGCTCGCTGATCTGGAACAGGCGTTCCAAAAGGCACTTGCCATATAACGACATTTAGGAGGAAATACATACGATGAAAACTGTAAAGAAAGGCTTTACTCTTTTAGCCCTGATTCTTGCTTTTACCCTCTTGTTTACTGCCTGTGCGTCTTCCGCAGCTCCTGCTGCTTCGACCCCACAGCAGCCCCAGTACAAGTTCGGCAAGATTGACATACCCGGCAAGGACGGCGCTCTTTGCGGTGCCCCTATCTACATCGCATATGAAAAGGGCTTTTTCGCAGAGGAAGGGTTTGATGTAAACCTTATCTCTGCCGACTCCGAAACCCGTAAGATTGGCCTTAATAACGGAACCATTCCGATTGTAAACGGCGACTTTCAGTTCTTCCCCTCGATAGAGGAGGGCGTGAAGGTTAAGGTCGTGGACGGCCTGCACTATGGTTGTATTAAGTTTGTCGTGCCCAAGGATTCCCCGATTAGCACGGTTGAGGACCTCAAGGGCAAGCGAATCGGTGTGGATGAAATCGGCGGCACGCCTCATCAGGTTGCAAGCGTATGGCTTGAAAAGGCCGGCATCTCTGCCAAGCAGCAGGATGGCGAGGTGACCTTCCTGCCATACTCGGATGGTAACCTTGAGCTGGAAGCGGTCAAGAGCGGGGACATCGACGTTGCCGCCCTGTGGGACCCGCTGGGTTCTATTGCCGAGAAGAGCGGCGAGTATAAGGTGATCTTTGACCTTTCCACCGACCCGACCTTCGCGGGGAAATACTGCTGCTTCCTGTATGCCTCGTCCAAGGTAATCGAGGAAGAGCCTGAGAAGATTGCAGCCTTACTGCGCGCATACCGCAAGGCGCAGAACTGGATAGCCGAAAACCCCAAGGAGGCTGTAAACATCATCTCGGATAAGAAGTACTCCGCTATCGATGACAAGGAGCTTGCAGAAAAGCTCGTTATCAGCTACGCCTACCCGTCCTTTGAGGACCGCAAGTCAGGCAAGACACACATCAAGGAGGATGTGGAGTACTTTGTCACAGAGCTTAAGAACATCGGCTATCTCAAGACAAACGACCCCACCGCCTTTGCCGCGCAGATCTATCAGGAGATTGATGTCGACAAGGCATCCTAAATCTCTTTTGGAGGAGTGAATGGTGAGTATCAGTTCTGTATCGTCTAAAAAGGCTGTGGTACCGCCCCTGCAGTTGCAGGGGCGGTACCAACAAGGTAATATATCCGGCGGAATCCGATATGTAGGGTTGACTGTAGCCACGATTGCGGGCTTTCTCGTCGCGATTCTAGTTAGTCTGTTCTTCCCGCAGGTAGCAACCCTTGATAGTGTGGCCTATCCCATAAGCGAAACAGTGAGCATAACCGCAAACCAAACCTACCGCTTGGTGCTCTTGTTTATTGTTTTACTCTACATAGGCATTGCCCTGTTTTCGTCAAGGGATATCGACCGCAGGGAGAAGTTCCTAAGCCGTGTTCCATTCCGCTTTGCAATCGGTCTTGTGGTTGCTCTGTGGGATATCCTCGGAACAAAGCTGCTGCTCTTGCCCCAGCCCTTCTTTCCGGGGCCATCGAGGATTATTGAGTCCTTTCTGATTGAGGGCGGCTACATCTTAAATAACACACTCTACTCGCTTCGCCTGTTCACCGTGGGCTTTACCGTGGGTGTAGCATTCGGAGTGGGTACAGGAATTTTGATTGGCTGGTTCCCGAAGGTCTACTACTGGGTTTATCCGGTACTCAAGATAACGGGTGTAATTCCGGCTGTGGCATGGATGCCCTTTGCATTGACCCTATTCCCAACCCCGTTTTCGGCGGCGGCCTTTCTGATTGTCATCTGCGCGTGGTTCCCCGTGGCGTTTTTGACCGCGCAGGGCATAGCAAGTACGCCCCGTGTGCACTTTGAGGTGGCAAAAACCCTGGGCGCAAATACCTCCTATCTGGTCTTTCGGGTCGCAATCCCCCATGCCATGCCGCAGATCTTTACGGGGATATCCACAGCAAACGGGTTTGCCTTTACCACCCTTGTTATGTCCGAGATGATGGGCCAGCCCGGCGGACTCGGCTACTACATCAACGCGTCCAAGGTGTGGTCCGCCTACTATAAGGTGTTTGCCGCAATTATAGTAATGGCTATTCTGTTTTCTGCCATCATGAAGATTATCGGCAGAATACAGGGCTATGTTTTGCGGTGGCAGAGGGGGCTTGTTAAATGATTGCAGAGAGGTTAATAGAAATCCGTGCGGTGAACCGCACATATGTAGATACCAATGACAACACAGTCGAAGCGCTCAAGGACATCAACCTTTCAATTGAGCGAGGAGAATTCGTTTCAATTATCGGCCCCTCCGGCTGCGGCAAAACGACCCTTCTGCGCCTGCTGGCGGGCTTGGACACCCCGGAATCGGGTAGCATTACGCTAAACGGCAGAACAATCACAAAGCCGGACCCCGACCGCGGCTATGTGTTCCAGCAGGGGAGCCTGTTCCCGTGGCTCACGGTGGAAAAGAACATCGCGTCAGGGTTAATCGCAACAGGGAAGTACAAGGAAAACAAACAGGATGTCGAGCAGTTTATCGATTTGATTGGCCTTAAGGGCTTTGAGAAGACATACCCCCATCAGATTTCCGGCGGAATGGCGCAGCGCGTTGCGATTGCAAGAGCGCTTATAAACCATCCGGTCGCCCTCTTGCTTGACGAACCGATGGGGGCGCTCGACGCCTTTACGCGCGCAGACCTGCAGGATAAACTGCTGGAGCTGTGGGAGAAAAACAGAACCACGATGGTACTGGTCACCCATGACGTGGACGAAGCGCTTTACCTAAGTGACCGAATTGTGATTATGACGCCCCGCCCGGGCAGAATCAGCGAGATACTCAGTGTTCCGCTAGCAAGACCCCGGGCAAGGAGCAGTCCGGATTTTATGGCGTTACGCAGCAAAATCCTTGAAAAACTTCATCTTGCCAGTGCGGTTCCACA
This sequence comes from Bacillota bacterium, assembly GCA_023415575.1. GTDB lineage: Bacteria > Bacillota > Clostridia > Oscillospirales > Ruminococcaceae > Acetanaerobacterium. Next base: position 5,700 of record JAEZKF010000036.1, read on the forward strand.
ACCGGAATATACAATATAAGGAGAATATGCCATGTCAGAACCTAAGAGACTCAGGCAAATAGCCATCTACGGAAAAGGAGGCATCGGAAAGTCCACCACCACCCAAAACCTGACGGCAGGCCTTGCGGAAAGCGGGAAGAAGGTTATGGTGGTAGGCTGTGACCCAAAGGCCGATTCCACCAGGCTGCTTTTGGGCGGGCTAGCACAACAAACGGTGCTTGATACCCTGCGGGAAACCGGCGACGCCATTGAGCTATCCAATATCATGCGCGAAGGATACCTAGGAATTCGATGTGTGGAATCGGGCGGGCCGGAGCCGGGCGTCGGCTGCGCGGGAAGAGGGATTATCACCTCAATCGGCCTTTTGGAGCGCTTGGGCGCCTATACGGATGATTTGGATTATGTCTTTTACGACGTTCTGGGCGATGTAGTCTGCGGCGGCTTTGCCATGCCAATCCGTGAGGGAAAGGCGAAAGAGATTTACATCGTGGCGAGCGGAGAGATGATGGCCCTGTACGCTGCCAACAACATCTCAAAAGGAATTGCAAAATACGCAAGGGCCGGCGGGGTAAGACTTGGGGGAATCATCTGCAACAGTCGTAATGTCGACCGTGAGCTTGAGCTGCTCAAGGCCTTTGCTGCAGAGCTTGGTACCCAGCTTATCTACTTTGTGCCTCGCGATAACGTCGTCCAGCGGGCTGAAATTCGCCGAAAGACGGTCATCGAATACAGCCCGCAGGAAAGGCAGGCACAAGAATACCGCAACCTTGCGAAAGCAATTGACGAAAATGATATGTTCACAATTCCAAAGCCCATGGAGCAGTCGCGCTTAGAGGAAATCCTGCTCGAACATGGTCTGATGGAGCCTGTGGACGATTACGTGATATAGTGCATTGCATCTCCAAAATACAATCATACCCCCGACAAAGGCTAGTCAAAACTTTCTGTCCTTTATCGGGGGTATACTTATCTATCTATTACTCTGTTGCCCAAATGGACATCCCATCCTTGACTGTTGTCTTCTTATAGGAGTGTGATTTTAAGTTGAATACACCCTGCATCTCAATGAATCCTTTCGAGTTCGCACCGGTGACGGTAAGCTCGTCGCCTGACAGATAAAAGTACATTTTTATATATCCGAAATGGTCAATCAACACCGGCTGGCCTGTGTCAAAACTAGTTAGCAGATTCCCGTCCTTATCGCAAAGACCTATCTTGTAGTTACAGGGATATTCATACGGGGCAGCATCTCCCTTGAGCTCGGCGTCAATCGGAATTTCTCCATAGAGGATGATAAACTCCTTGGTTACAGGGTCTCGCCGGAAAGTGAACAGGTAGCGGTAAACCTGTTCCTTTTCCAGATACCCCAGTGGCATGTTAAAGGTGAGCAGGGGGGATGGCATGGCAGGGTCGGGGGAATAAATCCGCAGGCTATCAAGTTTGAGCGCATAGATTTCCCCATTATTAAAAAAGCCTATATCGCTGTACCCGCCGTACATTCCGCCGAAAAGCGTAATGAAGCGCAGGTTGCCGGTTTGGTTATCCTTTAAAACGACATTAGAATAGATAACATCTCCTCCGCCATCGGAGCTTGCTCTATACAAGCTGTATTTCCCGTCGCTTGATGTAGCAAAGACCTCCTCCAGATGCTCGGGCTTAATCTTGTACTCCAGCTTTGATGAGTTCTTTTCAAAATCCAATGTAATCGTCAGATCGCAAAAATCACAGGAAGCGCTGACAATCGGTTTTGTCGGGTGCCACTGGTATTGCAATCCCGGATAGTCCTCCACGTTCGGTTCGCCAAAGGAGGGGCTGATCTCATCCCTGTTAAAGAAAAAACCACAAACGAAGCTGTCGTTTTCATAATACAAAGCCATGGCGTTGTTTTGACCCATGTTATTACGGAAATTGCCCCACACATCAAGCACACTCAATATGATACGGCGATTTCCATCTTGCGTGTCAAATTTCGGGTAGAACTGCCCCATAACCTGCTTCTTGCTGATGCTGTATAGAACACTGCTAATTGCTCTTGAATTGGAGAACATGATGTAGGTATCATCCAACCGAATAACCTCTAGCTTATCCTGATAGCGCGCAGAACGCTCATCGGAATAAAACCATCTACTTTCAGGGGTGCCATATTCAAAAGTTTCAATTCGGTTTAGCGTGCCATCCCCCCTAAAAAATGCAAAGCCATCGACGCCGTTATAAAAGACCGGTACTATGATGCCTTCCGTCATATCGCGCACAACACCCAAAAGGTAATAATCATTCCCTTGAAAGGTAGAGAGGTCAAGCTGTAAAGGCAGTTCCTTAAGTGTTTCGGCATCATAGAACCGCATTTCCTTAAAGGTGGAAATGGCAATTGTATTCTCGTCTATCATGGAGATGCCGCCCCATGGCATATCGAAGTTGGTCACCACATGTTCGCTGCTTAGTTCGTTAACAGGCAGAAGCAGTTTGGTCCCATCATCTTTTATGAGACATAAATCAAAGCAATAGATATTGTCGCGTTTTTTGAGGTTCTCAATGCTAACAGTTATGCCTTTGTTTTTTAGCCGCTCGAGCATATCTTCGGTGGTTAGGTTGTTAATTACTCTTTCCTGAATGCGCTCGATGGCCTTATTTGTTAATTCCTCACCAGATACTGCCGAGGCTTCCAGTATTGACGATGATTGAGACTCCTCAGCCGGCAATACAGGCTCCTGACCGGAACAGGCCGCAAGCATAATCAGGATTATGGCAGCTGCCAGAAAAAAGATACATCTTTTCATACTTTCCCCTCCTTTTATGTTGGTGTGCTAAATCATTAAAAACATTGCATGATGTTACCAAAACTATAAGAAATTCGAACGGGTGTCAAGTATTCTTTAATCCCGTTTTGTCATGACTGCAGTATTATTGCGCATATCACGCTTTTCGTGTGGTTTGCCATCAACCGATTGACTTTTACCCTCTAATTGGTATAATTGTGTAGGAAAATTAAAGAAAATGAGCAAAAGATATCATAACTTGGAATTGCGCTCACTATTGCTCATGGTTTATTCGTGGTGCGTTGTCGCTGATGATAAAGTCGGTTACCGTCCTTTGGGACGGTTTTTTATTAAACATTTTTGAGGAGGAGTTCAAATGAGCAGATACGAAGAGGGGTTAAGGTTAATCGAAGAATCCTGCGGCAACGGCAAAGACAATGTCATCGCGCTTGCAACCATCGCACTGGAGCCGACTGCAGATGGAGCACCCTATCCCTATGTCCGTGAGGTGGATGCCCATTATGAGGACGGTGTGTTCTATGTTACGACTTGGGGCAAATCCAACAAGATGCAGCAGATAGCAAAGAATAAAGAGGTCGCATTCTCCGTTTGCTTTGAGGGCATTACCGGACAGGGAGTAGCAGAAAACCTCGGCTGGGTGTTAGACCCGAAAAATGCTGAACTGCGGGCGAAATTGCGCAAGACATTCGCAGACTGGTACGATGCGGCGAACAACGAGCAGGATGAAAACTGCGTAATCCTTGCCATCCGCATTACAAAGGCCGCAATATTCAGAGATCACGGCGCGATTCGTTATAATCTCGACCTTGTGAACCAGACGGAAATCAGTGAAGATTGATTTAGTAAACCGCATACATAATAGCAAATAGAAAGTCCATACCACCGGTCGCATCTTAGGAGGGTCAGCACCTTGAAACAGGAAAAGAGCTACAGCCCGAGCGGGATTATCCTATTCACATTCTTGCTCTGCTTTGTCATCCGCTTTATCGATGCCATCATCATTCGGCTTGACCAAACAATTGTGAATGAGAACTTCATCCACAAGGTATTGGGAATCGTTATTTTAGCTGTCGCCTTGCGGCTTGCTCGCTTAAGTTGGAAGGACATCGGATTTGATGTAAAGAAACTCTATATACCTGCCTTATTGGGCCTGGCGCTCGGAGTTGCCCGCTTTGCAGTCGGGTATGGGATTGAGTTTGTCATCCTTTCCGCTCAGGGCAAAAACCCGACGCTTGATTTCTCTCTCAGAAGCTTCTCGGTGGACGGAGCTACCATCGAACTGCCGGTTTACTGGATCTTTGTGGCCATTGTGTTTAACATCATCAATGCGATTATGGAGGACGGTATCTTCCGCGGACTATTCATAACCCTTTATAAGAGGAAATACCGTTTTGCCATTGCCAATACATTAGCCGCCCTGCTTTTTGGCGTTTGGCACATTGTAATGCCGATACGCAGTTGGCTTGACGGCAACATGACCTTCCCGGGCATGATTTTTTACAGTGTCGGTTATACCCTGCTTTCCGCCAGCATCGCTTTGATGTGGGGCTTGCTGTTTGAAATGACCGGCGTTGTTTGGATAGGCATGGCTGATCATTTCTTCAACAACACGATTATTAACCTTCTGCACGTTACGACCAATACTGGCATCGATGAGCTGCAGATTGTAAGAGCACTCATTGCTCAGCTTTTGGCGCTTGTGCTGGTTACGGTTCTATATTTTAGAAAGCGTAGGCAAAGCGCATGTAAAAAGGATAAGCCATCAGTTGCATTGTAGCTCGAAAAAGTACCTTGCATACTCCTTTTTGTGACCCAGTTTGCCGTAAAGGTGAATCGTCTTGTCATACCCGCCTGAAATAAAAGCTGTCGGTATATTATTCTCGAACAGCCTTCTCATGCAAGCCTTTAGAACCATCTGTGCATATCCTCTGTTGTAAAAATCAGAGTGGGTGCAGACCCTCTCGATTTCAGCCGTTTTGCTTACATGATCAATAAAGGCCTCACATCCGGATACGTGCCTGCCGTCTTTATTGACCAGCACAAAATCAAACTCCGCATTATAGATTGGGCTACGTCTGATATACTCCTTAATCTGCAAATCAATCTCACGGCTATGCGGACTGGGCCATGCGTTGGTTCTTAGGTTTGCCTGCTCTTCATAGTCGCCGTTTTCAAGCATATTTTGAAATGATACGGATGGATCTTCAATCTGGTAGTCTTTATATTGACATGTATGAAAGACCCTTGTCATCTCAAGACGGTCAGTCTTTATGTATCCTGCATCCTCAAGAACCTTGATGAGTTCGGTCTGCGTCTCTAGCGTTGATGTGACCAACCTATCATATTTATTTCCCCATTCTGACCTAACCCAGTCAAGTAGTTCGGGATATAAGTAAGTGTATTCGTCCTTGAGAAAAACCGTAAACTCATTATTGAAATCCTCCGAAATCACAAACCCAATCAAACAGTGTGCATCGTCAAACCACAAATGGGCAGCTTTGTTGAAGTTATCGGGAAAGTGCTTTCTGAAGTCGCTAAGGTTGTACTTCCAATCAACAATGCGTCCGATGTGCCAAATGAAGGAATCCTTCTTTTTGGCGTTTTCTTGAACAATGAAGTTGCATAACTCTTTAAAATCGTTACTCTCAAAAAGAAAGTTGCGGTGATACGTTTTCATAATCTTCCTCCTATAGCCATCGTCTTACTTAATTATAACAGATTTACAACATACGGAATATGTAAAGAATGCTTAATATTTGATCTTTGCTCTTCTGAACATTACCAGTGAAGGGAGTGTTATTATGGCAAGAATGATGGTTTTTTTGGTCAAAAAGCTCCATGCAAGGTCTGCAAGATAAATGGCGATTGATTGCATGGAGCTAAAAAATAATCGCCGGCGTTCATTCTGACTTTCATGCGCAGTTTATCAGTGCAGGCTTTGCTTCCTTAGATTTCATTTAAGGAGCTAAGCTAGAATGAAATATAAAAAAGCGCAAGAAATTTTCCCTGAGAGATTACTAAAGGAAATACAGACATATACATCCCAAGCCATGAAGGTGTAAGAAAAGGCTGGGGTGAAAAATACGGGAGCAGGGAGCAGCTGCAAATGAGAAACCGTGAGATAAAATTGAGGTTTCGTGAAGGATTATCGATTGAGCGGCTTGCGGGCTTATTCTGTCTTTCCTGTGATAGCATCAAAAAGATTGCTTATTCCAAATAGCATTATGTAAACCCGATGGATTAACCCCATCGGGTTTGCCTTGCAAATGGAACATTTTTGCTTTTTGTCGGGCACACTAAAAGGACCGATTTTAGATTATTTGACTAATTTGTAATTATATTCGACTTCGCACTATACAAACGTATGTTTTTGTTATATAATGAGAAAGCACGATAGCGGCCGAGGTGCCGCTTCATCATAAAGGCGGAGGGATAAGGGGCAAATGGACAGGTTCAAACTAAAAAGCGAATACAAGCCCACGGGCGACCAGCCCGCCGCTATTGACGAGCTGGTAAACAGCATACAACGCGGTAACCGCGAGCAGACCCTGCTGGGTGTAACCGGCTCGGGTAAGACCTTTACGATGGCAAACATCATCGAGCGAGTCAATCGCCCGACGCTTGTGCTTGCCCACAACAAAACCCTTGCGGCCCAGCTGTGCAGCGAGTTTAAGGAGTTCTTCCCCGAAAATGCGGTGGAATACTTTGTAAGCTACTATGATTATTATCAGCCGGAAGCGTATATTCCCAGTACGGATACCTATATTGAAAAGGATAGCTCCGTCAACGATGAGATAGAAAAGCTGCGCCACTCGGCTACGGCTTCCTTGTCTGAGCGGCGGGATGTCATTATTGTGGCGAGCGTATCCTGCATTTACAGCCTCGGTGACCCCATTGACTACCGCAACATGGTTATCTCGGCCCGACCCGGTATGGTGTGGGAGCGTGATGCCTTCCTTGCAAAGCTCGTCGAGCTTCAATACGAGCGCAACGATATCGCCTTTGAGCGCAACATGTTTCGTGTACGCGGTGATGTGGTGGAGGTTTTCCCCGCCTACTCAAGCGAGCTTGCCCTCCGGTTTGAGTTCTTCGGCGACGAGATTGACCGCATCTGCGAGATTCAGGCCCTCACCGGCGAGGTCAAATCCGTGCTCAACCACGCGGTCGTGTATCCGGCCTCCCACTTTATCGTTTCCAGGGAGAAGATAGAGCGGGCTATCGTCGAGATTCAGGATGAGCTAACCGACCGCCTGAAGTATTTTCGCGAGAATGAAAAACTGCTCGAAGCCCAGCGCATCGAGCAGCGCACCAACTATGATATAGAGATGCTGCGCGAAATCGGCTATTGCAGCGGCATCGAGAACTACTCCCGTGTGCTTTCGGGGCGCGCCCCGGGCAGCACGCCGTTTACCCTGCTTGACTACTTCCCTGATGATTTTCTGATGTTTATAGACGAGTCGCACGTTACCCTGCCGCAGGTGCGCGGCATGTATGCGGGCGACCACGCAAGAAAAAAGACGCTAGTAGACTACGGCTTCCGCCTGCCCTCTGCGTACGACAACCGCCCGCTTAACTTTGATGAGTTCTACAACAAGCTTAATCAGGTGGTGTTTGTGTCCGCAACCCCGGGCGAGTTTGAGCGCGAGAAAAGTGCAGTCATCGTCGAACAGGTCATCCGTCCCACGGGCCTGCTTGACCCGGAGGTGGAGGTGCGTCCCGTAGAGGGGCAGATTGATGATCTGCTCTCCGAAATCAACATACGTACCGAGAAAAGCGAGCGCGTGCTGGTGACGACGCTTACCAAGAAGATGGCGGAAGACCTGACCGCTTATCTGGAAAACATGAACTGCAGGGTGCGGTATATGCACCACGGTGTCGACACCATCGAGCGCATGGAGATTATCCGCGACCTGCGCTTAGGCGAGTTTGATGTTTTAGTGGGCATTAACCTCCTGCGCGAGGGCCTCGACATCCCCGAAGTGTCGCTTGTTGCAATCCTTGATGCGGATAAGGAGGGTTTCCTGCGCAGTGAGACCTCGCTGATTCAGACCATCGGTCGTGCAGCGCGTAACGCCCACGGCAAGGTTATCATGTACGCAGATGAGGTCACCGGTTCGATGGAGCGTGCCATCCGCGAGACTGCGAGAAGGCGTGAAATCCAGAACCGCTATAATGTGGAGCACGGGATTGTTCCGGTCACCATCCAAAAGGGCGTGCGCGACCTCATTGAAATCTCCTCGACGGAGAGCATCGATAAGACACTTGAAAAGCGCATCAGTAAGAAGGATAAGGATAAGCTCATCGAACAGCTCACCCGCGAGATGCGGGCGGCGGCAAAGCTGCTTGAGTTTGAGCATGCAGCCTATCTGCGGGATAAGATAAATAAGCTAAAGGGTGGCAAATAACCACCCATATAAAAGAACAAACGTTTCAAAATTGGAAGTAAACGAAACGGATATTGGAGGAGTTTCCATTGGCAAGGGATAAAATCATCATTAAGGGTGCAAGAGAACACAATTTAAAGAACATCGACCTTGAAATCCCGCGCGACAAGCTCGTCGTGTTTACGGGACTTTCGGGCTCGGGCAAAAGCTCTCTTGCGTTCGATACCATCTACGCAGACGGCCAGCGCCGTTATGTCGAGAGCCTGTCCTCCTACGCAAGAATGTTCCTCGGCCAGATGGAAAAGCCGGATGTCGACTCGATTGAGGGGCTGTCTCCCGCAATCTCTATCGACCAGAAAACCACCAGCAAGAACCCGCGTTCTACGGTGGGCACCGTAACCGAGATATATGACTATCTGCGCCTCTTGTATGCCCGCATCGGCCATCCGCACTGCCCGGTCTGCGGCAGAGAGATCTCCCAGCAAACCGTAGACCAGATGGTAGACCGTGTACTGGCGCTTGAAGAGGGGACAAAGATTCAGGTGCTTGCGCCCGTGATTCGGGGGCGCAAGGGCGAGCACGCCAAGGAGTTTGATGCCGCGCGGCGTTCGGGCTTTGTCCGCGTGCGCGTGGACGGCATCATCTACGACCTGTCCGAGCAGATTAAGCTTGAGAAGAACAAGAAGCATAACATAGAGATTGTGGTAGACCGCCTTGCGGTGCGGCCGGACATCAAGTCCCGCCTTGCTGATTCGATTGAAACGGCCCTTTCGCTCACCGGCGGCCTTGCCATTGTCGATGTCATTGACGGGGAGGAGATGCTCTTTTCGCAGAACTATTCCTGCCCGGAGCATGAAATCAGCATCGACGAGCTAGCGCCGCGGATGTTCTCATTTAACAACCCCATCGGCGCGTGCGAGAAATGTACGGGACTGGGTACCTTTCTCAAGGTCGACCCCGACCTCATCATTCCGAATAAAAGTCTGTCCATCCGCGAGGGCGCCATTCGTGCAAGCGGCTGGTATTACGGCGACGGCGGCACGATTGCCCAGATGTACTATGAGGGCCTTGCCAAGCATTACGGCTTCTCGCTGGACGTGCCAGTATCCAAGCTGACCCCTGAGCAGCTGGATAAGATTTTGTACGGAACAAACGGCGAGGCAATTGAGATTACGCGTAAGAACGAGTACGGAGAGGGAACATACCGCGCTCCTTTTGAGGGCGTTATCAACAACATCGAGCGGCGTTTTCGTGAAACGCAAAGCTCCTTTATCAAAGATGAGCTGTCCGGCTATATGTCTTCGGTCGTCTGCCCGGACTGCCACGGCGACCGCTTAAAGCCCGAGTATCTTTCGGTAACAGTGGGCGGCAAGAACATCAGCGAGTTCGCCAAGATGTCGGTGACTGCGGCGCTCGAGTTCGTGGGTAATCTTGCACTGGAAGGCCGCGAGCGCATGATTGCCGAGCAGATACTCAAGGAGATTCGCGAGCGGCTCGGCTTTTTGCAGAGTGTCGGCCTTGAGTACCTGACCCTCTCGCGTTCTGCGGGAACGCTTTCGGGCGGCGAAAGCCAGCGCATCCGTCTAGCAACCCAAATCGGCTCGTCGCTGATGGGTGTCTTGTATATCCTCGACGAGCCCAGCATCGGCTTACACCAGCGCGACAACGATAAGCTCATCAGCACATTAAAGCGGCTGCGCGACCTCGGCAACACGCTGATTGTCGTCGAGCACGACGAGGACACGATGTACGCCGCCGACTATATTGTGGACATCGGCCCCGCGGCGGGTATAAACGGCGGTGAGGTCGTGTGTGCAGGCACCATCGAGGACATCAAAAACTGCCCGCAATCCATCACCGGTCAATACCTGAGTGGTCGTAAGTTGATTGAGGTTCCCAAGGTTCGGCGCAAGGGTAACGGCAAAAAACTGACGATTAAGGGTGCCAGACACAACAACTTAAAGAATATCACCGTGTCCATTCCCTTAGGCACCTTCACCTGCATTACCGGTGTGTCCGGCTCTGGCAAGAGCTCGCTTATCAACGACATCCTTTATAAGCGCCTTTCAGCAGAGCTCAACGGCAGTCGCACAAGGGCAGCCGCGCATGACGACATCACCGGGATTAAAAACCTAGATAAGGTAATTGATATCGACCAGTCTCCCATCGGGCGCACGCCGCGTTCCAACCCCGCTACCTATACAGGCGTGTTTACCGATATCCGCAACGTGTTCGCTTCCACGAACGATGCAAAGATACGCGGCTACAGCTCCAGCCGGTTTTCCTTTAACGTTAAGGGCGGCCGATGCGAGGCCTGCGAGGGTGACGGCATCTTAAAGATTGAGATGCACTTTTTGCCCGATATCTATGTGCCGTGCGAGGTGTGCAAGGGTAAGCGTTATAACCGCGAAACGCTGGAGGTTAAGTTCAAGGGCAAGACCATCTATGATGTTTTGGAGATGACAGTGGACGAGGGTGTGGAGTTCTTTGCAAACATCCCCCGCGTTGCAAGGAAGCTCGAAACACTGCAGAGCGTCGGCCTCGGCTACATCAAGATCGGTCAGCCGGCAACGACCCTATCCGGCGGTGAAGCCCAGCGCGTAAAGCTTGCCACCGAGCTTGCAAGACGGTCTACCGGAAAGACTATCTACATCTTGGACGAGCCCACTACCGGACTGCACACTGCGGATGTTCATAAGCTTATTGATGTACTTCAGCTTCTGGTTGAAGCGGGCAATACGGTTTTGGTCATCGAGCACAACCTTGATGTTATTAAAACTGCTGATTACATCATCGACCTCGGCCCCGAGGGCGGCGACAAGGGCGGAGAGGTTGTGGCCTGCGGCACACCGGAGGAGATCGTTAAATGTAAACAGTCTTATACCGGACAATATTTAAGCAGGGTGTTGTAATTAGAAGATAAATTAGATATACTAATTCTAAACAAAATATTGTTCCATCACGCAGCATGACCGATGTCATTTTTGGGTGGCTGCTGTGATGAATAACGAAAGGATGGTTTAGCTATGGCTAAGTATGTATGCTCTGTTTGCGGATATACCTATGATGAGGCAGAAGGTGCACCCGATGTAGGCATTGCCCCCGGCACCAAGTGGGAGGATGTTCCCGATGATTTCGTGTGCCCTGTGTGCGGCGTAGCAAAGGATATGTTTGAGGCGGAGTAATCGCCATATCCAAACCTTTTTGCGCAACCAAGTCAATGATAACGTATATCCGTTTTGTGTCCTGAATTTTCAACTACACAATTGACTTACAACAGGTTGTTACACAAGATAAAGCAGCCCGTTTTGGTATTTAAACGGGCTGCTTTTGCTTTAAATTTAAACAGCCATATCGCACCACCCCTTAAGATAACAGAGAAAAAGAGGGAAGCATATGTCGGATCAATTAAAAAAGAAGTATGGTCTATTTACGGCGATAGCGATGGTGGTAGGCATCGTCATCGGTAGCGGTGTATTCTTTAAGTCGGAAAAGGTATTACAGGCAACCGGAGGCGATATGCCGTTAGGGATACTTGCCTGGCTGATAGGCGGTGTCATCATGCTTTTCTGCGCACTTGCCTTTGCATTGATGGCCGGACGATACGAAAAGGTCAACGGCGCAGTGGACTATGCCGAAGCCTCCTGCGGCAGTGATTATGCCTATATGCTCGGCTGGTTTTTGTGCACCATCTATTACCCGTCGCTCACTGGCGTGCTTGCGTGGGTATCGGCGCGGTTTACTATTGTGTTTATCACGGCGGTCAATCCAAACTTTCAGCTGGTGATTCCGATTGAAGAGGGCGGCGCGTTAATCGGCCCGGAGTGCATGGTGATTGCAGCCTTCTATTTGATTGCAAGCTATTTTATCAACACCCTTGCACCAAAGGTCGCCGGAAAGTTTCAGGTAAGCGCAACGGTCATCAAACTGATACCGCTTATCCTGATGGCTGTGGTCGGCACGATTTACGGCCTTGTAAACGGCATCACGGTCGAGAACTTCACAACGGTGGCCGCAGTATCGAAAGACAGCGTTTTAAAGGTTAGCCCCCTGTTTGCGGCGGTAGTTGCGGTTGCGTTTGCCTATGACGGCTGGATTGTCGCAACCTCCATCAACGCAGAGCTAAAGGACTCCAAAAAGAACCTGCCGCTGGCGCTGGTATTCGGAGCCCTCATAGTTATCTGCGTTTATGTGCTTTACTATATCGGCCTTGCGGGCGGTGCTTCAACTACGGAGCTTGTGCAGGACGCAACCGCACCGTTTGGCAACATCTTCGGCTCATTTGTTAGTGTTATCCTGTTTTTGTTTATCACCATCTCCTGTCTCGGCACCCTCAACGGGCTCATGGTGGGATGTACGCGCGGGATGTATTCCCTCGCGGCAAGAAAGCAGGGGCCTGCCCACAAGGTGTTCGTTCAGGTCGATGAGATGACCAACATGCCGGCAAACTCGTCGGTCGTAGGGCTCTTGCTTGCCGTATTCTGGTTCTTGTATTTCTACGGCGCCAACCTTTCCACAGGTTGGTTTGGCCTGTTCAACTTCGATAGCTCGGAGCTTCCCATCGTCAGTGCATACTCCATGTACATACCAATCTTTGTGATGTTCATGGTTAAGGCAAAGGATTTAAGCCCTGTTAAGCGGTTTGTGATACCGTCGCTTGCTGTGGGTGGCTGTTTGTTCATGGTTATATCTGCTGTGTTCTCACACGGCGTTGTGCCCTATCTGGAGGCGAAGGCACAAGGCAAGTTCTCTCTGCCCATTTTGTTCTACCTGATTCTGTTTGCCGTGTTCATGGCCATTGGTGCGCTGTTCATGCGTAAGAAAGAGAAGCGGTAAGATATATCGATATTTATCAATATTTGACAAGGCGGATAAAACAAAGTTGCTTGTGCGATGATACCGGTGCGATGATTGACACAAACGTTGATCTACCACGGGTTTGGAGCTTTGCAGGGGTTGAGGGCCCTGCATAACATGCATATCCTAACTAGCCCCAAATTCTAATTCTACCCTCTGCAAAAGACAATATAGACAAACATCGATATACTGTGCTCGATTGGGGGTACATACCGATGAAGATATATAAAACCGCCCAGGTTGCAAAGATTGTAGGTCTCCACCCCAATACGGTTCGCTTGTATGAGGAGTGGGGACTCATCCCAAAACCTGTACGGCTTGATAATGGTTATCGTGTTTTTACCGACCTTCATATTGAGCAGATACGGCTTGTCCGCCTTGCCCTCAGGGCAGAGGTAACGCAAAACGGCCTGCGCAATCAGGCGATTCATATCATCAAGCTGTCTGCTGCCGGAGAGTATGACCGTGCCATGGAGAGTACATATGACTACCTTGCCATGGTTAAGGCAGAGCAGAAGAATGCCGAGGAAGCACTTATCATCACAAAACAGCTGCTTTCCCGGGCACAGGCCGAGACTAACTCGGTTCTTCTCACCCGCAAGCAGACTGCTGACCTGCTCGGCATCACCATCGACACCCTGCGTAACTGGGAGCTCAATGGCCTGCTTACGGTAAAACGCAGACAAAACGGCTACCGGATGTACGATTCGCGCGACATCAACATCCTCAAAATCATCAGAACCCTGCGGCGTGCACAATATTCACTTTCATCGATATTAAGGATGCTGACAGCCCTTTCTGCCAAAGAAACAGCGTTTGACCTGCGAGAGGTGCTGGATACACCTTTGCAGACGGATGAGATCGTATCGGTTTGCGACCGCCTGCTTACATCCCTGTCACACCTGGAAAAGGACATCTATCAAATACAAGAGCAACTACAGCTTCTGAAAAATATGAAAATATAAACCCTCCACCATAGCACCAGACTTTTGTTTGGTGCTATATTCATTTTTGCATTTTATTCTAAGGAGGGTTTTCATGGATTACGCAGTTGAGGTTTGCGGCCTAAGCAAGTCATACGCTGGGGTTCCGGCGGTACGCGAAATCAGCTTTGCGGTAGAAAGGGGAAAGGTATTCGGCCTTCTGGGCGCGAACGGTGCAGGAAAGACAACCACGATTGAGTGTGTCTTAGGCACCAAAAAGCAGGACGCGGGGAAGGTTCGCATTTTGGGACTTGACCCGCAGGTCGACCGCAAGCGGCTGTTTCAACGGGTGGGCGTACAGTTTCAGGAGTCCAGCTACCAAGAGAAGATAACGGTTGCCGAACTATGCGAGCTGACTGTGTCACTCTACAATCAGCCGGAGGATTATCAATCCTTGCTTGACCGGTTCGGGCTCAAGGAAAAGAGCAAAAGCCCCGTCAGTGAGCTTTCGGGAGGGCAGCGGCAGCGCCTGTATATCGTGCTGGCTCTCATTCCAAACCCTGAGGTGGTATTCTTGGACGAGCTTACCACCGGCCTTGACGCAAAGGCGCGCCGCGAGGTGTGGTCATACCTGCTCAAGCTCAAGGAAAAAGGGCTTACTATTGTCTTGACATCTCACTTTATGGATGAGGTCGAGGCCCTGTGCGATGAAATCTGCATCCTCAAAAAGGGGCAGACGATTTTCCAAGGCACAGTCGTGGAGGCGATTGCAGGTAGTCCGTACAATCGGCTGGAGGACGCCTATCTTTGGTACACGGATGATGGGGAGGCTGCATGTGATGAAAGCGTTTAGTACCATGCTCAAAACTGAGATTAAGCTCGCAATTCGCGGGATGGATATGATCATCTTCGCACAAATCATGCCGTTAGTGGTAACAGTGATTATCGGAATTATCTTTGGCACAAAGCCTGCCTTTGAGGGCGCCGGATACACCTTTTTTGCCCAGTCATTCGGGGCGTTGACTACAATCGGCATCTGTGCTTCAGGCGTGATGGGGCTGCCGCTTGTCATCGCGGACTACCGTCATAAGGGTATTCTAAAACGGTTTAAGGTGACACCCGTAAGTCCGTCCATGATCCTGTTTGTTCAGGTTACGGCGCATTTTATACAGTCAGTTCTCTCGGCCCTCTTGGTTTATGCAGTCAGCGCGGCTTTCTTCGGCTTTCGCATGCAGGGGTCGGTACTTGCCTTCATTGGGGCCTTTATGCTGGTGCTCATCTCAATCTACAGCATCGGGGTTCTGATTGCAGGTGTTTCACCGAACACCAAGGTATCAAACATCCTGTGCTCTGTCTTTTACTTTCCTATGCTGCTTTTCTCCGGTGCGACACTGCCCTATGAAGTCATGCCGCCAGTTCTGCAGCGGGTTGCCGATGTTATGCCGCTTACACAGGGCATCAAACTGCTCAAAGCGACATCGCTCGGCCTGCCCATTGAAACTACCGCAATTCCTCTTGTTGTGATGGCATTGATCGCGGTAATCTGCATCGTGTCATCGGTTCTTTTCTTCCGTTGGGAATAGCGGCACAAAACATCAAATCAAAAACCCTGCCATCTTTGGACGGCAGGGTTTTGACGTTGTGATGTATAGCAATTAACAGGCTCATGAATTTATCCGTATAAAGCACATAAAGCAAAACCTCTAATCTGGAGTAAGAGGTTTTGCTTTATGTATATTACAGGAGTCCAGCCCTAGGAGTTATCGTGTTAAATGGAGCGCAGACGGCCAACGTACTCTTTTACAATCTCGGGGTCGATGTTACCGCCCCAATCGCCGTTTTCAAAGCACCGTCCGACCAAAGCGGCATCCGCATGTTTCATGCGACGAGTAACGTTCTCAACATCTGTACCGCCGCCGAGAACGACCGGAATGTCGCTCGAAAGCTCCTTGATATCCAGCACCATGCGGTTGTTCAGGTCTTCATCCTTATGGTAAATCTCAACTGCCTCAGCTCCGACGGTCATTGCGCCGCGTGCAAGCGACTGCAGGTTTGCCTTATTATAGTCGCCGAGGAAGTGGTAGCCCGAAATCTCAGCAATCATGTCAACGTTTCGTGCGTTGATGTGGTTGCGGTAGTTCATCACCTTCAGCGGATTTGCCTCAACTGTACCAAAAATCGATTCAGTGGTGCCGATAAGCGCAGTGCAACGGGTGAAGTCCGCCTTGCAAGCCTTGGCAACAGCGAGGGAAGGGGTGATGCAGTTCCACATCAGCTGAACGCCGATCTTAAAATCGGGGCCGGCCACACGGCGAACCTCCTGAGCAATAACCGAAAGGCAGGCTACACGCACATAGTCGGTATCATCCGTTGCAGGATAAACCTTATCCACCGATTGGATTAAGCAGCCATCAGCGCCGCCTTTAATCAGTGCCTGGGCATTTGCTATTGCCTTATCAATGGAAAGCTCATAGTCGCCCTCCTTGTAATAAGGTGTACCGGGTAGGGGTTTGAGGTGAATTAGTCCAAACACAAGTTTTTTACCAAGTGATTCCTTAAACATATTTATACCCTCTTTAATATTTTAGTTGGCAAACAGTAAGCCAATATAATCAGCCGAAATTATAGATAAACAAGAATGCCAGTCCCACAAAATAGAGCAGGATACCGAATGCGAGTACAACAAGCGTCTTTTTCTTAGCACCTGCGAACTCCTTGTAGTAGAAGCCCCAGAAGTAGGTCCACAGGTTTGCGGTGCGTCCGAACAGGAATGAGATGGTTGCGCTGATGACAGGCATACAGTAGATAGAAATCAGGTTGCCGCCGTAGTGGCACAGACCCGAAATGCATCCAAAAATGATGGGACGTTTGCTCTCGCCGATGCACAGTACGGTTTTCCACTGCTTCTTCATTGTAAAGCGAACTGCCGAAATCAGAGCCACACTGATAAATGAACCGGTGCAAAGGTATGCGCAGGTGAGGATGGGCGGGAAGCCTGCTGCGGTTCCGCTTGCGGTACCAATTGACCATCCGTTTGTTAAAAACGCATTAAGCAAAATCATCAGAATAATGGATATGGTTACGGGGTTTTTCTGCTTGTGCTTCTTGGGGTCGAGGCCCTTTGCACGAAGGCGGTCGTTCTCACACATCTGAGATGCGTAGGAGCATATGTAGCTTGCAAGTAAGAAAACAACGGCTGTGATGATAATTAGTCCCAAAGCAAATGGCTTGTTGGGCAGGCCCTCCTGCCAGATTGATGTTGCTATGCCAAGAAGGCTTCCGACTGCGCCCGTGATGGTGGTAGAGAGCATGAGTCCGATGTTGTCCATAACCACTAAGTTCAGATAAATACCGAGAGACATCATTGCGCCGCCTAATATGATAGTTCCGACAAGACTGATGTTATCGACGGTTGTGGCTATGATTCCCTCAGGCAGAAGGGAGGGCGCCAGAATCAAAGTGACAATCCAGATGAACACAAATGAAAAAGTGTAAAGCCAAAACACGATGCCGCCAATGGGGTAATCTCCTTTCAGCTTTACGACCTGCATCCAGCTGCCCCATAGGGCTGCTGCAAACAGAGTCAGGATAATAGCTGTAAAGGTAGAGAAGTAAATTGTCATACAAGCTAGACTCCTTTTTGAACGTAATGTGAAAGTTTTTTGACAATCGCTGAACGAAATTCACGCAATTAATGTCGAACTACGTTATTAATCTAACTCAAATACGACGATATTGTCAATAGTAGAGTGAAAAATGAAACTATTTTGACGTATTCGTAAAATAATCACAATGTGAATTGTGTGTTTGCACAAAGATATAAAAAATATCAAAAGATTGTTGCAATTTTAGGTCGATATTGATAAAATGAACGTGCTGCTTGAGGTGCATAACACCTCGGTTAATCAGATTGAGTTCAGAAAAATGTCAAAAAGGAGAAGAAAAATGAAGAAATTACTGGCAATTATCTTGGCTATCGTATTGACTCTTTCTCTGGCTGCTTGCGGCGGCAACACCAAAACTCCCAGTACACCTTCGAATTCTGGCGGTGCTGATTCCAGCGAGGCTCCCGCAAAACCCCTCCGTGTTGTTTATCTCGGCAGCAAATTGGGCGACAACTCCACAGCGGACGCTATCAACGCAGGCGTACTTAAGGGCGCTGAAGAGTTTGGCATGGAATACATCTATATAGAGCAGCCGCTCGACCCCGCTAAGTTTAATGCGGCTATGGCTGAAGCGGTTGATCAGGAGCCCGATATCATCATCTGCGGTTCCGGTTCCGGCCTTGTTGACGTTGCGGTTGCGTCTGCACATGACAACCCCGACATCAAGTACATGACTCTTGACGCTCCCACTGACCAACCCGACATCGAAGACCTTGATAACTGGGTTGGCTTCATGGCAAAGCAGAATGAATGCTCCTTCCTCGTTGGCTATCTTGCTGCTAAGATGAGCAAGACCGGCAAAATCGGCGGTATCGTTGGCGTTGAGTACCCTGTACTTTGCGACTTCATCGTTGGTTACATAGACGGAGCTAAGGCTGCTAACCCCAACATTCAGGTTGCAGTAGGCGCAATCGGCGACTTTGTTGATCAGGCAAAGGCAAAAGAGATTGCTCTTGCTCAGTACCGTCAGGGCTGCGACATTGTATACGCAATCGCTGGTACCGCTTCCTATGGTATCCTGGATGCTGCTAAGAGCAGCGGCAACTGGGGCATCGGCGTTGACGTTGACATGGCACTTCCCTTCGTAGGCGTTGACGATGCGCAGGCAAATTGCATCATGACCTCCGCTATTAAGGACTGGGGCTACATGGCTTACCATGGTCTTGAGCGCATCCACAAGGGCGAAGAAATCGGCTGGGGTACTGTAGAGGTTTACGGCATTGCTAACGGCGGTGCTACCTTCGTTCGTAACGACATCTACAAGAAGTCCGTTCCCGCTGACATTCAGGCAGAAATGGAAGAGCTCTTTACCAAGTTCGAAAAGGGCGAAATGACTGCAAAATCCTTCTTCGATGAAACTGGTGCGTCTATGGATGATGCAACATATCAGGCACTGAAAGATTCAGTAAAGATTCAGTAATGATCTGTCGACGTATCCGGTAAAGGAAGAGATCATATCGACAATGGTCAACCGGGGTTGTCGACTCCGGTTGACCATTTTTTAATAAAGGATTGGACGGTGAGACAATGTCTGAACAAATCTTGTTAATGGATAAGATTACAAAGGTTTATTCGAATGGTTTTATCGCAAACAATGAGATTACCTTTGGCTGTTCAAAAGGCGAGATTCACGCGTTGCTTGGTGAGAACGGAGCAGGAAAAACCACACTGATGAAGATCCTGTTCGGATTTGAGGAAGCTACTGAAGGAAAAATCTTCATTAAAGGTGAAGAGGTTAAGTTAAAGGGCGCGCTTGACGCGATTAACCATGGCGTTGGAATGGTTCACCAGCACTTTATGTTGGTTGATGAGCTGACCGTAGCGGAGAACATCGTACTCGGCAGCGAGCCGGTTAAAGGCGGAATGTTCTTTGACAAAGCCAAGGCCTTTGAAGTGACACGTGAACTGGCAGAGAAATATAACTTAAACGTCGACCCGACCGCGATGGTAGGCGATGTTTCGGTTGCTATTAAGCAGAAAATCGAAATTTTGAAGGCTCTGTTACGCGGAGCAGAAATACTTGTACTCGACGAGCCCACTGCAGTGCTTACCCCCCAGGAGACACGCGAGCTGTTTGTGGAGCTGAAGAACCTGCGCAAGGCGGGTCATACCATCATCTTTATTTCCCATAAGCTCAATGAGGTCAAAGACCTGTGCGACCGTTTTACCGTATTGCGTCGCGGTAGGGTTATTGGCCATGGTGAAGTAGCTGATTATACACCGCAGCAGATGTCTAATATGATGGTCGGCCGCGATGTAATCATGACGATTGATAAAGATAAGCCACAGGAAGGTGAGGAGGTCGCTCGAATCGAACACCTCTCCTACACCAACTCCCACGGAAAAACGCTGCTTGATGACGTCAGCTTCTCCTTGCGCAGAGGCAAGGTGCTGGGCATCGCGGGCGTAGAAGGAAACGGTCAGAACGAGCTGTGCGAAATCCTGACGGGACTTCGTCCGCTCATTCGCGGCGATGTTGTCATCAAGGGCAAAAATATCCGCGGCATGACCATCAAACAGCTTCGCGAGCATGGAGTGGCAAATATCTCCGAGGACCGCATGACCTTCGGATGCTCTCCATATTCCACCATTGCCGAGAATCTAATCTCCGACCGATTCTACAAAAAGGAATTCTCCGGCAAGGTAATGCTTAAGCGCAAGGATATCAACCGTATTTGTGAGCAGCTGATAAAGGATTTTGCCATCAAATGCAACGGCCCGCATGACCTTGTGCGTGAGTTGTCAGGCGGTAATATCCAGAAGGTTGTCGTCGCACGTGAGTTCACCAGCGGCGCAGATATCATTGTGGCAAACCAGCCAACCCGCGGTATTGATGTCGGAGCAACCGAGTTTATCCGCAAAAAGCTAATTGAACTGACACGTGAAAGGAACCTCTCTGTACTGCTTGTTTCAGCAGACTTAAACGAGGTGCTTGAAGTATCAGACAGCCTGCTTGTAATGAGCGATGGAAAAATCGTGGCATATTTTGAGGATGCCTCATTAGTAAGCGAGGACGAACTGGGCGAATACATGCTGGGGCTCAAGGCTATGCCCGCGGAAGAATTGAGGAGGGCGCTCTGTGAAATTCAATAAGCTTGTAATCAAATACTTTGATTTAATTCGTACAGTCGTAGCAATACTCATCGGTTTCGTTCTTTCTTTGCTGTGTATCGTGTTCATCAGTGAAGACCCGATTCGCACAATTGCCGTGTATATGTTTAAGCCCTTCGACGGTATTCGGCGTATCGGTACAATGATTGAGTACATGATTCCCGTTATGTGCACCGGCGTTGGCATGTGCTTTATGCTGTCGGTCTCAAAGTTTAATCTCATCGGTGAAGGCGCGCTCTTTATTGCCGCGTCATTCATCACCTATGTTGCAACCCAGCTCATTCCGGGCTTTCCGCCTGTTTTGTTCCCGATTGTTCTCATTATCATCGGTGCAGTTGTCGGTGCGCTCTGTGCAATTGTTCCGGCAGCGCTTGAAGCAAAGTGGAAGACCAACATCGTTGTTGTCACCCTGATGCTCAACTATGTTCTGACCTTTGCCGGCATCTACATCCTCTACTATTGGATGCGTGATGAAAGCAAGACCTTCGTAGGTTCAGACGCGATTCCGGATGCTGCAAGGCTTTCTGTCATCATCAAAAAGACCAATGTACACACCGGACTCTTTGTCGCGATTGGGCTTGTTATCTTCGCATACTGGTTCCTCTATCGCACAAAGCTCGGCTATCAGATGCGCATGGTTGGTAAAAACCCGAGCTTTGCGAAATATTCCGGCATTAGTGTAATTGCAATTACCATCCTTGCACAGTGCATCGGCGGTGCATGTGCCGGTATCGGTGGCGCTACCGAGACACTTGGTAAGTATGACCGCTTTATCTGGCTCGCTCAGACCGGCTACGGCTTTGACGGCATGTCCCTCGCGCTTATGGCTAAGGGCAATCCGCTGCTGATACCCGTTGTGGCATTCGTTTTGGCCTATATCCGCATCGGTGCTGATATTGTCGGCCAGACAACCGACGTACCGCTGGAATTTGTTCAGGTTATTCAGTCTATCATCATCATGCTCGTAGCGGCACGCAGCTTCCTGTCCACCTATCGTCAAAAGACCATTGTTAAGGTTGCAAAGCAGGAAGAGCTCGAAAAGACTCAGGCTGCGACTGCACAGTGAAAGGAGATGTGAGTAATGGGTAATTTCTTTACGTTAGATTACTTAACGGATTTTGGCTTCTCTGTCATCCGTATGTCCACACCGCTGATCTACTGTGCGATGGGTGCCCTTATCTCGATGCATGCAGGTCAGATCAACATGGCTATGGAAGGTATTCTTCTTTCCTCAAGCCTTATCGGCGTTTTGTTCAGCGCATGGACGCACAGCCTCTGGGGCGGCGTTTTGGGCGCAATTGTCGGCGGAATCATCATTTCGCTCGTCATGGGCTATATGAACATTATCATCGACGCAGATATGATGCTCACCGGTATCTCGCTTAACCAGCTGGCTGCGGGCGGTACCATCTATGTACTGTTTGCTGTTACAGGTACCAAGGGCAGTACGCAGGGACTGCAAAGCCTCGTGTTCCCGTCATGGGATATACCGATTATTAAGGATATCCCGGTTATCGGAGGGATCTTCTCCGGACATAACGCTTTGACCTATTCTGCATTCATTATCGCCTTCCTGACATGGCTGTTTGTCTTCCGCACAAAGACCGGTTTGCGCATTCGCGCCATCGGCTTTAACCCCAACTCCGCTGCATCGGTTGGTATCAACGTAAAGGCAGTTAAGTTCAGTGCGTTTGTGTACTCCGGCATCTTCGCAGCGCTGGGCGGCGCATTCATGTCGATGGGCTACCTTTCTTACTGGGCGCAGAACATGACCGCAGGACGCGGCTTCATCGGTATCTCGGCAACCAACCTTGCTTCTGGTAACGTTGGACTTGCGGTGGTAGCCTCGGTGTTCTTCGGTTTGATGGATGCTTTGTCCATCTCTCTGCAGACCATGAACCTGCGCTTCCAACTCGTTCAGATGATTCCGTATCTTGCTACCGTTATCGGTCTTGTAATTCTTTCTATCGTGCGCGACAGAAAAGCGAAGGCAAAGCGCGCTGGAAAATGATTATTTATTAAATGGGGATTTTCAATGGATTATGTTGTTGCAGGTAATGTAATGATTGATACCGTCCGCAAAGCGGACGGTACCGTTAGCGACCGCAGCCACATTGGCGGCCCCGCTACCTTTGCATATAGCGGGGTCCGTCTGTGGACGGATAGCGTTCTTCAAGTTAGCAATGTTGGTGAGGACTATCACGAGTACTTTGATGAGTGGGCGGAAAAAAACAACGTCATAACAGATGGCATCAAGGTCAAATGTGATCACTCCAACCACAACTTTTTGATTTACAACCCCGACGGCACCTATCGCAGCGATGAGACCATAGAGCGTTTTCGCAGCGACTGGATTCAGGACTTGGGCTATCTCAAAACCACGCCTGAGGAGATCGGCGAGTTTACTTACTGTCAAAACGTAAAGGGTGTATACCTTGCGCAAAATGTTGATCGGGTATTTTGGCGCAAGCTAAAGTCAATCAAAAAGCGCGACGGCTTTAAAATTATGTGGGAGATTGAGGCTCCCAGCTCATACAAGCGGTATATGCCCGATGTTCTCAATGCACTTGAGGGCACGGACATCTTCTCCATCAATATTCAGGAAGCGAGAACCCTGTTTGATGTAGAAACCGAGGAGCAGTGCATCGAAGAGCTTATTAAGCTTCCCGTAGATATGACCCTCTTCCGCGTCGGCAAAAAGGGCCTTTACACCATATCGGATGGCAAGGCCTACTTCTTAGAGAGTGCACCCACTGACTCTGAGATTGACCCAACCGGCTGCGGCAACACCTCCACCGGCTCGGCCTTGTACGCCTATTGCGAGGGTAAGGATGCGGTAATGGTTGGCATTATGGCAAACGTAGCCTCGGGGCAGAACATCCGCCAATACGGAGTGATACCCGACTTTCTCGCGGTAAGAGAGGCAGCATATAAGCAGGCGGAAGAGCTGTACGCACAGTATATGGCTAAGTCCAGATAAAAAGTTTTCATATGGTGTTTGACCCATAGGCATTTTTCGGAGGTGGGAAAATGGTTGAATATTTAGCGTGCGGTAACATTATGTCCGACTTTGTGGAACGGGCAGATGGCACCATAGAACCGATGCACATGGGAGGCCCCGCCTTCTTTGCGCTGACGGGCATTCGCCTTTGGTCAAAAAGTTGCAAGCTGGTATGCCAGGCGGGCGCAGACTATAAAGAGTCCTACGGGAAATGGATGACCGCAAACGGCCTAAGCTGTGACGGAATCAATGTCGCAGCAGAGAAAGGCACACAGCATTTCATAAAGCATAATGAGGACGGTACTTACGATTTCCGTTCCAGATTTGGTCAAGAACTCCTTGGCTACCTCAAGACCCGTCCAGAGGATATCGAACGGGCATTGACTCCGGGCGTAAAAGGAGTATACATGGCCCAAAATGTAGATCGCATCTACTGGCAAAAGCTAAGGGCTTTAAAAGAGAAATATGAATTTAAGTTTATGTGGGAGCTGGAGGGCAAGCCAAGCTTCCTATCGGATGAGGAGTGGCTACCTGCGGTAAAAAGCGTAATCGCAGACGCTGACATGTGGTCACTCAACTCAACCGAAGCGTCGATTCTGTTTGGAATACCTAAGGCGAATGAGGAAGACATAATTAACGAGATCATGAAGATGCCGGTTGAGATGACGCTTTTCCGCGTCGGAAAGAAGGGGGCATATGCGGTTTCTCCCAGTAACGCCGTGTTCTGTCCTTCCATTGATATCACAGAATCGGTAGACCCGACGGGATGCGGAAACTGCTCTACCGGTGCGGCGATGTACGCCCATCTGGCGGGCCATTCACTCAAAGAGGTAGCCGTTATGGCAAACATCTCGGCGGGCTACAATGCAGCTCAATTCGGCCCCTTTATGCAGTTTACCGACGAGGTAATGGAAAACGCACAAGAACTGCGCAAAAAGTATGTCGCATCCTTGTAAACATCCCATTCGTCATTTCACAATCAAGGAGGAATACCGTTGAACAAATTAGATTACAATAGTCCTCTCAGAAATCAGGTATTCAGCTTACCTGAGTTGGTGGACATTCAGCTTGAACGCAGCTTGTGCAAAGAAAAGCTGCAGAGCGTCATTTCTATTGCAGAGATTTTTGACGCGCGCAAAATCATCGTAACAGGCTGCGGCGACTCCTATGCTGCTGCTGCTGTAATGGCACCCGTTTTGCAGAAATACTGCGATGTATTTAACTGCACAGTCATGGATGCAATCGAGTTTACCCGCTTTACCCCCAAAGAGGATATCGGCATCGGCGAGCCGAACAGTCCACTTGTGCTGGTCGTCAGCGCTGGCGGCTCCACCTCGCGCATCTGCGAGGCACTGGAGAAGGCTAAGCAGGTCGGTGCATTCCCCATTTTGATTACAAACAAGGCCGAGTCCAAGGCGGCTAGTGCTGCAAAACGTGTTTATTTTCAGGATACCCCTCCGATGGAGAACGACTTCCCCGGTCTGCGTTCCTATTTTGCCAGCCTAATCGGACTTGCATCCATCGCACTTCGCATGGGTCATGTACGCGGCGTGCTTCCGCCTACTGCCGAGCAGGAGTGGAAAGCGGCTATCTCAAGCTATGTACATAGCTATGAAGGCATCTTAGAGCAGATTGATGACCAGATGTTTGAGCTTGCAAAGACATGGAAGGACTTTGAGCATTTCGACTTCATCGGCGATGGCTCCGAGCTCTATTCCGCGTTGTTCGGGCTTGAGAAGTTCTATGAGTGCACCGGTGTTACAGGTGTGTTTGACGATTCCGAAAACTGGTGCCACATCAACTACTTTATCCGCAACCCCGAAACGGTCGGAACCGTTATCATGGCGGATAAGCATTCCCCGTCGTTTGGTCGCGTAGTGGAAACCATCGAAAGCGCATATCGCATCGGACGTCCGGTGCTTGTTGTGACCAATGCGGATAAGAGTGCCTTTGTAGACGGCGTAACGGTATGCACACTGCCCGATACACCCGAGGGCTTTGAGTGGCTGATGCCTCTGATGGACTATGTTCCTGCCGCTCTGCTTGCATCCTACTGCTGCACCCTTGCCGGACGCAAGTACTTCAATGCTTACGATCCGTTTACCAACGTCTATGATCGCTCAGGTAAGTTCATGAACCCCGATACACTTACCATGTCATCCAGCAAGATAGAGATCCATGACTAACGGAGGTAACGAATGTTTTACGAGATAAATGTGCGCACCGAGTTTAAAGGTTACCCGTCCATTACTGCGGATGTACAAAAGATGGTAGCCGAAAGCGGTGTCAAGGACGGTATCTGCATCGTATCGGTACCGCATACCACAGCGGCGCTCGCCATCACATCATTTTGGGATAAGCGCGGGCTTGACGATATGATGGATGAGATTGACCGCAACTTTCCAACCCGCGTCAGCTACAAGAATCAGGATTCGCCCTATGCAGCATCAGGCTATGTCAAATCCGCCACCATGGGCTCGTCCAAGATGTTGATTGTCAAGGACGGCAAACTCGTGCTCGGCTCATCGCAGGGACTTGTTTTGGTTGAGTTTGACGGCCCGCGCGAAAGAAAGGTTTTTGTACAGCTGGTGGAGGTAGAGTGATATTTCTTATCTCTAAGTGAGATAAACACAAAACGGATCCGCACTAGCGGATATCAGGAGGTCCGTGAATGTATTTAGACAAAAGAAATCTATTAACCGAATATATGGGGATGCACGACCTGACCGATGAGGTACAGAGCGTAGTCTCTGCAAGCGGTATCAAAAACGGTATCTGCCACATCTCGATGCTCCACTCTACCGCCGGTCTTGTCATCAGTGCCAAGGACGAATCCATCCGGCGGGATGTCATGGGCGACATCGAGCGCATGGTTCCCACACGCGTTGATTTTAAGCATCGCGAGACCGCTTCCGACGCAGGAGGACATGTTAAAACCGCACTGACCAACAGCCAGGTCTCGGTCATCGTCGAGGACGGCAAGCTGGTTCTGGGTGAGGAGCAGGCAGTTGTGTTTGCGGAGTTTGACGGTCCGCGCCCCAGAAGCTACTACGTATGCGTTTACACTGCGAAATAAGCAAGGGGAAAGGTGAAAAAATGAGCAACATACTTGATTATCATAATCCGCTACGAAACCAGTGCATGAGTATTCCCGAGCTGTGCGAGCCTCAGATTGCAGGGGTACTCAAGGGTATAGAAGGCAGTATTCCTGCAGAAAAGGCAAAGGGCATCCGCCGCGTGATCTTCACCGGCTGTGGTGACTCCTACTTTGCTGGGCGTGTGGTTATCCCCGCCTACAAGCACTTTGCAGGACAGTTCGGCAGTCATTTTTCTGTAGAACGCTGCATTGACGTCTGCCGCTTTATGGAGATGAACGAAAAGGAAGCCGCTGATATACTTGTCATCGGCGTCAGCGCATCAGGCGGCCCTGCACGTGTAGAGGAGGCCATGCTGCGTGCCAGAAAGCACGGCTACATGACGATGGCAATAACCAACAACCCCGATTCCCGCGTTGCAGCTGCGGCAGAGTATTCGCTGATTGTTGGAACGCCGAGCTTCCCGAATCCGAATCCTGGACTTCGCAACTACTATGCATCCTTAATAGGGCTGTTGATGTTTGCGGCTTATCTTGGTGAGTGCAGAGGGGTAAGCCCCGCGGGCACCATGGATAAGCTTGCTGATGCCATCCGCGAGTACACAAAAAGCTACGAAGCGGTGCTGCCCGAAATCGACGAGAAGATGTTCGAGCTTGCAAAAACGTGGAAAGACTACACCAGTATCGATACCATTGCAGATGACATTGATGCGTCTACCGCGATGTTTGTGGGTGCAAAATTCCTAGAGGTTGCCGGTATCCTCTCTACATACAGCAACTCCGAGGATTGGTGCCATGTTAACTACTTTGCCCATAACCCCGAGAAGATTGGCACCATCATTGTTGCAGACAAGTATGCAAACAACCGCTCCCGCATTGCCGAGACGGTACATCAGTCCGTGGGCATTGACCGCCCTGTACTGCTGATTGTAAACGGATGCAAGAAAGAGTTCGGCATTACCGAGGAGATCACCCATATTACCGTGCCTGAGGCACCCAAGGGATATGAGTTCTTACTGCCGCTGCTCAACTACATCCCCGGCTCAATCCTCGCATCCTATGTATCGGCACTGCTTGATGAGCCATACTTCCGCGCAGGGAAGGGCCACTGGAACGATGAGGGTGTGAATACCATTAAGAGCAGCAAGGTTGTTGTGCTGTAACCCCCATAGTGTCCAATACTTTGAGTTAGGAGACGAGATATGGTTCGAGAAACGATAAAGACCCAAAAAGCCGGCCTTTATGATATTACCGAATCGGTAACCCGCGCAATCGAGGCAAGCAATATCAAAGAGGGGCTGTGCGTGGTGTTCACCCCCGATATTGAGGCGGGAATACTGGTTACCGCCAAGGGCGATGCGCGCATCTACGAGGATATTATGGATGACTACACCCGTATTTTCCCCGCGCGCAACAACTACGAATTTGACGGCTGCATGGACAAGGCAGCTGCACATTCCAAATCCGCGATTGCCGGTGTTTCGCTGGATGTCATCATCCACGAGGGCAAGGCCGCTCTCGGTGAGCGGCAGCATATCGTCCTTGCGGATTATGTAGGAAACAAGGAATGTACATGGCTAATCCAGTGCATCGGCAGGGAATAGTCGCCAGATTCGTTTTATTCCTCTACCCAAAATAGATAACACCAAACCTTCTTGAATAGTTTAACGGCAAAGCCCCCTGTAACGCAGACAGGGGGCTTTGCCGTTATAAAAAAACCGCATACAGCATTCGCCGTATGCGGGTAAGCAATCATTTTTTTATTTATACTTTTGAATCAATTCGTTTTCATCGGTATCTTCATTGATAATTGTGCAGTCGTGCAGGTCGAATGCCTTAAAGAAAACAATCTTGCTCTGCTTTGCATTCTCTGCAAGCAAAAACGATTTAGCCGAATGTGTTTTTACAAGCTGCTTGATGTGCGCCTCTCGGATGTCGTAGACATAGGTGCACATTTCGTCCAAAGAGTATGCGTTGGCTCCCAAAAAGGCCTTGTCAAAATGCATACTTGAAATCTGCGCTTCGGTCAAAGGGCCGTTTACGGAATAAAGGTCGAAGAAAAATTCGCCGCCCAATAAAATACAAGAGATTCCTTCTGTAGGAAGATAGCGCTGAACTAAGGAAAGGCTGGTTGTTACAACTGTCACCTTTTTTGCGGTAATAAACTGAACCATTTTTCCCGCCGTGGTACCTGAATCGACAAATATAATATCCCCATCCGATACAAGCTTTGCGGCCTTTTGCGCAATCATGGTCTTCGCACTGCTCTCTGCATGGTCGACGACGGGGGCGATTGGATGAAGATTGGTGGTTTGGGGCTGCTGCTTTATGCAAAAAGCACCGCCGCGCTTTTTTTCAACGGAACCCTCCGCCAGCAGAAAATTAATATCCCGACGGGCAGTGGAGGCAGAAATCTCAAGTGCCTCGGCTATATCCGCTACAGACATTACTTCATTTTCTTCCAGCAGTGATAGGATGCTTTTTCTGCGAAAATATGGAACCAGCATCGATATCCCCCTTAATATATAAAATGCCACATTATGCGCACAAATGATAATTTCTTAAACAGCATTATTTTAACAAGGCGGTAGATAATTTACTTTAATATTATTTTTTGCAATCAATTTATCCCGTCCCAAAATGGTACACGAACAAAGAAAAAATCAAGTGTTATCAATACTTCCTGATTACTATGATAGCATTATTGCAGATGAAAAGCAACAAAATTAAAGGTCAAAATCAAATGTTCAACATATTCACCAATGAAGTCAAAATATTCATGTCTATAAATGAATAAAAGTCAAAAAATCATTTTTCGTTCAACTATGTTAAAATGAAAAAGGCAGTAATCAAAAACGAATTCCTACACAATACCACCAACGCTGTAGAATTTAAACAATAATAACGTGTGAGCCTTTGCCTGGTTTGACACCCTATCCGCACTGGTGATATAATTTTACAATACGGCATAGCCATTACTTTGGGGCTCCATACTATGCCGGTAAGGACATTTTGATTGCCCATCCTGTGACTGAATGCAATTAGACGATGATGAAAGTCTTGTTATAGAAAACAACGACGGAAAGGCGTGGACTTTATGATGGAACTGCTTAAAAAAGAAACAGAGGCGGAGTTTGAGCAATTCGTCCGTAACCATAAAAACGGCAGCTTTATGCAGTCGCTCGCATGGCCCAAGGTCAAGAACAACTGGGACTATGACGGCATCCTGTCCCGTGGCAGCGACGGAGCCATACACGGAGCAATGCTGGTGCTCATTCAGCGCGCGCCCGTAATCGGGGCAAGCTTTCTGTATGCACCGCGCGGGCCGGTGTGCGATTTTGACGACGCCGAGACCCTAAAAGACCTGACCGAAGGTGTACGCGTACTCGCAAAGAAATACCGTGCCTATCTGTTTAAGATGGACCCCGATGTGCGCATATCTGACACATCCTTCATCGAGCTTGCCAAAAGCCTCGGCTACCGCTACAACAAGGGCGGCGACAACTTTGAAACCATCCAGCCGCGCTTTAACTACCGCCTGAATACCGAAAACAGAACCGAGGAGGAGCTGTTTGCAAACCTGACCCAAAAGACCCGCTATAACGTCCGCGTTGCCATCAAACACGGGGTTGAGGTTCGGGTGTGCGGCAAGGAGATGCTCGACGAGTTTGTGCGAATCTACAGGACCACCGGTGAGCGCGACGGCTTCAACACCCGCCCGAAGTCCTACTTTGAGCGCATGCTCGATGCCTTGGGCGATGATTGCAGGCTTTATATGGGCTTTTATCAGGGGCAGGCTATTGCGGGCGCTATCTCCACCCAGTATGCAGGCAAGACCTGTTACGTTTACGGCGCGTCGGATAACGTCTACCGCAATGTTATGCCCAACTACCTCGTTCAATGGGAAATGATTAAATGGGCGGTCGAGGGCGGCTGCTCGGTCTATGATTTTCAGGGTGTGTCGGGCGTTCTGGATGAAAGTAACCCCCTGTATGGCCTTTACCGATTTAAGCGCGGCTTTAATGGCGAGCTGGTAGAGCTTGCAGGCGAGTTTGATATAATGTTTAAGCCCGTGACCAACGCCCTAATAAACTTCGGAATCGATGCCAAGGAACGCCTTGCAAAGATAAAGAGACGACTGAAAAACGGAGACAAAAAATGAGCCAGCCGATGAACACGCCGCTCTATAAGGCCCTTTGTGATGTGATGGAAAAGGACTTTTCCCGCTTTCACATGCCCGGGCATAAAGGGCATGACCGAACAGGCCTGTTCGGCGACGTACTGCGCTACGATTTTACCGAGGTAGACGGCACCGACAGCCTCTACCACGCGTCAGAGGCAATCCTGGACGGTGAGAAGCGAATTGCCGCCTACTACGGCGCAAAGCGCAGCCTAATCAGCACGCAGGGGTCGACGCTGTGCATCCAAACCATGCTTTCCCTTGTCCGCGGGCGGGGTAGGACGCTTATCATTGCGCGCGGTGCCCACGTGTCCGCCGCAAATGCAATTGCCTTGCTCGACTTTGACCCCGCATGGGTTTACCCGGATATTGATGAGAAAACCGGCATTAGTAAGCCTATTACACCGCAGCAGATTGAATCCGCGCTAGCCGTTGCAGAGAGCCCTGCTGCGGTCTACATTACATCTCCCAGCTATTATGGTGTGCTCGCCGATGTGGCGGGCATTGCCGAGGTATGCCGCCGATATGATGTGCCTTTGCTTGTGGATGCCGCCCATGGTGCCCACCTTAAGGCCGCAGGCTTACCCGACCCGATTGCGCAGGGGGCAACGATGTGCGCCCAGAGCGCACATAAAACCCTTCCCGTCATCACAGGCGGCGCCTTCTTACATATCTCGGATGATCGCTTTGTGTCAGATGCCAAGGACGCGATGGCTTTGTTCGGATCTACCAGCCCGAGCTACCTTATCATGCTGTCGCTCGACACCTGCATGGCGTATCTCGAAACCGATGCGCCCGCTGAATTTTCGGCCCTGCGCAGCCGCATACACGAGCTTGAGCTGCTCGCCTTCTCCTGCGGGTTTACTCCGGTCGTGCCGGAGGGCATATTGCGCGATGATACCCGTCTTTCGCTGTGCGCGTATGATTTGGGGTACTCGGGCGAAGACCTGGCAACTCATCTTAGGACGTACGCCGTTGAGCCCGAGTATGTCGGAGAGAACACCGTAGTACTCCTGCCATCCCCCGCAAATACCGAGCGGGACTTTGAAAGACTGCACAAAGCAATCTCAAGCATCACGCCAAAGGATAACACACCTCCTATCGTGCCTAAGCCCGTGCAACCGATACAGGCTATAACCCCCCATCAGGCACTGTTTGCGCCAAAGGAGCTGATACCGCTTGCCGATGCCCTCGGCAGGGTAGCGGCGCGCAACCAGAGCTCCTGCCCGCCCGGCGTGCCGGTTGTAATGTGCGGCGAGATGATTACCGAGAATACACTACAGCAGATGCTCCATTACGGTATCAAGCAGGTTTGGGTAGTGCGAAAATCCTAAGATTATATAAATGAGGGACTCTATCATGGAGACGATTATGCGCGAATACCGTCCCGAGGACATCCCGCAGATGATTGACATCTGGAACAGAGTTGTGCTGGATGGCGACGCCTTTCCGCAGATTGAGCCGCTTACGCAGAAAACTGCAGAGCCGTTTTTTGCAGAGCAATCCCACACCGGCGTTGCGGTGTGCGGCGATGAGGTGGTGGGACTTTATATCCTGCACCCCAACAATATCGGCCGGTGCGGGCATATCGCCAACGCCTCGTTCGCCGTTAAGGCGGATTGCAGGGGCAGGGGCATCGGCGAGATACTGGTGCGCGACTGCCTAGAAAAAGCTTCAAAACTGGGCTTTCGTATCATGCAGTTTAACGCGGTGGTGGCATCCAATACTACTGCCATCCGGCTATACAAGAAGCTCGGCTTTCAACAGCTCGGGCGGATTCCAAACGGTTTTCTGCTCAAGGACGGCACCTATGAGGACATTCTGCCGTTTTACATCGAACTAAAGCCTTACTCAAGCAAGGATTAATGTACTCACTCAAACTGAACGGTTATGGGCGTTATACGGCATAAATTTGCAATTTAATGTTGCTATTGTGTATGAGGTAGAGTACAATATATATGTAAACACAGTGGCTTTTCTATTGCGTTTTGCTGATTTTACAATGGTCAATTGCAGCAAAGATTTTCCGGTTTGGATTTACCAGCACATCAAGCAGAGCATCTGCTGTAATTGACTTTGCCAGCATCAATTGACGCTATACAATCGGGAGGGTTTGCTGATGAAACTGATTTTTGCTATCGTAAGCAGCGATGACAGTTCCGTAGTATCTTCAGCGCTGACCAAAGAGGGCTTTTCCGTAACCAAGCTTGCCACAACCGGCGGATTTCTCATGTCGGGAAACACGACCTTCATTATCGGTACCGAGGATGATAAGGTTGAGCAGGTAATCGACATCGTCGCCCAGCACAGCAAAAAGCGCACCCAGATGGTGCCGTCCTCCACTTCGTATGGGGTGGGGCTGTACAGCTCGTTCCCCATTGAGGTAACTGTGGGCGGAGCCACCATCTTTGTAACCGATGTGGAAAGGTTTGAAAAGGTTTAGTGGACATCACACGCTTGGATGAATGCTTTTATGCAAACCTACAGGCGAAACAAACGCTCGCCGCTTTAAAAAACGGCGGGCGTCTTGTGCATGGAATCCTAATCACAGGCGAGCCCGGACTCGGCAAAAGAACCTTTGCACGCCTGATGGCGGCAACCTTTTTGTGCAAACACGAGGACGCACCCTGCCTGCAGTGTAATAGCTGCAAAAAGATACTCTCGGGCAATCATCCCGATGTCGTTATGTATTCGGGCGATGGCGAAAAGGCTAGGTCCTTTCACATCGATGCGGTTCGAGAGCTAAGGCGCAAGGCCCTGCTCAAGCCGAATGAGGCGGATGCCAAGGTGTTTATTTTAGCAAACTGCGACACCATGACGGCTGCAGCCCAGAACGCCCTGCTTAAGCTTTTGGAGGAACCGCCCGAGGGTACCATTTTAATCCTAACGGCAACATCGCGCTCCTCGCTGCTTGAAACAGTCCTGTCGCGCCTGAGCGAAATCCGCTTGCAGCCGCTGCAGATAGAGGAATGTGCACAGTATCTACGCAAACTCCATCCCGAACTGGATGAGGGGCGCATCAATGAAGCAGCAAGGCTGAGCGGGGGAAACTTCGGCAAGGCCCAAAAGGTTTTGCTCGATGACGGCTCGGTAACGGCCTCAAAGCTTGCAATGTCAATTCTTGTAGCAGTAGCCCAAAACGAGTACGCCTTGTCACTCGCTCTGCATGCAGCTGCGGGGGACCGAACCTTATTTGTGCAGGTGCTTGACCGCCTGATGCTGCTGTGCAGGGATGTCTTAGCGGCAAAGCTCGACTCAAATACATCGCTGACCGGCGAACAACTGCCGCAGGAGGTATTGGGAAGCCTTACGCGCGCGCGTGCTATGCGCATGATTGAAAGCGCAGGAGAAGGCCAGCGTATGCTCTTGCAAAACACCCAGCTGCCGCTCGTGGCTTCATGGCTGTGCACCCAATTTTGTACCTAGCATAAAGCAATAATAAAGACTACAACCTAATTGGTTTATACTATATCGCGGCACCGTCTGCGAGCGGGACACCACCGCACCGGACATGCTTTATCAATACTGCGTCTGGCAGCATTTGTGCCGCATTAAAATGAATTGCAACCTGATTTGTGCGTAAAAGCCGCGGCTGTCCGGCAAAGGCTGCGGAAAAAGCTCATTGCTTTCGCAATGAGCTTGCAAATTGAAATTCATTTGCCGGAGAATGGCGGAATTCATGGCAGAGGTAATAGGAGTAAGATTTAAAAACGTTGGCAAGGTATACTACTTTGCCCCGAACGGCATAAACATTGAAAAGGGTAGTTTTGTCATTGTAGAAACGGCCCGAGGCGTAGAATGCGGCGAGGTCGTTATGGCAAACCGCGAAGTGGATGACGCGAGCATCGTTCATCCGCTCAAGAATGTCATTCGTGTAGCGAATGAAAAGGATTTAAAGCAGGTGGAGGAAAACATCGCAAAGCAGAAAAAGGCGTTTGACATCTGCCAGCAAAAGATTGCAAAACACGGGCTTGATATGAAGCTCGTCGATGTCGAGTATACCTTTGACAACAACAAGATTTTGTTCTACTTCACGGCAGACGGCAGGGTGGACTTCAGAGAGCTGGTTAAGGATTTAGCCTCGGTGTTTCGCACCCGTATTGAGCTAAGGCAGATTGGCGTGCGCGACGAGGCGAAGATGCTGGGCGGGCTCGGCATCTGCGGCAAGCCCTTTTGCTGCGCAACCTTTTTGGGTGAGTTTCAGCCGGTCACCATCCGCATGGCAAAGGAGCAGGGGTTGTCGCTTAACCCAACCAAGATCTCCGGAACCTGCGGCAGGCTGATGTGCTGCCTTAAGTACGAGCAGGAGGCCTACGAAGACCTGCTTAAGATTACCCCCAAGATGGGGGCCTACGTCAAAACCAAGGACGGCAGAGGCACCGTGGTGGATGTCAACCTGCTGACCGGCATCCTGCGGGTTCGGCTTGATAAATTCCCGGATGCTGCCCCCAAGGTATATACACGTGATGAGGTCAGCCTCATCCGCGACGCGCAGATTAAGGTAGACAGCGCCGAACTTGCACAGCTGCGCAGCCTTGAAAACGAGTAACAGGATTATGACCAAGAAAAAACCCTTCAGCGCGAAATGCGGTTGAAGGGTTTTCATCGGTCAAGTAGGCGTAGACTTTAGCGACAGTTAGGTTAATTTTTTCTTTTACATAGTATAAGGTGAGCAAAGCATAACCACCATATAATGGGGAGGACTAAGACATGGATGCAAGGATAGAAGGGTTTTTCAAAAGCAGTGCGGGAAAACGCATCTGCTTTGTGGGCATAGGGGTCTCCAACACCGATGCCATGCTGATGTTTGCACGCAAGGGAGCGATTGTCACCGCGTGCGATAAGAAGACCAAAGAAGCGCTGGGCGATACCGCCCAACGTTTAGAAGATGCGGGCATCACCCTCAAGCTGGGGAAAGGGTACTTAGACAACCTGTGTGACTATGACGTTGTCTTTCGCACGCCCGGTATGCGCTACAACACCCCGGAGCTTGAGCAGGCCCGCGCAAAGGGTGTTGTTATCACCAGCGAGCTTGAGGTGTTTTTTGACCTGTGCCCCTGCCAGATTGTCGCAGTAACAGGCAGCGACGGCAAAACCACCACAACCACTATTATCAGCGAACTCTTCAAACAACAAGGACGCAAAGTGTTTTTGGGCGGCAACATCGGTATCCCGCTGCTCGCTGAGATTGAAAAGATATCCCCCGACGATGTCGCGGTGGTGGAGTTATCCAGCTTCCAGCTGATCTCCATGCGTACCTCGCCCCATATTGCGGTGGTGACAAACCTTTCTCCCAACCACCTGGATATGCACACCGATATGCAGGAGTATGTCGATGCAAAGAAGAACATCTTCCTGCACCAGAACGGCTTTTCCCGTACCGTGCTCAACTATGATAACGACATCACGCGCTCCTTTATCCCCGAAACCCGCGGCGATACCATGCTCTTCTCACGCAAGGCAAAGCTTAGTCGCGGTGCCTTTATAAATGACGACGGCTTCTTGTGCATGGCGGATGAAAAGGGCGTACACGAGCTCTTTCATCAGGATGCTATCAGGATTCCCGGCGGCCACAACGTCGAGAACTACTTAGCCGCCATCGCCGCTACATGGGGATACATCTCCTTAGAAAATATAGAGTATGTTGCAAAGACGTTTTCGGGCGTTGCCCACCGCATTGAGTTTGTGCGTGAGCTTGATGGTGTACGCTGGTACAATGACAGCATCGCGACCACACCATCGCGGACTATTGCGGGACTGCACGCCTTCCCCCAGCCCGTTATCGTGATTGCGGGCGGGTATGATAAAAAGATTCCGTTTGCCCCGCTTGCGCCCGAGCTTATTGCACACGCAAAGCTTGCAATCCTGCTCGGCGACACCGCACCCGCCATCCGCGATGCAATCACATCCCACGAGCATTACCGCGAGGGCGCACCCGAGATTGTCATGGTGGCCTCGCTTGAGGAGGCGGTTCAGGTAGCCCGCCAAAAGGCGGGAGCGGGAGACGTTGTAACCCTATCGCCCGCCTGCGCTAGCTTTGATATGTTTAAGGACTATAAGGTGCGTGGCCTGCGCTTTAAGGAGCTAGTCAACGCGTTGTAATCCGGTTTTTAAAGAAAGGGAACAAAGGCTATGATTAAAGAGTTGATTGAAGACCTTACCCGACCTGTCGGCGTATCGGGCGACGAGGGCGAGGCGGCCAAAACCGCGTGCTCTTTGCTTGCAGCCTATGGCAAGGTGCGCATCGATGCGCTCGGCAACGTAGTATGCACCGTAAAAGAGCCCTGTGAAGGAAAGCCTCATATCCTGCTTGATGCCCACCTTGACCAGATTGGGCTTATTGTGCAGTCCATCGATGACAAGGGCTTTGTGCGCGTCACAAGCTGCGGCGGGGTAGACCGCCGTGTGCTCATGGCGTCGGATGTTACAGTATACGGCAAGGAGCCGGTATTTGGTGTAATCTGCAGCAGCCCGCCCCACCTTTCGGCGGACGGCGACGACAAAAAGGCCCCGAAGCTTGAGGATATCGCAATCGATGTCGGCCTTACCAAAGAGCAAGCCGAAGACCTGATTGCCCCGGGTGACCGTGTGGTTCTCCACGGCAGGGTAGATACCCTTTCGGGCGGGCAGGTTGTCTCCCAAGCGCTGGACGACCGTGTAAGCTGTGCCGCCATCCTGCGGTGTCTTGCCCTGCTTAAAGATAAAGACATCCCCTGCGGCCTTTCGGTGCTCTTTTCCACCCGCGAGGAGGTCGGCGGGCAGGGTGCTGCCACCGGTGCCTTCTCTATCCGTCCCACCGAGGCGATTGTGGTGGATGTCAGCTACGCCTTTACCCCAGATTCTCCGCGCCACAAGTGCGGCGACATGGGCAAGGGGCCGATGATCGGCATCGCTCCCACGCTTTCGCGCGCAATCTCCACCCGTCTGTGTGAGCTGGCACAAAAAGAGGGCATCCCCTATCAGACCGAGATTATGGATGGCAAAACAGGCACAAATGCCGACCAGATTGTCATCTCGCGCGGCGGCGTGGCAAGCGGCATGGTGTCCATTCCCATCAAATATATGCACACCCCCATCGAGACGGTTCACCCCGATGATGTGGAAAACTCTGCCCGCCTGATTGCGGCATATATCTTAGATAAGGGAGGGGTGCGGTAATGGTAGAGCTAATCAAAGAATTAAGCATCCTGCCCGGGCCCTCCGGCATGGAGGATTTGGTCAGAGACCGGATTATTAAAGAGATTGAAGGCCACTGCGACTATCATATCGATGCGCTTGGTAACCTTATCGCTTTTAAAAAGGGAAGACAAACCCCAAAAAACCGCACCATGCTTGCTGCCCATATGGATGAGGTGGGCTTTATCATCACCCACATCGAGGAGAGCGGCCTTTTGCGCTTTGCAAACGTAGGCGGCATTGATACCCGTGTGATTGTAGGCAAGCGTCTGCGAGTGGGCCCGAATAACCTGCTCGGTGTAATCGGCACAAAGCCTGTCCACCTTGTAAAGGGTGACGAGCGCGACAAGATGCCCGACCCCGATAGCCTCTATATCGACATCGGTGCTGTGAACAAGGACGATGCCCTGCGTCATGTTTCCCCGGGCGACTGCGCGATGTTTGATTCTGAATTCGTACAGTTTGGCGACGGACTGATTAAGGGCAAGGCGCTTGATGACCGCGCCGGCTGCGCTATTATGATAAAGATGATAAAGTCTCAGCTTGAATACGACACCTATTTTGCATTCAATGTGCAGGAGGAGGTCGGGTGCCGTGGGGCGGTAGCAAGTGCTTACTCGATTAAGCCTGACTGTGCTATCGTGCTTGAGGCCACTACGGCTGCCGATATTGCGGGTGTTGCGTCCGAAAAAGAGGTCTGCTGTCATGGAGATGGGCCCGTAATTTCCTTTATGGATAAGGGCACTGTATATGACCGCACCCTGTACCGAATGGCGTTTGAGGTAGCCCGTGAAAAAGGAATCCCCTGCCAGCCCAAGCGGCTTGTCGCAGGAGGCAACGAGGCAA
Organism: Bacillota bacterium; assembly: GCA_023415575.1. Classification (GTDB taxonomy): domain Bacteria; phylum Bacillota; class Clostridia; order Oscillospirales; family Ruminococcaceae; genus Acetanaerobacterium. The sequence goes on from JAEZKF010000036.1 coordinate 44,714, forward strand.
GTGCCATTCATAAATCCCGCGCCGGTGTACGCACCCTTTCGCTTTCAATGCCCTGCCGCTACCTGCATTCACCGGCATGCGTGCTCAGGGTGTCGGATATCGACGCAACGTATCAGCTAGCCGCAGCCGCCGCTGAGCGGATGTGTATGGAGCAGTGGTAAGGATATGTTGAATTTTGACTTTGAAAGAAGGGTATAGCGGGTAACAGGGGGAAAGCAAATGGTTCGCATTGTAGACAGAAGTAACGAGCAGGATTTTTTCAGGGTGCTCTCCAGCAACCCCTTGTTTGGTGCATCTATCCGCTCCAACTACGAGGTGTACGGCTCGGATGAGCGCTACCTTTCGCTCTGGCTTGTATACGATGAGCAGGCAACCCCGCACATGGCTGTCCAGTATTACCACGAAACCATAACCCTATGCTGCTCGCCCGAGGATACAGACAGTACCTTCTTTGCGTCCTTTCTCACGATTGCCCCCCACTGGCGGTCAATCATCGGCCCTGAGCGCATGCTGCTAAGCCTGCCGTCCCGAATTACAGACGGAAGAAGGATGCGCACAGGCAGCGTGATGGTGCTTGAGGGAAAACCGGTTTCCTTTGACCCTCCGGCGGGCGCAAAGCTCACAAACAGCCCTAATCCCCACAAGCTGTTTGCCCTTTTGGGTGAATGCAGCGATGAATACCGCTTACGCGCCGATTACTATTTGTGGTACACGGACCTCTCCTACCGCATGCGACACGGCGGAGCGCGGGTAACCGCACTCAAGTCGGATGGCATCTATGTAAGCACGGCAAGCGCCTTTATTTCGGATAAAACCGCCGTCATCCGCGATGTGTGCACCCTTTCAGATAAACGCAGGCGAGGCTACGCAAAGGCTGCTGTCAGTGCGTTGTGCAGCTCGTTGTACGATGACGGAATATGCTCCTATCTGCTAAGCGTATCGCCTGAGGCGGATGCCCTATACCATTCCCTCGGCTTTCGGGTGCAGAGCATTTGGGGTGCGCTGTATAACAACTAAGAAAAACCTGGAAAGGCTTGAAAATAAAGAATGAATAACAATCCGTTTTCCATCAATCCGCAGACGCTTGAACTCGCCCGTCGGGCAGAGCTTGCCTGCGCGCCGATTTTTGAAGGCATAGAGCGCCGTGCGGAGTATGCACAGATGAAGGTGCAAAAGGCGTTTTACGATAACCGCGTGAGCGAGGTGCATTTTGTACCCAGTACCGGCTACGGTTACGGCGACCTTGGCCGAGAAACGACGGACAAGGTGTTTGCGCAGATAGTCGGGGCAGAGGGTGCCATCATTCGCCACAACTTTGCATCAGGCACCCATGCGTTGAGTGTTGCCCTGTTCGGCGTGCTGCGCCCGGGAGACCTGCTGCTGAGCATCGCGGGCTTACCTTATGATACCCTGCAGGGAGTTATCGGCATCCGTGACGCAGGCGGCGGTTCCCTCAAGGACTTCGGCGTGCGCTACGAGGAGATTTCCCTCCTGCCAGACGGCAGCCCCGATTACGACGAGATTCTAAAACAGGCAAAACGGGCAAAGGTCTGCTATATCCAACGGTCACGCGGATATGCCCTGCGGCCGTCGCTCACCATCGAGGTCATTGAGAAGATGTGCCAAACGGTGCGCGAGACAAACCCCGATGCCATCATCATGGTGGATAACTGCTACGGCGAGTTTGTAGAGGATAAAGAACCCACCCAGGTGGGCGCAGACTTGATTATCGGTTCGCTGATAAAGAACCCCGGCGGCGGCATTGCACGCACGGGCGGCTACATAGCAGGTAAAAGCGACCTTGTCACCCTGTGTGCGAACCGTCTTTTTGCTGTGGGAACAGGCAGGGAGGTGGGCTGTACACTTGGCAACACCCGCGAACTGCTTATGGGCCTGTTCTTTGCGCCGAATGTCGTGGCAAGTGCCCTCAAAACCGCTGTGCTCGCCGCGCGGATGTTTGCGGATATGGGCTTTGATGTCTACCCGACCTTTGACCAGCCGCGCACCGACATCATACAGGCCATTACACTCGGCAGCCCCGAGCGGGTTAAGGCATTCTGCGGCGGCATTCAAAAAGGTTCGCCCATAGATTCCTTTGCCGTACCCGAGCCGTGGGATATGCCTGGATACAAGGACCCCGTTATCATGGCGGCGGGCGCGTTTACGATGGGCGCATCCATCGAGCTTTCCGCCGATGCCCCCATGCGTGAGCCGTACGCGGTGTGGATGCAGGGGGGCCTTACCTATTACAGCGCAAAGCTCGGTATTCTGCTTGCTGCTGACGCCGTACGCGCGTGCAAATGACCAATACAGGGAAACTCCCATTCTAATATCAAAAAAAGAACCCCCTTGGCCGTAGTGAACCGCCCCGAGATTAGTGGACATGAATAAAAAGCTCTCCTAATGTAGGGTGGAAGAGTCAAGCAATAAACTGGCATCGCAATTCCAGCGGTGTCAGTTTGGTTTTAGTCTGAATGCGCTGGT
>JAEZKF010000004.1 GCA_023415575.1 Bacillota bacterium
TAGCGGGATCGTCTTTTACAGCAGCAGTACTTGTGTCAATCGCAAAGTAGTCAGTGTTAACACCATCAGGTACAAAAGTGCCGCCGGGGGTAAGGATGGTCTCGTAGGTGTTGTCATCGCCGCCAAAGAAGAAATCACCAGGCGCAAAATCCTCATCAGGATCTGTGCCAGGAGCACCGGGAACGATTTCCAGAGCAGATGCGGTTGCAGCCAGGCTCAGAGCCAGAACAGCAGCCATTACCAATGCAAGTAACTTTTTCATTGGGTTTTGTCCTCCTTAAATGTTTAATAGTTTTTGTTGGTTATTTCTAACCACAGTTGAATTATAATCCATCGCTGGAATTTATGCAATAATATTTTACAATATTTATGTTATAATTTTGTAATTAGATTCTGGTAATTATGCACAAATTAGTATTGTTTTTATTTGATTGTAAGCGTTGTAACATATATCAAGGCAGATTGGATATTGATTTGGAGCTTATTCTCAATACTTATTGTTACAATTTTGTTACTGTACCAAAGAGAAAGACAGCGGCATCCTTGCGGATACCGCTGTCTTTAATCATTTATTATACTGATTCTTTCCCGTTAGGGTTAATTATTTGCCGGCCTTTTTCACTACAGCAAAGCCAACGCCTGCAAGGGCTACAACCGCAAATACAACGGCAATATTAGCGATATCGCCGGCGCCGGTTTCGGGAATAGCGGGCTTTTCCTTACCGGTGTTTTTAGTGGGGGCGGGCTTTTCGGCATCACCGAGCTTTTCGGAGCCATAGGCCGCAAAGGTGCCCAGTGTGGTTCCGGCGGGAACGGTGAATACTACATAGCTGTGGTTTACAACATCCGCCTTAATAGCTGCCCCAGTGGGTTTGCCGTCGGTTACCGCGTAGACATATACAGTCTCGCCGTAGTAGTTTTCGTTATCCGGACTGATGGGCATGGTGATGGTGGCAGCATCCTTAACGCGGGTGGGCTTAAAGCCGATTGAGCCGATTGCCTTTGTGTGCTCGACACTTACTACATCGGTCTTAGCCTTCAGATACAGGCTGGTGTTCTGTCTGGAAACCTTCGCAAACTTGATGGCGTACTTGCCGTAATCCAGTGTCAGCGACTTGCCGTTGGCCAAATCGGTGAATACCTCTTTGTCAATAACGGGCTTGGAAAGCTCGTTGATGGCCTCAACCTTACCGTCGGCGTTTTTCCAGAAATCATCCTTGCCATGGGACTCGTTGCTGATGAGAACATCAAACTTAATTTCAGCCTTTTTGGTTTCGGATCCGGGAGTCTTCTCCTTCTGTACAACAACTACCTTTACCTCTACCTTGTGCTCCTCAACGGTGAAGTATTCGTCTGCGGGGTCGAGCTTCAGGTAATAAGCTATACTCTCTTCATAGCCTGGCTGACCCTTTTTGCCCTTGCTGTCTTTGTCGGAAACAATGGATGCCTTAAGCATATCGGGCTTGCTGGATGAAGCAGACGCACTAACGGCATACTCCTTCTTGATGATAGTGCCAGCAGTCGCAGTAGCTTTAACTGCATCATCCGTATTAGTATCGGTGCTACTATCTGTGGAATTAATTATTGACATGATAAGGAAATAGTCTGAGTCAGAGGCCTCCACAAAGCCTTCACCAGGAATAAGCGGAATTTCTAAGGTGTCGCCGCCAAAGTACATGGTCTCCGGCTGGTCGTCGTTTTTTTCGTCTTCGGTGTCGGGGGTTATAATAATTGCGGATGCCATTGTTGCCAGACTTAGCGCCATTAAGGCAGCCAGTACCAACGCGAGCAGTTTCTTCATGGTTTATCCTCCAAAACTTTAATATATTGGTTATTTCTAACCTCGTTTCTAGTATATGCAGAAATAATTACAAATATCCTGTATCATGCACTGATATTGTTATAAATTTGTAACCTTTACTTGTATGTATTGCACAAATTTTGATGAAGCAGCTTGTCTGACACCCCAAAATGCGGCTATCCATGTGTGGAGCCGACCAATTGTTCAGTGATTGTTGCTGCTCTGTTACAAAACGGGGATAGATAATGTGCGAGGATTGCGAGCGAGCAGCATCCAATATAATGAGCAGTTTAATGCAATGGGGTATTGATATGAAACGCGTATTCCGCTATGATACAGATAATGGGAGGGGTGAACCATAAGAAAAAGCAGGAGACATTGTGCATAGCAAAGGCTATTGCATATAAAATGAAGTATGATAGCCTTTGCTGTCCTAAAAAGACTTAGGAGGGCACAATGGGCTATATTCACGCTTTGGATGTTCTGCCCGAGAGACTAGTTGAGGAGATTCAAAGGTATGTCGACGGGCAGGTATTATACATCCCAAAAATAAAAGCAAAACGATGCAAGTGGGGCGAAAAGACGGATACGAGGGCATATCTCAATAAAAGAAACTTGGAGATATGCAATCGTTTCAAAAACGGGGCGACTTTTTTAGAGCTTTCCGAGCAGTACTTTTTAACCCCCAAGAGCATTCAGCGCATAATACGAAGTATGAAATAAGCAGATGTGCCGCAGGTAATGTGGCACTTCTATTTTTTATAATGATGTGTGCTCCCCTATATCAAAGAGAAAATGGTATAATGGATTTGTAATGACAACATCGGGAAGGAAATGACATATGGAGATAGTAAAAATCAGTGATGGCGATAAGACAAAATACATGGATCTGCTGCTGATTGCGGATGAACAGGTGAGCATGATAGAAAAATACCTATACCGCGGCGAGATGTTCGCCCTGATTGATGATGATTTAAAGGCGCTTTGTGTCGTCACAGAAGAGGGTCTAGGCGTTTATGAGATTAAGAATATCGTGACGGTGCCAAAGTATCAGCGGCAGGGGTATGGGCAGAAGCTAATCGCATTTATTGCAGACCACTATAAAGAATCCGGAAGCGAGCTGTATGTGGGCACCGGCGACAGCCCCATGACCCTGAACTTCTATGAGAAGTGCGGCTTTGCGCGTTCACACGTTGTGAAAAACTTTTTTGTAGACAACTACGACCATCCCATGTTCGAGGACGGGAAGCAGTTGGTGGATATGATTTATCTGAAAAGGAAATTGTAGAATAGACGAAAAAAAGACCCAGCCGTGAGGTTGGGTCTTTTCAAATTAATTAAGTTCGGAGCATAAAAATAACCCGTCAACACAGAGTGTTGACGGGTTGGTGCCGCTGACCGGACTTGAACCGGTACGCCGTTGCCGGCGAGGGATTTTAAGTCCCTTGTGTCTGCCGATTCCACCACAGCGGCATAGTGGCGCACAAAATATAATACAGCAAAGCTGCGCTAAAGTCAAGATAAAACCTCCTGCCACATTGGGGTGTGGCAGGGGTTTTTGCTTTTTAAATGCTTGTATTTCTGCTGTGGCTTTAATCCTTGTGTTTTCTGCGGCGGATGAGGGTATGCGTAAGCGCACAGATTGTAATAATCGCCTTTAAACCATATAGCAGCAGCGACAAGAACAGGTTTGGGGTAGAGTCCGATGCAATAAGGATAGAGGTCGGGCCGTCGGCACCACCGATAATTCCGATGGAGCTTGCAGCGTGCTGTTTACCCGGGAGCAAGAGCCTTGCAACCAGATACAGCGTACCGAACAGGGCCGCTATGGAAGCTGCGGCGATGCCTGCAATCTTAGCTATGCGCTTCATATCCTGCTTGCCTCCCCTATTCATACTTGCCATCCGGTGCAAACAGGACGTATGGCTTTACATCCAGCTCGCCAAAGGCGTTGCGCTGAGCAGTGTCTGTAGAGACAATGGGCAAAATCTTCGTGCCCGGGGTGATATCCGCGAGCAGGTACTCCCCAAACGCCTTGGTGAGGTCATGTACCTGCGCGGCGGGGTCTGTAATCCTCGTTTTGCCTATGGTGATTTCACCCGAGAAGTTCGAGGGCAAAACTACCGGTGCAATGATGGATGCTGCAATCTGCGTGGGATTGCCGCCGTAAATCATCTCGTTTTTATCTAGATATGCCTTCGCCTCATAGGAGACGATAAGCTCACAGTCAAACCCTTTTACAGCCTCTTCTATCTGCGCAAGGCAGCTGTTAAGCACGCCCATGCGCGAGTCGTTGGACTTAGGGCCGAAGTAGGCGAGGTTGAGTCCCACGCCGGTGGGGTAATGCAGGGAGTCGAGCATCACATAGGCTGCCCCGCTCTGTGCAAGCTCGGTGACAAGGGATGTGACATATCCCATCCCCTCGGTGGATTCGGGGTTGACCCACGGCTTGCCGCCCTCGGTGGCGTAGTTATCAAGCCAGGTAGTGGTTACATCCTTGGAGTAGCGGACGGCAGCTCCCTTAATCTTTCTAGCCGCCAAGGGGTCCTTAAAGGTGTGCATCCGCACGATGGTCTGTATGCCGCGTTCCTTGAGGGCATCGATGTACTCGGTCAAATCACGGGTGTCCTCCATCACAGCGCCGATTTCATGCGGCTGCGAGAGATTGGAGTCATAGTAGATAATGCCGCTTGCATCCTTGACCTCCATCACCACCGTGTTTACACCTATGGCTACCGCCTGTGACACAAAGGTATCAAACCGGCTTTCATCCGCAAGAATCATGCCGGGCATGTAAACAGCCTTAATTTCATCAAACGAGATGGTGTCCTTCTGCTGGTCTTGCGAGGCAGTGGAGGATGGCTCGCTTACCGTCTCGGACACCTGCGAGGAGGCTTCCTTATCCTTTAGGCGGACGCGCATCTCACCGCTTACGAAGCTCATAACCGGCTCCGCAACACTGTACCCTACAAAAAACAGCACGCACAAAAGCAGGATGCCGCCTACCATCTTAAAGGCGCCGATACGCCGAAATATCGCATTCTGATAAACACGCTTATGGCGCTTGATTTTGTAGTTTGAATGCTTTGTCAACTCAGGCACCGCCTTTCGAAGGAATCAGATGCGCGCTATGTCATGCGGCCTAGATTAAGAGCTAAAACGGGAGCTGATGACCAATCAGACCGAATAAGGCGAGTGAAATCAGCCCAATATACAACAGTGTGACAGGCAGTCCGCGAAACGACCGCGGGATGCGGTCGGTATTCAGCCTGCGTCTGCCTTCGGCAATCAGCAGGGATGCTAAGGTGAATCCCACACCCGAGCCGATTGAAAATCCTGCGGCTTGTATAAAGGTGTAGTTTCCGTTGAGGGCAATATAAAGCACACCGAGTATGGAGCAGTTGAAGGTCGCATACGGCAGGTAACTGCGCACATATTCACCCTTGGATTTCATAATCCTGCCAGCAGCAAAATATACTATATAGTATAGCAGGGTTAGAATCAGAATAAACACGAGCGGACGGATATAAGCACGAAAGCTCAGCTTGGCCATAAAGGGGTTTATCACACAAGCAAGCATGGAGCTGATAAAGGCCATAAAGGTAAACAACGTGCCAAACTGAAAGATGCGTTTGGCGCCGCTTGCCGAAAACAGCACGGTGCTGATTCCTAGTCCGCGCGAAAGCACGAGATTTTCAAGTAAAGCTGCAGTAGCCGTGTAGGTGAAAAACTGCACAACCAACTCTCTCATTTAAACCATTCCTTTCCGGCATTCCATGTTGTAACACGGGGCCGATAGAAAGACTATCATTCCGACTTCGTCTGTGCGGTCAGGGCTGTATCGGTCTGCAAATCCATGTGCATAGCCCGCATACGACGATCCTTTGAATGGTTGGTAATATACTGGTACAGCGCCGCAAAGAGCCCGATTAGGATAAACCCGCCAAAGGGCATGAGGATGCCTTTAATCGGCAGGGGATTATCGGTGACAGAGCCCCATATGGTGCCGTTGCCTATGTATTCACGCACTAAGCCGACAACGCAGATGACAAAGGCATAGCCCAGCGCCTGAATGATGGCATCAAGTAGCACCCAGCGGGTCTTGTTGCGGATTCCGAACGCCTCTGCGCGCATGACAATGATGGTGTTGGTCACAAGCAAGGGCAAATAGATGCCCGTTGTGTCAAGCGTGCCCGGCAGGGCAATGCGCACGATGGCGATTGCTCCCGCATAGCATGCGGCTGAGGTCAGCGCATAAATTGGGATGCGGTGGCAAAGCTCCACGCGCTGCTTAATAAATGATGAAACTACCAAAGTAGGTATGGTTACCACCGCCATGATAATGGAGATGGCGACCGCATTCTTTAAATAAATAGCTGCTACGGCAACCGGAGCAAGCGTAAGACCGTTCACCAGAACGGGGTTGTTTGACCAGAACTCCCGCAGCTTTGCAAAAAACCGATGCTCGCCTTTAGTCCTATTCGACATCGTCTTTTCCTCCCTTAGCATTTGCTGCGGAATGTGTTACCGTCTCTTGGTTTTCTTCCTCTTTATTTGCCTTCTCCTTCTTGCTGCGTGTTTTCTCTACTGTAATAACCAGACGCTTTGAACTGCGGCCGATGCTTTTTGCCTTTTGCATCACCGATGAAGGGACTGCCTTAATCATACGCATCTGGATGCCGTCAATGAACAGGTCATACCGCACCCACAGGGCGAACCGGTCAAGTGCAAACGAAAGGGCGTTCATGATAAGAACGGCAAATACAAAGCCTTCCTCAAAGCCGCCGAAGTAACGAAGCAGCATAGTCAAAACACCGATACCTGCGCCAAACAAAACCTTCGACAGCGGAAGGCTCGGCGAGGTAACGGGGTCGGTTGCAAGAAAGACTGCGCCAAACATAAGGCAACCCGCAAACAGCTCAAACGCAATACCGGAAAAGACGTTAAGCTCCACACGCGGGAATAAGAGCGCCATCACAACCGCGGCACCTACCAGTGAAAAGGGTATATGCCATGTAATGGTGCGCCGGAACAATAAGAAGAACAGACAGCTTACAATAACAAGAATTGCGGTCGTTCCCATCGCACCGGAGAAGTTTCCGAGGAACATCAAAAGCAAGTCGCCCGACGGCTCACCGTGCATCTTGAGCACGCTTGCGGGTGACGGATACAAGGGCAGCTTTTCGGTGATAAACAACGGAATCTCATCAAAGGGCTTGGGGAAGCTGAATACCAAATTGGGCCAGCATACCGTAACAAAGGCAACACCTGCACAGGCCGGATTAAACATGTTTGCGCCAAGCCCGCCAAAGGGGTGCTTGGCGATGAGGATGGCAAATGCGCAGGCAATCAGCACCACATAAAAGGGCACCGTAACCGGAAGCAGCATTACAATGGCAAGGCCAGTAATGACTGCCGAAAAGTCGTTCATCTTTATCTTCTTGTGCGCTAATTTGCGGCAGATGATGTCCAAGATAAAGCAAACTGCCGATGCTGACACCGCTAAAAACAGCGTACGCGGTCCATAATAGAAATAAGCCATGGCAAGCAGAGGGACCATCGCGATAATCACATCGGTAAACAGGGTATGTACATTTTCTTTATATCGAATATGGGGGGCTTTTGCAGCCTGTAAGACCATTATTCCAAAACCCCTTTCACAAGCCGTTTCGCCTTTTTGATGCTGTGGGTCAGCTCCAGGTTTGCGGGGCACACATAGGAGCACACACCGCATTCAATGCACTTATCCGCCCGCAGCTTGGTGAGTGTGTCGGTATCCTGCGCCTGAAAGGCCTTGTACAGGTAGTTGGGCGCAAGCTTTCTCGGGCAGCTTTCCACACAGCGTCCGCATAAAATGCAATCGAGCACCGGGTTTTGGATGGGTTTTGAAAACGCGAGCACCGCGCGTGTGGTATGTAAAACCGGGAGGTTTAAATCGACAATGGCAACGCCGCGCATACTGCCGCCCATGACTACCCTTGCAGGGTTTTTAATCAGGCCGCAGAACTCCAAAACCTCACGCGCCGTTGTGCCCACCCGCACCTCTACGTTGCAGGGGTTGCCAACGCAATCACCTGCCACCGTTACAATGGTGGTGTTCTGCACCTGACCGGTTTTAATTGCCCGCCACAGGTGCAAGAGGGCCTGGGTGCCGATGATATACCCGCGTCCGTACTTTGCAATGGTCTTCTTTACCCTGTTGCGAACAGGGTAGCGGCCATAGATGCGCCGGATGGGTATCGCATACATCTTATGGGGAATCACCGTTTCGGCATCGTCGATATCGGCATAGCAAAGGCCAAAGTAGGTTTTAATCCCACAGGCTAGGGCTATCATCTTCAGTGCGCCCAGCACCTCGTCACTGTGCTGAAGCAGGGTGTTGATGTTAGACGACACAAAGGGCTGCTCGTCTATTGCATCGCATACAAGGACACTGTAGCCGCCATCGTACAGTACCTTGAGCTTATCGCTTAGGTACTTGCCGTCCGTCTCATCGACAATGCCCGCCTTTTCGGCGATCTCGATGAGTTCCTCTAATTCGTAATACTCAACCTCAAGTGGTTCCTTGGTTTTTGTAAACGGATGACGCTCGCGTCTCTTTTTCGGTTTTTCCGATTGCTCGACAACCTGCTCGATGTCGTCCGTTTGCTCATTTGCGCGTGCCTTGAGCGTAAAGCGCATAAAGCTTGAGCACTCAAGCCGCGGATAAAATAACTCATAACGCCCCAAAAGAACTGCATCGGAAGTTAGTGCCTTTGAAGGCGGCGCGCCAAACTCATTATAATCGGGCAGATATAGCACCCTTGGGTACAAAAGCTGCTTTTGCTCACGGGAAAACGCGGGCTCTTTCGCCTGATACAGGTTTTCTCCGCTCAGCCAGCCTGCCGCCATATTCCTTCACCTCTTGCTGTGAAAAATTCACCAGTTTAACGTTTGGGTCATGCAAAGATGCAAAGCATACGCCTTTACCGCAGTGCCGGCATATACTGTTACGGGATACTGTTTTTTATGTTCGGTCTGTCGATTGGAATACTCCAGGATTGTACAAAACACATCCTATCGCAATATACCCGAGCTGTCTGCTAGCATGCGGCAAGCAGGCCGCAGCGATAATTCCCTGTTGTTGGAGGGTGATCTTATGATTATTAAAGCCATTAACAGCGATAAGATCAAGATATTGCTGACCATCTCGGATATGGAGCGGCTAAAGCTAACCTACGAGGAGCTTGACTATCAAAGCCCCTCCAGTAAGCGCGCAATATCTGAGCTTTTAAGCTTTGCAAAGGCAAAAACAGGCTTTGATTTTACCGGTGCAAGGCTGTATATCGAGGCCTACTCTAACGGAGACGGCAGCTGCACGCTCCTGTTCACCAAGCTTGATAAGGCGCCGCCGAGCGAAGGTAAAAGAAAGCCGTTTGTAACCGACGCGCTGCCGGTCATCTATGAATTTGAACGCATCGACGATGCCGCGCGGTTTGCGCGAGCCTGTCTTGAAAATATCAGTCCGCTTGCACTCTACTCGTACAACGGACATTATCGGCTGGTGCTGGGCGCAAAGAGCGCACAACGTTTAGCTCCCCTGCTCGCCGAGTTTGGTCGGCAGTGCGGCAGCGGGCTTACCGATCTTTCTTACCTTGATGAACACGGCAGCTTACTGCTGACGCGCAATACACTAAAGGTATTAAAAACGCTCTAATATGCCGTGAGTATATGAGCTATCTTCCCTGCCTGAGTGCGGCAATCGCAGCGGCATAGTCCTCTTTGCCAAATACTGCGCTGCCTGCCACCAATACGTTAGCCCCAGCCTGCACACACAGGGGCGCAGTGTTTGCATCTACGCCGCCGTCCACCTCAATATCGAGGTTAAGGCCGAGGCGGTCGCTTTCCGCGCGGATTTTGCTTACCTTGGGCAGCATGTCACTCATGAACTTCTGCCCGCCAAAACCGGGCTCCACCGTCATGATAAGCACCATATCAACATCGGGAAGAAAGGGCAGGATATCCTCCGCCGGGGTAGCGGGTTTGATGCAGAGTCCCACACGAACACCGAGGGCGCGAATCTGCCTTGCGGCCTCTCTTATATCGGTGACCGTCTCCTTATGGATGGTGATAATATCAGCGCCCGCATCGGCAAATGCCTTTGCGTAGCGCAACGGCTCGGTTATCATTAAATGTACGTCAAAAAAGAGCTTCGTGGTTTTTCTTAGGCTCGCCACAATGGGCGGGCCTAGTGTTATGTTCGGGACAAAATGACCGTCCATGACATCTATGTGCACCCAGTCGGCACCCGCCTGTTCGATGCGGGCGACCTCCTGCGCAAGGTTTGCAAAATCACTGGCGAGAATCGACGGGGATATTGTAATCTGACGCAAGGCTAAGACTCCTCCCATCTTGATATTCCTGTGTTCGACAAAATGCGAAAATGTAAATTGATTGGATTTAGGATTTACAACATAGTCGCTTACTGTATCATTTTAAACTAACCGGAGAAAAACGTCAACCTGAGAGCGTTTATATTAGTGAACATATCGTAAATTTTAGGGAAAATGCTTCTTATTACTACATAATAAAACATCTATATATGGATTACTTCGCCAGATTATACGCACAATTATTTCTGCATGAAAAATTACTGCCGAAGCCTAAATTTGCATTAAAGGCTTCCGGCAGTATGTAATTTTTAGAGGAAATAATACCGTGTGAAATCTAGGTCTACCCTAGCAAATTGGTGCGGCGCCCCCGAGTATACTGCCGCCGAACCGCCGGCGAAGCACCGGCGGCAAAGGCGCATCGGCCTTTGGAACACGCATTCCAAAAAGTATGCGTGTTCTTCGGAGGCATTATATTCAAAGAGCAAACGGCATCACGCGCTTTGATGCAACGGCTCCCCTGCGGGCGGTTTTGTGCCGCCTCAACAGCGCAGCCTGCATACCCTGTGAAGGTGTGCAGCTTCGTGTCTTGACGGCCTCCGGCAGCTTCCGCCACCGCTGCAAGACGCATGAGCCGTGAGCCCTTACGCTTTATCTTATGCAGCGAGGCAAACGGCGGCGACATCCGCAAAGCCTTTCAAGAAGGCGGTTGCGGTGCGCAATTTTTCAATTTGCGTCTTCTGCCCTTGTTTTGAGGCGAATGGGGCTTGTTATCATCAAAAATGGCGCGAGATAATTATTTAAGGCTACTTATCGCGGATGCGGGTGAGCTTTGCAATCCATGTTTTGCCGAAAAGTGCAAGGAAGAAAACGTTTGCCGCGGCATGGATGGCGCTGAACAAAAGCCCTCCCGCCACAGCCGCCAGAATCGCCTCCTTGGTCGGGGCGACAAAGCCGAGAAGATGGAAGGAGTCGACAACGATACCGTACAAAAAACCTGCGACTGCACCAAACAGGCACACCATAATGCGATTTTTGAGCCATCCCCTCCTGGCAAGGATGCCCGCAGTTAAGCCCACGAGGCCAAAGCCCAGCATCTGCCACGGCGTCCATGCGCCCTGCCCGAACATCATGTTGGAGCACAAGGTGCTGATGGCACCCGTCATAAAACCTGCAAAGGGGCCGTAGACGATGCCCGTGATGATGACAATTGCCCCAACCGGCTTGAAGTTCGCCAGCGGCGCAAACAGGATTCTGCCTGCCACGGCTACGGCGGAAAGGACTGCAACCGCAGTTAAAATCTTCGCGTCAGGCCGTACCAGTTCAAAGCCCGCAAACCCGATGAGGAGTATCAAGATAACCCCGGCAAATGACAGAAGCTGAATGCTGACCTCCTGCGCGAGGTAGACCCACACAAGGGCAGCGGCAAACAGTAGGACAATTACAGCAACCGCCGCCCACAACCGGCGGACATCGGGTTTGTCACTCACTCTTCCCACAGGCGGCGCACCTCCTTGCAGGTGACAGCGTTGCGGGAGTATCCCGATGCAATCAGGCTCGCTGATGTAGTGTAGAAGGCGTTCCCGCCAAAGAAGGGGCGCGGGGGTGCGCTGCACGCCACTGTACCGTCAAACAGGAGCACACACCGATCGCAGTGCTCGGCGCAAAATGCGGTGTCGTGGCTTGCCATGATGATGGTTACCCCCTGCCCTATTAGCTGCTTGAGCACCGCCGCAAGCCGGTCCTTAGCAGCGGGGTCAAGCGCCTTGGTCGGCTCGTCGAGCAATAGCAGGTTGGGCTTTGCAAGCAGCACTTTGGCAAGGGCTGCACGCTGGCGCTCTCCCTCGCTGATATCGTAGGGGTGGCAATCGATTATTTGCGCAATACCCAGCGCTTCGGAAAGACGGTCAATCTCCTCATCCGGATTTTGCATCGCGTTTGCAAGAGCTACGTCAAGCATATCTTCGCGAACGGTATCGCGCACAAACAGAAGCTTTGCGTTGGACGGCAGGTACACTGCTCTGGCCTTTTGCCCCTTTTCAAACAGGGTAATCTTACCCCTGTTTGGTTTTTCAAGCGAGCATAAAAGCCGAAGCAGGGTCGTCTTGCCCGAGCCGTTATCCCCCATTAAGGCGGTAATCTCGTTGCGATAGGCGGTGAAGGTCAAGTCGCGGAATAAGGCTTCCCGCGCGCCGTTGTAGCCAAAGTACACCCCTTTTGCCTGTACGGCGACGGGCTTATTGGGCTTATCCTCCTGCGGCAAAAGCGGTGCAGAAGGCTTGACCTTCATGCGGTGCTGGAACAGGGCGCGCCCCTCCGGTACGGTGAGGGGGATTGGGTCTTCCGTATCAAAGATACGGGCGGCGGTGGGAAGAAGGGCTGAGAAGGGCTTACCCGCTTTGGCCATCCACGCCGCGCATGCCCTGCTTTCACCGTCAAAGCAGAGCTTACCCTTATCCAATACAAGCACGCGGCTGCACACCGGGAACAGGTCCTCGGTGTTGTGCTCGGCGATGATGACGGTAAGCCCAAGCTCGCGGTTTAGGCGTGCAAGCATTGAGATAAACTCACGCGCCGCCACGGGGTCAAGCTGAGAAGTAGGCTCATCGAGTAAAACAAGGCGGGGCGAGAGAGCTAGCACTGACGCAAGGTTTACCGTCTGCTTCTGACCGCTGGATAGGGTGAACACCTTGCGGTCAAGCAGTTTGCCAAGGCCGAAAAAGCTTGCCATCTCCGCCACGCGACGGCGGATGACCTCGGGCGGGAAGCCCAGAGATTCTAGACCAAAGCAGAGCTCGGCGCGCACCGTGTCGGTGACAAGCTGACTTTCGATATCCTGCATCACAAAGCCGATGTCGCAGGCTGACTGTAAGCGGTCAAGTTCATAGAGAGGGGTGCCCTGATAGTCAAGCAGACCGCTTCGCGCCCCGTTTGGGCGCAGTTCGGGCTTTAGGTTTGCTAGCAGGGTGGATTTTCCGCTACCCGACGGGCCGCACAGCAGAACCAGTTCCCCTTCGTTTATGGTAAAGCTCAACGAATCAAGCACTGGTTTTTCCGACGCAGGATAAGAAAAGGTATAATCTTTTGCAGCAATCAGTTCCACCGAAGCACCTCCCAACCATCGCAGATAAGCGGCAGCGCACTGAGCAGCAGGAGCAGTATATAATAGACCCCCTGCCATCCCGCGACCGTTACGGTGCTCATAACAGGGAAAAAGCTAAAGGATAGTCCGGCTTTGATATAAATAGCAATTGACACTGCAAGGAGGATGCCCGCAACGGAGGATACGACTGTATCACGCAGTGTAAAGCGTTCGTTCCTGTATTGTGTACGCCTTGCTACACCATACCCGCGGGCCTGCATAGACCGTGCGGTATCAAGCGATTCCTCCAGCGAGCTTGCAATCAACACCGTGATGGTGTGGGCAAATCGTTTTGCTCGTGCAGCGATTCCCTGTGGCTTTGTAATCGGCGGGGTGAGCAGCGACAGGGTCTCTGATATCTCCTGCTGGCGCCGGATTAGCATGGGCACAAGGCGCAGAGTCATGGTCAGGACTAAGGCCGTCATCGATAGCCCGCCACCGAGCAGGGTGCGCAGCTTTTCGCCCGGCAGCAAGGAGGTAAAGACGCTAAACCACAGCATCACACACAAAAGCATCAGCCCCGACACAAGGCCGTATAAGACTGCCTCGAGCGTAATCACTCTATTTAACCATGTCACGAGTACAACATTTCCCCGCTGATTAAGCAGGGGGTTTAGGATGGTGACGATGACTGCAAGCGGCGCACCTAAGCGCAAAATGCGCGTAAGCTCTGCCCTGCCGCAGTAGCGAAGCAGGTAAAGGAATGAAAAGGCAAGGCTCACAAAGATTGCAATCGGGCTCATTGAAAGAAACGACACCGCAAATATCGCGGCAAGGCAGATAAGCTGTGCAATTGGATGGTAGGAGCAAAAACCCAATCTAGCCATGGCGTGTTCCTTTCATTTTGATAAAATCAGCACATTTATCATATCGTGCGCAGGTATGCTTGTCAAATACCTGCTATCAGTTAATAAACCCAAGGCAAAGCGAAAAAGGGAAGCGTTTTCACGCTTCCCTTTTATCATAAGGTTGTGAGATTATTCGTTGATTGCGATAATAACGCCCGAACCAACGGTACGGCCACCCTCGCGGATAGCGAAGCGCAGACCAACCTCGATAGCGATCGGGGTGATGAGCTCTACGTCCATCTCAACGTTATCGCCAGGCATGCACATCTCGGTGCCCTCGGGCAGCTTGATGATACCGGTTACGTCGGTTGTACGGAAGTAGAACTGGGGACGATAGTTGTTGAAGAACGGAGTGTGACGGCCGCCCTCTTCCTTCTTCAGAACGTAAACCTGGCCGCGGAACTTAGTGTGGGGATGAATGGAGCCGGGTTTGCACAGAACCTGTCCGCGCTCAATTTCGTTTCTCTGAACACCGCGGAGCAGTGCGCCGATGTTGTCGCCAGCCTCAGCGTAGTCGAGGATCTTGCGGAACATCTCGATACCGGTAACAACGGTCTTTCTCTTCTCTTCGGTCAGACCAACAAGCTCAACCTCGTCGCCGGTCTTAATCTGGCCACGCTCAACTCTACCGGTAGCAACGGTGCCACGACCGGTGATGGTGAACACGTCCTCAACAGGCATAAGGAAGGGCAGGTCAGACTTACGTTCAGGAGTGGGGATATACTCGTCAACAGCTTTCATGAGCTCAAGGATGGGTGCATACTCAGGAGCGTTGATGTCGTTGGAAGCGCACTCCAGAGCAACAAGAGCGGAACCCTTGATGATAGGAGTATCGTCGCCGGGGAATTCGTAAGCGGAAAGAAGCTCACGGATTTCCATCTCAACGAGCTCAAGCAGCTCTTCGTCGTCAACCTGATCAGCCTTGTTCATGAATACTACGATATAAGGAACGCCTACCTGACGGGAAAGCAGGATGTGCTCTCTGGTCTGGGGCATGGGGCCGTCTGCAGCGGATACAACGAGGATAGCGCCGTCCATCTGAGCAGCACCGGTGATCATGTTCTTAACGTAGTCAGCATGTCCGGGGCAGTCAACGTGAGCATAGTGACGATTCTCAGTCTCATACTCAACGTGGGAAGTGTTAATGGTAATTCCGCGCTCTCTCTCCTCAGGAGCCTTATCAATCATGTCGTAAGCAACAAAGCTTGCCTGGCCGCGAAGACCGAGCACCTTAGTGATAGCAGCGGTTAAGGTTGTCTTACCATGGTCAACGTGACCGATTGTGCCAATATTAACGTGGGGTTTTGTACGTTCAAATTTGGCCTTTGCCATTTGGGTTTTCCTCCTTTTATAAACACATTTAATTCGGAACCTTATCACATAGTGACATTGTATCAATAAATCTGGGAAATATCAAGTGGTCGGGCAAAAATAGGTGTGCCCAAAAACCCTTGATTATTCCTGCTTGGAACGGGTAGACATGATACCCTCGGCAATGGACTTCGGCACCTCGATGTAGTGGCTCGGCTCCATTGTGTAGTTGCCGCGTCCCTGCGTTTTGGAGCGCAGGTCGGTAGAGTAGCCAAACATCTCGCTAAGCGGCACGAACGCATTGATCTGCTGCGCACCGAACTGTGCCTCCATGCCCTGAATCTGTCCGCGGCGGGCATTGAGGTCGCCGATAACGTCGCCCATGTATTCCTCGGGAACTGTGACGGCAACCCTCATAATCGGCTCGAGGATGACGGGATCCGCCTTCTTCATCGCCTCTTTGAAGGCCATAGAACCTGCAATCTTAAACGCCATTTCGGACGAGTCAACCTCGTGGTAAGAACCATCATACAGCGTTACGATGACATCCACAACGGGATATCCCGCCAAAACGCCTGCCTGCATGGCTCCCTGAATACCGGCGTCAACAGGAGCGATATACTCCTTGGGAATTGCGCCGCCCACAATGGCATTTCTGAACTCGTAACCCTTGCCGGACTCGTTGGGCTCAATCTTAATCTTAACATGACCGTACTGGCCGCGGCCGCCCGACTGGCGTGCATACTTGTGGTCGACATCCGCAACCTTGCGAATGGTCTCCTTGTACGCAACCTGAGGCTTACCGACGTTTGCCTCTACGCGGAACTCGCGCAGAAGACGGTCAACGATAATCTCCAGATGCAGCTCACCCATACCCGCGATAATAGTCTGGCCTGTTTCCTCGTCGGTGTAGGTCTTGAAGGTGGGGTCTTCCTCAGCAAGCTTGGAAAGCGCAATACCCATCTTCTCCTGACCGGCCTTGGTCTTGGGCTCGATAGCAACACGGATAACGGGCTCCGGGAACTCCATCGACTCAAGGATGATCGGGTGCTTTGCATCACACAGCGTGTCGCCTGTGGTGGTGTTTTTCAGACCAACCGCAGCGGCAATGTCGCCGGCGAAGCACTCTTCGATATCCTGACGGTGGTTTGCGTGCATCTGCAGGATGCGGCCGATGCGCTCGTTGTTGTCCTTGTTCGCGTTATACACGGTGCTGCCGGTTTTCACCGAGCCGGAGTAAACGCGGAAGAAACAGAGCTTACCTACATAGGGGTCGGTCGCAATCTTAAACGCAAGCGCGGAGAAAGGTGCCTTGTCGTCCGAGGGACGCTCCTCGGTCTCACCGGTATTGGTGTTGATACCGGTGATGTGATCGATATCGGTAGGAGCAGGCATATAGTCGATTACTGCATCAAGAAGCTTCTGTACGCCCTTGTTGCGGTAAGAGGTACCGCATACAACGGGAACGATGGTATTTGCGATGGTACCCTTGCGGATGCAGGCTTTCAGCTCGTCGATTGAAAGCTCCTCACCATCGAGGTATCTCATCATAATATCCTCGTCCAGCTCAGCGACAGCTTCAACAAGCTTCTGACGATATTCTTCTGCCTTTTCCTTCATATCCTCGGGGATCTCCTCAACGCGGATATCCTTGCCGAGGTCGTCGTAGTAGACGTAGGCCTTCATCTCAAGCAGGTCGATGATTCCTTTGAAGAACTGCTCCGAGCCGATAGGCAGCTGAATCGGAACAGCGTTGCATTTGAGTCTCTGGTGCATCATATCTACTACGCGGTAGAAGTCAGCACCCATGATGTCCATCTTATTAACATAGGCCATGCGCGGCACTTTGTACTTATCAGCCTGACGCCACACGGTCTCAGACTGCGGCTCGACGCCACCCTTTGCGCAAAAAACAGTAACAGAACCGTCTAACACGCGAAGAGAACGCTCAACCTCAACCGTGAAATCAACGTGCCCGGGCGTATCAATGATATTGATACGATGGCCCTTCCAGAACGCGGTGGTAGCAGCGGAGGTAATGGTGATACCTCTCTCCTGCTCCTGCTCCATCCAGTCCATCGTCGCAGAACCATCATGGGTTTCCCCTATCTTATGGGTTTTGCCTGTATAGTACAGTATGCGCTCTGTAGTCGTGGTTTTTCCAGCGTCGATGTGAGCCATTATGCCTATGTTTCGGGTTTGTTCAAGCGAAACCTCTCTTGGCATATAGTCCTCCTTAGAAAAATAACTGCTATGCAGCCTTTGCAGCATGCATACCTACAGGCTACATACAAAGGCTCATTAGACATTGCATAAATAAATGTGTTATCGTTTTACGGATAACGAAATTACCATCTGTAGTTGGCAAAGGCCCTGTTGGCTTCAGCCATCTTATGAGTGTCCTCACGCTTCTTCACCGCGCCGCCCAAATTGTTGGTGGCATCGATGATCTCGCCCGCAAGGCGCTCCTTCATGGTTCTCTCCGAGCGATTTCTCGCATACAGAGTGATCCAGCGCAGACCTAAGGTTTGTCTTCTCTCGGGTCTTACCGGCATCGGAACCTGGTAGGTAGAGCCGCCTACACGGCGCGCTTTAACCTCGAGCGACGGCATGACATTCTCCATTGCGAGCTCGAAGGCTTCCAGCGGGTCCTTGCCCGTCTTATCCTTTACGATGTCAAATGCACCGTAAACAATCTTCTGGGCTACACCCTTCTTGCCGTCATACATCACGCTGTTGATTAAGCGTGTGACAAGCTTGGAATTATAAAGCGGATCGGGCAAAACATCACGTTTTGCAATCTGACCTCTTCTTGGCATTTCGCTTCCCTCCTTCATAGAATGAATTCACAGGTACTCGAAAGCGCAAAACTCCCGCCAGCCAAGTGCAAGGTCATCTATCGGTTTACCTAGGGCAAACCTCTATATATAAACCCATTGCACTTTGCTGTCTTCTGCCTTATTGCAGAAGAGCAATACCTGGGGTGTTTACACTATTTCTTTGCAGCCGCACCCGGCTTGGGACGCTTCGCACCGTACTTGGAACGACCCTGCATACGCTTAGCAACGCCCTGGGCATCCAATGTGCCGCGGATGATGTGGTAACGTACACCAGGCAGGTCCTTTACACGGCCGCCGCGAATGAGCACAACGCTATGCTCCTGCAGATTGTGACCGATACCAGGGATGTAAGCCGAAACCTCAGTCTGGTTTGTAAGCCTTACTCTTGCTACCTTACGCAGAGCGGAGTTAGGCTTTTTCGGGGTCATCGTTCTGATTGCTGTGCATACGCCGCGTTTCTGCGGAGAATTTTGGTCGGTCGTCACGCGCTTCTTGGAGTTGTAGCCCTTAAGCAGCGCAGGCGAGTTCGACTTCTTTTCCACAGTCTCTCGTCCTTTGCGAACCAGTTGGTTAAAGGTTGGCATGTTGCACCTCCTTCTTTTGTTATGGTTTTATTATAAAAACGCGGTATGCGCGTTTTTACCAAAAGAAAAAACTCCCAGCGCAGAGCTTTCTGCAGTCTCTGTATTTACCATGTAGAATAACACCGGGCAACGACTATACATTTTAGCATCACACCTTATGGTTTGTCAACACCAAGGGTGTAGAAAATCGGAAAAAAGAGGTTTTTATCCCTGTGCTAAATGCCCGATAAAAATCGGGAGTCGTGGGATTACGACTCCCGACATATCGTATAGCCTTTTGTCCGATTTAGTTTGCGAAGCTCATCGCTTCGGCGGGATGGGTGGGTTGGGGCTCGGTACTCGTAGTGGGAACAACCTCTACGTTGCCGTAGCACGCCATACCGGTACCTGCGGGGATGAGCTTACCGATGATGACGTTCTCCTTAAGACCGAGCAGCGGGTCAACCTTACCCTTGATGGCGGCCTCGGTGAGCACGCGGGTGGTCTCCTGGAAGGACGCTGCGGACAGGAACGAATCGGTGGCAAGGGATGCCTTGGTGATACCGAGCAGGACAGGCTCAAATACCGGGGGTTTGAGATCCTCACCGTTCTTGATGCGCTCGTCAATCTCACGCAGGGTTGCGTTGGCATCCAGCTTATCCACAAGGGTGCCGGGCAGCATGTTGGTGTCGCCGCCGTCTACAACGCGAACCTTCTTCATCATCTGACGGACGATAACCTCGATATGCTTGTCGTTGATATCAACGCCCTGCATACGGTAAACCTTCTGTACCTCGGCAATCAGGTAATCCTGTACGGCATCGGCACCCTGTACGGCAAGAATGTCGTGCGGGTTAACAGAGCCTTCGGTCAGGCGGTCGCCAACGCGGACGATGTCGCCATCCTCAACACAGGTTCTCGAGCCGTAGGGGATGAGGTAGCTTCTCTCCTCGCCCGTCTCTTTATTGGTAACAATGACATGCTTGTTCTTCTTAATCTCGCCAAAGTGAACCTCGCCGGCAATCTCACTGATGATGGCAAGGCACTTGGGCTTTCTGCCCTCGAACAGCTCTTCGACGCGGGGCAGACCCTGAGTAATATCCTCGGCGCTTGCGATACCGCCGGTGTGGAAGGTACGCATCGTAAGCTGTGTACCCGGCTCACCGATGGACTGGGCCGAGATAATACCAACCGCCTCGCCCACTGCGACCGCCTTGCCGGTTGCAAGGTTTGCACCGTAGCAGCGCGCACATACGCCGTGCTTGGATTCGCAGGTAAGGGTGGTGCGGATCTTAACGCGCTTAACGCCCGTTGCAACAATCTTCTCCGCATCGCGGTCATCCATCATCTTGTCGCGGCTGACGAGCACCTCGCCGGTCTCCTTGTCGATGAAGTCCTCTGCAAGATAACGTCCGGTCAGACGCTCAGCTAGGCTCTCGATGAGACCGTTGCCTTCCTTGATGTCGTAAACCTCAATTCCATCGTGGGTTCCGCAGTCTTCCTGACGGATGATAACATCCTGCGAAACGTCAACCAGACGGCGGGTCAGGTAACCCGAGTCTGCTGTACGCAGCGCCGTATCAGCAAGGCCCTTACGCGCACCACGCGAGGAGATGAAGTATTCCAGAATATTCAGGCCCTCACGGTAGTTAGACCGAATCGGAATTTCGATGGTGGTACCGGAGGTATTTGCAATCAGTCCGCGCATACCGGCGAGCTGACGAATCTGGTTGATTGAACCACGCGCGCCCGAGTCCGCCATCATGAAGATGGGGTTGAACTCGTCAAGGTTATCCTGCAGGGCCTGCGAAACCTTTTGGGTGGTCTCGTTCCAGATGCGGATAACCTGCTCGTAACGCTCGCTGTTGGAAAGCTCACCGCGGCGGTAGCGTCTGGTAACGGTCTGAATGGCCGCCTCGGCGTCCGCAATCAGCTGCTGCTTCTGCGGCGGGATAACCGCGTCGGATACCGCTACGGTAATCGCACCACGGGTTGAGTACTTAAAGCCCAGTGCCTTGATCTTGTCAAGCACCTCGGCAGTCTTGGCGGTGCCGTGCACCTTAATGCACTTTTCAATGATCTTACCGAGCTGCTTCTTGCCGACCTTAAAGGAAATCTCAAGGTCAAACAGGTGCTCTGGGTCACTTCTGTCTACAAAGCCGAGATCCTGCGGAATCGGCTCGTTGAAGATGACGCGGCCAATGGTGGTCTCCACAAGGCGGCTAACCTGCTGGCCGTCTATCTCCTTGGTAAAGCGAATCTTAATCGTCGCATGCAGGCCGATTGCTCTCTCCTGATATGCCATCAATGCCTCAGAGACATCGCGGAACACCTTGCCCTCGCCGGGTTCACCGGGCTTGAGCATGGTGAGATAATAGGAGCCGAGTACCATGTCCTGCGTCGGGACCGTAACAGGACGGCCGTCCGAAGGCTTAAGCAGGTTGTTTGCCGCAAGCATCAGGAACCGGGCTTCTGCCTGCGCCTCTGCCGAAAGCGGTACGTGTACTGCCATCTGGTCGCCGTCGAAGTCGGCGTTGTATGCGGTACATACCAGCGGGTGCAGCTTAAGCGCACGTCCTTCTACGAGCACCGGCTCAAAGGCCTGAATACCCAGACGGTGCAGCGTCGGCGCACGGTTGAGCAGCACGGGATGGTCGCGGATAACGGTCTCAAGAGCGTCCCACACCTGCGGGTTTGCACGCTCAACCGTCTTTCTTGCGTTCTTTATATTAGATGCGTCGCCTGTTTCCACTAGGCGCTTCATAACGAAAGGCTTGAACAGCTCAAGTGCCATCTCTTTTGGCAGACCGCACTGGAACATTTTAAGCTCCGGTCCTACTACGATAACCGAACGGCCCGAGTAGTCAACGCGCTTACCAAGCAGGTTCTGACGGAAACGTCCCTGCTTACCTTTAAGCATATCGGAAAGGGATTTAAGCGGGCGGTTGTTGGGGCCTGTTACGGGGCGGCCACGGCGGCCGTTATCGATAAGGGCGTCCACCGCCTCCTGCAGCATGCGCTTTTCGTTGCGCACGATGATGTCGGGCGCACCGAGTTCAAGCAGACGTGCAAGGCGGTTGTTGCGGTTGATTACCCTGCGGTAGAGGTCATTGAGGTCACTTGTGGCAAACCGTCCGCCGTCGAGCTGAACCATCGGGCGGATATCGGGCGGGATAACGGGCACCACGTCGAGGATCATCCACTCGGGG
Source organism: Bacillota bacterium (assembly GCA_023415575.1). Classification (GTDB taxonomy): domain Bacteria; phylum Bacillota; class Clostridia; order Oscillospirales; family Ruminococcaceae; genus Acetanaerobacterium. The sequence goes on from JAEZKF010000004.1 coordinate 22,084, forward strand.
CGGTTGCCCGACTGGCGGAAGGCCTCTACTACCTCAAGGCGCTTAAGCAGGTGAATCTTCTTTTGACCAGCGGTGTTCTCGAGCTCCTCTTTGAGTTGCTCGGAGAGCTTTTCAAGGTCGATTTCAGCCAAAAGCTCGCGGATCGCCTCCGCACCCATGCCGGCGCGGAACTCATCCTCGTACTTTTCCTTCATATCGCGGTATTCTTTTTCGCTGAGCAGCTGACCCTTTTCAAGGGGCGTAAAGCCGGGGTCAATTACGATGTAGGCAGCGAAATACAATACCTTTTCAAGCAGACGGGAAGAGATATCCAAAATCTGCCCCATGCGGGATTTGTTGCCCTTGAAGTACCAGATGTGCGATACCGGTGCCGCGAGTTCGATGTGGCCCATACGTTCACGGCGAACCTTCGCGCGGGTTACCTCAACGCCGCAACGGTCGCAGATCTTGCCCTTGTAGCGCAGGCGCTTATACTTACCGCAATGACATTCCCAGTCCTTTGTCGGACCAAAGATGCGCTCGCAGAACAGTCCGTCGCGCTCGGGCTTAAGTGTGCGGTAGTTGATGGTTTCGGGTTTTTTCACCTCACCATACGACCACTCGCGGATGGTCTGCGGTGAAGCAAGACCAATCTTTATTGACTCAAAAACGTTAAATTCCAAGCTGCAACCCCTCTTCCCTTAATCAATCATCCAAAAACTCGTCGTCGCCGAGCTCGTCAAGAATATCCTCCTGATCATCATCGGAGGGAATCAATCCGTCGTCCTCCATCTCTTCCTCTTGGTATCCTTCGGGAACATCCCCTGAATCGTTTATCATCTCATCGGGGAGTACGTCATCGATGGGGGTAAGACCCACATCCTCATCCTCTTCAAAGGTCTGTTTGAGGTCGATTTCTTGATTGTTTCGGTCAAGCACCTTGACGTCGAGGGCAAGAGACTGCAGCTCCTTGATAAGCACCTTGAAGGATTCGGGGATGCCGGGCTTGGGTACGTTCTGTCCCTTTACAATCGCCTCGTAGGTCTTGACACGGCCAACCACGTCGTCCGACTTGACGGTGAGAATCTCCTGCAGGGTGTAGGCAGCGCCGTAAGCCTCAAGGGCCCAAACCTCCATCTCGCCGAAGCGCTGTCCGCCGAACTGGGCCTTACCGCCGAGCGGCTGCTGGGTTACCAGCGAGTATGGGCCGGTGGAGCGGGCATGGATCTTATCATCAACCAGATGGTGCAATTTTAAGAAGTACATGTAGCCGACGGTTACGGGGTTATCAAACGGCTCGCCCGTTCTTCCGTCATAGAGGATGCTCTTGCCGTCTTCGCTGTAGCCCGCCTCAAGCAGACACTGGCGGATGTCGCTTTCTCTTGCGCCGTCGAATACGGGGGTCATGACCTTCCAGCCCAGCGCCTTTGCGGCGTAGCCGAGGTGAACCTCAAGTACCTGACCGATGTTCATACGGGAAGGAACGCCCAGCGGGTTGAGCACGATGTCAAGCGGTGTGCCGTCCGCGAGGAAGGGCATATCCTCCTGCGGCAGGATGCGGGAAACAACGCCCTTGTTACCATGGCGTCCTGCCATCTTATCGCCGACGGAGATCTTTCTCTTCTGGGCGATGTAGCAGCGAACCACCATGTTGACGCCGGGGCTTAACTCATCGCAGTTTTCGCGGGTGAATACCTTAACGTCAACCACGATGCCGTATTCGCCGTGCGGCACGCGCAACGAGGTGTCGCGTACCTCACGCGCCTTCTCACCGAAGATGGCGCGCAGCAGACGCTCTTCCGCGGTCAGCTCGGTCTCGCCCTTGGGGGTAACCTTACCGACGAGGATGTCGCCCGCATGTACCTCGGCGCCGATGCGGATAATACCGCGCTCGTCGAGGTCCTTTAAGGACTCGTCGCCCACGTTGGGGATATCTCTGGTAATCTCCTCAGCACCGAGCTTGGTGTCGCGTGCTTCGGTTTCGTATTCCTCAATATGAATAGAGGTGTAGACGTCATCACGCACCAAACGCTCGTTGATGAGTACGGCGTCCTCGTAGTTGTAGCCTTCCCAGGTCATGAAGCCGATCAAGGCGTTCTTGCCGAGGCTGATTTCACCGTTGCAGGTAGCAGGACCGTCAGCAATAACCTGACCCTTTGTAATCGTCTCGCCGCGGTTTACAATCGGGCGCTGGTTGGTGCAGGTGCCCTGGTTGGAACGGGTGAACTTTACAAGCTTATAGGTATCAAGACCACCGTCGGTCTTGCGGATGACAATCTCGTCGGCGCTTACGCGCTCAACAACACCGTCGCAGCGGGATACTACGGCTACGCCGGAATCCACCGCCGCCTTGTACTCCATACCGGTGCCGACAATGGGCGACTCGGTCTTGAGCAGGGGTACCGCTTGACGCTGCATGTTCGAGCCCATCAGAGCACGGTTTGCGTCGTCGTTCTCAAGGAAGGGAATCATAGCCGTAGCCACCGATACAACCATCTTAGGCGATACGTCCATGAAGTCCACATGACCGCGGTCTACTTCCAAAATCTGATCGAGGTAACGGGCGTTAACGCGCTCTTTAGCAAAACGGCCCATCTCATCGAGCGGCTCGTTTGCCTGCGCAACAACGTACTCGTCCTCTACGTCGGCGGTCATATACACAACCTCATCGAGCACTACGCCGGTTTCCTTGTCCACACGGCGGTAGGGTGCTTCGATAAAGCCGTATTCATTAATGCGTGCAAAGGTTGCAAGGTAAGAAATCAGACCGATGTTGGGTCCTTCCGGCGTCTCAATCGGGCACATACGGCCGTAGTGGCTGTAGTGAACGTCGCGAACCTCGAAACCCGCGCGGTCTCTGGAAAGACCTCCGGGGCCGAGGGCGGAAAGACGGCGCTTATGGGTAAGCTCCGCAAGGGGGTTGGTCTGATCCATGAACTGAGACAGAGGCGAGGAGCCGAAGAACTCCTTAATGGCTGCAACCACCGGGCGGATGTTAATCAGCGCCTGCGGGGTGACAACCTCCATGTCCTGCGCCTGCAGGGTCATGCGCTCGCGGATAACGCGCTCCATCCTCGAAAAACCGATGCGGAACTGGTTCTGCAGCAGCTCGCCCACCGAACGGATGCGGCGGTTGCCCAGATGGTCGATGTCATCAATCTTGCCGATATCGTGGCAGAGGTTGTTGACATAGTTGATGGATGCAATGATATCCTCTTTAATGATGTGCTTGGGAATAAGGTCATCGATGCGGGCCTTGAGCATATCGACAAGGGTATCGTTGTCGGGAGCCTTGTCTAAGATCTCACGCAGCACCGAGAAGGAAACCTTCTCATTAATGCCAAGGGCCTCGGCATCTACCGACACAAAGTCACGGATGTCGACCATGCCGTTGCTGATAACCTTAACCTCTTTACCCTCTACGTCCAGGTAAACGGTATCTACGCCTGCGGCTTCAATTTCCTTTGCCTGCTCACGGGTAAGGGTCTGTCCGGCTTCCGCCATCAGCTCGCCTGTTAAGGGGTTGGCAACAGGGCGCATGAGTGTCTTACCCGCAATACGGGAACCGATTGCGAGCTTCTTATTATATTTATAACGGCCAACACGAGAAAGGTCATAGCGGCGCGCGTCAAAGAAGAGGCTGTCCAGATGGCTCTGGGCGCTCTCTACTGTGGGCGGCTCACCCGGGCGGAGCTTGCGGTAAACCTCAAGCAGCGCCTCCTCGGTGTTTTTGGTGTTGTCCTTTTGAATGGTCGCATAAACGCGCTCGTCCTCGCCGAGCAGGTCGATAATCTCCTGGTCGCTGCCGATGCCAAGGGCACGCAAAAATACCGTAACAGGCATCTTGCGGTTTTTATCTATACGGATGTAGAACACGTCGTTGGAGTCGGTTTCATACTCGAGCCATGCGCCGCGGTTGGGGATGACAGTAGACGAGAAGAGCTTCTTGCCCGTCTTGTCAAACTGCATGCCGTAGTAAACGCCGGGCGAGCGCACGAGCTGAGAAACGATAACACGCTCAGCACCGTTGATAACAAAGGTGCCGCTGTCGGTCATAAGCGGGAAATCGCCCATGAAGATCTCCTGCTCCTTGACCTCTCCTGTTTCCTTATTTAACAGTCTCGCCGTCACGCGCAGGGGCGCGGAGTAAGTTACGTCGCGTTCTTTGCACTCCTCTACTGTATATTTCGGCTTATCCTCCAGCCGGTAATCTACAAAGGTTAAAACCAGATTCCCCGTGTAATCTGTAATGGATGAGACGTCGCCAAAAACCTCCTTTAAACCCTCTTCGAGAAACCACTTGTAAGAGTTTTTTTGCACCTCAATAAGGTTTGGCATATCAAGCACCTCATTGATACGGGAAAAACTCATGCGGGTGTTTTTGCCAAGGTGCACCTCTTTGACATTTACCATATGCTCACTCCATTCATGTTTTTAACCACTTATTGCAAACGCAAAAAACCGGGGTATCAAAGAACAGTGTTTTTGCATCTATGTATTGATATTTTATAGCTTGTATGCTATAATGAAATATCTCAAAATACAATAAGGCATGATGATACAGTATATTATTGTAACACTGTTTTTCTGTGGTGTCAATAAAAAAACAGTATTTTTTTCACCCCATCACATATAATAAATTGTTGGGGTTGCCTAAAAGCAGCCCTGCGTTTTAAGCGCACTCCATTTTATTATTCACCTAAAATGGCTATGTTAAACATAAATTAGGCCCTATGTATTGTGTTTTTCTACACCCTTCTCCTGCCATGGCGGGAGATTTTTTCGTTTTATCTATAGATTTTTGAAGTACAGTGAATAGTCTACATCGTTACATGTACAGTGACCGGTTGCAAAGCATTAACGCGCGGACCTCACACCCCAACTTGACAGATACCTTATACCAAACCTTCCGGGTGGTGATGACAAGCAGTAATGACACAAGATAAATTTAATATGATGGTCGTGCAGTACGAACGCCTTGTGTTTACCGTCTGCTATCAGCTCGTGAAGGATTACGACGAAGCACAGAACCTGACGCAGGAGACCTTTCTCTCAGCCTTTTGTCATCTTGACAGCTGCGAGGAGGATAAGGTAAAACCGTGGCTCGCACGTATTGCCACCAACAAAGCGAAGGACTATTTAAAGAGCGCTTACTATCGTCACACCGTACTGAGCGACACGCCCGTGGACGAGAATGTCTCCTCGCACGAGCGCTCGCCTGAAGACATTGTTCTAACCAGCGAACAGGAGAGCATGATAAAAGACAAGATCTATTCGCTAAAGGAGCCCTATTTAAAGGTAAGCGTGATGTACTTTTTAGAGGATAAGACCCTTGATGAGATTGCCTTGGCCCTAAAACGCCCCAAAAAGACCGTGCAAACCCAGCTTTACCGCGCAAAGCTCAGTTTGCAACAGATGCTGAAAGGAGAGATGACCGGATGACTGAGCACTTTAACCAAGATGGACACATTCTGCCCGATGCACTGCGAATGCTTGCACTGGGGGCAGATTCCGATGAGCTGACCCGTTTGGAACTGGCCGAGCATCTCTCGTTTTGTGACCGCTGTCTGGATGCCTATATGGCATGCCTTGACGACAGCTTACTGATTGACCCGCCCGAGTCTCAGGCACAAACCATTATTGCCCGCGCAAAGCAAAAGGCCCGCATCCTGTTCTTTAACCGGTATACCCGCGTTGCTGTTGCAGCCTGCCTTGCCATCACACTCTGGGCAACAGGCGTATTCAGCACCGAGTTTGCTAAGAAGAACCAAGAGTTGATTGCCACTGTTGGCACCAGTGCCGCAGCACTGACCCAGCGCGTGGAACAGTGGAAGGACGACGTGTCAAGCGAGGTTAAGTCTTATCTTCACTTTGAAGACATTCCATTCTTTAATTTGAAAGGAGAATTCCGTAATGAGAAAGAGTAGATTCTTGATATTTATATGTTCTCTCCTGCCGGGCGCCGGTGAGATGTACCTTGGCATGATGAAAACCGGTGTCGTGACCATGTCGGCATTCTTTGGCATTATATTGATTGCTTCACTTCTGCACTTTGAATACATTCTTATAGCACTGCCCGTTTTGTGGTTTTATTCCTTCTTTTATGTGCACAACAACAAGAACTTCGCGCCGGAGTGGCTCAAGCAAAAGGACGACCGCCTGTTTTCCGGTGTGAACGGCTTGTTTGAGGGACGCTTTAAGGCCGTGTTTGAGAAGCGTCATAAGATTATCGGCGTTGCCTTAATCGCACTCGGTTGCTATGCCCTGTTTGACAACTTCGTATCTCCTTATATCTACGAGCTGCAGAAAACTGTCCCCGCCCTCTTTACCCTGTTGCATAACCTGCCCACATTGATTGTTTCGATTGCAATCATTATTCTGGGCATCTATCTGCTCAGGGGCAAGAAGGAGCCCGCCCCACTTGCCGAGGAGGATTTAACCCAGTACGGAGGTGGAAGTAATGAGTAACGAAACAGTCTACACGGCACCCCCTTCTCCCCCGCCTGCAGACGAGCCAGCGTCCCCTCAGCCGGTACAACCGGTTCAGCCCCAAAAGACAAGGCGGGTAGGCACCTTTACCATGGGCATCAGTCTGGTTGGAGCCGGCGTTGCCGCCATCTACAGCCTGTTTGCCCCGTCGCTGGATCTTGCGACTGTGTTTCGCTTTACACCCGCTATACTGATTCTGCTCGGTCTTGAGATTTTAGTGTTCTCCATCATCGGTAAAAACGCAAAGCTTAAGTACGACTTTTTGAGCATCGTTGTGTGCATGGTGCTGCTTTTCACCGCCTTCTGCGTCGGCATCATCCCCTACGCCATCGTTTACTGGGGGCCGGAACGCGACTTTGCCGAGAACCGGCTTGAGGGCGAGCTGTACGATATGTGTTATGCAAAGCTCGGCACCACAAGCGGTGTGCGGTCGCTGGATGTTTCGATTGACCTGCGCACCCAAACGGCCGATAAGGATACGTCCATCTCAGACCTCCATGCAGGCGACCGGATATGGGTCGACGTCCGGCTGGATAAGGAGTATCCAACCGCCCGTGCGTTTGCCGAGGACTGCCATAGCATCATGGCAAAGCTTAAGCAGATTAATGTTGACTTTGACACCGTGGCCTTTTCTGCACGGGGCGATATCCACTATGATTTACGGCTAGAAGGCCGTTATCTTCAGGATATGACAGTAGACCAGCTTGCGCCGCTCGTTGAGGTGGAGAGGATGACGGAGGAAGACGCCGAAATCGATGATACCAACGACATCAATGATGCCGTGGATAGCGAGGCATCATCGGAGATTACATCGGAAGAGTCCGAATCCCCTGATATTTCCGAGGCACCCGCTCTGTAACCTAAGTTTGATTGCATCCGTTATCACATTACCTATATATTAATAGTAAAAAAGCAGCCTTCGGGCTGCTTTTTGCTTTCTTTTAGCAACTAGCTTAATAGGCCTCAATGCGGCGCTGCTTTCTGAGTGCCTGGCGCTTTTCGCCTGCCTCCCACTCCCACTTGTCCTGCTCGGTTTCAAGAATAAGTCCGGGCACCGGGGTGGGGCGCTCGCTTTCGTCAAGGGCAACCATCACAAGGTAGGCGGTGTTCACCAGCCTGCGCTGGCCGGAGAGGTCCTCCGTAAAGGTATCCACCCGCACCTCCATGGAGGTGTTGCCCACATGGGTAATCCTTCCCTTAAGCAGCATGGTGGAGTTGACATAGGCTGCCGCCTTGAACTGAAGGTTGTCGACAGCAACGGTGGTTACGTTGCAGCCGCAGTGACGGCGCGCAACTACCGCTGCCACCACATCTATCCATTCCATCAGTCTTCCGCCAAACAGGCGGTTGTATCCGTTGATATGCTCCGGCATCAAAATCTGCACTTGTTCGGTCACTGAGTCGCTGACTCGTTTTGCAGGAAGCTTGTCCATTAAAGTAGCACTCCCTTTTTGCGTGTGTTTACTCTGATATTATACCATGAAGATAGGGTAATGGAATAACCCATAAACAGGAATCATGGGAAAACATATAATTTTTTCGTTTACAAGGTAAAAACTATGCAACTATTGCGTTTTTGGTCTGTTAAGTGAAAGGGTGCGCACTATATGGCAGCCATCGGATAGACACATCCTGTCGATTTTGAGAATAAAATGGGGGTAAGAGGTGAAAAACATGGGAGCAATCAGCATAGAATTCTGGATACAGATTGTCATCTATGCCATTTCTTTTGGGGTTTTGTATGGCCAGCTGCAGGCAAAGATCAAATATATAGAAAAGCAGCTGGAAAAGCATAATAATTTCATCGAGCGACTATATAGATTAGAGGAGAGTACAAGACAGGCGCACAGCCGCATTGACGATTTAAGGGAGGACTTAAGATGAGCGATTACACCGTATTCATTAAGCCGGAACTGCTGATTTTGATACCCGTTTTGTATTTTATCGGGGTAGGGCTTAAAAAGAGCGAGTATGTCAAGGATAAGTATATTCCCCTAAGCCTCGGGGGTGCGGGTGTTTTGCTCGCAGTCATTTGGGTAATAGCCACCACCGCCATCACGGGCTTTCAGGATGTGCTGATGGCGCTGTTCGTTGGGCTTACGCAGGGTGTCTTATGTGCCGCAGGCAGCGTGTACTTTGACCAGACGGTCATCAAACAACCCAAAAGAAATGATTAATCTCCTAAAGCCTCTGTCTGCCTTAATCCTCCGAAAGGAGAGTGAATCAATTGCCAAAGGTTTGCATAGACCCCGGACACGGCGCCGCCGATCCGGGCACCACATCGGGTAAAAGGCTGGAAAAGGATGATAACCTCACGCTTGCGCTGGAGCTAAACCGCCAGTTTGCTTCTCAGGGCTGGCAGACGGTTCTGACGCGCGGTGATGACAGCCGCATTACACTTGCAGAGCGCACCGCGCTTGCCAACAACACAAAGTGCGACTTGTTCCTTTCCTGCCACCGCAACGGCTTTACCAATGCAACCGCAAACGGAGTTGAGATCTGGCTGCATTCGAAGGCCCCGCAAAGCTACAAGGATTGGGCTGCGGATATCCTGTCGCGCCTTACAACGCTCGGGTTTGTCAACCGAGGCGTCAAACTGGGGCACGCGAGCGACAGCGGCGAGTATGCCGTAAACCGCGACACCAATATGCCAAGCATGCTGCTGGAACTCGGTTTTATATCAAGCGAAAAGGATAACGCCATCTTTGACAAAAGCCTAAAGGAAATCTGCGAAGCCATTGTGCGCGGATGCAGCAAGTTTTTAGGCTACGATTACAACGATAACGCCGCACCTCCCCAACAACCACCACCGCAGCAGGAGGGCAAAACCTATACGCTGAATGTAACCAAGCTGCGTGAACAGGGGTTTACGGTCATCGAGATTACCTTATAAATCATAAGGGCGATTTGCTAAAAGCAATCGCCCTTTTTCGTACGCATATGCCCCGTAGGTTTTTTTACTTTTCCTCCAGCTGCGCGACCTTTTCCGCACTCGGCGACACAAAGATGGTCTTATACGGCTCGTACACCACAAAGCCGGGCTTTGCGCCCTGCGGTTTCTTGACGTTCTTTATCTCGGTGTAATCTACCGGAACCTGTGCGCTGTCGCGCGCCTTGCTGTGATAGGCGGCAATCATCGCCGCCTGCTCCATGGCAAGCGGGGTTGGGGTTTTGCCCTCGGTAACAAGCACGGTGTGAGAGCCGGGGATAACGTGGGTGTGCATCCAAATGTCCTGCTTGCTCGCATCGCGCAGGGTTAGCCGGTCATTGGCTACGTTGTTGCGCCCGACAAGGATTAAGAAGCCGTCAGTCGACCGGTATCGCAGGGGGCCCTGGGGCTTGGTCTTTGACACCTTGCTTTGGTTGCGGCGGCGCAGATAACCTTGGGCCACAAGCTCCTCGCGTATTTCCGCAAGCTCCTGCTCGCCGGAGCTGCGGGTGATGATGTCCAGCACCGATTCAAGGTAGGCAAGCTCTTGCTCGCCCGATGCAATCTGTGCCTTGAGCTTTTCCTCGGCGGTAGCGGCCTTTCGGTACTCCTGATAATACCGCTGAACGTTCTGCTGGGGGGTAAGCGCTGGGTCAAGGGCGATCTCCACCTCGGGCAGGGCATCATCATAGAAATTCTGCACCCGCACCGACGTATCGCCCTTGGAAACCTGATAGAGGTTGGCACTTAAAAGGTCGCCCTTGATTTTGAGCTCCTCACGGTCCCTGGAGGCAGAAAGCTCCTCGCGCTGTGCCGCAAGGCGGCGCGCAGTGCGCTCGGACGCGCTGGTCAAGAGCTTAAGCAGATCATGGCACCGCTGCCGCATCCGCTCGATACGGCCGCGCTCGCTGTAAAAGACGTCAAGCAACTGCGAGAAGGTATCATACCGCACGGTTTGCAGCCTGCCCGCATACTGGTTGATGTCAAGGAAGGAGAAGTCCATCGGTTTGCCTGTTTCGTCCAGCACCACAGTCGGGGTAGCGGCACCGGTCTTTAAGATATCCCCCACGCTCTTGATAAAGAAGGTAAGGCGGTCAATATGCTGGTCGGTAAGCTCGCTCTTTAAAAGCGGCGCGCCCTTGGTTGCAAAGGATGCGATTTCCCGGGCAAGGATGGGCGATACCCCTTCGAGCACCGACATGATGACCTTCGGAAGCTCGCCATCGCGGGCATTTCGTATAGCTTGTACTACCTCGGCCGGTTCTGCTTCCAGCAGGCTGAGCTGGCCTCGCGAAGGGGGTAAAGTATAGGTCATGCCGGGCAGAATCTGGCGGACACTTGAGGTCTCCGGCCCGATGCGTTTGACTGCATCGATAATCCGGCCTTGCTCGCCGATAAAGATGATGTTGGAATGCCTGCCCATAATCTCGATGCACAGGGTGAGCGTTACGGCATCCCCCAGCTCGTTTGTGGCGGCAAAGTCCAAAAAGAGCACGCGGTCAAGCCCATGCTGGCGAACGGCGCAAAGCCTTGCCCCCGACAGGTGCTTGCGCAGCAGCATACAGAACATCGGCGGGGTCTGGGGGTTTTCCGGCGCATTGTCGGTAAAGTGGATGCGGGCAGCCTCCGCACCTGCCGAGAGCAGCAGGCGGACGTTGCCGTTTCTTGTGCGCAGGGTGATAATCAACTCGTCCTTTGAGGGCTTATGAATCTTATCTACGCGCCCGTCGAGCGCAGTTTGTTCAATCTCACGCTTAATAAGCGATAATACCGCTCCGTCAAGTGCCATGGCGGTCTTCTCCGTTCCAGATATAGATTAGCGCGCCGCATCATATAACGGCGCGCCGGATGATCGTGTAACTAAGTCCACGCGCAGCCGGTCTTAGACATAGCTGACCGGTTCTGCAGAGGACCTGCCCAAAATGAACTCAACATCAGAGAACTGGTTTTGCAGGCGATTCTTTAAAGCAGAAATCGCGAGCATCTCGGTGGCAAAATGGCCTGCGTCTACCAGTGTGAAGTCGTGGTTCTTCGCCTCGATAAACACGTTGTGCTTGATATCCCCCGTCACATAGGCGTCGCAGCTCGCCGCAATGGCGGCTGATAGGTACTCCCCGCCCGAGCCGCCGCACACGGCAACCGTCTTAATCGGGGAGCTGCCCTTGATGTAGCGCACACCTTTAGCACGGATGCGCTGGGCGACAAAGGCTGCAAACTCCTCCGAGGACATGGGTTTATCCAGCACGCCGATTCGGCCCAGTGAGATGGAGTCCTTGAGGGCGTGATTAATAAAGACATCGTAGGCGGGCTCCTCATAGGGGTGGGCCTTTTTCATGGTTGCAATCACCGAGGAAAGTCGGCTCTTGGGGCAAATCATCTCGATGCGCGCCTCGCGCACCTCCTTGAGGGTGCCCAGCTTGCCGATAAAGGGGTGGGCCTGGTCTCCGGGGCGGAACATCCCCTTGCCGGTGACCTCAAAGGAGCATTCGGTATAGTTGCCGAGCGCTCCCGCTCCGGCTGCCGCCATGGCGCGTTTGACATCCTCGGCGTTCTTTTTGGGGACAAACACCACGATTTTAAAGTATTCGTCGGTCGGGATGCTCTTAAGGCCCTTGAGCTGTTTTAGGCCGAGTGCCTGAGCGAGCACATCATTCACCCCGCCCTGCGCAAGGTCAAGGTTAGTGTGGGCGCAGATGGCGGAGATATCGTGCTTAATAAGGCGGTACACCACCGGCTCGCTTTGGGCGGTGACCGACTTAATGGGGCTAAAGATGATGGGGTGGTGGCTGATAATCAGGCGGGCGCCCGCTATGACTGCCTCGTTGACCACATCGTTTGTAATGTCAAGGGCGAGCAGGCACTTTGTCACCTGTTGCTGCTTATCGCCCGCCAAAAGGCCGGAGTTATCCCATTTTTCCTGCTGCTTAAAGGGCGCTATCCGGTCAATGTAGCTGTAAATCTCACCAACCGATGCCATTACCTCTCCCCCTTTGTGTCTATTCTTCTAAAGCTACTCCGGTAGCCCGCTCAATCTCTTTGATAAAGTCTTGCGTCTGCTTTGCGAGAGCCTCGCGGTGTTCGAGTGAGGATGCGAGTATTCCCTCTGCCTTGCGGTGCTCCTTGCGCAATAACCTTCGGATGTACTCCTTTGTCTCCTCATCGGGACTGTCGCCGAGTCCACCCAGGCTAATCATAAGCGCATCGGGCTGCAAAATTCGTCTGCCCGTGTAGTGGACGCACATGACAGTATAGGAATGTCGGCCTTCGCACACGCCGCGCTCAGCCACAATCTCAAAGCCGTTTTGGTAAAGATACCGTCTGAGGTCTTCTTGTCTTGTCATAGGCTGCAGAATGAGGCGAACAGACTCGTCCTGCACCCACGGGGCTGCGTTTAGAATTCTTGCAATCAGCTCCCCGCCCATGCCGGCTATGACAATATCCTGCGCGCTGTGCGGGGCAAGGCCGGTAAGGCCATCGGAGAGAACAAGGCTGATCTTATCCGAAAGGCCGTAGTGGGTGACGGTCTCACGCGCACGCGCAAGCGGCAGAGAGCCGACATCACAGGCATAGGCGCGGGGGCATACTCCCCTGCCCACAAGGTTTGCCGCAAGGTAGCCGTGGTCGGTTCCGATATCGGCAAGCACGCTGCCCGCCCGTACCCATGATGCCACGGTGCTGAGCCGCTTATTCAAAACAGGATAGCGCATCCTACTCCCCCTAATCGGTTATCTAGGCTTGCTGCTGTGCGTCAAGCTGCTTGACTGCGCGGCTTGCGAGGAACGCCGATATGTACTGGGTCGCCGTAAGAACGCACATGGCAATCAGGTAGCCTTTCCGTGTCGGCGGGAACAACAATACGATTACAACGCCAACGCCTCTGCCTATTCCTAAAAGGCAGTCCTTGATGCCCAGGAATTCGTACTTGGCCTGCGCGCCGTTTTCGGTTCTGGCAAACAGTGAGAACAGAATGGACGCAAGCGGGTTTAAAAGGACGATGTTGAAGAAGGCGTTGATGACGCTCATCAGGATAATAGTCACAGCGTCAAGCTTTAAAAACAGCATGCAGTTCGCCGTAAACAGAACGGTGACACTGATGAGAATCCACCGCACCCGGTTATTCGGGTGCAAAAAGCGGCTGGTTGCCCAGTTTGCAAGGATGCCGAGCAAAGAGGCTAAAAAGGTGTTAAGCCCGATGAGGGCCTCGTTTTGAACCAAATCAAACAGCAAAACATTAAGAAAAAACGCAAACGTTCCCTCGCGCAGGCCTTTGACAAACTCACAGATCATGCATATTTTCCACACCTTTGTGGTTAGGATATCGTGCATTGCGAGCTTGAAATAGGTGCTCTTGGTTTTGGATGCGATGGACGGTATCTTTAGAACGATGAGGGCAATCGTTAAAATTGCCACCGCAAGCGAGAGACCGAACATCACATAATACCCGCCCATACCCTGAAAGGCGGCGATTACCACACCCGAAACGCTCGGCATAATCAGAGAAACAAGTCCGCTGCTCATACCCATCAAAGAGATGCCCACATCGCGGTTGTCTTCACTTGTAAACTCAATAAGCAAAACGTTGTAGGCAATCCAGTAAGCCGTAGCGGCAAAGGCCGATAACACGGCAATAATCGGCATGCCCATGCCGAGGGTGCCGGTGAGCATCAGGGCAAAAAAAGCTACGTACATAGAGATGTATAGCAAAATTCCTGTGCGAAGGGATATGCTGGGCGAGGTCTTGCGCATAAAGATGGCGCCCAGCGGCATAGAGATTGCAAAGCAAAAGTAATAGATGACGTTGTACCACAGGGTGATGGAGTTATCTCCTGTGACACGGATAAGCAGGGTATTGATAAAGATACCGTGCAGGCTTGTAAAGATTAGAAAACAGGTATGTACACCTACAAAGGCCATAAACCTTTTGGACAGTACGGCCGTACCCAAAGCATCCGCAATACGCGCCTTGACTCTGACAAAACCACGATTCATAGAAGTATGATGCCTTTCAATGTGATAGACATGATAGTTGATGCGGATTATATCGCTTTTCCCGGGGCAGGCGAGTATTTCGAGAGCGCGGGAAAACAGCATATGTACGCTCAATTTTTGTGCAAAGCTAAGCCGTCCGATGCCTAAACGCCCCGGACGGTAGCCATTAGAATGTCGATTTGTGCGCCCAGATGGCACATTTCTAAGTTAGTTTTCGCCGATAAAATCGTTGATGTCTTGCACCAAACCCTCGCAGTCCACGCCGTGAACCATACAGGCCTGCTCAATGCTCTCGCCACGCGATGCGGGACAGCCGAGGCAGTGCATCCCCATACCGAGGAAGAACTTTGCTGTTTCGGGATGGTTGTCCAATACCTCACCGATGAGGGAATCCTTTGTAACTTTCAACCGTTATTCATTCCTTTCCTTTGGTTTGACGAAATGCTTTATCGTACTTTGGATAAAAGGCTGTTTCGAGTTATTTCTATTATAATGTTCCGTAACAAGCAATGCAATATACAAAGTTTATATATCAGACAATGCCTTGTAAACAATATATAAACTTTGCTTGCAGAAAATTGATAATGCAATTTTCCTCATATATAATAATTTGTATCCGCATTAAGCGGTATGTTCTGGATCATAAGCTACCATATTATACTTGATAATATAGTATTGATGCAAACGAAAGAGGGAACGGACAAGTGGCAAAGGAAAAGGGCAAGAAAAAACACATTAAACTGATTATCTTTTTATCGGTGGCAGTGCTGCAGGTAGCGGGCATGGTCGTTTACAGTATGTATTTTGTGGACAAGACCGTGCACATTACGGCAATCACCGCCCAAAAAGCTGATATAGAGCAGTATGTATCCCTTAAGGGAACGGTGCAGGCCTCGGATGACGAGCAGCTGTTTGCGCCTTCGCAGGTTACGGTAAAGGCGTTGCATATAAAAAAGGGCGACATCGTAAATGCCGGTGACCTGTTGGCGGAGTTTGATGTGGATGAACTCAAAAACTCCTACAATCAGGCGTCCTTGCAGTATGCAAACGCAAAGCTGTCCTACGAGGATGCTTTGCGCAGCAACGAGGAGAACGAAGACAAGGCCCTGCATTATCAGCGCCTGCTCAGGGATACCCAAGACGAGATTGACTCGCTGGATGAAATTGCGGATGCGGCGGAGATTGCTCAGCTCAAGTCCGACCTTGCCGAATACAAGGCCGAGCGCAAGACGGCTATCAATTCCATCATGAGTGATGAAAAGATTGCCCAGCTTAAAAACAGCATGGACCTTGCCGCCATCTCGGTCAACTCGGCACGCAAGTACCTAAACGAGGGCAAGGCGGGCATCACTGCCGGCATTTCGGGCGTTATCACCGAGCTGACCCTCAGCGAGGGCGGTATGGCAAGTGGCGCCGCCCCGTGTATTATCATTCAGTCGCTTGAAAATCCCGAAGTAAGCTTCTCGCTCGGCAAATACGACCTCGGCCGCATTAAGACCAATCAGACCGTGAAAATCACGGTGGGCTCCGAGGAGTACCCCGGGCATGTGTCGCATATCGACGCGGTTACAACAACCGACGCGACCGGTGTTGTTGTAAAGGCAAAGGCCGTGTTTGACAAGGTGCCCGCAAACGTTGTGCTGGGTCTTGAAACCGACCTTTCCATCCTGATTGCAAGCAAGCGCGATGTGCTTGTTCTGCCGTTTGAGGTGCTGCGCACTGACCGCGAAGGCGACTACTGCCTGATTGTGGAGGACGGTCTCGTCAAAAAGGTATATGTTGAGCTGGGTATCGGCTCCGATACCCATTGTGAGATTGTCTCCGGTCTTGAGCCGGGCGCCGTGGTGGTAAATACCGCACCTACCGGCCTTACAGAGGGCATGCCCGTTACCGTCGACTCGTTGTCGTAAAGGAGGGGCAAGGATTGTTTTTAGAAAATGTCCGCATGGCCCTCAAAAGCATCTTCTCCAACAAGGTTCGGTCTTTGCTCACCATGCTTGGTATCATCATCGGAATCGCATCGGTGATAATGATAGTCTCGACCGGAAAGGGTGCGCAAAACAAGCTGATGGGTGAGATTTCCCGCATCGGCAAGGCCGCCGCCTCAGTTACGGTAAACAGCAAAGAGGCCAGCGACAGCGACTACATTACGATAGAAGACCTTGACGCGATGCAGCAGGCCATCCCCAGCATGGTAGCCGCAACCCCTGTGCTGCAGGTTTTCGGCACGCTTGAAGGGCGCAACGAGGATTTTGATACCGTTTTTGTCGCCGGCACCGAGCACCTGCCCGAGCTTGCAGGTGTAACCCTTAGCAGCGGAAGAAACTACACCCAAACCGAGTATAACGAGGCACGTAACGTCTGCATCATCAACGAGGATGCGGCAAATAAACTGTTTGGCAATACCGATGTCACCGGTCTTACGGTGGATGTGACGATCATGCGCCGCAGTGCGACACTCACAATTGTCGGTGTCGCCACAAGCAATATGTTTCAGGGCGGTACGGCGATTGCCTACCTCCCCTACACCACATATCTCAATATCTCCGGCGACAGCCCCTTGATTTCCAACATCTATCTGCTTGCAGAAAGCGACGACCAGGTAGACAATATGTGCGCGGCCGCCTTGAATATCCTTGAGCGCAGACACAACAACAGAGGTCAGGAAATCTATTCAGCAGAAAGCATGAACCAATATGTTGATACCCTAAACACCGTTATCAACCTGTTCCAGACCTTTGTGGCTGCGGTTGCTGCAATCTCGCTTTTGGTGGGCGGCATCGGAGTAATGAATATCATGCTGGTTGCCGTAACCGAACGCACGCGCGAAATCGGCATCCGCAAGGCGCTGGGCGCCCGCACCGAAGCAATCTTAGCACAATTCCTGACCGAGAGCGCCATTCTCACCCTGCTCGGCGGTGTCATCGGCATCGTGTTCGGTGCTATCGGCGCGTATGCAGTCTGTATCCCGCTCGATGTAGCCCCCGTGTTATCGGTTCAGACCATTGTAACCTCGGTTATCTTCTCCTGCTCGGTGGGTATCTTCTTTGGGATGTACCCCGCAAGAAAGGCGGCAAAGCTCAGACCGATTGATGCATTACGCCACGAATAAGAAACACAAAGAGCCATGAGGGACTACCCTTCATGGCCCTTTTTATAAGGATTGCTTAGTACATGCCTGCGGAGTTAAAGGTGCCGGAGCCTTTTAAGTAGCAGTCAAAGAACTCCAAGATAATTCCGTTCATCGTCTCAATGCAGTAGTACGGGTCAACCTCCGCCTTGCGGCCTGAGTTGAGCATATTAGCAAGGATTGGGGAAAACAGCACAAGGTCAGTAAGGCTCATATGCTCCGCGCCGCGAAAGACCACCTCATAGGATGCGGGCGCTGTGGCGGATACGATTCGGTTTTCAAAGTAATCCGGGTCGTTATTAAGGATGCCGTTGTCGTACAGGTATTGCGAGTAGATATGCAGCAGCGGGGCCGGATAAGGTTCTGGATTGACGGTGTAGGAGCCGTTTTCTACACCGATCAGCTCGCACATCATGGGGGCATCGATGTTCACCACCGCGCTGATATCGCCGCGCACCCTCGGAACCCCCATTGCCGCCGCACCGCCGAGCGAGTGTCCAAACACGCCGATTTTTGCGCGGTCAACAAGGTCGTACACACCGCCTTTGCTATCGAGTATGGTATCAATCACAAAGCTGATGTCCGAGACCCGAATATTCATCCACTTTTGGAAGGTGCGAAGCTTTTGCACCTTATCATCGGTAAGGGATGCGTACTCGTTCATGTAGTTCATATCTAAGGTTGTCACCTTGCCGGAGCTATTTTGCGTATAAAACGAGTGGTAGGGATGGTCAATCGAGCAGACAACATAGCCGTGGCTTGCAAGTTCCATAAAGGCTGATTCGTTGCTGTCCTTAATACCGCAAAAGCCGTGCGAAAAGACGACGAGCGGGAACTGCCCCTGCACGTCTTTCGGGTACCATAGTGCTACGTTGACCTCGCGGTTTTCTCCGGTTGCGGAGTAGGTCTCCACGCGGGTTTCATCAACATAGGAATACTCGGCGGTGGCTACCTCATACGCGCCTGTGATTGCCGGGTGCCTGTATTGGGGAAAGACTATCGCGGGCAGCAAGGTGATGGCAATCAAAAGCACACCTCCGATGGCCTTTGCTATTGCCTTGCCCTTGCGAAAGGGCTTTTCTTTGGGATTAACCAAAAGACCGACAAGGCTTGCAGCCGTTAGGATAGAAAGCACAGCGACAAACGGTATCCACCGAACGCTCCACTCATAGACGTGCAAGGCAAGGAGTAGTGCCATCGCCCCCAGACCGGCAAACCGGATGATGTGTTTCGTGCGCGGCTGCCACGATTTGCGTATGAGACAAAACGCCGTGTAAACAAGCTGCAATGCAATAGCAACTGATAACGTGAAAATACCCAACATGCAAAAATACCCTCCTTTTCCTTCTGACGCAAGTATATGACCGAAAAAACCTGTCGTCAACGAAAAGGAGGGTAAGTTGCGTTATGGGGTTGTAAGTTGCATTACTTGCGGTTTTGCAGGGCTTTTAGGCCCTCGTTAATCTGTCTAGCCTCCCTGCTTCCAAGCAGCCAGCTTATGAGGTTAACCGCAAGGTAGACGAGAAACACCATAAAGATGAAGATGAAGGTGTCAAGCACATCGGAGAGGTTCCCGTTCAGCCACGCGAACACCGTCAGCAGGGCCTCCAGCACAAGCAGATGCAGGCCCTTGCGTATCACCGTCTGCCGCATGTTGAGCTCTTTTTTTGAGTAGAGGATGATGGATGGCAAGGTTCCCAAAAAGCCGGCAATCAGCGGCGAGTAAAAGGCATAGTACCCGAGCTCTGCGTCCGGCATGAGTATGGGGCCACCGATAGCGGATGCGACGTTGACGCAGGTAGTTATGATAAAAAACTGCATCGCGCATTCCTTTAGAAACTCTCGAAAGCTCATAGTCCACCTCCTGCTAACACAGACTTCAGCTTCGGTACATACTGGCGGGATATGATTACCTCTTCGCCGTTAAAGAGCCTTGCCGAAAACCGCCCGTTTAGGATGGGATATACGTAGTCAATCTTCATGAGGTTTACTACCATCGATTTGGAGCACCGGAAAAAGCGTTGGCTGATATAGAGGTCCTCAAACTCATATAGCTTGCACTTTAGCTCAAACGTTTCGTTCTGCGTATATGCAAACACAAGGTTGTCGACAGCCTCTACATAGAAGATGTCGTGCAAAAAGACTTGGGTCATTCGGTCTTCCTTATACCCCGGCAATGAAAAACCGGTGGACTTCACAAAATTCACTATGCTTGTCACCTGATCAGTGACCTTATAGCATTGGATAATCACCTGTTCCGGCTGGGTTTTGTCTATCTGTTCTATCGTTACCTTCACAAAGCCACCTCGGATATCTTTCTACAATGTTTACCGTGATTGCATATAGACGAACGGACGTTACGGAGTCTTTGCCTTGCTCATCCGGTGATAGCAAAGATAATGCCCGTTTGGGGTCTGAATCCGATGATAGGACAAGGAGACATAGCCCCTGTTTAGGTACATCTGATATGCGGGCAAGGATGCTGAAACCTCCACCTTGTCAAACCGACAAAATACCTCCTGCTCAAGTACATCCATCAGGCTGGTGCCAACCCCCCTGCCCTGATACCGGGGCAGGATGAACAGGCGGCATATCTCGTTGCCCTTAATACTGCCTGTTCCTACGTACTCCCCGTCCTGCTTAACAAGATAAACCTCGCCCCGCTCGATGGATGCGAGAATCTTCTCTCGGGTATGGTGGTTTAGAAAAAACTCCACCGCGCCTGCGGGATAGTAGTTCGTGTAAATGGTCGTAATCGTATTGTGTACAATAAAGGCGACAACGTCAAGATGTTCCGGCGTGGCGCGGAGAATATTCATAGGTCACATCCCTTTGCTGCAGTTAATAGGCGAGTCCATAACCCACTTCAAACTGGACGCGGTCGGTGCCGATGTCGGCTGTCGACTTATACCAAGGCATGGGCAGCTTGCCTGTAAAGGGGACCTTTCCGGTCAGGACGTTTGCCACACCGTCCGCTTCGCTGCCCGGCAGGTAGCACATGACTGCTGCATCCCAGTCGGCGAGGTAGTCATCGATGATGACCTGTCTGCCCGCTACAATCAGGGCGACAGTCGGCTTATCCAGCTTCTTTGCAAGGTCGATTGCCTCTTTGTTCCCCTTGAGTGCGAGCTTACCTGTAATGGACATATCCTCGGTATCGCCCTCCCACTCGGCATAGGGAATCTCGCCGACGCACAGGATGACAACATCCGCCTGCGACGCCTGAGACTCGTCGGTGAGGATTGTCAGGTTGTATTCAGGTGCGATGGCCTTGAGCCCTTCCAAAATGGTGGTAGCTTGCTCGACATGCCTACTATCGCCGCTGTCCAGCGCTCCCTGCCATGAGATTGTCCAGCCGCCGCACTGAGCGCCGGTGTCATCAGCGGCAGGCCCGATAACAAGAACCTTTGAGCCTTGCTTAAGCGGCAAAACATTGCCGTCGTTTTTGAGCAACACCAGGCTCTTTTCAACGAGTTTTCTTGCGATGTCACGGTACTGCTCGCTGCCGACTGTATCCACATCGGCCGTAAGCTCAGTCTGCATCGGGTCATCAAACAGGCCCATCTGCTTTTTCACCGAGATAATGCGCGTGACCGCATCATCCACGCGCTGCTGGGAGATGCTGCCCTCACCCACCGCTTCGATAATGTATTTATAGCAATCTCTGTACCGGTCCGGCTCCATAAGCATATCTATGCCTGCGTTGATTGCCGTAATCACCTGATCTTTGAGCGAGTCGCCGGGGATGTTGTGAATGGACTCCCAGTCGCTGACCACAAAGCCGTCAAAGCCCATCTCTCCCTTGAGCACATCGGTGATAAGCTCCTTGTGGGCATGCAGCTTTACACCGTTTAGGCTGCTGTGGCTGACCATCACCGTCTTAACGCCTGCATCGATGAGGTCTTTGTAGACGGCCAAGAGCTCGTCAACCTGCTCTTCTGTCAGAACGGCGTCTCCGCGGTCGATAAGGTAGTTGCCTTCACCCGTGCCGTATTTGACGTTGCCGTCCGCAAGGTAGTGCTTCGCGCAGGGCATAACCCCGCCGTCCAGCTGACCTTTGGAGAATGCCACGCCAAGCGTCGCCACAAGCCTCGGGTCGGAGGAGTAGCTCTCATAGGTTCTGCCCCAGCGCGGTTCGGTCGCAACTGCGACACAGGGGCCAAAGTTCCACAGCATGCCGGAAAGCTTCATCTCCTGCGCAACGGCATAACCCATCTCGTAGGTAAGCCGGGTATCGTTCGCTGCACCGATACCGATGTTGTGCGGGAACACAACCGCTCCGCGACATTTGATGTTACCGTGCACCGCATCGGTGCCGTACACAAAGGGTATCTTGCTTTCGGAGTTCATCGACGCATTTTGCAGGCCAAGGACGGTTCTTTTCCAGCCCTGCTGCGTGAGGTCCATACTGTAGGTTTCACTTAAAACAGAACCGTAGCTATACTTCTTCATCTCATTTGCAGTTATTCTGTACACCGCACCCTGTACCATCTGCGCGGCCTTTTGCTCTAGGGTGAGGCCCGCTACAATCTCCTGCACAGACCGCGTGTCTGTAGCTATTGAAGAAGCTTCCGACGGGGAGGATACTTCTTCGATAACGGTTGAGGATGGCGGCTGTGATACGACTTCAGCCGCGGGGGCGCAGCCGAACAGCAACACCAAAAGCGCTGTTAACAGTGCGCAAACGCAAAACTGCTTGATACGACTCATGAGACAACCCCCCACACATTAAATAGAACATTATTCATATAATACCACTGATTGGGACACTCTGGTAGAGGGTGTCAGGAGAATTTGCTGAAATTCTTGTTGGTTATTGTATCAAGGCTAGATTTTTCCGGTTCCCCTTCTGATGTAAAAAAGCGAGAAAAAGCTTCCATCATGTAGATTACAGGATATTGATTAAGTTCTAAGCATATCAAAACCCGTCAACTCGTAGTGAGCTGACGGGCTGATGGTCTGCCGACAATCATATGTCTGTGGCTGACGACAAATCCTATTTTGCCGGGGTTTCCAAATTCAGAAGCAAGGCTGCGCCGGACTTTGGGTCGTCAATATCCAGCACACGCTTTTCCATCGGGCAGGTGTCGTTGCCTGCCCTGTTTTTTATAAAAGGCACCTTTTTATTAAAAGTATAATGTATGCCGGAGCCCTCCAAAATGGGAATCGCGCAGGAGCTTAAAACTTCCGCATATACTTCCTTTACCCCCGAATACGAAAGAAGGATGGCGGCCGCCTTGCCGACAATTTTATCGGCCACAGATGCACCGCGGAGAATTTCGGGTGTGCTTTTTATAATATCTATAAGCGGTGTCAATCCCGTAAGACCGGAGGATATCTCCTCAACGCCGTTTACCACCACCAAAGCGCATCCATCTTCATGCAGCTTTTTTACCGCCTTTTCAAGTGAGCCTGTCATAGTTCAAATCATCTGCTTTCATTCATCAATTACCATTTTGAATCAACCCGCTGTCTGATTATCCTCTATGTTGAGATTTTTCTTCTGTGAATCCGGAGGGTCGATCACCCGTATCTTTTGCAGCAGATAAACCATCGCCGGTATGAAGATAATCTGAATAATGATTCCGATTATTCCTGTGGCGGCCGCTTCCAAAACGGCAATCGGACCTATTTTTGAAATATGGAGCAAATCAGCCGCAACAAATAAGGTAAGCGCATACATAAGCCTACCGAATATCATAGCACCCGCAAGGGATAAGGCTGCCCCAAATCGGAATCTGCGAAAATTGAGGGTTCTGTACAAGAGTCCACTCATGAATCCGTATCCAGCCAGTTCAAAGACCATAAACACAAGCCTTCCAAGTGAAGGCATATTGGTAATGAAACAACTTAGAATCGGAGAAACAGCACCCACTGCCAACCCGAAAAACGGCCCTAAAACATAGCCGCTCAGCAATACCGGTATATGCATTGGAAGCAATATTCTGCCGAGATCAGCCGCGCCAAACAGATGGATAATCTGCGGAAGTATGATTGACAAAGCAATAAACAATCCTCCCAGCGCAGTTTTCCTGCTTAATTTCATCTTTTCTTCCCCTTAAGAGTCTACTTCAAGGATTCTACCACACTATCCAGTTCCTTCTGCAGACGGCTTAAGTCCTCCCTTATATGGATATTCTGAGGACAAACCTCCTCACATTGACCGCATGAAACACAGTTAAACGCTTTTTCATTGTTATCCAAAGCGTTTTCCCAGTGCCATGAGGTGTGATGTTTGTTTTGAAATATGCCGTATTCATTCCAGATTTCGAAATTCTGAGGAATGTTCACTCCGGCCGGACAGGGCATGCAGTATCTACAGCCGGTGCATCCGTTATTTACCTTCTTTTTAAGGGCTTCTGCCAGTCTGATTATCATCTGCTGTTCTTCGGCATTAATAGGCCTAAAGTCACTGTAAGTGTTCAGATTGTCCTCTAGCTGCTCCATTGAAGACATACCGCTGAGGACTACCTTTACATTGGGCAGGCTAGCTATCCACCTTAATCCCCAGGAAGCGATGGATGCGTTTGGATTCTCGTTTCTCAACTCTTCGGTTATCTCTTCGGGTAAAGAAGCGAGCATACCGCCCTTTAAGGGCTCCATCACCACAACGGGAACCCCCGCTTTTTCGGCAAGTTCATACCCCTTCATTCCTGCCTGATATTCTGTATCCATGAAGTTGAGCTGAATCTGGCAAAAATCCCATTGCCTGCTGGTGATGATTTCTTCAAACACCTCGTATTCATCATGAAATGAAAATCCTAAGTGTTTTATCTTTCCCTGTTTTTTAAGATTTTCACAAAACTCCGGAACTCCCAGCTCCACCATTCTGTCCCAGATTTGCTTGCTCAAAGAATGAAGCAGATAAAAATCAATGTAATCCGTTTGCAGCCTTGCAAGCTGTTCGTTAAATAACCGCTGTGCGTCATCAAGTGAGTTTACCATCCAGCAGGGAAGCTTATCTGCAATATAGTAGCTGTTCCTATCATATTTGGACAGAACCCTTCCTACAAAGGATTCGCTTTTGCCGGAGTGATAGACGTATGCGGTGTCAAAATAGTTTATTCCCTTACTGTATGCCAAATCCAGAATCTTTTCCGCTTCAGCAGCGTCTATTTCTCCATCTTTGGTTGTAGGGAATCTCATACATCCGTAACCCAGCAGCGAAGCCGACACATTTGTCTTGCCAATCTCTCTGTATTCCATATGTAGCACTCCTTTTTTACTCGTGCATCCTATTATAATACAAAGGGTAAAAATAATAAATCCCTAAAACATATAATAAGCCTTACAAACATCATATGAACATAAGTAAATTGGGCAATCTTGAAATTGCTGTCTTCTCCCTTCCTCAATATGCGAACGTTATCCACGCTCACCGAGGTTTAAGTCCTGAGCATAGCAAAAACCCGTCAACCTACTGCGTCATTTAACACAGAGACTAACGGGCTAATTTGGTGCGGATAACAGGACGTTGACCAAGGTTCAAGTCCTGAGCATAGCAAAAACCCGTCAACACAGCGTGTCAACGGGTTAGATGGTGCGGATAACAGGACTTGAACCTGCACAGTATTGCTACCACTAGAACCTGAATCTAGCGCGTCTGCCAATTCCGCCATATCCGCATATGTTTTATCGCGTGTTCTATAATACCATATCCCCGATAAAAAAGTCAATATCCAACCTTTAAAAATCGATACGGATATTTTACAATGAAAATCGGCCCAATCCGCCCCACCAAAAGATAGGTTATCCCTGTCATGGGCGGCAATGGAATCCGTTCGTTTCTTTATAAGACACAGCGCATCAAACAACCGATTATCACTTCGGCAATCGGCACAAGAATGGTACAATCTATCATATTAGTTATTGATTTTTTGATTTGGATATAATATAATGACTTCATCAATTAGACAAAGGATGGGTTTTGTGTCGGTCATGTCTGTAAAGGAAGTTCACAACTAATATTGTTGTGAAAGGCTTGCTTGGACGGTAGGTAATTTTGCCTGCCTTGCTTTGCATTGCCTTTCGGGGCACCACTTTTGGTGTCGACCGGACATCCGCTTGCGTACTGCTGGTGCGCTGCAGACATGCTTTACACATAACCACTTTTATCGCATACTTCTGCCCTTTTGGCAGTTTGTGCGGTTTATAAAAGGCCGTTATGAGAGCGTGGAAGGATATCCTGCCACGCTCTTTTTGCGTCTATGTAATAAAACTGCCTTCGTCTGTGAAGACGATGGAGCTATAATCAGTGCATGATGCAGTCTGTCACCTACCAGCAGCAGCGTGATGTCCGATAAGTCACAAATTGTAATCGGCTTAAAAAGGAGAAGATCACATTGCAAAAATCCATGATTGCACTGGAGTTTAATACTGTATTACAACAACTTAGCGAGTATGCACTTTCAGAAGGAGCCAAGGAGCGTCTGCTTGAGCTTTCCCCATATCTTGACGAGGCGGAGTGCAACCGCCGCATGTGGGAAACCACCGATGCGCGAACACTCATAGAGCGCTACGGAAACCCTCCGCTAGCGCCCATGCACGAGCTAGGTAGCCTTCTTGTTCTCTGCGAAAAGGGCTCGATGCTCACCCCTGCTCAGCTTATGTATATTGCGCAGTTTCTTACCTGCTGCAGAAGGATGAAGGCGTATCTCAAGAAGGGTCAGGATAGTCAAAGCGATATCGCAGGCTACGGCGGGTCAATCTATGAACTTCGAGAGCTAAGCGATGAAATCGAAAAAACCATACAGGGCGAGCAGGTCATCGACAGCGCCTCAGCAGACCTGCGCAGCATCCGCCGCAAGATAGAGTCTGCCCACACCTCCATAAAGGCAAGGCTTGAAAGCCTTTTGCGCAACAACAAGGACTGGTTTGCAGAAGGCTTTATCAGTGTTAGAAACGGGCGGTTTACCCTGCCTGTTAAGCGGGAGCACAAAAACAAGGTGGCGGGTTCGGTGGTGGATACCTCCGGCACCGGAGCAACCCTCTTTATTGAGCCATCCTGTGTGATAAAAATTCAGCAGGAGCTGGCCGCGCTTGAGATAGAAGAGGAGAACGAAGTCCGCCGCATCCTCTACACCTTGACAGCCTCAGTGGATGCGCACCTGCCCCAGATTCGCCTTAACGCCGAGGCGATGGAAACACTCGACTTTGCGTTTGCAAAGGCAAAGCTGTCACTTGCCATGAAGGCAAACCCCGTTTCGGTTACTACCGAGCGCAGGATTGTCATAAGCTGCGGCAGGCACCCGCTCTTACCCGCCGATACCTGTGTGCCGCTTGACTTTGCGCTCGGCGAGGGTGTAAACGGCATCGTGATAACAGGCCCCAACACCGGCGGCAAAACCGTGGCACTTAAAACGGTGGGGCTGCTTTCGCTGATGGCCCAATGCGGCCTGCACGTTCCGGCAGAGGAAGGCAGCAGCTTTTGCATGCACAGCCTGATTTTGTGCGACATCGGCGACGGTCAGAGCATTACTGAAAACCTCTCCACCTTTTCATCCCACATCGTCCGCATCATCGAGATTCTAAACCGCTGCACGGACGAAAGCCTGGTGCTCATCGATGAGCTCGGTTCGGGCACCGACCCTGCCGAGGGAATGGGTATCGCCGTTGCCGTGCTGGAGGAGCTGCGCCTGCGCGGGTGTCTGTTTGTGGTTACGACCCATTATCCCGAAATCAAGGAGTACGCAAAGCACGCGCAGGGGCTCATCAACGCCCGCATGGCCTTTGACAGGGAAAACCTTTGCCCTCTCTTCCGGCTTGAGCTCGGCGAGGCGGGTGAAAGCTGCGCGCTGTATATCGCACAGCGTTTAGGCTTACCCGAACGGCTGCTAAGCATCGCAAGGCAGGTGGTGGAGTCCGGCAGTACATCCGCGCAAGCGGTAAAGTTTGAGCCTGTCGAGCAGCCTACTAATCCCCACCGTGGGCCCTCAGTTATACAAAAGGCCGCGCCAGCAAGGAAGGATCAGCCCGAGGTTGCCGCAAAACTCAAGATGGGCGATTGCGTCCAGCTGACCGCAACAGACGAAATCGGGATTGTGTATCGGCCGATGGACGAAAATGGAATGGTCGTGGTTCAGGTTAAGGGGATAAAGAGACCGGTCCTTTACAAACGCCTGAAGTTGATTGCACCGGCCAGCGAGATGTACCCGCCGGACTATGACTTTTCCATCGTATTTGACACTGTACAAAACCGCAAGGCGCGACGCATCATGGAAAAACGGCACGACCCAAATGCCGTTATCCGATACGAAAGTGAGGAATAGACAATGGAAATTATACAGGCACACAACCTGACAAAACAGTACACCTATTTTGAAAAGCCGGAGGGGCTGAAGGGCTCCATCCGCTCCCTGTTTGCACGCGAGCAGAAGGTGCGGACTGCGCTTTACGACTTTTCCTGCACCATCCACGAGGGCGAGTTCGTCGGGCTGATGGGCCCCAACGGGGCGGGTAAAACCACGCTGATTAAGCTGTTGACCGGCATCATCCGGCCTACAAGCGGCACGGTTACCGTAGGCGGCTTTCGCCCATCTGACGGAAAGAGCGCCTTCAAAAAGATATGCCGTAGTCATGGGGCAAAAGTCGCAGCTTTGGTGGGATCTGCCCGCCAGCGACTCCCTGCTGCTTAATAAGGAGATTTATGAGATACCCGACAGGCAGTACCACGATAACGCAGAGTACTTTACTAGGCTCTTTGACGTAAAAGAGTATCTGTCCGTGCCGGTGCGCAAGCTGTCGCTCGGTGAGCGCATGAAGTTTGAGCTCATAGCATCGCTTTTGCATATGCCGAAGATTCTGTTCCTAGACGAGCCCACCATCGGGCTTGATGCCGCGGCACAAAGGCAGATTCGGGCGATGCTCAAGACGGCAGGCCAGGAACGGGGTATTACCCTCCTGCTTACCTCTCATTACACGGAGGACTTGCTGGAGCTGACCAAGCGGTGCATCGTGCTGCGTTCCGGGCATATGATTTACGACGGCGACCTGCGCGCCCTGCTTGCAGCCCAGAGCACAAGCAGCATCATCACCGTTACCTTAGGCGATGAATGCACCCTTCCCGATATGCACGATGCCGAGGTGGTAGAGCATGAGCACAACACACTTGTACTGCGCACAGCAAAGGAGAACACCCAATTCTGCTTACAGCGTCTGCTTGAGAATTGTGACATCGCCGACATCAAGGTGTCGGACGACGACGTAACCATGCTGGTGGAAAGGGTGTTCGCAGCAAAATGAGGATAAAAAAATACTTAGCAGTGATGTCAAGCGAGCTTAAAAACGCCATTGTCTACCGCGGGAGTGCATGGCTGCGCGCCGGACTTGATTTGGTTATGGTGGTGCTTTCCTACCTCTTGTGGAGCGCAATCTTTCGGGGTGCAGAAACCTATAACGGCTTTACCCTGCCCGAGATGACCACCTATTATCTATTGGGCGGCATCCTGTCCTCCCTCACCCAGTCGGATGGGCTGCTCTATGACTTTTCGCATGAGATAAAGACCGGAAACTACGCAAAGTATATGGTTAAACCCATGTCCCCGCTTGTGTATTTTGTGAGTGCAAGCTTTGCACGGGCACTCTTTCCCATCCTGTCCAAGGGGATTGTGCTGTCGGGTGCCATGTTTCTGTTTGCGCGGTATTTCACCCCGCTAAACCCGCTTGATGTATTGTGCGCCCTGCCCGTCATCCTGCTTGGAGGGGTGCTGAATATGCTTATCCAGTTTATCATCACCATGTTTACCTTCCGCTTAACGGATATCGGCTTTGTTTTTGTCATCCACCATATTGTCGTGACCTTCCTTTCGGGCGGACTCATACCGCTTAACATGGTGTTCGGGGAGGGCGCTGCAAAGTGGGTGCCGTTTTCCTATACCATCTACTACCCTGTGCTGCTGTGTATGGGTAAGTCCGATATCACAGCAGCAGTGGCTTCGCTTATCCTGTTTGTGTGGGTGATAATCTTTTGGGCAGCCGGCATTATTTTGATGCGGCGTGCACCCAGACACTTTGAGGGGGTGGGGCTATGATGAAACGGTTTATGCACGAACTCAGGGTTATCCGAACCTTGGCAAAGCTCAAGATGTCGACTGCCATGATGTACCGCGCGAGCTTCTGGGCAGCCTTTTGTGCAGACCTCACCCTATTTGCGCTTCAGCTTGTGTTTTTCGGCATCATCTCAAAGGGTGGTAATATCGGAGATTGGAATGTCTGGCACCTGACGGTGTTTACCGGGTCGTTCATTATACTCGACGGTTTGTTTATGTCCACCTGGTTCTTTGGGCTGATCTCTCTGCCGGAAAAGATACGCACCGGCTCGCTCGACCTTATCATTACAAAGCCGGTCAATACCCTGTGCTATGCATCCTTTTGCGAGTTTGATGTCGGCTCGTTTGCCCTGTGCGGTGTTGGAATTATCATCACGGGAACAGGTGCGGCGAATCTGGGCGTTCTGACCCTGCAAAACTGCCTGAAGTTTATCTTTGCGATACTTCTCATGTTTCTGCTTTTATACTCCCTAAGCTTACTATCCCGATGCAGTGCCTTTTGGCTGACCAGAACGGATGCCTTGCAGGATGTTGAAAACACATTAGTTGAGATGTCCTTCCGCCTGCCCGCCCCCGCCATTTACGGCGTGTGGAGGATTGTACTGTTTATCATTTTGCCCTATGGGCTGATAGCAAACCTGCCGTCGGTGGCCCTGTTTGGGCAGCTAAACCCGCTATATTGGCTCATTTGCATCGGCGTTACGTTATTCTTCTTTATGCTGTCGCTGTTTCTTTGGAAAATAGGGATGAAGCGTTACGATAGTGCTAGCGCGTGATATGCAAAAACGGGAGTGCGTTGCACTCCCGTTTTTTATTAGAACAAAGCTGATATGTAATTCTAGAGGCGGATATTATCTTCCCACTGGGCAGATGACGCGGCAGGTGTTGCAGTTGCACACCGCATATCCCTTTTCGTTAAACGAATAGGTATGCTCGCGGCAGCGTTTTTGGATGACTGTAACGCCGTCCAAGGCATGGGACGGGCATTTATCAAGGCACAAACGGCAGCCGGGAAGGCACATCTCGCGTGATGGCGGGTCTGACTCGAGCTCAAGGTTAGTCAGAATCATCCCGATGTTAACCATATTGCCAAAAGCCTTGTGGATAAACAGGGTGTTCTTTCCGAGACTTCCAAGGCCCGCGAGCATAGCCGCATGGCGCATGGAAAGAAGTGCCCTGCCCTCCTTGTTTTCGGCATCCCAGTATTCATAGGGGTCGTCGCAGGGCATGGGCACGGCAACGCCGCCTAAGTCTTCGATGGCAACACTCGCTTTGCGCGCTATGCTGTCAATCTCATCATTAATCTTCATATTCGCATGATGGTACACAATGCGCGGGCTGACCTTTTTGAGTCCGTTTGATAGGCGCTTGATAAATACCACTACACTGCGGCAGTCGGGATAAACATCGGTGGGGTGAAAGCCCTTGGGGGCATCCGAGAACGCGTCGATGTGGCCAAACCCGCAGTCATCCGCGCCGAGGTCCAGCAAAAGCTTTCTGATCCTCTCTTTCATGGCCATCTGTCCTTTCTCTTAAAGTCAAACGTTACAGCTTGCGAATTAGGTTTAAATAGAAGTTTACGCACTCATCCACCTTGGCGATATGAATGCGCTCATCGTTTGCGTGGATGGAAGCGCGGTCTTCCTTTGAAAGCCGTAGGGGGGTAAAGCGATAAACGTGGTCTGAGATGCGGCAGAAGTGTCTTGAATCAGTGCACGCCATCATGAGATAGGGGGTTACGAGAATATCCTTCCAGCTTTCGTTGATGGTTTGTTCAAGTATATCAAAGCGCTCATCCAGCTTTGAGATTTTGCTGGGCTCGGATGCGTAAATCTTGGTAACCTTAACATTGCTGCCCGCAAGCTTCTGAATCCGCGCAATCGTGCCGTCTACGGTATCTCCCTGCAAAATGCGGAAGTTCGCGGTGGCAGATGCGGTCTTGGGCAAAACGTTTGCCTGAGCGCTGCCCTTTGCCATCGTAAAGGCACAGGTGGTACGGGTCATGGCAGCAAGCTCGCCGCCGCTTTTACGGAAGATGAGCTTTACAATCGGGGCAGTCAGCCAGAGGTTTGAAAAGATAAAGCGGATTGCACCTTTTTCGGAGTTTTGGGCAAGCTTCTTTAGCATCGTGTGCACGGGCAGGACTAAGTCTTGCTTAAAGGGTTTTTTCTCA
Organism: Bacillota bacterium; assembly: GCA_023415575.1. Lineage (GTDB taxonomy): Bacteria > Bacillota > Clostridia > Oscillospirales > Ruminococcaceae > Acetanaerobacterium. Next base: position 53,820 of record JAEZKF010000004.1, read on the forward strand.
ATACGGCAGATGGCTTTTGCCACCTTGCCAAGCGCCGTGATGTTGGGCGGCGAGGAGGCGTGCCCTGCGGTGGACTCTGCAGTCAGCATCAAATCCGCCATACCCTTTTCGGCAATGCCGATTACGGCGCAGTCCTTGGTAACGCCCGGGAAGATGTCCGAGACAATGGCGCCGCCTTCGTCGAGCACAAAGCCAAGCTTGATACCGCGCTGCTCAAGCAAATCCACGATTGCGGGGGCGGATGGACCCATTATCTCCTCGTCGCCGGAGAAGGCAAAGTACAAGTCATTTTGCGGAACAAAGCCCTCTGCAAGCTTCTGCTCGGCGGCTTCCAGTATGGCGCAAAGGGTTGTCTTGGTATCGAGGGTGCCGCGTCCCCACATAACATCATCCTTGATGATGCCCTCAAACGGCGGCTCCTGCCAGCCGTCGCTGACCGCTACGACATCATAGTGGGCCATGAGGGCGCTGGGGTTAGCACTGCTCTTTCCGGCAAGATGCAGCAATATCCCGCTCTGCCCAACCTGCTCATAGGTGCAGCGGGCAAATACATTGGGATAGCGTTCTTTTAAATAGGAGCGAAAGCCCTCAAACTGGTCGCGGTTTGCATCGGGCTCGCCGCGAACCGAGATGGTCTTGTAGGTAATCATTTTAGCAAGAGACTCCACCGCTCTGCTGTACGGCATAATAGAACCATTCCTTTCTTTATATGGGTTATAACAGGTTCTTCTTATACAGTACCCTGGCGGCACCGATGCTGATCAGCGCTGCAACGGGCACCAACACACCCACCGAACCCGCAAGAGAAGGCACTAGGATAAACAGGATAATCATCGCAACCATGGGGGTTACGGCAATCTTCCAGCTCTTTGAGATATACACAACACCAAGACCGCCAAACAGGGCCGGCAGGATGTTATCAAACGCAGGCTTTAAGACGGGCGACTCCAGCAGCGGTGTGAGCGGAATCAAAAGCAAAACACCTGCAACAATGATGAGCGTTGTGGTGATGGAGGACACCGAAATCGCTATGGTGGAGATGACCTCTCCCTCATCGCTGCCGGGTGCAACATCCGCCGCCTCCATAGCAGAGAGGGCACAGGGCACCTTGAGGTTGGTGAGGTTGCCCGTTACAAAGCCAAGATAGGTTCCCGCATTGCCGAGCATGGGCGCGTAGGTGAATACCTCAATGGCACATACCGTCCAGAAGATGGGGGCTACCCCCAGCAGGCCCTGCAAAACCTTTACAACATCAGGCCAAGCATCATAGGCGATGCAAAACACCACGGGCACTGCAAACATCATAATCAGTGCCGCAACCATCCATATGCGTCCGTAAAAATGGACCGAATCTTCATAATTTCTTTTCATCTTCTGCTACCTCCCTTTATATAATCGCATGAAACAGGATGGCTAGTGCCATCGCACCGATCATGCTAAAGGGCAGTGCATAGTTGCGCAGCCATTCGGCACCGCACTTTTTGATAATCACGCCGCAGCCTGCCATGATGATAGCAGAGCTTAAAAGGGTCAGCACCGACATCAGTCCGCCCGAAATACCCATGCCGAGGAAGGCGGAAATCATGCCGAGAAACAGGGCAGTCATAAAGATGTCGCCCCACTTCTCGTCGCGATTCTTCATTTTATTGAGTCCGCCGCGCAGCTTTTTCAAAAACAGCGGTACGATAATTAATGGTGTGATGCAGCCGCTGGCCATAACCCAAATGATTGCAGAAAACACCTTGGGGTCGGTGATACTATCGGTAATGGACAGCCCGAACGCATTTGCGGCGGCCTCTGCTGCAGGTAACTCATATGTAACCGCGCCGATAACGCTGAGGCGAATCCACGGCAGCGCAACACCCAAAGCCTTTGATAGGGTGATAAGCGCAAGCAAAATGGAAATAGACGGTGTGATGGTGAAGATGATAGACGATATGGCCGCCTTCTTCATTACCTTGCCGTCAATGCCCAGTGCCTTGCCTTGCTTGATTGCTTTGATTAGGAAGAATACCGATTGTGCTATGACGAATAGTGCTACGAATGAACCCAGTGCAAACATGACCGCACCGTTTTTAAAGTCGTTCAAAGCTATCTCTCCATTTCTTTTGCAAGCCAAAAACGGCGAATTTTATGTATTCAAGAATACCACAAGGGTTTTTTATTGTACAGTATATGCTGTGATATTTTTGACAATCGCTTTGTTGCATGATACCATATGTATACAAGCTGCCATTTGGGGGTATGACGAATGGACAAGGCACGCTTTCTTGCCGCCTGCGAGCTCGTATTAAACAAGCGGCGCGAGGCAGCCGGAATCGGAACGCTGGGCGAAAAGGCCCTGCACGCCGTGTTAAAGCACTATCTATGCCCGGATGAGCAGACCCACGAGGTGCCCGTCGGCCGGTTTGTTGCGGATATCCTGTGTGAAGACGGCATTTTCGAGATACAGACCCGCGGGTTTGAAAAGCTGCGGGAAAAGCTTGCCTACTTTCTCACACTTGGGCCGGTAACGGTGGTGTATCCTCTGCCCCACACCAAATGGCTGTCGTGGATTGACGAGGAAACCGGCGAGGTGAGCAAGAAACGCAAGTCTCCCAAAACGGGCACGGCATATGAGGCCTTCTTTGAGCTGTATAGGATTAAGCCCCTGCTTTGTCATCCCAACCTGCGGCTTCGGATTATGCTCATTGATGTGGAGGATTACCGCCGCCTAAACGGGTGGAGTATGGACAAAAAGCGTGGTTCCAGCCGCAGCGAGCGCATCCCGGTGGCGCTCGCGGGTGAGGTTGTCATTAATACTCCCGCCGATTATGCCCAGCTTATTCCCGATATGCAGGAAGAGTATTTTACCTCCAAAGACTATGCGGCGGCTGCAAAACTGCCGCTTTACAAGGCGCAGACTGCGCTCAACGTCCTTTGCTCGGTCGGTGTCATTGAAAAAGCGGGTAAGCGAGGGCGGCTGCAGCTGTACTCGCAAGCCATGCCAGATAAGGGCGCATCCGATGTCGATACATAATCACATATATATGCATTAACGACCCGCTTGTGTAACTTACACAGGCGGTTTTTATTGCTCGCTGGCCGTAAGACCTGCCTTTCACCAAACTCCGATAAGAAACGTATAATGGTTTAGGCAAACTGCGACCATCCGGCATGAGAATAGGGCTGATTGATTAAGGCAGGTGAGATTATGCGCAGAAGATGTCCCAGAAGGCGAACCGCCACTTTCCCGCTTATCGCTTTTTCTATGGGTCTTGGAATATTCCTGTCCTGGTTTTGCTCCATCCGCTTTACCATCATCCTCTGCTCGCTTCTCATCATCTGTCTGGGGCTGCGGTTTTTAAAGAACTGTTGGTGGTAACGTTGCACGGCATCGGGCATAATTCGAATCATTTAAAGAGGTGAGCATTGTGAAGGTCATTGTTGTGAAAAGCCCGAGGTTTTTATCGGGGATTCTGCGCTTCTTGTTTGGGATTAAAAAACAGGACACTTGATGCTACATAAGGTCTGCACAACTGCAGGCCACCGATAAAACAGCGCCCGGTCTGCGGCTAGTCCCCCCACCGCGGGCCGGGCAGAGATGTTCCCCCAAAGCGGGGATTTTCACATATAAAGCTAGTATTGCAGGTACAAAAAAGGAGCCTGAACACGAAATTGAACCGAACCAGTAAAAACGGACAATAGACAAAGAGCCCCCTGATGTAGGAAAATAGAACTACATCAGGGGGTATTTGTATGAGCAAGAGGAAATGGACAAACATCCGAGCGCTCGAAGGACTAA
>JAEZKF010000020.1 GCA_023415575.1 Bacillota bacterium
GCTATGTTATGATGCCGAACGTAAACACTACGGAGGAGATGCTCGACCTTATGGCGGCCTCCAGCGCATACAATGCGAACATCACTGCCCTCAATGCCATCAAATCGATGGCGATGAGCGCTCTCAACATAGGCAGATAAGGCGCTTATCAGAAAACATCACATAGGAAGGATTGGTTACAGATATGTCCAACCAGTTTATCGTTCCGATTACACCCATAACTCCAATCAGCAGCATCTCCGGACTTAAGGGTACACAAGAGGTGTCCGCCCAGTCGGCGGGGCAGATGTCCTTTGCAAGCATCTTAGAACAAGCAATCGACACTGTAAAGGAAACCAACGCCGCCGAGGTTCAGGATACCTATAACCTTATGTATGGCGACACCGATGCGCTTCATAATCTGCAAATCAATCAGGAAAAGGCGTATCTGGCCATACAGCTTTTGCAGTCTGTCAGAAACAAGGTGCTTGACAGCTATAAAGAGATTATGAATATGGGCATCTAACTTAAAAGGTTTTGTCCTTTTTGCGTTTTGGATTGCCATTTGGCTTTATGGCAATCTGTTTATTATTAAGAAACAGTTGGGGATTCTTATATGGACGAACAATTTAAGAAGATTCTGACCGCCGCTAAGGACTTTTGGAAAAAGCAAAGCAAGAAGCAAAGAATCGTATACTTCTCGGTACTTGGCGGTATTGTTGTTTTTGCGGCAATCCTCGCGGTGGTGCTTAATATTGATTCGTATGTCGTGATTGCGCAAGGGCTTGATTCGGCGCAAAGCAGTGAGATGATTGCCCTTTTGCAGGAAAACGGCGTTGACGTGCGTGTGGAGAGCGGCGGCGTAATCAAGGTTCCAAAGCAAGCTGAATCACAGGCGCTCATGAACCTTTCGATTGCCGGCTATCCAAGCGGCACTGTCAGATACGATATCTTTAGCAGCAACATCGGTTTTACGAGTACCGAGTTTGAAAAGAACCAGTACCTGCGTTTTCAGACCGAGGCAAACATTGCGTCAGCCATCAAGACCATACCTCATGTAAAGGACGCCAGCGTGTCCATAGCCATGGCGGACAACAACCGGTACGTCCTGTCCAGCGAGAAGATTGAAACCAAGGCCTCTGCCAAGGTAGATATGTACTCGGGTTATGAGCTAACCTCCGCTCAGGTTAAGGGTATTGAATCGCTGATTGCCAACAGCGTGCCGGGTCTTAGCGTTGAGAATGTTTCGGTAGTCGACGGCAATGGCAAGCTGCTGAGCTCCGGGGATTCCGAGTTTGATGATTCATCTGAAAACAAGCTTCGCCTTTCCTATGAACGGCAGGTGGAGGAAAGCTTAAAGAACAAGGTTCTTGATATCCTTTCCGGCCCCTTCGGCGCAAATAACGTTTCAGTTGCCGTTACGGTTGAGCTCGACTACGACAAGATGATTTCCGAAGAAATGAGCTATCTACCCTCGATCGACGACAAGGGCATGGTAAGCCATGAGGAGACGGCGGAATCAAACGAATCTCAAACCACCCAGGGCGGTGTAACTGGTGTCGAAACCAATGCTGAAGTGCCCACCTACCCTGATGTGGATGGCGGTAGCGGGTCTCAAAGCACCAGCAATGTACGCAGTGTGGATTATCTCGTCAGCTACATAAAGACGCAGACCGAGAAGAATGGTGCGCAGCGCAAAGCGGTATCCATCTCGGTTATGCTCAACCGCGAAGTGATGACCGAAAGCGACAGAGAGAGCCTGACCAATGCGGTTGCTATGGCCGCTGGTGTAGACCCCTCTAACGTCAGCGTGCTGAATATTAAGTTTGCTGAGCCGGAGGGTAGTATCATCACATCCGAGCTCAACACCAAGATGATTGCAATCGTAGGCGGTGCTGCACTCGCTCTGGTTTTGATTTTAATCCTTGTTATCTCGCTTGTTGTTCGTTCCATCCGCCGCAAGAAGGAGAACGAAGCACTTGCAGCTGCTATGGCAGGCGGTGTAGGCGGGGATATTGCACAGAACTTCGGCAATATCGCGCAGCCACCCAAGCCGCCGGTAGATGTTGGCGTTGCAAAGTTAGAGGTTGCAGAAACAAAGGAGCAGGCTCTCAAACGCGAGATACAGAACTTCTCAAAAGAAAATCCCGAGATTGCGGCGCAGCTGCTTAGAACATGGCTAAAGGGAGATGATGACGATGGCTACTACTAAGAGTAGAATATCCCCGAAACAGAAGGCCGCAGCCGTCATTATATCCATGGGTGCCGATAACGCCTCTCAGGTTTACAAATACATGCATGAGGACGAAATCGAGGAACTGACCTATGAAATCGCTCGGCTGTATCGGCTGGAAGCGGAGGAACTGGAACAGATTCTCAATGATTTTTACGGACTGTGTCTGACCCAGAAGGTCATTACCGAGGGCGGACTTGATTATGCAAGAAACGTACTAGAAAAGGCGTTTGGTGCGCAAACCGCCACCAACCTTCTTGAACGCGTTACTCGTTCTCTGCGGACTAAGGCGTTTGAATTTGTGCGCAAGGCAGACTATAAAAACCTGCTTGCCATTATTCAAAACGAGCACCCGCAGACCATAGCACTGATTCTTTCCTATGCGCGTTCTGATCAGGCCGCTACCATCATATCCGAGCTACCTAAGGAAAAGCGGATTGACGTTGTTGAGCGCATCGCACGAATGGATAGAACCTCTCCTGAGATTATTAAGAACGTTGAACGCATCCTGGAGCGCAAGTTTGATTCCGTAGTATCGGTTGATTTCACCGAGATTGGCGGTGTCAAGTACATAGCTGACATCCTCAATCAGGTAGACAGAGGAACAGAAAAGCATATCTTTGACGAGCTTACCCGCAAGGATCCCAAGCTTTCGGATGAAATCCGCAAGCGTATGTTTGTATTTGAAGACATCATCGGGCTTGATAACATCTCCATCCAGCGCTTCATCCGTGAGGTTGATTCGAAAGATATCGTTATTGCACTCAAGGGTGCAAACAACGATGTTGCTGAGGCCTTCTTTGCAAATATGTCTCAGAGAATGGCCGAAACCATCCGTTCGGATATGGAATACCTGCATAATGTAAGAATCCGTGACGTCGAAGAGGCGCAGCAGCGTATTGTTGCTGTTATCCGTAAGCTCGAAGAGGACGGTGAGCTTGTCATTTCCAAGGGCGGAAAGGATGATATCATTGCCTAGAATCTTCAAGGCGCTGGAAGCGAATCTCAAGGAGAGTATACTAATCCCTTCTGCACCGATACCCACTACAAGCAATATAACCTCTCCTGCGTCTGAAGAAGGAAGGCAAGCGGAGGATGCCTCTCCGTCTTCGCCTGCTAGTGTGAACCAAACTGTGCTGACCGAGGAGTTGCGCATGCAGGTTTTGCAGGCAGCGCAGCGGGAGGCAAACCAGATTATTGCCGATGCATCCGCAAAGGCCCAAGCGATAGAGCAGCAAGCAATCGCAAAGGCACAAGAGGAAGCAAGGCAGATTAAGGAGCAGGCTTTTACACAGGGTTATGCCGAAGGCAAGGAGCAGGCGACCCGCCAGCTGCAGAAGGGACTGGATGACATCACCGCCCTGCTTGACCGCATCGACGATAATCAACGCAAGATTATTGACGAGACCGAGGAGGGAATTCGCCTTCTTGTGGTCGATATCGTCCGCAAGATTATGGGGAAGGTCCTCAAAGAGGATGACAAAGCGTTGGTTTACATTGTGGAACGGGCGCTTGCAAGCTACAAGAACACCGATTGGGTGAAGATTACCGTCTCAGAGACGGATGCCCAAACCAGCTGTATCACCGACAAGGCAATGCTTGCTAGTCTTCTTGACCTTTCCGGCAGTATAGAAGTGGAAGTGATACCGGATGGTGCATCTGGATTGTGTATCGTAGAAACACCCGATGGTATCGCAGATGCCAGTGTGGAGACACAGCTGTGCAATCTAAAGTCGATATTGACAAAGGGTTAACCCTATTTATTTAAGGATGTGTGAGCATTTGGTATTGGAGGGCATCAAAAACAGTCTGCGACGAAAAAGCCTGATAACCTACTACGGTAAGGTGGATAAGATTGTCGGACTGATGATTGAGTCCACTGGGCCGCTCGCAAACATCGGTGATGTATGCAGAATATACGCGGGCCAAGGCAACCGTATCGTTCAAGCTGAGGTTGTGGGCTTTCGTGAAAGCCGTGTGCTGCTGATGCCATATGACGACATTGACGGCATCGGCCCCGGCAGCATCGTAGAGTCCACCGGAGATAAGCTCAAGGTTAAGGTAAGCGAATCCTTAATCGGCCGCATCCTCGATGGAACAGGAACCCCCATTGATGACAAAGGCGAGGTAGAGGGCAACCTTTACTACGATGTAACCAACACCCCCTCAAACCCACTGGGAAGACCGAGGATTGATACCCGCATCAGCTTTGGTGTTAAGACAATCGACGGCCTTTTAACGGTCGGCAAAGGGCAGAGAATGGGTATCTTCTCTGGTAGTGGTGTTGGTAAGAGTACACTGCTCGGTATGATAGCGCGTAATGTCACCGCAGACGTCAATGTCATTGCGCTGGTGGGAGAGAGAGGCAGAGAGGTTAGGGACTTTATCGAGCGAGACCTCGGTGAAGACGGTATGGCGCGAAGCGTGCTCCTCGTAGCAACCTCAGACCAGCCCGCCATGCAGCGTTTAAAGTGCGCTTTAACCGCAACGACCATCGCGGAGTACTTTAAGGACCAAGGGAAAAACGTACTTTTGATGATGGACTCCCTTACGAGATATGCGATGGCGCAGCGCGAGATCGGTCTTGCCACCGGTGAACCGCCGGTATCACGCGGCTACACACCGTCAGTATATTCGGTAATGCCCAAGCTCCTAGAGCGCACCGGCAACTTTGAAACCGGCTCCATCACCGGCATATACACGGTTTTGGTTGAGGGTGACGATGTCAACGAGCCGATTTCTGATACCGTGCGCGGTATCATAGACGGGCATATCGTTCTGTCGCGTAAGATTGCAATGCGCAACCAGTACCCGGCCATCGATGTGCTGGCGAGCGTCAGCCGTCTGATGAACGAGATTGTGGATAAGGAACAGCTGGACCTTGCAAACCGCATGCGCAGTGTTCTTTCGGTTTACTACTCAAACTATGACCTGATTACCATTGGCGCTTACAAGGCGGGTACCAATCCCGCGTTGGATGCCGCCATTGCAAAGATTGAAAAGGTCAACGATTTTCTTCGTCAGGATATCTACGAGGCGTTTAGCTACGAGAAAACCATTGAACTGATGAAGAATGCGCTGATGTAAAGGAGCATTGTATAATCCATGAAACGCTTTCAGTTTTCATTGGAAAAGATGCTTGATTACAAAAATCAGGTGTTAAGGGATGAGAAGAATAAGCTTGCCGAGTTAAGACAAAAACTTGACAGGTTAGTCGAGACACTCAACGTCCTGCGCGAAGAATATGCGCGCTGCAACCGCGAGCTGAATGAAAAGGTCCAGGAGGGCATTACCCCTCAGGATGCTTTGCTGCGAAAGAACTACTTAAATACCCTGAATGACCGCATCAAGATGCAGATGCAGCAGGTGAAGCTGGCCGAGATAAGGGTGAATGATCAGGTAGCTGTGGTGGTCAAGGTCTCGCAGGACATCTCTACGCTCGAAAAGCTCAAAGAACGGCAGTACGAGGAGTACCTGCTTGAGGAGAGTAAAGAGGTTCAGCTCTTAATTGAGGAGTTTGTGGCCAACGCAAGCCTATCAAACTGATTAAAGTAGTTCATTAGATTTCGTGAATTTATACAAAGGTGGCTTTCGGTTTTTGAGGCGGGGCGATAAAATACAAAGCAAAAACATGAAATAATCCAACAAAATAATGTGTATTTTTCCCTCAAAATTTGTTATAATATACAGGATAACAACGAAAGGAGGTGAAGAAGATATATGAACACGCAGGTTAACACCAACCTTGCCATCCAAGCAGTTAATGCAAAAACGCAGCCCGTTAAGACGGAGGAGTCGAAGAGTGAGACCTCATTCTCGGCACAGCTTAAAAAGTGCATTGACGGCGCAAAGGGCTCGGAGAAGGTGGAAAAACGTAGCGGCTCTGAGACCAAAGCTGATGTAAAGAAGTCCGCACAGCAGGAGGAAAAGCCGATACAGGAAGAGACCGAGAATGTCGAGCAAAAGACTGAAGCGGCAACTCAGATACTCTCACTGTTTACGGCGATGATGGCAGTACCGATACCGGAAGTGCCCACTCAGGTGGACACAGGCCAAACGGCACAGCAAGCCATCACAGACGTTTTGACAGCGGCCCCAACGCCTATGGACGCCATCCCCGTGCAACAGTCGGCCCCGCAGCAACCCGCTGAGACATTGCCGACGTTAAATCAGCCGACAGAGCAGGACACAGAGTTACCATCCTTCCAGACAAGCCTGACCGAGGCGACCGATACTGCTGCGCAAACGCAGGTTGTGGCCCCGACCACCGAAACACAGCCGCATGAGTCAGGCGAAAATCTGCTACAGAGCAAGCAGGACGGCGCAAATGCGAGTAACCGCCCGGCAGCCATTGAAGCAAAAGCGCCCGAGCAAAAGCAAGCAGAAGAGGTCAAGACTCAACCTGATATCGGACAACTCAGTGCATTTGCTGAACGGCTTGACGAGGCAGGACTGACATTCCAGAAGGTGACTGCAAGCGAGCATGTTGAAACACCGCAGGCCAATCAGGTTGCCACCGCCGTTTTAGACGCCTACAAGAACGGGAAAACGGAGTTTACCATGAAGCTGGAGCCGGAGATGCTTGGAGAACTGACCGTTAAGCTTGTATTTGAGCAGGGTAAGCTCACCCTCAACATTTTGACATCAAACGACCAGGCGACCAAGGTCATCAACGCGCAGATGGAGCAGCTTCGGGTGGCACTCAAGGAAAGCAATATCCAGATGGAAACCTGTACGGTAGAAAACCAATCGTTTAACAACCTTGCGTTCGACGGTGAGTTTTCTATGCAGAACGGGCGCCAGCAACACAGACCGGAACGCTCGGGGCGGTTTGTTATCAACAGGCTTCCCGACATCGCGGACAATACCTTGTCCCCAATGAATGTCCTGCAGGCAACCTCAATTCTCAACTGTTATGTATAAGTCTTTTAGAAAGGAGGTAGGTTATGAGCAGTATTTCAGGTTATAACTCTCAATACAGATCGGTAAATAACAAAAAGGTCTATACCACCGAAAGCGGGCATGAGTATTGGCTTACCACCGAGGATAATTCGGGTCTTAATATCTCGGATTTCTTCTCGCTGATTGCCGCCCAGCTTTCCAATCAGGACTTTATGAACCCTACCGACAACACCGAGTTTCTTGCGCAGCTTGCCCAGTTCACGGCCTTGCAGATGCAAGAGAACATTCTGTACGCTGCCAACGCTTCGTTTGCCTCCTCACTCATCGGAAAAACGGTGATTGCCGCGAAGCTAGATTCCACGGGTAAGGTGGTGCAGACAACCGGTGTTGTAGAGCGAATTGCTTTCTCTTCCGGAGGCTATGAGTTCTACGTAAACGGACAGGCATTTTCACTCGAAAACCTGATGGAAATCAAGGCTGCTCAGTCCTCATCCGAGACGAATGGAGAGAACAATAACTCCGGCGATTCCGATACTAATCCGCCCTCCGGTGAGGAAGAAGTAGAAGAAGTTGACTCATAGCAAGGAAGATATCCATCCAGGGAGGGAAACAGTCCATGGCAGACGGTACAATTTTTAACCGACCGATTTCGGTCACCACGGGTATCACGCTGCCGCAGCACAATACCGCCGTAAAACAACCGTCCGGCGAGCAAACTTCCTCTTTTGCTGAAATTCTTAAAAACCAGCAGCGCCAAACGGCACAAATCAGTTTCTCCAAGCACGCGCAGAACCGCATAATCGACCGCGGCATAGAGCTTGGCGACGCAAAGCTGGAACGCCTAAGCAAAGGGATGCGGCTTGCAGAGGAAAAGGGCCTTGATGATACACTGATTTTGATTGATAAAACTGCATTCATCGTCAGTGTAAAGAACGGCACGGTGGTAACCACACTAGGCGGCGACGACCTTAACGGAAGCGTATTCACAAATATTGATGGAACCGTAATCATTTAACCGGACCTTTATGGAGGTTAATCCAGTTTCTGACTGACTGAGGAAACTGGCGGTTCCCGTAAAGGAGAATTGATTCAATGGTAAGAGCCATGTATTCCGGCGTGTCCGGTCTGCGGGCACACCAGACCAGAATGGACGTAATCGGCAATAATATTGCCAACGTCAACACTTACGGCTTCAAGTCATCCAGAACCACTTTCCGTGATGTATTTTATCAAACATTAAGCGGCGCATCTCAGGGCACCCAGCTGCGCGGCGGCGTTAACCCAAAGCAGGTTGGTTACGGAGCACAAGTTGCCTCGATTGATCTTCTGATGGGCCAATCGGGCTTCCAGCCGACCGACAGCGGTATGGATGTCGCGATTGCAGGACAAGGCTTTTTGCAGGTGATGGATTCCGCAGGCAATGTCTTTTACACCCGTGCAGGAATGCTCTCCATCGACAACAACGGCAATGTAATCGACTCGTCCGGTAACTTTGTGCTCGGTGTCTCCGGCTCGGATGCACTCACCGCATCTCCGTCGAACGGTAAGATTCAGATTACAGTACCGCCTATTCCGGCAAATCAGGCAAGCCATGAGAAGACGGCAACCCTTTTTGACGGTCTTTCTCAGAAAGTTAAGATTACCTGCCTCGGAACCGGCGAAAGCGGCAATATGACCATTAATTTCGTAAAAGGTGTTGCAAATACTCCGACTAAGGCAGTACTGGAGGGCACTACTCTGACCGTGACCTTAGACCCGGAAGAGAAGTTTACGACCATCGAAGATCTCAATAAGTACCTAAAAATAGCTCAGGGCACAGTCGGTGAGGATGCGGATGCAGATACTGTTGGTATTGTTGATGCCAACGGTAAAATCCTCTCTCAGAACGCCATCCCAGGCGGTGGTTTTTTACTTAGTGATATTCCTTTTCCATTAACAGACCCTGACGATCCTACTAGTGCAACTGAGGCTACGGGCGAGCAGCTTGCAAAGCTCGGCACCTTTAAAACCGAGGACGGCAGAAGCTTTGCCCTGCAGGAGGTCAAGGATTTGACCAGTCTCTCCATCGGCTCTAATGGCGTTATCTCGGCCAACCATGCCGTTCACGGCACAATGGTACTCGGCCGCATTGACCTTGCAATCTTCAATAACCCAGAGGGCCTGAATGCTGAGGGCAACAGCTACTTCTCCGAGAGCGCAAGCTCAGGCAAGGCTACTCTGTGCGTAGCTGGTACCGGCGGAGCCGGTGCTCTGAAAGCAGGAGCGCTAGAAATGTCTAACGTAGACCTTTCAGCAGAATTCACCGATATGATTACCACCCAGCGTGGCTTCCAGGCCAATGCCCGCATCATCACAGTTACCGACGAGATGCTCAGCGAGCTTGTAAACCTCAAGCGATAAGCAATCGTAGGTGAATAAGGAGCTTAAAAAAGCTCCTTATTCACCTAATTATAACATAATATTTACAACAAAGAGCCGTTTAGGAGGGAGATTATTATGATTAAGCTAACCAGGGTAACGAAGAAGGATGCCAAAGAGTTTATATTGAACTGTGACCTGATAGAATCGATTGAAGAAACTCCCGATACTACAATTAAACTGCTAAACGGCAAGATTTTAATTGTTGGTGAAACCCCCAGCGAGATACTTGAGAAAATAATCGCGTACAAGCGTAGGATATACGGCAAATTTAACTGACCTCTTGGTGCGTTCCCCAGTAAAGATAAAAGGATGATACCATTATGGATTTAATGTCGGTATTTGGCTTTATTGCTGCAATCGTATTGGTTATATTCGGTATGGTGTATTCGGACCCAGCGGCTGGAGAGTCGTTTAACCTTGCAAAGCAGATTAACTTTGCAAATTTGGGAACCTTTATACATATTCCCAGTATTGCAATTACCATTGGCGGTACATTTGCCACTCTGATGATATCCTTTCCTGGCAAGGCGTTTAAAAAGGTAATTAAACACTTAAAGATTATTTTCTTTCCGCAAAAGTACAATCCTATAGAGCAGATTGAACGCATTGTCGCCTTAGCAAAGTCTGCACGCTCCAGAGGCTTGCTTGCTCTGGAAGATGAGCTTAGAGACGATGATGACGACTATCTGCGCAATGGTATCATGATGGTGGTAGATGCCATTGACCCCGAAAAGGTGAAGGCCCTCTTGGAAGAGGAGCTTGACTTTCTTGATGAACGCCATGGACAGGATCGCGCTCTTTATGAAAAGGGTGCTACCTTTGCGCCCGCATTCGGTATGATTGGTACGCTGATTGGTCTTATTCTCATGCTCAAAAAGATGGATGACCCGGATCAGCTTGGCAGCGGTATGGCTGTAGCGTTGATTACAACCTTCTATGGCTCCATGCTGTGTAACGTTCTTTTCCTGCCCATTGCAGCAAAGCTCAAGGTGCGCCACGAAGAGGAGTACCTTTGTAAGCTGATTATTTGTGAAGGTATTTTAGCCATTCAAGCGGGTGAAAACCCCCGTTTTATCTCCGAAAAGCTGTACAGGCTGCTCCCTGCATCTTTTGTCGAGAAGCACAAGCCGTCGTCTTCCGGCTCGGAGTCAGGGTCTGATGAGCCTGAGAGAGCATCCAAAAAAGAAGCAAAAGCCAGAAAGTAACCTCTGGCCGTAGTACAAACTATGCTTCGGCGGGGAGGGATTTTAAATGGCAAGAAAGAAACACCAAGACGAGGGCAGCAGCAATGAATGGCTGAATACATATGCCGATATGGTTACGCTGCTGCTAACGTTTTTTGTAATGTTATATTCGATGTCCACCGTAAGCGAAGAAAAATGGGAGTTTTTAAAGGCTGCTTTTGCAAATATCGGAATCACTACCAGCCAGCTAGTAGTCGTTGATGATGTAACAAAAGAAGGCGACGGGCAGGTGGGCAGCACCGGTTCGGGAATCGGCGATTCGCAGGTAGCAGAGGAATCGGATGTCATAATTGACGTTGAGATGCTGTATAGCCTACTTAAGGATTATGTTGATTCCATGGGCGACGGTGAGATGAAAGACAGCATCGAACTACAAAGCGGCAAGCACTATGTCTTCATCCGCTTTACGGATAATGTGTTTTTTAACCCGGACAGTGCAGTACTTCGCCAGGAAGGCAAAGACGTCCTATCCGAGATTGGTGCCGGTATTAAGATGGCCGAGGAATCTATCGGTGTCATTCGAATCGAAGGACACACCGCTTCGGTTCTTGAGGACGAAAATTACCATGTAGATGACAGGGAACTGTCCTCTGGCCGTGCCAATGCCGTACTGAAGTTTTTGGAGGAGAACTGCGGTATCTCCTCTGAATTGCTCAGTTCGCTTGGTTACGGTAAGTACAGACCGATTGCTGACAATTCTACTGCTGAGGGAAGAAAGAAGAACCGCAGGGTAGAAATCTTAATAGTTGAAAAGAACATTGATGTACAAGACCAGGAAAGCCTTAGGGAACTGGTTGACAGATTCTTTGGTGAGGACAAGTACACCATTGATTCGGACTATATACCGTAAATCCCCTTTAACCCCTAATGCCGTTAAGAAGGAGAAACCCTGATATGCCAGATATATTGTCACAACAGCAGATTGACGAACTGCTAAAGGGTCTCAATACCGGTGAGCTGGACCTTAATGAGATTGACGAGAAGGCCTCGGAAAAGAAGATTAAGGAATATGATTTCCGAAGCCCGAAGAAGTTCACCAAGGAGCAGCTCAAAAAACTTGACAGCATCCATAACAACTATTCGCGCAGTCTGTCATCCTACCTAACCGGAATTCTGCGCATGTTCTGTCAGCTGAGTGTCACTCAGATTGAGGAGCAGCGCTATCATGAATTCAGCAATGCGCTGCCGGATCAGGTTTTAATGGGTGTTGTTGACCTGAATATTCAGGATCAGGGTGTACCCGATACGACAATTATTATTGAGATTTCACGCAACACAGTATTTTCCATAATCGACAGATTACTCGGCGGAAGTGGCGAACTCGTAAATATAGAGCGTGATTTTACCGAAATCGAGCTTTCTCTTATTGAAAACGTACTAAAAAACATGGTAAAATTGTTTAAGGACGCATGGAAGAATTATGCCGAGATGGACCCGCAGCTGGTTGGCATTGAAACCAATGCGAGGTTAATGCAGACAATCTCCCCGGACGACATTGTCCTGATTACCGTTATCGATATCTCCATGAAGGGGATTTCGGGGAACATGAGTATCTGTATCCCCGCAATCAACCTTGAAGAGATTATCAAAAAGATGAATGCACGCTCCATAAAAAGTGACAAAAAGTTAGACGGACTAAAGGACAATGAACGTAGGGATATCATCTTTAACTCTGTCAAGGACTCGAGTCTTGAGATGACAGCGGTGCTTGGCGACACCGAACTTCCGCTTCAAGACGTACTCAATCTACAGATAGGCGACATCATCATGCTTGACAAGTCCATATCGGATGTTGTTGACATAAAGGTTGGGCAAAAAACCTGGTTCAGAGGAAAGATGGGCAACTATAAAAAACGAAAAGCTGTTCAACTCAGCGAAATTCTGTAGAAATGGGGTTTTCACATGAGTCCTGATATCGAGAGGAACCCGTTGGGTGGATCTGAGAAGGGTGACCTGTTGTCAAGCTTCGAGATAGACGTAATAGGAGAGATACTTAACATCAGTATGGGTTCTGCCGCAACAGCCGTCTCAACCCTGCTGAATAAAAAGGTACTTATCACAACACCGGAGGTTCAGGTTCAGCGCGTAAAGGATATTGAGTATTCACCGCTTGAGCCGGCCATGTGTGTTGAGATAACCTATAAAGAAGGTCTTACCGGTTCAAATGTAATGGTTCTTAAGCAGTCTGATGTCAAGCTTATACTTGACCAGCTGATGGGACTTGAACCTACTCCCGATGAGAACTATGTATTTGACGAAATCAGCATCAGCGCTGCCTGCGAGGTTATGAACCAGATGATGGGCTCCTCAGCAACTGCCCTGTCCAGTTTCTTGGGGCGTCCCATCAATATCTCGACACCTGTTGCATATGTGCTTGACTCGGTTGACTTAAAGCAAAGCATTGGTGAAAACGAAGAAGACAACGTTGTTGTTATCTACTTCGACTTGACCATTGAGGGTCTTACCCAGAGCAAATTTATGAGCATCATGCCGACGCATCTCGCCAAAGAGATCATTTCGCAGTCTCAGCATATGAATGACTCTGAGCCTGAACCTGCCTCGCCTGAGCAGCTGCCTGCGCATTCTCAGCCGGTGGAGGACTTACTGCAGAAGGTATATAACGAACCGGATTTCAGCGACACCACTGCTCCGGTATCGCATGTCGCGCCTCCTCCCCCGCCGCAGATGCAGCAGCCTATGCCGCCGATGCAGGGACAAGGGTATTATCCTCCGCAGCCGACGTTTACGCATCCTGCGGCAGCATACCCGCCCGGCTATCAGCAGCCTGCCTATGGGTATGACCCGACAAACGTAGTGAAGCAGCCGGTTGATGTACATGGTGTGGAGCTTCAAAACTTCCAAAGCCTTGGCCATCCGTCACCGGAAGGCCAACATACCAATCTTGATTTGATTATGCAGGTTCCGCTGCAGGTGACAGTTGAGATTGGCAAAACCAAAAAGAAAATTAAAGACATTCTTGAATTTAGTCAGGGTATGGTTATCGAACTCGAAAAACAGGCCGGCGCACCGGTTGATGTCATTGTAAACGGACAACTGGTCGCCAGAGGCGATGTTGTGGTAGTGGAAGATAACTTTGGTGTAAGAATAACTGAAATACTCAAAAATACCGATTTTCTAAGCGGTATATCTTAAGATTGGCGGTGGACGAAAATGGGAAAGAAAATTTTAGTAGTTGATGACGCAGCATTCATGAGATTGATGATTAAAGATGTCCTGACTAAGAATGGTTATACAGATATTGAAGAGGCCGGCGACGGTGAGATTGCAGTGAATGCATACCAAAACGGGCACCATGACCTCGTTATCCTTGATATCACAATGCCTAATATGGACGGTATTGAGGCGCTTCGTCGTATCAAGGGTATAGATGGCGGCGCACGCGTTGTGATGTGCTCTGCAATGGGTCAGGAATCGATGGTTGTAGACGCGATCAAACTGGGCGCACTAGACTTTATTGTAAAGCCATTTAAGCCTGACCGCATCATCCAGACGGTTAAGAACATCCTGGGATAGCCTTAATAGCTTTGTTTGTCCGCCTGTCGCGAAAGGAACAGCCAAACGGGGCAGGTATGTAAGGAGGCAAAGGGTTGGAGGAGTTTTTATCGATTGCAGGTGCAATCTTAATGATTGTCGCAATCGTCGTACTTGCGTTTTATTCAACAAGATGGCTTGGCAAGAGAATGGGCGGCTCTACTGCAAGCAGGTATCTTTCGGTAGTCGACCGCATTCCGCTTGGCCAGGACAAATATATCGCAATTGTCAGAGTGGGTGAGAAGAACCTGCTCATCGGTGTATCGCAGGGTTCGGTCACCAATCTCGGGGAACTGAACGAGGAGGACTTAACTCAAGTCGTTACCGAACAGACATTGCCTACGTTTGGCGCCGCATTAAAGGAGAGCCTGAAAAAGTACGGTTCGTTTGGCGCTTCAAAACGGGAAAAGGAGCATGATTAAGTTGAGCAAGGCAGCGGTGAAAAAGCGACTGAAAAAGCCTTTGCTGCGTTTTGTGATTTCCACTGCCATTGTGGCAGTACTGATTATTACGCTCTTGTGCATCAGTGTGTATGCCTCCGATCCGGGGATATCCATACAGATAAACGGCGCAGATACAAAAGAAGAACGCGTTGAGGCCCTTGACATCCTGCTGCTTTTGACAATATTGGCGCTGCTACCGAGCATCCTGATTATGATGACAAGCTTTACGCGAATCATCATTGTGCTCAGCTTGCTGCGCAATGCCATCGGTTTACAACAAACGCCGCCCAATCAGGTCCTGATCGGGCTTGCACTGTTTTTAACCCTGTTTATTATGTCTCCCGTTATCAGCACGATAGAAAAAGAGGCATATACCCCCTATGTTGAAGGGACAATCACTCAGGAAGAGGCTATCGAAAAGGCGTCGGTTCCGCTCAAGGAGTTTATGCTCAAGCAGACTTATAAAACCGACTTAAATCTCTTTCGAACAGCCGCCGGTGAAGAACGCCCCGAAACCTATGAAGAGCTTAGCATGAAGGTGGTAATCCCAGCCTTTATCACAAGCGAGCTTAAGCGCGGATTTACTATGGGCTTCTTACTGTACATACCGTTCCTGGTAATCGACATGGTAGTATCCAGCACACTGATGTCCATGGGTATGATTATGCTGTCTCCAGTTACCATTGCTATGCCGTTTAAGATTATGCTCTTTGTCTTGGTTGACGGCTGGGGTATGACGGTGAAATCGCTTATCTCAAGCTTTAACTAGCTTGCATCATAAATTTGCTGTAGGAAGGAGATATGGTGTGTGGAGCAGGGGGATGTAATTGCTCTGTTGCGTCAGGCAGTCCTGACCGCGGCAAAGCTGGCGGCTCCCGTACTGATTGTCAGTATTGCGGTCGGTTTCCTCATATCGGTCTTGCAGGCCGCGACACAAATACATGAGCAGACTCTGACATTTGTACCTAAGCTCATTGCAATCGCACTAATTCTACTTTTGCTGGCATCCTGGATGATGACAATTATGAACGACTTTACAAGTCAAGTCTTTGCCATGATGGCTTCTGCATAATAAAATCGACACCAGTCTATATTCATAAAATGCTCGATAATAACAGAGGATAACACGATGATTGATATCGCCTTCAGCAATTATACAGTGTTTTTGCTAGTGCTGATACGAATATCAGGCATGATAACGTTTCATCCCATTTTATCGCGCAAAAACGTTCCAACAATGGTTCAGGGAGGACTGGTGCTTGCTATCTCGGTGATTATGTTCTACTCCCTGTCCGACCAAACGGTTTTGGTGCGCAATATGGTGGAGTTTGTGTATATTGCGCTCAAGGAGTTTGCCATCGGCTGGTTGTACGGGTTTATCTTCCAGCTGTTTATGTCGGTAATCATGATCGGCGGAGAGATTATGGATATGCAGATGGGCCTTAGCATGGCAAAGGTATATGACCCGTCCAGCAATGCCCAGATGGCGCTATCCAGCTCGCTGCTCAACATCATGTTTATCCTTATGTTCTTCCTTTCGGATAGCCACCTAACCACCATCCGCATGATAATGCTTTCCTATGATATCGTGCCGGTGGGGGTAGGAACAATACACTTTGAGGTTGGCTCCTATGTAGCCCAGCTTTTCTCCGGAATCCTGACGCTTTCTGTTAAGCTGGCCCTACCCGTTATTGCTATTGAGATTATCTCAGAGGCATGCATGGGTATATTGATGAAGGCCATACCGCAGATTAACATATTCGTGGTCAATATTCCGATTAAGATTTTAATTGGCATATTGGTTCTACTGCTTTTGGTCGGTCCGATGTCGTCTTTTGTACAGCTTTTAATCGATCGATCATTCACCACGATGGGTGAAGCAATCAAGATACTGGCAAACGGATAACAACTTTATCACGGCGCTTTTGGGGGGATAAAAATGGCCGGCTCCAAAACCGAAAAAGCCACCCCAAAACGAAAACAGGACGAGCGAAAAAAGGGCAATATCTTTCAAAGCAAAGATGTTGTCAGCGCTTTTTCCCTGTTAATCATGTTTTACTCTCTTAAGCTGCTTAGCTCTTTTCTGTATGGGTACCTAGACCTCTTTATACAGAGAACCTACAGAAGACTCACCGATATAACCATCCTTTCCATTACGGATGGGGTAGAGGTATTCCGCGATTTTGTTGTCGCAATTGCAATCCTATCAGGGCCCTTATTGCTAATTTCGGTGGCTGTCACGGTCCTGTTTTCTGTGGCCCAGACCCGCTTTTTGTTCTCCACTGAGCCTCTTAAGTTTAAGTTTTCCCGCTTAAACCCATTACAGGGATTTCGACGGTTGTTTTCCATCCGCTCAGTTGTGGAGCTGGTTAAAGCACTTGCAAAGATAGCTTTAGTTGTTGCCATTCTCTACAATGAGATTATGGATCGCATTAAGGAGCTTCCATCCTTATACGAAATTGACCTCCTGCAGGGCATCATCTATGTCTGCGAAAGCGTTATTTCTTTGGTACTGACAATTTCCATTCTCTTTATCGGACTTTCTGTCGTTGACTATGTGTATCAGTGGTGGGAATACGAGCGTAGCCTCCGCATGACAAAGCAGGAGGTCAAAGAGGAGTACAAGCAGCTAGAAGGTGACCCGAAGATCAAGGCGCAGATTAAGGAAAAGCAGCGCCAGATGGCCCAGATGCGCATGATGCAGCAGGTGCCTACTGCAGATGTAGTAATCCGTAACCCGACGCATTATGCTGTTGCCATCCGCTACAAGCCCGGCGAAAACAACGCCCCGGTTGTTGTGGCAAAGGGCGCCGATTTGGTTGCACTGCGCATCATATCGGTTGCGCAGGAGAACAACGTACATATCACTGAAAATGTACCGCTGGCCCGTGCCCTGTATGAGGCCGTGGAAATAGACCATGAAATACCCGCGACCTTCTATGTTGCTGTTGCTGAGGTGCTCGCGTTTGTATATAACCTCAAGAATAAAGGCAAACACCCGAACAGATAACAGCTTTTTACTCCTTAACAAGACAAGTTCAGCTTATGAGGCTCCGCATTCCTGAAGGAATGGACGGGGCAGACGATAGATATATGAGAATTTCCTAGCCCAACATGTGGCGGAACGGACGATGCACATGAAGCTATTCCAAAACAGTATAGCGATTTTTATAGTTATAATTGTTGTATTCATCATCATACCGCTGCCTGCGGCTTTATTGGATATGATGTTTATTCTAAACATCACATTGTCGCTGATTATTCTTTTGATGTCCATGTACATAAAGACATCGCTTGAGTTTTCCGCGTTTCCATCCCTATTGCTGATTACAACGCTGTTTCGATTGTCGCTAAACATATCCAGTACCCGCCTTATCCTTTCCAACGGCGGTAAGGCAGGTCAAGTTATCGCCGCATTCGGCGACTTTGTTGTAGGCGGTAATCCGGTTGTTGGTTTTGTAATCTTTCTTATCATCGTTATCGTGCAGTTTGTCGTTATTACAAAGGGTGCCGAGCGCGTATCTGAGGTTGCAGCTCGTTTTACCTTGGATGCAATGCCCGGTAAGCAGATGGCAATCGATGCTGATTTAAACGCCGGTTTGATTGACGAGCAAACCGCCCGTAAGCGCCGTTCCGATGTTCAGCGTGAAGCGGACTTCTTCGGCTCCATGGACGGTGCCTCGAAGTTCGTAAAGGGCGACGCCATCATTTCGATTATTGTAACTGCCATCAATCTTTTAGGTGGTATGGCGACCGGCATGCTCTCGGGCGGCATGGATTTTGGACAGGTCTGGAATACCTACGCCATCGCAACCGTCGGTGACGGTCTTGTGTCTCAGCTGCCGGCGCTCTTGATTTCCACCGCAACCGGTATGCTCGTAACCCGAACTGCATCGGAGAACAACCTGAACACCGACCTCACAAGGCAGTTTGCAGCGCAGCCGACCGCATTTATCATTGCAGGCTCTGTTGCCGCATGTCTGATATTTGTACCGGGTTTTCCGACGTTTCAAATTATTCTGGTATCGGTGGCCCTTATAGCACTCGGACTCAGGCTCAGAAGCTCCATGAACAAGGCACTACTGGCATCAGCGGCCGAGCAGGAGCAGCCTGAGGTTGAACTCTCCGAAACAAGCTTCTATAAAAACATCGATAACGTTTATACCCTGCTCAATGTCGAGCAGATTGAAATGACCTTTGGCTACAGCCTTTTGCCGCTCGTAGATGAATCAAGCGGCGGCAGCTTTATCGACCGCGTTGTGATGTTCCGCAAGCAGTTTGCCATTGATATGGGTATGGTTGTGCCGTCAGTCCGAATGAGAGACAACGGCCAGCTTAACCCCAACCAATACACCATTCGGTTAAAGGGTGAGGAAATCGCAAGGGGCGAGGTACTCGTTGACCATTATCTTGCGCTAAACCCCGGCGAGGTCACCGAGAACATCGACGGCATCGACACCATTGAGCCGGCTTTCGGAATCCCCGCAAAATGGATTCCGGCATCAAGGCGCGAGGCAGCCGAGATGGCAGGCTACACTGTCATCGACCCGACCTCGGTTATCATTACACACCTCTCCGAGGTTATTAAGGCGCACGCACATGAGCTGTTAACCCGTCAGGAGGTCAATACGCTCATTAACAACCTTAAGAAGACTAACGCTGTTTTGGTGGACGAGGTTATTCCCAATATCGTCACGCCCGGCGACCTGCAAAAGGTGCTTGCAAACCTCTTGCGCGAGGGTATTCCCATCCGCGATATGGAGACCATCATCGAAACATTGGGCGATTACGGCAACACGCTCAAGGATACGGACATGCTTACCGAGTATGTCAGACAGGCTCTCAAACGCACTATTACGCGCAAGTTTGCACAAGCAAATCAACTGCATGTTATTACGCTTGATACCGAAACTGAGAACCTCATCATGGGTGCGGTTAAGAAAACCGACCATGGTTCTTACCTAGCACTCGACCCGGATACGGTGCAAAAGATAGCATCTTCCTTAATCGCGCAGATTAACAAGATTAAGGATCTGATGCCGACGCCCATCATCCTGACCTCGCCGATTGTACGCATCTACTTTAAAAGGCTCGCCGACCAGTTTGTAAACGGCATTGTTGTGTTGTCGTTCAGCGAGATTGATAATTCCGTGCAGATTCAAGCAGTCGGCAACATAGCAATTTAGTCCTGTCCGACAGGGGGTGGGGATGCTGTTTTTAAAACCGCAAACTCAAATAGATTATCAAACGTGGAAACAGTACAGCCAGACCAAGGACCCTGCGCTCCGCAACGAGATTGTTATGCACTACAGTTACATTGTAAAGTTCATTGTAATCAAGATGAGCAGCATGTTCCGTAGTGTAGCCGAACAGGACGACCTGATTAACGAAGGTATCGTAGCCCTGATGGATGCCGTGGAGCGTTATGACATAGACCGAGAGGTTAAGTTTGAAACCTACGCATCCATCCGTGTAAAGGGTGCCATTATCGATTATGTCCGCAAGCAGGACTGGGTGCCCCGCCGCGTTAGAAAGAATGCGCGTAACCTTGAGGATGCAACCTCGACGCTGTGGGCACAGCTTGGACGCCAGCCGACCGATGGGGAGTTAGCGGAAAGCTTAAACATCAGCATCGAGGAACTGCACAACAATATGGCGCAGGCCTATCATGCAAACATCATCTCCTTTGAGGAGCTTCTGGAAGAAGGCGTGGCAGGCGCAGAGATTGCCGCCGCCAATATGAGTTCATCCGCCGATGCACCGGAAGAGGCCCTGTTTTCGCAGGAACTAAAGGATGTTTTATCAAACACAATTGAACAGCTGCCGGAAAAAGAGAGATTAGTGGTGGCTATGTACTACTTTGAACACCTAAAGCTCAGAGAAATCGCCGAGGTCTTACAGGTGAGCGAATCGCGAGTTTGTCAATTGCATACCTCGGCCGTTGCCAAAATGAAAAGGACAGTTGAGGCATATATCAAGGGATAATACCGGCAAGACTTATCTATCGCCAGGGAGGTTACTGTTATGGTAAGAGGTTTTTATACACTGGGATCCGGCATGCTGTCACTGCAGCGTTCGCTCGATACCATCAGCAATAACGTAGCAAACATTCAAACAGCCGGATATAAGAGAAAGATGCTGACCACCAGTACCTTTGACCAGCAGCTTGTAGCCAGAATGGAATCCGGCAACAGTGGCCGCATCGGTAAGGGCGCAATTGTGCGCTATGTTGATGTTCTGCACACCGATTACAGCCAAAGCAGCCTGACAGAAACCAATATTCCGTTCGATATCGCCTTAGTCGGGGATGGTTTTTTCCGCCTTCAGCCGTTTAATGAAGATATGGAGAACACCCTGCTTACCAGAAACGGTCATTTCACATTAGATGAAGAAGGCTACCTCATACTGGAAGGCGGGGGACGGGTGTTGGGCGAAAGCGGTCCGATTATGCTCGGCACCTCAAACTTCTCGGTGGATGAGGACGGCTATGTTTACCTTCAGGGTGATGACAGCCCCGTAGACCGTATCTCCCTTGCATATCCCACAGACTACGACAATCTCGTTGTGTACGCCGAGGGGCTTTATATCGATAACAACCCAAATCAGGTACAGGCGGACGAAACGACCTATTCTACCTCTTTTTTGCAGGGTAAGCTGGAGACCTCAAACGTTGATATGGCTGAGGAAACGGCCGCCCTGATGGATGCCAGCCGCACCTTCCAGACTTATAGTCAGGCGCTTAAGATTATCGACAGTATCAACTCCAAGGCAATTTCCGAAATAGGTAAGGTATAAGGAAAGGGGAGTAACATATGAACACTGCCTTTTATACAGCCTCTTCAGGTGTGATTTACCTGCAGAGAAGTATGGATGTTACCGCGAATAATATTGCAAACGCAGATACCCCCGGCTTTAAGGCCTCGGTATCGTCGTTTTCCGACCTGCTCTACTCTAATATTCATCGAAAGCAAGATGAGCTTACCAACAACCTAAAGGTAGGGCATGGAACCCGGCTTTCGGGTATTACACTTCAGTATAATCAGGGTGCTTTGCTCCCGACTGACAGAGAACTGGACTTTTCCATAGTTGGTGACGGCTTCTTTGCGGTGGAAAACGAAAACGGCGAGCGGTTTTACACCCGAGCAGGAAACTTCTACGTTAAGCTTGAGGATGATGTCGCTTATCTTACTACGGCCTCGGGCGATTATGTGCTCAGCCCGGATGGAGACCGCATAGAGCTCAACGCAGACGGCGGGCCTGTGAACTTAGAGAATATCGCGACGCGTATCGGCGTGTATACTTTCTCAAACCCATATGCCTTATTGCAGGAGGGCAGCAACTATTACACCGCTACCGAGGCAGCAGGTGAAGCTATGCCTAGCGAGAGCTATAGCCTCAAACAGGGCTTCCTTGAGTCCTCCAATGCTGAGCTCAGCAAGGAAATGGTAAACATCATCACAACCCAGCGTGCATTCCAGTTCAATGCGCGTGTTGTTCAGGCAGCCGATGAACTCCAGGCGACGGTTAACAACCTTCGCTAACAAATACACCCTTCACACTACTTCTTAGGAGGTCTCATAGATGGGTACATTGCGGTACGACCAATTAAACGATATGCATATTGATGTGTTGCGTGAGCTTGGCAACATAGGGGCCGGAAATGCGGCTACAGCGCTTTCCACCATGCTGATGCAAACGGTAAATATGTCTGTTCCAAAAGTAAAGGTAATCGACTTTACAGACTTAACCTACATTCTTGGCGGACCGGAGAATATCGTGGTCGGTATCCTTACCCATATCTATGAAGACGTTAAAGGGATGATTATGTTCATCCTTGAGCAGAAGTTTGCCCATGTAGTGGTAAACATCCTGCTCGGCAAAGAGATTACGGATTATACCGAGCTTACCGATGTGGATTTTTCTGCACTCACCGAGATTGGCAATATCATGGCCGGATCATATGTTAATGCCATCTCATCCCTTACGGGTCTTAAGATTAACATTATGGTGCCCTCGATTACGGTTGACATGGCGGGCGCTATATTAAGTGTACCTGCAGTGGAACTCAGTATGACGGGCGATAAAGTGTTGTATATCGAAGAAGATTTCATCGGTTCGAGCGAGACAGTCAAAAGCTGTATGCTACTTATCCCCGAGATGGATTCACTGAAAACAATAATGGAACGTCTGGGGATTGATGTATGAGTAACCTGATAACGGTGGGAATATCCGACATGAAGGTAGCCACCAAGCCCGACCGGCTGATTACATATGCCCTTGGTTCCTGTGTCGGAATTTGCTTGTATGACACACAAACCTGTGTATCCGGAATGGCCCACATCATGCTGCCAAGCAGTGAGCAGTGCATTCAAAACGACAACAAGATGAAGTTTGCTGATACTGCAATCATTATGCTCATCAATAAGATGGAG
Source organism: Bacillota bacterium (assembly GCA_023415575.1). Lineage (GTDB taxonomy): Bacteria > Bacillota > Clostridia > Oscillospirales > Ruminococcaceae > Acetanaerobacterium. The sequence goes on from JAEZKF010000020.1 coordinate 23,207, forward strand.
CAGATAGGGGCATCCAAGTCGCGCATGGTGGCGAAAATTGCGGGCGGCGCACAGATGTTTAAGGTGGACACTACTTACGGTGCCGGCGAGAATATCATGAACATCGGCCAGCGCAACGTTACCGCGGTAAAAAAGAAGCTCGCCGAGGTCAACATCAAGATTGTAGCAGAGGATACGGGAAAGAACTACGGACGTACGGTTGAATTTTTATCGGAGACTGGCATTATGATGGTAAGATCTATCGGGAGAGCAAGTCTGGAGCTATGATGTATGCTTATCGGCTCAGTGTGATAGGAGGTTACAACCGTGGCTGATCAAAACAATCAAATCGAAAAAATCCAAATTGAGGCAGAACCCATTGATGCTGAGTACCGTGTTGAGATTTCCGACGATCATCTGAGAGCTTACATCTCGGTAACCACCCCGGAAAATGGGGGGCAGGAGATTACGCTTAGTAACCTGTATCAAGCACTGAAGGATGAAGGCGTAGTCTATGGACTGAAAGAACAAGAGCTTAAACGTATTGCCCTTGGCAGAATCTACGAGCGAAAGATGCTGGTGGCCGAGGGAGTACCTGCACAGAACGGAAAAGACGGAGAGATTTTCGAGCGCTTTGTACTCGGTGCGACCGGAGTTCCAAAGATCAATGTCGACGGCTCTGTGGATTATAAGCAGCTCAACCTAATTCATAACGTAACAAAGGGTCAGGTTCTTTGTGAGATTATCCCGCCGACTGACGGTGTTAAGGGTATGACGGTCAAAGGGCAGGAGATTATGCCTGCACGCGGCCGCGATGCAAGACCCCCGACAGGCAGGAACGTTTTACTCACCGAGGATGGCACTAAGGTCTATGCGGCTATCGATGGCAACCTGACTCGGCACGGCAGCTCGCTTGATGTAGATGACACGTTCACCGTCAACGGTGATGTAGATAACTCAATCGGCAACATCGACTTTATCGGCAATGTTGTTGTCAAAGGCGATGTTAAATCGGGTTTTAGCATCAAAGCAGGCGGCAGCATACGGGTAAACGGCATCGTAGAGGCTGCAACTCTTCACGCCGAAAAGGAGATTACCCTTTCCGGTGCAAACGGACAGGGTGGCGGAAGGATTTATTCCGGTTCCGACTTAACAGCTAACTTCCTAGAAAACGTCATTATAGAAGCAAAGGGATCGGTAACAGCCAACTCCATCATGTATTGCCATATCAAGTGCGGCGGAACACTGGAGCTAAAGGGCAGAAATGCCTGTATCATAGGCGGTACCTATATCGTGGCCCTTGATGTGATAGCGAAGATGATTGGTTCTCCATCTCATGCGCGCACGGAACTGACGCTTGGTTCTTCTACAACGCTTGTGGATGAAACAAACGCCATCAGTCTGAAGTTAAGACAGATAGAGAATGATATTGTAAAGCTTTCGCAAGCTATCGCATTTTTAACTGCAAAGGATGCAAGCACCTTATCAAAAGATAAACTCAAGCTCCTTGAACAGGTTAAATATAACCATGAACATTTGCTTTTAGAGAAAGAAAAGCTCGCGAAGCGTTATGAGGCATTAACAGAGGAGTTAACAAAACCGAACACCAGCAAGATTATCTGTAAGGGAACCATCTATACAGGCACCCGCATAACAATAGGAAGCTCCTCTGTGCAACTGACAGAAGACAAGAACAATGCCTTGGTTTATTACTCTGACAACGATATTGTGTTTGGCACCGCTTAAAGGCAGGGAGTGTTTTGCTTGAGATTCATCCAGCAGAAAGTAGAAATCTATAATATGACCGATGTGATGCTGGCTTCCGGTTCATTGGTAGATTTAAGCGATGATCACATGGAGATTGTAGGGGAGCTTTTCCCGCATTTTGAGAGGGGAGAAAACCTCAAAGTCTGCGTGTATGACGATATGCGAGGCATCTGCTGGTATCTCACATCGGTAGACTATGCTACCATGGATCGGCTGATACTGACAGATTTTAACCTGTTGGATGTGATTCAGCGAAGAAAAAGCATTAAGGTTAAAACAACCTTCCACACCAACATCTATGTCATATATGCCGGAGATGATAATAGAGTCACCCTAGACACCCCGATTCCGATTACGGTAAAGGACATCAGCGTTGGCGGTATCTATTTTATTGCCGAGCGCATTTTCCTAGAAGGCAGTCACTTTGAGTTCTTCTTTAACCAAGGGCCAAAGCACCTGCGCATCAAAACAAGAATTCTAAGAAAACAAGAGCTCTCGGGAGAAAAGTGGGGCTATGGCTGTCAGTTTGTTGACATCACCGAAAAGGAACAGGATATACTCTTTGCCTTCCTGTGGGAGGAGCAGCGTCAGCAACTTAAGCGCCTTAGACTCGAATAAAAAAGCCCGCCGATGAGGGCGGGCGAAGTTTTATCTACTCATTGTTTGTTGGTGTATTATCTTGGGCGGTTTGCTTTTTTATTTCACTTGAAAGCCTTAATAGGTCGGCATAGATAATTGCTATCACTTCAAAAAGCTCGGGAGGAATATTGCTGCCAATCTCTAGCATAGCAAGCATATTCGCCGTGGTGTCATCGCGGTAGATGGGAATTCCGCTTTGGTCAGCAATATCAATAATCTTCTCCGCGACGTAGCCGTAACCCGAGGCGACGATAATCGGCGCCATGTCCGACTGCGGATTGTATTTCAGGGCCGCGGCTATCTCCTTTTTCTTATACCCGGACATCGACACCACTCCTATTGTTCATCAGTTTTGGAAAGATCTCCTCCAGACGCCGTTCCTTATCTAGGGGCAGCACTTGTACCTTTGAAAAGGTGTAGGAGGTATTCTGGCTGAGCTTTGCTATACGCTGCGAATAGTCTATAAAATATTCCTCATACCCCTTTGGGCAAAAGAGGTTCATATCAATAAGATTGCCGGTCACGAGCATTTCAAATTCCAAGTGACCAAGACCCTCAACCTCAGCGGTAAAGAATACCTTGCACGCGGGCTCTCCCGAATCCTGCCGATGGTCCTCTGGGTCAACCCAAAGCTCGGCAAACGCTGTTGTATCCTCGTTAGCAAGCGGCAGGATATAATGCAAAAGCGGGGTAAAAACGGTAGGTGCTGCTGCAAGACTCTGCAAAAGGCTATAAACCTCCGCCGTGCCTGACAGTGAACCGGGCGGGTTATTGCTGATGTGCTGTTCAATGAGCTGCGACAGGCCTTCAATGACCTTGGAGGATAGGGCAGCGGTCTCACTCTGCTTGCCGGCATTTGCAAGGTGCTCCATCAGAAGATTCCTAAGTGGTTCTCGCATTTCTTCCGGAATATGGGTCGAAAATTGTTCAAAAGCAGGTAATATTGCATCTTTTTCATTTACAAACTTGGAAAGATTGTATACAATTAAGGTAGTAAGACTCATGGTCTTCTCATTTGCATAGATGCTTTCGTTAATCTCCCGCAGTACGCTGATAAGCGAATCCTTTAGTTGAGAAAACTCCGGGTCACCGGGTGCGATGCTATTAAAGTTCCTTGATAGCTTATCCAGCACATCTGCTACACTCGGCAGCCCCTTCATCAAATCAGCGAATTTTGAAAGATTTGCGCTGATGGAATCAAGGATATCCTTCGCATATACCTGTCCGGTAATCGCCTTTAAGAGTTGCCCAATGCTCTCACGCAGCTGGGGATTGCTGTTTGAGGCAAGCAGTGCGCGTAGTTCATCAAAAAAAGCGCCCTGGAATGCCGAGATACCCTGCTGCTGGCTAAGGATTTCGTTTAAGAGCTCTCCTTCACGAAGCATAAGCGCTTTCAGGATGCTGTCGAGCGACAGATTAGCAGAGGAATCTGCTGCGGTTCTGGACATGACAATGCTGAGCATGATTAACCGCTTCAGCGATGTAGCCACTGCCCCGGGGTCTGAAAGTAGGGCAGAAAGGGGACCCTTAGCCTGCCGCTCAGTAGCCAGATTTAAGGTGTTGTTGGTTTGCGTTTCTCCGCGGTCATTCGGCCTTGTGACCTTTGTTAAGTCCACAAGATTAAATACATCCTGTGTCGACTGCTGACCCGAGCGCACCGTATTCACATAGTTTTTAGGCAGTATCGGCGTTGTAATTTTAAGCATGTCCGACATGATGTTATCCCCTTGGCCAAGATTTATTGGTCTATCTCTATTATCGTATGTTATCATAAAAAATTCAACGAAATAACGCTTCAGTTAGAATTTATTATTTATCCGAGTGCACAGTTACGCTGCGGATGAATTGTAAATAGAACATAAAGGCATTGAAATCTGAAAACTGTAGGTGATATAATGGACAAATTTGACGCAAATCTCGAATCAATGCTGGATACCTTTATCTTTGAAAGCAATACATTGCTAGAGCAACTGGATGCCATCCTGCTTAAGTCCGAAAAGCAGAATGAGATGGACCAGGAGGATATCAACGAAATCTTCCGAATCATGCACACCATCAAGGGCTCTGCTGCCATGATGGGTATAGAGAATGTATCGCTTGTGGCACATCGCATTGAGGATATGTTTTACATCATCCGCGAGGACCGCAATGCTGCCTCCGATTATAGCTCGATTTACGATATCGTGTTCCAGGGCTCGGATTTTATCAGAAATGAGATCGACAATATTCAGGATACCTCCACCTCTGCCGCAAACCCCGATGAGCTGATTGCGCGCATTGAGGAAGAGATTGAGGTGTTAAAGACCGGTAAGCCCAGAAAAGAGAAGAAGGATGCACCAGCCAAAAAGGCGTTTGAGGTCGACTTGACTGAGAATGCGCAAGAGACTCCTGCGCATGAGGAAACGGCATCTGAAACGAAAGAAGCTGACAAGCCCGCCGAACCGGCTCAGCCGGAAAAACCGATGAGCGTAGTCAGGGTCTTCTTCGAAGACGGCTGTAAGATGGAGAACATCCGCGCCTTCATGCTCGTCAACAACCTCAAGGATTACTGCGAAAAGCTGGAATATGAGCCTGAGGACATTGAGATTAATCAGGCGACCGCCAAGCAGATTATCGACAACGGTTTTCTTATCTCGTTTGTTCCTTATACAAGCAACGAAGAGATTTATAAGATTATTGAAAGCTCGTTGTACATAAAGTCCTATGAACCGCTCGGCAACAACACGCAGGTAATTGAGGACACCAAAGCCGCTGCGCAGGAAAAGAAACAGCAGATTCAAAAGCAAATAGCTGAGATTGAAACGGTCAACAACGCCGTTGCACAGAACAAGGTTGCAAAGCAGAATCTCATCAGCGTAAATCTAAATAAGCTCGATGAACTCATGGACCTTGTCGGTGAGCTTGTTATTACCGAGTCTATGGTTATCTCAAACCCGGATTTAAAAGGTATGCAGCTTGAAAACTTCACAAAAGCATCGCGCCAACTGCGCAAGCTGACTGATGAACTGCAGGATATCGTAATGTCTATCCGCATGGTGCCCATTTCCGGTGTCTTTAACAAGATGAACCGCATTGTGCGTGATATGAGTAAGAAGCTGGGTAAGGACGTTGAGCTGATTATCTCGGGCGAGGATACAGAGGTTGATAAGACCATTATCGATAGCCTCGGTGACCCGCTCATGCACCTGATTCGCAACGCGATGGACCACGGCCTTGAACCTAAAGAGGAACGCCTTGCAAAAGGCAAGACCGGTGTCGGCCGGATATTCCTTTCCGCAAAGAATACAGCAGGAGAGGTTGTCATTCAGGTTGCGGATGACGGCGCGGGCATCAACACCTCGTCAGTTCTGAAAAAGGCGCGTGCCAACGGCCTATTAACCAAGAGCGATTCCGAATACACCGAGAAGGAAATCTTCAATCTCATCATGCTGCCGGGATTCTCTACGAGCCAGTCGGTTACCGAGTTTTCTGGCCGCGGCGTCGGCATGGATGTTGTGAAGAAGAACATCGAAAAGGTCGGCGGCACCATCAGCATCGAAAGCAAGTTCGGCAAGGGAACAACCTTTATCATCAAGATACCGCTCACACTTGCTATCGTAGACGGCATGGAGGTTTCTGTTGGCGGCTCTATTATGACTATCCCGATTACCTCCATCAGAGAGTCGTTTAAGATTTCCGAGAAGCAGATTGTCAAGGATGTAAACGGCAACGAGATGGTGATGATTCGCGGCGAGTGTTATCCCGTTATCCGTCTATTCAAGGCATTTGGCATCGAGACATCAGTTCAGAACATACTCGACGGTATTATTATCCTCGTGGAGACTGAGGACAAGGCGGTTTGCCTGCTTGCCGACCAGCTGATCGGCGAACAGCAGGTTGTGGTTAAGCCTTTACCTACCTACCTGAATAAGTTTAATGTCAAGGAATGCGGCATAGCCGGATGTACGATCCTTGGTGACGGCAGCATCAGCTTGATTCTGGATATCAAAAACCTTATTGCAAACAACTAATCACTCCACAAGGTATTTCTAGTTGAAAGGAAGATGCGTTTATGGCACAGTATTTAGAAGATTTTCAGGACGATGTAGAGGATTCCCTGAAAGAAAAGTACCTAACCTTTATCATCGACGGACAATCCTACTGCATTGATATCCGCTACGTCATTGAGATAATTGTCGTTCAGCCCATTACACAGGTTCCCGAACTGCCGGAGTACATTAAGGGCATCATCAACCTAAGAGGCAAGGTCATTCCTGTATTAGATGTTCGCCTTCGTTTTGGCAAAGAGGAGCGTCCTTACGATGATAAGACCTGCTTTGTAGTGGTGGATGTGGCCGGTAACTCGGTTGGTATCATTGTGGATGAGGTTGAAGAGGTTATCCAGATTCCCGATGAAAACGTCGCCCAGCCGCCGAGCTTTAGCAAAAACGGCTCGAGCAGGTATGTAAAGGGTATCGGCAAGATAGGCGAAGAGGTCAAGCTGATTCTGGACTGCCAGAAGCTGCTCAATGATGACGAAATTGATGAGATTGTCCATATCACCGACTCTGCGACAATATAATAGTCCTTAGTCTAATGGTCTTGCATAGCGACAGGCTGACCGTCTGTCGCTATTTTTTCCACAAAACATAGACTTGCTTTTGTGGGTGGCAACACGGCGTAGTGCCAGAAAGGCATGGTTAATCTGACGATGGTTACACTTACCGATTTAGAATTTGAACAGATTGCAGGATATCTCAAGGATAACTACGGAATCAATCTCACCAAGAAAAAGACGCTGATTGAAAGCCGAATGGCATCCACTCTTGCGGAAAAGGGCTTTACTAACTACACCGATTATTTCAAGTATGTAAAGAATGATACCACCAAAAAAGAGATGTCCCATCTCATCAGCAAGTTAACCACCAATCACACATATTTTTTGCGGGAAGAAGAGCATTTTCAATATTTCCAGAATATCCTTTTACCCGAATATGAAAAGAACAACTCCGATAGGGAGATAAGAATCTGGAGCGCGGGCTGTTCCTCGGGGGAGGAGCCGTATACCCTTGCGATGGTTATTGCGGACTACTTTGGACTTAATAAGTCCCAATGGAAGACGAAGATATTAGCGACTGATATCTCGCTCAAGGTACTGGACAAGGCGCAAAAGGCGATTTACCCAGAGGATTCTCTGCAAAACCTGCCTGCTGCATGGAAAACAAGGTATTTTGACCGCATCGATGAAAAGACCTATCAGGTCAAACAGGTGATTCGTGATGAGGTGGTATTCAAACAGCTTAATCTGATGGACAACTTCATGTTTGCAAAGAAGTTTGATTTGATTCTTTGCAGAAACGTGATGATCTATTTTGACCTTCCCACAAAGCAAAAGCTGGTCGAGAAGTTCTATAACGTTACAAAGCCCGGCGGTCATCTGTTTATCGGCCATGCCGAGACGATTTCAAGAGATGCCTCCAAGTACAGATACATCATGCCGGCTATCTACCATAAGGGATAGGACTCGTTATAATTCGAAAATTACAACTTCTTTTACAACAAACAGGTTTAAGATATAGTCAAATGATTTGAAAACACGTTTGTGTATTCAAGTGTTTACACTGACTATGCACTCCTCGCAAGCTGCCGTTCAAGTGACCCCATCTTACATAGGACGGCAAGTATAAACCGGAAGGGCATGGTTTTGCTATGAATATCAAGAAAATTAGAACACTGGTTGTAGATGACTCTATACTATTCAGGCAGTTTATGGTGAAAAGCCTGAGTGACGACCCCGCCATAGAGGTAATCGGCACGGCGGCAGACCCCGAAGAGGCGCTAAAGCTCATCAAAGAGCTTCGCCCGCAAGTCGTCACTATGGATGTGGAGATGCCGAAAATGAATGGCATCGACTTTATTAAAAAGTTGATGCCCGAGCATCCTATTCCGGTCGTCGTAGTGACATCATTGCCGTTAAACGCGCTGGATGCACTGGATGCGGGCGCTGTGGATTTTGTAAGTAAACCCAAGGTAAAGAACTCCACGGACCTTTTTAATTTCTCACACGAGCTTGTCATTAAGGTTAAAATTGCCTCGATGGCAAAGCTCAAGCAGGCTGTACCCGCCCCCAAGCCTGAGCGCGTGACCTTAGGGTCGCTAAAGGCAGCAGATAACCTTGTAATCGCCATTGGTGCCTCCACCGGCGGTACAGACGCAACCCTTTCAATAATACAGGATTTGCCGGTGACAACACCCGGTATCGTTGTAGTACAACACATGCCCGAAAAGTTTACCAAGATGTACGCCGAACGTCTCAACCGCATCTGCAAGATGGAGGTCAAGGAGGCGGAGGACGGAGACCGCGTCCACACAGGCCGAATCCTGATTGCGCCGGGCGATTATCAGATGCGCCTTATTAAGGACTCGAAAGGCTATGCAGTCCGGTGCGAGCGCGGCGAAAAGGTCAGCGGGCACTGTCCCTCTGTAGATGTACTGTTCCAGTCGGTTTCTAAGGTGGCAGGGAAGAACGCTGTCGGCATTATCCTAACCGGTATGGGTTCAGACGGTGCCAAGGGGCTGCTCAGTATGAAAAATGCCGGCGCATATACCATCGGTCAAAACAAGGAAACCTGTGTTGTATACGGCATGCCGATGGTTGCCTATAACATGGGTGCTGTTATGAAACAGGCAGCAATCCAGGACATTGCGCCCCTGCTTTGCTCATATATCAATAAGCTGTAATGAGAAGAAGAAAGCTCCTTCTTGCATAGGCAAGAAGGAGCTTTCTTTCATGTATGGAGTTTATGCGTTTAGCACCAATTCGACAGTGTGCTCTTTGCCGTCACCCAAAAGTGGGATGAGGGAGCTTTCAAGCACAGCACCATCCAGCTTTATCGTGTAGTTGTCAGTACACCGTACAAAGCCTGCAGGCTTTTTGATGTTGATGGCATAGGAGGTATCACCGGTTTTAAGCGTGTAGGAGAGGGAGGCTTCCTCCGGACGAAGAAGCGGGAGCAACTTCAGTCCGTCGGCGCGATACTCAATACCAAGCGCCTCCATGATTGCAAGCAGAAGCCATGTAGATGTACCGCTGAGCGTCGGCCCAATGTTCTCGCCCGATTCATAGTTGTTGTACTGGGTGCAGAAACGCGGGTTGCCGCAGGTAACAAAGGGAGCGGACAGCGTCTTGTAGGGCAGGATGACATCGATAATCCAATAAGCCGTCTCGGTCAGGCGCTTAGCAAGCGCTGCATCCTTAACGGTTTTAGCTGCCTTCAGCATAGCAGTTGCAGCCATGGTGTTAGCATGCTTGAACACGCCTCCGTTTTCACGGTCGCCGGGGAAGTAGAGCGCAACGGCAATACGCGGAGCGATGCGGGGATAATCCACACCCGTGCAGAGGCGATAGCCGTAGGGCGTGCGGAGGTGTTTATCGATTGTATCCAGCATGGTGGCAATCTGCTCATCTGTTGCAACATTGGCAAGCACCGACCAAGTAAAGGAGTTGAGGAAGTATGTACCTTCCGCGCCCTCTTCAATGGCGAGTGTATCGCCCTTAGCGCCTAGATAGCTTAATCCGTTGCCGCGGTTAAACAGCACGCGAGCAAAGTAATCGCCCTTCCAGGTATCCTTCTGCAGACGCTCAGCAAGATCAGCACCCAGTGCTGCATAGTGCTTCGCCTCATTGGTCATGCCTTTTGCTTCTGCAAGGCGAACGGCAATATCAATCGCAACCTTGAGCAGGAAGGCATTCATGATGCTTTCGGACAGGTCGCTCTCAAACGGGTCGCCGTACTGGCCGCCCTTTTCGAGCTGCTTATTGTAGGCAGCTTCTTTTTCGATGCCGTTGAGGCAATCGGGGTCAACATGCAGGCAGTCGTTCCAGTCAGCAGCATCAATAAGCGGGAAGCCGTGCTTACCAACGGAAATCTTAGCGGAGTAGGTAATAATCGCACACAGTGTCTCCCACAAGGGGCGCTTTCCGCCATCCGCAATCGGAATCTCCTGATCTAAGAACGAAAGGTCGCCGGTTAAATCGATGTAGCGTCCAACGGCCTGGAACAGCCATAAGCTGTCGTCTGAATAGACACCGGGCTCCTTGCCTTTCCAGTAGAAGTTGTGGTTTGCATAGCCCATTGCGTAAACGTTGGATGCCCATTCCGAGATAAGCTGACGCACGAAATCTGGACGACCCATGCCGACGAAATAGTACATCGACGCAAAGATGTCCTGAATCTCTCTAAAGCCTATTTCACGGTAGCCCTTTTGTGTCTGGTCAAACGAACGGGATACAAAGGTCTGATAGAATACTTGGAACGGCAGATTGTAGTTGCAGTAGCTGTTAAACTGAGCATCGTCACTGTCTACCGAAAGATAGGAGGAATACTTCTCGCAGAACGACTTAACCTCGTCAAGTGAACGGCGGATAGCATCTTCATCCGCAAAACGGTCAAGAAGTGCAGCAATCTGTGCGCGCGTGGTCTTAACCACTTCGTAGCTATCCTCTACCACCTCTGATACAAGGCCGGTAAAGTTGTCGACGGTGACCGTCTCATTCACATCCACCGTAAAGGGTACACCTACGGCAAAGAAGCCGGGGCCCTTGCGGGTATGACGGTTGGGCAGCTTACCTGCAAACTCCGGTTTTTTCAAGGAGCCGGAACCGACAAGCTCGTCAAACTTAAAGCAGAAGCTGTCAGGGTAAACAACCTTACCGTTCTGGTGTACAAGGGTAGAGTGGAAGCGGATGTTGCCCTTCTCCCACGGGGGGTTATAGTCGTAGCTTACCGCGGCGATGTTGCCGTTCTCGTCATACAGAACCTCAGACTGGCAGATAACCGTGGTGTAGATGATATCCTGCATCAGGGCATGGGTTGCGGGTGTTCCGAACATACCGATGTAAACGATGCGCAAGTCGCGTCTCTCTGCGCCCTTGTTTTGAATCTCCACAAGCTGCGCTTCAGTAGCAAGCGGCAGGCCTTCGTACTGCGGAAGGATGAAGATGGTGCGGCGGATAAACAAACCGCATGCTGTTTCGTATTCAATTACAGAATGGTTGTTTGAATGGATGCAGCGAGCAGAAACAATGTTTGCATCCTCGGGTGCTCCCGAATAGAAGATTACCTTGCCGTTTTCTACAAGATAGAACTGACGATTGGCGGGGTTGCCGTTCTCCTCGGGGCGATAGTCCCAGCGGGTAGCAAGCACCTGTGTGTCAGCATGGGAGCGGAAGCTGCCGCGGCCTAAACGGTCAACAACCGATTTAGGCGTGCTCTGCAGGGGACGCTTATAGCCCATGCGGTTGCCGATTAACATATTGGTGTAATAGTTTGGGCCCGGCTGGGGGGACTTTAGGTCGCAGATATGCTGGCCCTTTTCGTCCAGTGTACCGCCCCAGGTTAGAGACTGTGTAATGATTGCGCACATACGGAATTCTTGGTCGCTGGATAAGGACAAAGCGGATGCGCTGCCGCCCTTACCAGCAAACAGATTAACTGTACGGCTTTCGTTGTTCCATACAACAAGCACCGATTGGTTGTCTGTGAACGCGCGTTCAAAAGTGGCGCACAAAAGCTCGTCCGCAATCAGCGCCCCAATCACCGGAGTATAGAAGGGGAGCCCGTCTACGCCCGCAGCAACATCAAAACGGTCTCCGCGAGCAAAAACGGCAGACGCGTTGCCGGAAACCGCCATACCGAGCTGCTCGGAAAGCACCGATATGGGAGAAGTTTTGATGCCTCTTGCCTTGATGCTGGATGTTATCATCGTCATTTCCTCACTTCTGCATTGTTTTTTGTTCCTGATTTTCTGATACGGGTATGCCTATATTTTACCCCTTTTTATGGTGTTTGCGCAAGGGGTGAAACGGTATATCTGTGATATTATAGCACTTACATTTTAAATAATAGGAAAATAATTATAATAATGTATTGACAATAGTGTGCAACATACAGTATAATGCAAATGGAGGTGATTCTGTGGAAAAGGACCTATATGAATCCCTGCTTTTGGAACTAAGGCGCGGGACGCTTGTCCTTTCGGTACTAAGCCAGCTTGCAACCCCCAAGTACGGTTACGTTCTGGTGCAGCAGCTGTGCGACAAGGGTATCTCTGTGGATGCCGGAACTTTGTACCCGCTCCTTCGTCGCTTAGAATCACAGGGACTTTTAACAAGTGAGTGGGAAACCACAGGCGCAAAGCCGCGAAAGTATTACAAAAGGAATGATTACGGCACTGAAGTGTATTTAAAACTGCGTGCCAGTTGGGCTGAGCTTAATGACGGTATGAATCAATTGTTTGTGGAAGGGGAGAGTAGTGATGTCAGCGAATGAGACGTATGTAAAGGGAATAATTGACCGTTATATCTATGCGGTTGCAAAGCGCCTGCCCCGCTCACAGCGTGAGGACATCAAGCGCGAGCTGCGCGGTTTGATTGATGACCTGCTTGCGGAGCGATGCGGAGATAACGAGCCGACGCCTAAGGATATCGACGAGGTGCTCATTGGGTTAGGCGCACCGGAACTGTTAGCTGAAAAGTACAACCAGGAACCGAGATACATTATCGGCCCCGAGTACTACGAAAGTTATCGCTATCTTCTAACACTTGTATTATCGTGTGTTGCATTTGGCATGACAATCGCCCACGGGATTTTGGCGGTAATCTCGCCGCAGGAAAGCCCGCTTGCGTTGCTTGGTAACTACGCTATGTCGCTATACTTTGCTTTGCTGCAGGTCTTTGCTTTTGTCACGATTTCCTTTATCATCTCCGATTATGTGGGAAGAAGGAAAAACAAGCAAAAAGCAAAGGAGAACTGGTATCCCAACATGCTGCCGGAGCTGCCGGAGGCAGTAAAGGGAATTAAGAAATCCGAGCCAATCGCTGGAATCGTATTTACGGTACTGGTGATTATCCTTTTTAACGCAGCACCATGGCTTATGGGAGTCCATCACTTTTCAAACGGATGGCAAAGCGTTCCTGTGTTTAATCTTGATTACCTAAAGACCGTTGTTATATGGTTTAACATATGCTTTATACTCGGTATTAACCGTGAGATTGTCCGCCTCGTGATCGGAAAATACACCATTAGTCTTTCGGTGATAACCTCGCTTTTAAATGTTGCGTCTTTAGCAATCATCATCCCGTTTTTAAATTCACCACAGCTTTGGAACCAGAACATTGCAAGTGATTTAGCGTCCATCGGAATTATAGACGCGGGCTTTGATTTGGCAGCATTATTGAATATTTTTATTAAGTTTTTCGTTGCAGTCTTTATCTTTGCTTTTTTGCTTGATACCATCACTGTGATAGTAAAAACTATCAAAGCCCAGAGAAGCGCTTATTAAGGTTTACTTGAAATAACAAGGGAATTTAGTATAATGGATGGTGCATCAATTTGATGTGCCATCCATTATTTATATATAAGAAGGATTTGAATAGAGTGGATTTAATAAAAGAACAGCCTACGGTATGGCAGGCTTTGCAGGAGACAAAAAAGCCAATCGTACTGTATGGTATGGGCGACGGTGCAGAGAAGATTTTAAGGGTGTTCGCCCAAAAGGGAATACAGGCAAGCGACATATTTGCAAGCGACGAGTTTGTACGCGGCCATACGTTTGCGGGCTTTCGGGTAAAGCGCCTTGCTGAAATCGTGGAGCTTTACAAGGACTTTATCATTGTCGTGTGCTTTGCCGTGCATGACGATGTGATGCTAAAACGCCTATACGACCTTGACAGCCAATATGAGCTGTACGCGCCCGATGTTCCGGTTGCGGGCGAGGGCGTGTTTGATGATAGCTATTACAGTGCGCATGAAGATAAGTTTTGCAAGGCATATGAGCTTTTGCAGGATGATTACTCTCGGCAGGTTTTTGCAAACATCATCAAGTTCAAGCTAAGCGGAAAGATTGGGTATCTTAAGGCGTGCACAACACCGAAATCGCAGGCATATCATCAGATAATTAAGCCTCATCAAAACGAGCACTATGTCGACCTCGGTGCATACGATGGCGATACAATCCGTGAGGTTCTTTCGTATACGGACGGAAGGTTTGCACGCATTACGGCTTTTGAGCCGGATGCAAAGAACTATCGCAAGCTGAAGGCAAAACTAGAGCAGAATCTATCCCGGCAGGATTTGAAAAAGGTGTTTTGCTACAACCTGCTTGCCCACAAAGAACGGAATACGTTGTATTTCGCGTCTCGAGCAGGGCGCAACTCATCGCTTTCCAATAAAAACACAACGCGCACCATCAGCATGGAGGCCGATTCGGTCGATAACGTACTCAGAGGATGCGATATCCCCGCAACGATAATAAAGCTTGATGTAGAAGGCGCAGAGCATGATGCCTTGTTGGGCTGCGCGATCACCATAAAGCAACACGGTCCGAGGTTGATTGTATCTGCCTATCACCGCAACGAGGATCTGTTCGACTTACCATTGCTCATAAAACAGCTTAACCCGGCTTATAAGCTCTATCTCAGGCGCCACCCCTACATTCCGGCGTGGGACATTAACCTGTACGCTACCACCGAAATATAAGCAAAAACGGCGTCTGCACGGTATAGTGCAAACGCCGTAGTTATTTATGAGATATTACTGAGAAACTCATCGACCGATTTACGATACATTTCTCTGTCGCTTGCGTACACATCAGGGTGGGCAGCAGTATCGTGGATGTAAAGACGGTCGTGTGGGTTACCTCTTGCTTCAAACATCCGTTGTGCACAGATATAAGGTATAATCCTGTCGCCCTTGGAATGGATAAATAAGGTCGGGATATCGCGTCCGGCAGTACAGGCAATGAGTCCCGGTGTGACAACGTTAGGGTCGAAGCCCCACAAAAGGCGGGTAACAAGGCGCAGTAAGCCATACACAGGATGTGCAAGAAAACCGAGCATGCGAAGCTGATAAAGCAGAAAGTCCTTCAGCAGGTCAAATGGGCAATCAGCAACAATAAACCGGATGTTGTGATCGAGCTCCGGACAGTTTAGCACGGTTGCAGCCCCCATGGAGTGGCCCATCAGGCCGATTTCACAATCCTTGCCGAGACGCTTGCGTAGATAATCAAGCCATGCAGCCAAATCGGTTTTTTCGTAATATCCGTAGGTGCTTAACCGGCCGCCGCTTAATCCGTGTGCCCGTTGGTCGATTGCAAGCAGATTATAGCCGTGCGGGATAAAGAGGGGTGAATACTGCAGTCCGATGATATGATTTGCGCGAATCCCGTGTACGAGCACTACTACCTTCTTTGATTCAGGGAAAAGATTGGCATAATACCCGGTCAAAGGGGTGCCATTCGCACCGACGATATGAACACACTCCAGCTTATCCGCAGATAGTGCATCAGTGTACAGCGTACCCTTCTGCGCGAGAATATCCATTGACTCCTGATAGGTTTGATTGCGCGTAAAGAACAGAAGCTTTACACACACAACCGTCGCAATTATCAGAAATAGAAGGAATGCAGCGGCTGTAAAGGCAAGTATAAGCTCAAGTATTGCAAGCAAGGTCACAGCCTTAATCCTCCGTCATTTGCCATCTGTCATGTCTTCGGCAATAATCTTTTCGCGGTATGCCTTAGCGGTCTGCTCTACCTTGTTGTCGCCAAAGGTGTAATAACGGGCATCCTTGATGGCATCGGGCAGATACTGCTGCTTAGTATAGTCGTTTTTAAAGTTGTGCGGGTATTTGTAGGTAAGTCCTCTCCCAAGCTTTTTTGCACCGCCGTAATGATTATCTTTCAGGTGGATAGGAATGTCACCGGTATTTTTGGTGCGCACATCCTCCATCGCAGCGTCGATGGCACAGATTGCAGTGTTCGATTTGGGAGCCGTGCAAAGCAGTATCACCGCCTGCGCAAGGGGGATGCGCGCCTCCGGCAGACCAAGCTGATGTGCGCTGTCCACACAGGCCTTTACAATGCTAATTGCCTGCGGGTAGGCAAGGCCAATGTCCTCACAAGCGGTAACAAGCAGGCGGCGGCAGGGAGAGATGATATCTCCTGCTTCCAAAAGCCGCGCAAGGTAATGCAGAGCCGCATTTTCATCCGAGCCGCGGATTGACTTTTGAAAGGCCGAGAGGATGTCGTAATGGGAATCGCCATCCCGGTCGTATCGGGTAGCACTTTTGCTTGTAATCTCGCTGACAGCATCAAGTGTAACGGTTCTAATATTGCCATCGAACGGGGCAGTAAGGGCGAGCAGTTCCACTGCGTTGATGGCCTTGCGAACATCGCCGCCGCAGGTTTCTGCTACCGCCTTCGTAACACCCTCTTCAAGTTTGTACTGCTCGCCGCGCTGCTGGCTAATCAGGCTAAATGCACGGGTCACGGCGCGCATGACATCTTCACTTGATACGGGCTTAAACTCCATAACCGTACAGCGGCTGAGGATAGCACCGTAGACGTAGAAGTAGGGGTTCTCAGTGGTAGACGCAATCAGGGTGATGCGCCCGTTTTCAATGTATTCAAGCAGCGATTGCTGCTGCTTCTTATTCAGGTACTGAATCTCATCCAGATACAGCAAAACACCGTTTGCTCCGGCAAGGGTTTCAAGCTCTGCGACAATATCCTTTATGTCGGATACCGATGCATTGGTGCCGTTTAGCTTGTGCAGGCGTTTGCCTGCAACCTGTGCAAGGATACGGGCGACGGTGGTTTTGCCCACACCAGAGGGGCCGTAAAAAATGAGGTTTGGAACCTGTCTTGTTTCTATAATCTTACGCAGCACACGGCCTTCACCCAACAGGTGCTGCTGACCGACGACATCATCAATGGTTTCGGGGCGGATTTGATCTGCAAGCGGTGCCGACATCTGAGTGCCCTCCCGTGATTGGTGTATGGAAATGTTTGAGTCATATTAGTGTTATTTTAGCACATATGTTCGAACAAAACAACCGCAATATAAGTTGGTGATAGATGAGTTAAAAATGCCCCATCTGTCGGACGGGGCATTTGATGAGCGGTAGGTTATTTGTAAAGCGGGAATTTTGCGCACAGCTCGTTAACGCCTGCGCGGATTTCATCGGCCTTTGACTCAAAATCGGTTGCGGCAAGATAGATAAACCGAGCAATCTGCTCCATCTCGGGCGCTCCGAAGCCGCGTGTGGTAACAGCGGGGGTACCGATGCGGATGCCGCTTGTGACAAACGGGCTCTGCGGGTCGTTGGGGATGGCGTTCTTGTTAACGGTGATATACACCTCATCCAAACGGTGCTCAAGCTCCTTACCGGTGATACCCGCCTTACGCAGGTCAACAAGCATCAGGTGGTTATCGGTGCCGCCGGATACCAAGTCAAATCCCTGTTTTACAAGGGCCTGTGCAAGCACATTAGCGTTGCTAACAACCTTGGTCTGGTAGGCCTTAAATTCATCGGTCAGTGCTTCTCCCAGACATACGGCCTTCGCGGCAATGATGTGCATCAGAGGGCCGCCCTGGGTTCCGGGGAAGATAGCCTTGTCGATGGCCTTTGCATACTCCTCCTTGCAGAGGATCATACCACCGCGGGGGCCACGCAGGGTCTTGTGGGTTGTTGTGGTTACCACATCGGCAAAGGGAACGGGAGAAGGATGAACACCCGCGGCTACAAGGCCTGCGATGTGCGCCATATCCACCATGAAGTATGCGCCGACCTTCTTGGCAATCTCAGAAAGACGCTCAAAATCAATGACTCTGGGATATGCACTCGCACCTGCCACAATCATCTTGGGCTTGTGCTCGAGTGCAAGGGCCTCTACCTTATCGTAGTTGATGCGATGGGTATCATCATCAACGGTATAGGGAACAAAGTTATAGTATTTACCCGACATATTAACGGGCGAGCCGTGCGTAAGATGACCGCCGTGTGCAAGGCTCATGCCGAGAACCGTATCACCGGGGTTGAGCAGTGCAAAATAAACAGCAAGATTAGCCTGCGCACCGGAGTGGGGCTGTACGTTTACATGCTCGGCCCCGAACAGCTTCTTAGCACGGTCACGGGCGATGTACTCAACAATATCTACACACTGGCAGCCGCCGTAGTAACGCTTGCCAGGATAACCCTCGGCATACTTATTGGTCAAAACACTACCCATCGCCGCCATTACGGCAGGAGAAACGATATTCTCCGAGGCAATCAGTTCAATATTGCGCTGCTGGCGTTCGAGCTCAAGCTGCATTGCGTCGCCGACTTCTTTGTCGACATCCCCTACAAAACCAATGGTATCCATTAGATTGTTAAACATCCTTTTCCGCCCTTTCAAACGTTGTTTTTGCATAACCGAGAATAAAACGGTATCGTAAATACTGTTGTACTTCGGTTTATTTAAGGGTATCATACTACGCTTTTCTTGCATGATACCCATAAGAACAAAAAGCAAGAGTTACCAAAACAATACCTTGCTTTATTATACCTTATTTTGCGCTTATTGCAAGCGAAGTCTTTGATAAATGCACTTTTTTTGGTATAATAAAAGCCTTATCATGACGGCAAAATGTGAGGTGAACGTGATGAAGCAGGTTATGCGCAGAATGATGATTTCGGTACTACTTGTTGTGGGTTTATTAGCAGTAATCATGCTTTATTCTTTCTTCATCGGCGGCTGCGTAATTCGTAATCTCACAAACATTCCGTGCCCGACCTGCGGTATGACAAGGGCTGCCTTTGCGTTTGCTTCTTTTCGCTTTTCAGATGCCTTTGCTGCACACCCGCTCATCTTTTTTCTTGTCCCGCTTGTGCTTGTGATAGGCGTCTTATATATCTTTTTTGATGTAAAACCGACCGACAATCGCTACATACCCATTTATATCATAACTTTAATTATCTTTTTGATAGTGTGGCTAATACGCCTGATCTTTTTCTCCATCCCTTAATCCCTTTGCGGCAGCTTTTGGTCTGGGCACAGCGCGAATAAGCAGGTCAACGTGCGGAAACAATGGGCTTGTAGCTGCTTTGCAATGTGCGGCTCAAGAAAGTGAAGCTGCTTATGAAGGAGTATACAATCGGCCTGTGCTGCACTGCTGCCTGTCTAGCACTATTGAGTGCATGCGGCGATGGCAGTGTCGACCATGTGAACAGCCGCAATCAATATGAGAATAATAGCGTTTTTCCGCCGAAGATTGTTGGGGAATCCTCACTGCCGTCTGTTTCTGAACTGGAATTTCCATATACCATCTCAAGCAACAGTATTAAGCTGCCAGACGGGACAACCCTGTTTATAAACGTTGAGATGACTGAAGGAGAGTTTTTTGACCGCAGCTCGCCTCAGTATGCGCAGGGCATGGGGATGTTCGATACCAACTATCTCGGCTTTTACCGCATTGCGATTTACACCGACGCAAGTCATGGAGATGCACTTTATACAATGCCTGTGGCATTTGACACAGACAAGCTGAACTTTGAAAAAGAGTTCTCGCTCATGTTTGATGACTACAACAACGACGGCAACCCCGACTTTACAATCGGTCAATGGGCGGATGCAAACGGCAGCACCTATCAGATCTTTACCGTTCTGCCGGGAGGAAAGATTGAGCAGCTTGCTTGTGAAGGCGGTCTGTGTGCGACAAGCTTTGAAGCGTCCATTCGCTTGACAAAGGCATCGCCATCCTCATTCTCGTGCGAGGTGTACGACATTAAGACTGGTAAGAATGTTACGTTGACCTACAGCTGGCAGGAAGATAAGTTTGTATTGCAAGAGTAATATTGATGGCTCAATAAAATAGCAAAGGCAGGGTATTGAGAACACCCTGCCTTTGTCTTAGTACATATTTCTGACTCTTCGTATACGTTCTTCAATCGGGGGATGGGTAGAAAAGAGCGCTGACAGCTTCTTTTTGGGGTTAAAGATATACAATGCCAGCATCTCATCGCCGCCTAATGCGCTGACGGTTCTTGTGTCGTACTGACTGCTTGCCCCTGCTATTTTTTCAAGCGCCCTTGCAAGGCCCTCTGAGTTGCTGCACAGACGTACCGCATTGGCATCGGCAGCATATTCGCGCTTGCGGGAAATAGCAAGATGAACAAGCGTACCAAGCAGCCGCGAGAGTACATATACCACAAGACCCAACAGAATCAAAAGACCTGCGCTGGAGTTGTTCTCCTTATTGTTTCTACGCCGTCCGCTTGTCATGGTAGACCGGTAAAAGATCCCCGCAAGCCCGATGACAATGCTAAGCAGGGCAATGGCTACCGTAGCAATGAGCACATCCCGCTGGACGATGTGAGACATCTCATGGGCCAGTACTCCTTCCAACTCACTGTCATCCAGCATTGCAAGCAGCCCCTCGGTAACACCGATATAGCTTTTCTCAGGCGAAAGACCGCCCGCAAAGGCGTTGGGCGTTGAGGTAGGGATAATAAACACCTCGGGAGGGTCCTTCAATCCCGCAGAGACTGAAAGACCCTCAACAAGTCTGCGCACGCGCCGCTCGTTCGGGTTGTTCTCATCTACCGGGCGCCCGCGTACCGAAGAAACAAGAGAGGCCTTTGATGAGGCAATCTGCAGGGGGATAATGATAGCGCAGTATCCGGCACCAATTAGGATACCAATCTGTATATTGCCGTATACATACCCAATTAAATACGAGATTCCAAGCACCATTGCGCCAAAGAATAAAAGAAGTATCCCAGTCTTAATCTTATTGGCGCGAACCTGTTCATGCACAAAAAGGGGTCTTGATATTTTATCGTTGTAATCCATGTTAACCATACCTTTTGAATGTGTGGTACCGCAAAAACGGCAAGAAAATGTCTATTGATGATAGTCTTCAGGAATAATGCTGCTTACAGCTCACTGATGCGAAGGTTGTCGGCATTCACACGCTCCTGCTCTTTGATTTCAAACACCTTTTCGGGTGTGAAGCGGAACATACCTGCGATAATGCTGTTTGGGAAGATTGCAATTGAGTTGTTGTAGTCGGTTACGCATACGTTATAGCGGGTTCTAGCATAAGACACCTTGTCTTCTACATCCTTGATGTCCTCCATCAGCTTTAAATAGCTTTGGTTGGTACCAAGCTGAGGGTAGTTTTCGGCCAGAGCAACCATAGAGGGCAAAACGCGGCTTGCCTCGTCGTTTGCAGCCATTGCCGTCTCCTTATCCCTAGAGAGCATCCCCGAGCGGGAGGCGGCAATTTTATCAAGCATATCGCCCTCGAACTTTGTCTGCATCTTGATGGAATCTACAAGGTTAGTGATAATATTTACCTTGCGCTTTAGCTGATTGTCAATGCCTGACCAAGCTTCAGTAATATAGTTTTTCTTTCGCAGTAAAGAGTTGTAAGAGCTGATTGCCCAAACAGCAATCACAGTAATGACAATAACCACCGGAATAATAAATTGCATGGCGATTCTCCTTATGATTTAGTAAAGCAATTATAACATTATTTGTTGATATATCCATGTATGATTTGTTAACTAGCTATTTATAATCATGATTACGTCGAAATATAGCCTTTCGAATACCGTACATGCCAGACGGCATATAATGACTATGCAGCGTGTATGGGCAAAGTTCATGAGAGCGGGGCTAGTTTGATATGAAACGGTACATCGTCATTAGTAAGGGGGATTTGCTAACCGCGCTTGTTGCGGTAGCAACTTTTATTGCCTTTATCTTACTTGCCGCAAAGTTAGACCGCATTGCCGTGCCGGCATCCTCATGGAACAGAAGCGCAAGACTGCCCATCTACGGCGTTGAATCAACAGAAAAACGCATCGCCTTGACCTTTAACGCCGCATGGACAGCTGATGATATCCCTCAGCTGCTTGATTTATTAAAATCAGAGCAGGTGGTATGCACTTTTTTCTTGGTTGGAGAATGGGCTGAGAAGAATCCAAACGAAGCGAAGATGATTGCGGGTGCGGGTCATGAGATTGGAAATCACTCGTATGCCCATCCGGATATGACTAAGCTCTCTGCAGACCAGATACGAGAGGATATCTCAAAGGCTGATGCTGTCATAGAACAGGCAACCGGTG
This sequence comes from Bacillota bacterium, assembly GCA_023415575.1. Taxonomy (GTDB): domain Bacteria; phylum Bacillota; class Clostridia; order Oscillospirales; family Ruminococcaceae; genus Acetanaerobacterium. The sequence continues at coordinate 45,526 of JAEZKF010000020.1, forward strand.
TGTGGCCAAAGCTATTTCGCGCTCCATCCGGGGCTTATAACGATAAGGTGGTAGAAACGGCAGAGAGCCTGTCTCACACAGTAATTCAATGGTCCATAGACAGTATCGACTGGAAGAAAGCTGACGCAGATAAACTGACTAACCGTGTGCTGCAAAAGGCAAAGCCGGGAGGAATTGTACTCATGCACACGGGGCTTGAAAACACGCGCGCAGCTTTACCTGACATTATAAAATCTCTGAAGAAACAAGGCTACACATTTGTTAAGGTAAGTGACTTGCTTATTCAAGGCGAAACGACCATAGACCACAACGGAATTCAGCACCCGGCATCAAAAAGGGCAGCATAAATATACATAATGAACGGTATCGGATTTTCAAAATTACTTTAATACGGTATAATAGCAGCATACCAGAAAAACGCAAATTGCATAACGCCAATGCATAACGCATTTGCGTAGAAAATGAGGGACACAAGATGCAGGACTTGTTTATCTCTGCAGTAATTGTTGCTGCCGGCAACTCCACGCGCATGGGAGAAGGCATCAACAAACAGATGGTTATGCTCGGCTCAATGCCCGTACTTGCGCATAGCATACGGGCCTTTGAACGCTGCGTATCGGTCAATGAGATTATCGTTGTGACCAAAAGCGAAAATATCATGGATGTCGGCGCTTTGGCAGAGGAGTTTGAACTTAGCAAAGTGCGGTGTGTTGTAGCAGGCGGCGCAACACGACAAGAATCCGTAGCCAAGGGGATAGAGGCCTGCGACAAGAAAGCGCAATACTATATCATACACGACGGGGCACGACCCTTTGTCAGTGATGAAGTTGTCGCCTCGGTTATCGAAAGTGCCCTAATCCACGGTGCCGCCGCGGCTGCGGTTCCTGTAAAGGATACCGTCAAGCGCGTTAACCCGGATATGAAGATAGAAGAGACGGTAGAGCGTAGTAACCTGTATCTGGTGCAAACGCCCCAGATGTTTCGGGCAGATACCTATCGGATGTCGCTCAAGCAGGCAATCCATATGGGACTTGACCTGACCGATGACTGTCAGCTTTTTGAGCGGTCCGGTCATCCGGTTTACCTTTGCCGCGGAGACTATTCCAACATAAAGATAACCACACCGGAGGATATCGCTATCGCCCGTGTCTTAATGGAGTGGGGCGATGATTGGGCCTAAAACAAGTTTATAGACACACATATTAGGATAACCCGATTTCATTAAGAAACGGAGAAGCGAAAATGAAGGATATCAGAATCGGTCACGGATATGATGTTCATAAACTCGTAGAAGGGCGTGCGTTAATTCTCGGGGGAGTTTCTGTCCCCTATGAAAAAGGGCTTTTAGGCCACTCGGATGCCGACGTGCTTTTGCATGCAGTTTGTGACGCAATACTCGGCGCACTTGCGCTTGGTGACATCGGCAAGCATTTTCCTGACACCGACCCTACCTTTCTTAATGCTGACAGCATGATTTTACTCAAGAAGGTTATGACCTTGGCAAAGAAACAAGGGTACAGCGTTGGAAACGTCGACGCCACTGTAATCGCACAAGCACCTAAGCTAGCTCCGTATATATCGCAGATGCGCAAGAACATAGCAAATGTACTTAATTGTGGCATTGAGCGCGTCAATGTCAAGGCAACTACAGAAGAACATCTCGGTTTTACGGGGGCCGGGCAGGGCATAGCGGCACACGCGGTGTGCATTATGCAGCAGATATAGCGTATCTGCGCTTACCTTCATAATTGAAATGAATCATCCCTTATGGTGAAGACAAAGAAATTTTGCTGTCGTTTGATTTGAGTAATTTCAGTTCCAACTCCTGATGTTTGGCATAAGATGAACTATACGATTACAGGTGAATCGTTGTTTCATTTTGCGTCCGGCAAAGGAGTGTAAAATATGCAAGGTGGATTGTTCACCTTCTCGACGGTGACCTACGCCATGAAGGCGCAGACCCTGCTGCAGCGCAGCGGAATCCGGGCAGAGATTAAAAAGTTACAGGATAGACAGCAAAAAGGATGCCAATACACCGTGCGCATTAATTCGAAGTTTGACAAGGCTTTAGACCTGCTGAATCGAATGAATATACCCTATCAGAATGCGTTGAGGGATGACAGAGCATGATTTATTTTGACAACGCCGCAACCAGTATGCCCAAGCCAGCCTCGGTGATGCGCGCTATCAGGGAATGTGCCGAATATTATGGTGCAAATCCCGGACGGAGCGGGCATCGCCTTTCCATGCAGACGGCCAAAAAGGTTTTTGAGTGCCGAGAGCTTGCTGCTCGCCTGTTTGATGCCGAACCCGATAACATTGTCTTTACCCAAAACTGCACCCAAGCCTTAAATATCGCCATTAAAGGGGCGCTCCCCAAGGGTTCGCACGTCATTATTTCTGACATGGAGCACAACTCCGTCTTTCGGCCGGTACACCGACTTTCTCTGGATGGCGGGGTAACCTATTCAATAGCCGAGACGTTTGAGGGCGATTTTGATAAGACTGTGCGGTCATTCGAAAGCCAGATTACCTCTAAAACGAGAATGATCGCCTGTACTTCAGGTTCAAATCTTTGCGGCGTTATGCTGCCGTGCGAGGCGCTTTACAATCTGTGCCAGAAACACGGCTTGCTTTTACTGCTTGACTTAGCTCAGTCTGCCGGTACGCGGCGTGCATCGCTAAGCAAGGCGGACTTTTTGTGTATGCCCGGACACAAAGGGCTGTACGGCCCTCCCGGTACCGGGATGCTGATTACGGCAAAGGGCGAAGAGCTTGCCACCATCATGGAGGGTGGAACCGGCAGCCAGTCATACCTTAAAGAGCAGCCATCGGTGATGCCCGAGCGACTGGAAAGCGGTACCCTCAACACTTACGGTATTATGGGACTGCATGAGGGAATGCAGTTTGTAGCATCGATGGGATATGACAGGATCTACCGCCATGAGCTTGCATTGGCTCAGCTTTTGTATGATTCACTCAAGCGCATAAAAGGAATTAAGCTCTATACGCAGCGCCCTGAATGGGGCACTCATCTGCCGGTTATCTGCTTTAATGTCGGCGATATGAAGAGCGAAACGGTGGTAGAGGAGCTTAGCAAACGCGGCTTTGCCCTGCGCGGCGGCTTCCATTGCGCGCCGCTTGCCCATCAAAAGCTCAAAACGGGTGACTACGGAGCAGTCAGGGCGAGTTTTTCAGTGTACAATACGCAGGAGCAGGTTCTTCGCTTTGTCTATGAAATCAAGCGTTTACAACATCATTAGCAACAGCAAATGATATAAACTGATACATTTTGCGTTTTCATTTTATATGCTTTGCGCTCATTATTTGGCATTGCAATCACCAACAAATATGCTACAATAGTATTAACCGCATTGTGTGCGTTTGGAGTGGTTTTGACCCTCGTTCGAACACGGTGCGTACATAATCCGCCATAACCGTGTGGTCTTGCAGTACGCCTAATAAAATACTGCAAATGAATTACCTTATTCTTGTGATTCGGTTTTATGCTGTTTTTTGGCATAAATCCGGAAAGGCGTGGTTGTTAAAGTATGGAACTGTCAACGATTTGGGAAAGCATCATACGATGGGCGGGCACCATCAACTTTTCTGATTTTCTGGATGTGGCGATTGTTTCCTATCTGATCTATAAAATTATTAAACTAGTCCGCGACACCCGTGCGGAACAGCTCGTTAAGGGCTTTGTACTGCTCGCTGTCGGTTATTTCTTAGTAGTAGGCTTAAAGCTGACTACAATGAGCTTTTTACTTAGAAATGTCCTCTCGTTAGGTGTTACTGCTTTGGTTGTTGTATTCCAACCGGAACTACGCAGAGCACTTGAACAGGTGGGACGAACCAAGATAGGACTTACCATGTTCTCGCAGGGCGATATTGATGAGGACGAGCAGGAAAGACGCTGGCGGTCTGCTATCGCAGCTATTTGTGAAAGCACGGTATCTCTTTCCCGTCAAAAGATTGGCGCTTTGATTGTTATTGAGCGTGATACAAAGCTTGGTGAAATTATTAAAACCGGCACGGTTATTGATGCCGATGCAAGTGTGGAGCTTATCGGCAATGTTTTTTTTCCGAATTCTCCGCTACATGACGGTGCTTTGGTTATTCGAAACGGCAAGCTCTATGCAGCGGGCTGTTTTCTTCCAATATCGGACAACCAGTCTATCAGCAAGTCTCTGGGCACACGCCATCGTGCGGCCCTTGGCATGAGCGAAAACTCTGATGCAATCATTATTATTGTGAGTGAGGAGACAGGCATTATCTCGGTAGCCGAAAACGGAAAGCTTGTCCGCAATTATGATGCGACAACACTGGAAGAAAAGCTTGAGAAATCGCTCTTTACCAATAAACTGTCCGAGCTTGCGGAAAAAAGACCGTCGTTTTGGAAAGGAAAATCAAAATGAAGGTGAAGATTAAAAAAATCGGCATCCGCAAGCTGCTATATAATGACAGAGTACTTATGATAATCTCGGTTATCCTTGGTATTTTGGTATGGGCATTTGTTGTCAATGTAGTCGACCCGAGTCGAAGCCAAATGGTAACCGACATACCGGTCACGTTTGACACAACAAGCCTTGAAAAGCTTGGCCTGAGTGTGATTTCCATCAATGACAAAACGGTAAATGTTGAAGTAATAGGAAACCGCGTGACCGTCTCGCAGCTTACACCGGATGATTTTATTGCAACGGTCTCACTGTTTGGTGTAGACCAGCCCGGCACCTACGACCTTGAGGTTCAGGTGAGCAAAAAGTATAAAAACACCGACTATGACATAGTTCAGCCGAACTCTCCTATGATGGTTTCGGTGCGGTTTGATAAGCTTGTAACCAAAAAGATGCCCCTTTCGGTTGATTTGTCTTCCACGACTGCGCCATACGGATTTATTATGGAGAAGCACTACATTACTCCCAGCGAGGTGACAATCACAGGCCCTGAGACCGATGTCGCCAGAGTTGCGAAGTGTATGGTAGTTCCTACCCCTGAACTGCCCGAAACAATTGAGAAAACAACTGTTGCCAGCGGAGGCATCGTCTTATTTGATGCCTCGGGAAAACAGGTCGATATGACCAATCTCAAGCTTGACCGTGACCGCGCAGATGTGACGATTTCGGTGCTAAAGCAAAAGACTTTACCCATTAAGCTTGAATTCTTCAATGTCCCTGAGAATTTCCCCATTGATGAGATGAAATACACCATGTCTGAGACGCAAATTCTTGTAGCTGGCCCCGCTGAAACCATCGATTCCAAGTCCGAAATCAGCGTCGGCTACCTTGACCTAAAGCGTGTTGAACCGGACAGTGTATTTGTCTTTGACATCGACCTGCCGGAAGGGTTTGTGAACATCGACAACATCACTACAGTTAAGGTCGATTTCTCCATGTCCGGCTATGAGGTTCGTAAATTTAACGTCAAGACCATCAATATCATAAACGAGCCATCCAACTACGACGTGAAGCTTGTATCCAAAGGGATTAGCAATGTCTCGATTGTAGGCCCCGCCGAAATCCTTGACCAGCTTACCTCAGGAGACATCATTGCGGAGGTCGATCTTTCTGACCGGGATCTTGGCACAGGTACGCAGCATAATGTACCGGTGCGGATTGTTATTCCGTCATACGGCGCGGTCTGGGCAACCGGCGATTACTCGGTTGTGATTACCGCACGCGAAAAATAAACGGGATATAGTGTGGGAGCCCGACCTGCTATGGTCAGGCTCCTTTTGCGTCCACACCTCCATAGCGGATAAGCTGATGTTTGTTACGCATTTTATATGTGTGTAAGATTTGGCGTTTTACCCAAGCGGCGCGCCGGAAAGGTACGGTTTAAACTATGGCAATTATTGTTCCCAATATTCATCTTGGACTTGATAACCCGCGAGAGGATGCTGTTACAAAGGCAATTAAGCTGCTCGGCATCCCAGCAAGGGATGTTCAAAAGGCATATATTACAAAGGTCTCGGTTGATGCCCGCAACAAGGAGCGCATCCAGATGGTGTACTCTGTCGGGATTGAAACGCACAATGAAGCGCGCCTAGCTTCCCGTATGAAGGCTTGCGGGGCAGCTTTGCGTCATGCGTCAGAGCCGGAGTTTGTCTGTGGGGAAACGCCGATGCCGCACCCACCTGTCGTTGCGGGCTTTGGCCCAGCCGGAATGTTCTGCGCCCTGGTGCTTGCACGGCAAGGATACCGCCCAATTGTGCTTGAGCGCGGCGGTGATGTTGACCGCCGAATCCAAGCGGTAAATGCCTTTTGGAACGGCAAGGGGCTTGATACTAACACAAACGTTCAGTTTGGAGAAGGTGGCGCGGGTACGTTTTCTGACGGAAAGCTGACCACCCGCATCGGCGATGAGCGATGTGATTTTGTTTTACGCGAGCTGCATCGCCACGGTGCGCCCGATGATATACTGCAAAAGGCAAAACCTCATATCGGTACCGACCGCCTGCGCAGTGTCGTGAAGTCCATCCGCAAGGAGATTATCGATTTAGGTGGCACCGTCTTGTTTGAGCACACGCTGGAGGAACTGACAGTTCAAGATGGAGTGTTAAGCTCAATAAGGGCAAACGGTATGCAGATAGCTTGCAATTCACTTGCCCTTTGTATCGGACACAGCGCACGTGATACGGTTCATATGCTTTATAGCATGGGCATACCCATGACGCCCAAGGCCTTTTCGGTTGGTGTTCGCATCGAGCACAAGCAAAGCGAGATTGATAGCAGCCTTTACGGACGGTTTGCGGGCCATCCGGCCCTGCCGCCCGGTGAATATCAGCTTTCGTATCGGCAGGGCGGTAGAGGGGTTTACACCTTCTGCATGTGCCCGGGCGGCTTCGTGGTGCCCGCAGCCAGCGAAGAGGGGATGGTTGTCACTAACGGCATGAGCGAATACGCCCGCAATGCCGAAAATGCAAATGCTGCCCTCGTGGTTGGGGTGGAACCTGAGGATTACGGCGGCGGTGTACTCGGCGGAATCGCCTTTCAGCGGCAGCTCGAGCAGCGCGCCTTTATCATGGGTGGCAGTTCCTACAAGGCACCTGCGCAATCAGTGGGCCGCTTCCTTGAAGGAAAGTCAGGTATTGCACCGGGCAGTGTAACACCGAGCTATGCGCTTGGAGTAACCGAAGCCCAGCTTGATACACTCTTTCCTGCTTATATTACCGAGATGCTTAAAACCGGCCTGCTCAACTTTGGTACGAAGATTAAGGCCTTTTCCTCTCCCTATGCCGTTATGACCGGAGTAGAGACAAGAACTTCCTCACCGGTGCGTATCCTGCGCAACGACACCCTGCAAAGTGATGCGGTTACGGGCCTGTATCCGTGCGGCGAAGGCGCTGGTTATGCGGGAGGGATTGTCAGTGCGGCGGTTGACGGTATTCGTGTTGCACAGGCTATCATGTCAAAATACGGCCCGCCGAAATAATAGTCCAGCTTCTCCCACATCCGGGAAAATCGAAAAAGGTTGAATAACTTACTTTAAGATGATAAAATATTTAGACAGGTTATTTCCAGTCACACCAAAGTTTCTGCACTTATATCACGAAGAAAATAGGGGGGACAGTCTTTGGGTCTTGTCAAATGGATACTGCCTAATACCGATCCGGATGCAAGCCAGGCTATTGCCGATGAGCTTGGACTCCCTTCCTTTGTTGCGGATATATTAGTTGCGCGCGGCCTAAATAGTTCGCAGGCTGTGCACGAGTTTCTTTCGGATGAGACGACGCTTTCTAGTCCGTTTGAGATTATTGATATGGATAAGGCGTGCGCCCGAATTGAACAGGCGCTTGAAAATGAGGAGCGCATTGCAATCTATGGTGATTACGATGCCGATGGTATCACCGCAACCGCAATGCTGTATTTATATCTTGAGTCATCGGGAGCGGATGTCACATATTATATCCCATCACGCGAAGATGAAGGCTATGGCATGAACCGCGAGGCGGTAAAACGTCTTGCAGACGAGGATATTACGCTGATTGTTACAGTCGATAACGGCATTGCCGCTATTGACGAAATAGCCTATGCGCAAGGGCTGGGTGTAGATGTCATTGTGACTGACCACCATAAGCCCAAGGCTCAGCTTCCCGATGCGGTTGCCGTTGTTAACCCCCACAGAGAAGATTGCCCGAGCCATTTTAAAGAATTGTGCGGTGCAGGGCTTGTGCTCAAACTCATTGCAGCGCTGTGCGGTGGGGAATACGATGAGGTTTTGGATTTTTGTGCAGACCTTGCCGCTATCGGTACGATAGCAGATGTTGTTCCGCTGCTCGGTGAAAACCGCATGATTGTTAAGGAAGGTCTTGTACGCCTATCAGAGACGCAGAACGTAGGGCTTTCAGCACTTATGGAATTATGCGAGATCAACACCGATGCGCTGGACTCACTGACCGTTGCATATGTACTGGTGCCCAGAATCAACGCGGCAGGCCGTCTGGGCCTTGCACAGGACGCACTGCGAATGCTGATAACGGATGATTACATAGAAGCCCAGGAGATTGCGCAGAGAATTGCCGAAAACAATATCCAGCGAAAAGAGCTGGATGCCCGTATGGTAAGCGACATCAACGAGGAGCTTATCAAAAGACCTGCTTTCTCACAGAAACGTGTGGCCGTTATTGCAAAGCGCGGCTGGCATCCCGGTGTTGCCGGAATTGCCGCTGCAAGACTGGTTGACCGTCTTGCAAAGCCTGTGTTTGTCATCTGTATTGAGGACGATCTCGCACGCGGGTCTGCCAGAGGGGTTAAGGGCTTTTCGGTATTTGAAGCCCTGTCTGCCTGTGATGATTTGCTCGTGCGCTACGGCGGGCACGAGGCCGCAGGCGGGTTTACACTAAGAACCGATGACATCCCAGCTTTTAGTGAACGTCTGGAGCAATACTGCCGCGATACATATTCCTTGATGCCGGTTCACAGCATAGCAATTGATGTAACATGCAACCCCGCGGACATTTCGGTGGAAACGCTCAAGCAGCTTGCCCTGCTCGAGCCGTTTGGCTGCCGAAACGAGCCGGTTCACTATGCCTTTTTGGGAATGACCATCTATGACATCACCTCCATTGGTGCAGGCAAGCACTTAAGGCTTACGCTTGAAAAGGATGATAGAAGGGTCAGTGCAGTGATGTTTGGCACTGCTTTGCAGGATTTTGCCTTTCGTCGGGGAGATACTGTTGATGTACTTGCCCTTTGTGACCGCAATGTCTATCAGGGGCGGGAGAGTGTCACGATTAAGATAAAAGATATTCGCCCATCCTCTTTTGTACAGGATGAGTACTTTACTTCACGCGAGCTGTGTGAACGCTACTGGAACGGCGAACCGATTACATCGACCCAGATGAATATGATTACGCCCACTCGCGAGGATATCGCCGTGATTTACCGCGCCATAGCAAAGAATGCGGCGTGCAGTTGTGATATTGCACATCTTGCTGCGGCAACGCTTTCTAACTACGGTAAAACCAAGAATGCAATAAAGATTCTCAGTGAGCTTGGGCTTATCCGTATAAGTATTGATAATGATAAATATACCATCTCTATTGTGAAGGATGCACCGAAAACCGAACTGCAAAAGTCGGGTACCATGCAGCGCCTTCTCAGCGTGACGTAGTAATACCTATTTCGCGCACCAAATTCTAAGGATTGGTGACTGCTAGTGGATAGAATTCTCAACGACCTGCTTGCTTGTTTGGATAAAAGCGAAAAACAGTATGACAGGGAAAAGATTATAAAGGCGTACGAGTTTGCCAAGGCCTCACATGATGGGCAAAAGCGCGTTTCAGGCGAGGAGTATATCATACACCCCGCCAGCGTTGCTATGCTTCTTATTGAGCTTGGCATGGATAACGAGTCGCTTATAGCAGCCCTTCTGCATGATGTGGTAGAGGATACCGGCGTAACAACTGAGGAGGTTACGCAGATGTTCGGCCGCGATGTTGCGGTCCTTGTTAACGGTGTTACAAAGCTCGGAAAGATTCCGTATTCCTCCCGTGAGGAGCAGCAGGCTGAGAATATCCGTAAGATGTTGCTTGCTATGAGTCAGGACATCCGTGTAATCATCATCAAGCTTGCAGACCGCCTGCACAACATGCGTACCATCGACGCGATGCCGCCGCAAAAGCAGCGCGACAAGGCACTGGAAACGATGGAGGTTTATGCACCGATTGCACACCGCCTTGGTATCCGCCCGTTTAAGGAGGAGCTAGAAGACCTTTCGCTTAAGCACCTTGACGCCATTGCCTACGCTGAAATCGACAATGCCCTGACCCTGCACAAGGAGGAACGCGCACGGTTTCTAGATAACATCATGCGCCGTATAAAGGAGCGTATGGCAGCCGAGAATATGCAGATTTATCTCGAAGGCCGGGTAAAGAGCATATACGGCATCTACCGCAAGGTTTATATTCAAGGCAAATCCTTTGAGGAGATTTACGACATTTACGCCGTCCGCATCATTGTGGATACGGTAATAGACTGCTACAACATCCTCGGCATCATCCACGATATGTTTACCCCAATCCCAAACCGGTTTAAGGATTACATCTCCACCCCGAAGCCGAATATGTATCAGTCTCTGCACACCACCGTTATCGACAAGGAGGGTGTGCCGTTTGAGATACAGATCCGTACCTGGGAGATGCACCATACCGCAGAATACGGAATTGCCGCCCACTGGAAATACAAGGCGGGTATGCAGGGCAAGGATAAACTCGAGGATCGTCTTGCATGGATTCGAAAGCTATTGGAGTCCCAGAGTGAAGACGTAGAAGAGATTGTTCGCACCATCAAAACCGACCTATCTCCCGAGGACGTTTTTGTGTTTACCCCAAAAGGTGATGTAAAGACCCTGCCTGCCGGCTCTACCGTCATCGACTTTGCCTACGCCATCCACAGTGAGGTAGGCAACCGCATGATTGGTGCCAAGATAGACGGGCGCATGGTGTCCATCGACAGTGAGGTCAAAACAGGCCAGATTGTCGATATTATTACAAGCAACACGCCGGGGCGTGGCCCGAGCCGCGACTGGCTTAAGATTGTAAAAACCAGCGAGGCGAGAAGCAAGATTCGCAGCTGGTTTAAAAAAGAGCGCCGCGAGGAGAACATCGCGGAGGGGCGCGAGGAGATTGAGCGCGAGTTTAAGCGAAACGCCATCCGCGTACCGGATGAGGATTTCCCTAAGTTTATCGAGGAACTCGCGAAGCGCCAGCATTGTGCGGGTGTGGATGAGTTTTACGCTGCCATCGGCTACGGCGGCATCTCTCTTTCAAAAATCATGCCCCGCATCAAGGATGATTACCTAAAGCAGTATAAACCAGCTGACGGAAATGTCCAGAGCACGACGAAAAAGCGGCCCAAAACCGTTTCGAGCGGTGTAGTGGTCGAGGGTATTGAAGGCTGCCTTGTCAAGTTCGCGCAGTGTTGTAATCCGCTCCCGGGAGATGAGATTATCGGCTTTGTCACCCGCGGCTACGGTGTATCAGTCCACAAGCGCGACTGTGTGAACGTGGTCTCCTCGTTTGAAAAGGGCGACCAGCCTGAACGCTGGGTTAATGTGCAGTGGTCGGATGAGGTCAAGGAGACCTTCAAATCCACCATTGAGATACTGGCGCATGACCGTGCCGGCATGATTGCCGATGTTACGGTGGCATTGTCTAACATGCACCTTCCGATTCACGAGCTGAATGCGCGTGAGCTCAAGGACGGCTATGTGGGCATCCATGTAACCATCGGTATCTCGGGCAGAGAACAACTGCAAAACGTAATGGCTAACCTCAGCAGGATAGAAAGCGTGTCGTCCGTTACCCGGACGGGGAAATAAAAAAGAAACGGTTGGTGCAGATTTCATGCGTGCTGTTGTACAGCGTGTTTTGTGGGCAAAGGTAGAGATAGACGGCAGGGTACATGGCGAGATTTCTCAGGGCTTTTTGCTCCTTTTGGGTATCACTCATGAGGATACGGAAAATGAAGCAAAAATACTTGCTAAGAAAGCAACTGAGCTACGCGTGTTTGAGGATGAAAACGGCAAGATGAACCGTTCGCTGCAGGATATCGGCGGCGGGATGCTGATTGTACCGAACTTTACGCTGTATGCCGACACCTCACACGGCAGAAGGCCGTCTTTTATTGGCGCCGCGCGGCCGGAGAAGGCAGAGCCTTTGTACGAGTACTTCATTGAGCTTGTCAGGCAAAGCGGCATGTGTACAGTGCAGACGGGAGAGTTTGGTGCCGATATGAAGGTGTCACTTCTTAATGACGGCCCTGTAACACTTATTTTGGATACGAAAGATTATTTATAACTAATGCGATGGATTCCCTCCGCACATATAAATGAACAATAGTGTGCGAACATGGAGGATATTATGAAGTTGTTTACATTACCCGTCGGTATGATGGGTACAAACTGTTATATTATCCGCACCGAGCAGGGAAACGGCGTGTTGATTGACCCGGGTGCGGAAAGTGAACGTATTTTGCATACACTGCAAGCAAACGATATAACCTTAAAGCTGATTCTGCTCACCCACGGGCATTTTGACCACATCGGTGCCCTGCGTGAGGTATATAAGCAAACCGGTGCGCAGGTGATTGTTTCTGAAAACGATGCAGAGCTCTTGACAGACCCGGTGAAGAACGTTGGTGCGCGGTTTTCAAGCCAAACCGACATATATAATCTTCCTGATATACCGATAGCACGCAAGGTAGTTCACGACGATATTATCGAGATGGACGAACTGACCTTTACCGTATTTGAAACACCCGGGCACACAATAGGCTCCGTGGTTTATGTCTTGGGGGACAAGCTGTTTACGGGGGACACCCTGTTTCGGGGCAGCATTGGCATCGTAACCCATTACGGCGGCAATCTGTCTACCGAAATGGAATCCGTAAAACGCCTTGCCGATACGCTTGTCGGTGAGTATTTTGTTTATCCCGGACACGGGCCAAGCACAACGCTTGAAACAGAGCGCCGCACCAATCCATATATGGGAAAGGCAAGCTATGACGATTGTTTTTAAAGGCCACGACTACGCGTACGAGGTACGCAACGTCGTTATGTTGTTTTTTCAGGGGCAGAAGATTACACAGGCAGACGACCTGCCCGAAACGGGAGATTATATCCTCACTGCGCTCGAGCACGAGCAAGACCGCGTTCTTTTGACTGTATTAGCTTGCATTGACGGCAAGCAATACTCGGATCAGTCATATGTCAACAAGGGTATTGACCACTTTGATAATGAATGTGAACGTGTCTTTGCAGTGATGCTCTATCAGATGCTCGTTCCCGTTACCGGGGTGACCCCGCGTTTTGGTATTTTAACCGGTATCCGTCCGGTTGCCTTGATGCGCAGACTGAGTGAACAGGGAATGAGCGAAGATAAGGCACGCGAGTTTCTTTGTGAGCAATATCTCGTTTCGCCTGAAAAAGCGCAGCTTTTAAGCGATATCGCGCGCAAGGAAAGCGCTATTATTGCAAGCTCTGCGTCCAACTCCTACAGTTTATATATTGCAATACCGTTTTGCCCGTCGCGATGTCTGTACTGCTCTTTTGTCTCACACGCAATAGAAAAGACCGCTGCCCTGACGGATGAGTACCTCGACAAGCTTGTAAAGGAGATTGCATTTACAGGAGAAATCGTCCGAAACCGCGGCTTAAGGCTAGAAACAGTGTATATTGGAGGCGGAACACCTACCACGCTGAGTGCTAAGCAGCTTACACGGCTGTTTGAAGCTATCCGTAAAGCATTTGACCTTTCCACTGTTCGGGAGTACACGGTGGAAGCTGGCAGGCCAGATACCATCACAGAGGATAAGCTGCGTGCCATAAAAGAAAGCGAGACAACCCGCATCAGCATCAACCCCCAGACCTTTTGCGACGATGTGCTGCATATAATAGGCAGACAGCATACAGCAAAGCAGACGGAAGATAGCTTTCTGCTTGCGCGCAAGGTAGGCATTGACTGCATCAACATGGACTTGATTGCAGGCTTGCCCGGGGATACGCCGGAAGGTTTTCGGTATTCGCTTGATAAGACTATTGCGCTTAATCCAGAGAATATTACCGTTCACACATTGTCGTTGAAACGGTCCTCGGACCTCAACTATCAAAGGGCCTGTGAATTTTCCGCGCGCGAGGGCATTGCCACACAAATGATGGACTATGTATATACGGCCCTTCCTGAGGCGCAGTACCATCCTTATTACCTCTATCGTCAACGCAATACCCGCGAAAACCTTGAAAACGTCGGCTTTGCAAAGGCTGGACATGACGGGCTGTATAATGTGTTTATCATGGATGAAACCCACACCATTCTCGCCTGCGGTGCGGGTGGCGTAACCAAGCTCAAGGCAGAGCGTTTAGAGCGGATTTATAACTATAAATACCCGTATGAGTATATAAATGGCTTTGACGAAATACTATTGAGAAAAGGGCGGGTGAAGGCGTTTTATGACCAAACAGTTTTATGACGAACAGGGCTATGTTGTAGTGGAGCAGATCAACAACTATGCGGCAAACGACCCCGCACGGATTGCCGAGCTGAGTGAGGAACGCTACACGCAACAGATTCGAAACGCATGTCGAAATATCAGCGAAAACCTTTCGCGTTCTCATATTGTATTGCTGGCTGGGCCAAGTGCATCGGGAAAAACGATAACTGCTCATCGGTTTCGGGCAATGCTCAAGCAGGAGTTTCACATCAACAGCTTTGTAGTATCGCTGGATGATTTCTATATTGACCAAGATCGCCTGCCGACCCTTCCGGACGGCACTAAGGATCTGGAAACCGTGTACGCGCTTGATATCGAATGCATCCACCGGTGCTTTGATGAGCTGACCCGCTACAGCAAAGCAAGCCTTCCGATATTCGATTTTCTGCAGGCAAGGCGTTCGGACAAAACCAATGAGATTGTCTTAGGAGAACACGATATCCTGATTGTGGAGGGCATCCACGCCCTAAACCCCATTATTACCGAAGGCCTTGACCGGTCAAAGTTCTTTCGGTTGTTTATCAGTGTACAGGGAGAATACCGCCTCAATGGATCGGTTGTTCTCAATCATACCGATATTCGCTTTGTTCGTCGGTGTGTGCGCGATTTCACCCACCGTGCGTCCTCGCTCGAGAATACAGCAAGCATGTGGGCCTCGGTTCGCGCGGGGGAGAAGAAATACATCTCGCCCTACAAGCGGTTTGCCGACTTCTCCATCGATTCGCTGATTCTATATGAGCCCTGCGTGCTGCTGCAGTTTCTACGTCCACTTATTGAAAGAATGGATAACACCAGTGAGTACTATCCGCGGTTTGAGAAGATTCGTGATGTTCTCGGGTACTTTGCCGAGATGAGCCCGAAATATGTAGCGAAGGATTCTTTGCTGCGGGAATTTATAGATTGACAAAAAGGAGATTAAAATCAATATGAGTACATTTGATGATTTTGCTACCTCTGCGCAAAACCTGTTTGACAACGCATGCAAGGCGACCGGCGAGTTTGTAAACACTTCAAAACTTCGTATCGAGCGCATGAACCTCAAGGCTGAGTTGGAGTGTGCCTATCAGAAGCTTGGTAAACTGCACTATTCATCGGCGAAAAACGGCCAGAGTGAAGAGGATGTGCAGGCAGAAAACAATGTAATCGAAAGAATTGACTCCCTGCTAAAGCAGATTTCAGACCTGACCGACAGAATTAACGAACGTCTGTAAGCTCGTTTTGGTCATAACAGCAGGCCTGTGTGCATTGATTTATATTAGATTCTAGTAGGCTTGTAGGGATGTCTATGGCCTAGCTATATCCTAATATGCGACATCCCGTAAAACTTCCTGTTAAGGGCGTGATTGTGTTGCCCACAAGACAAAAACAGAGCTTTTTGCACGGAGCCCTGATACTGACCGTTGCCACTATCCTTGTCAAGGTGATTGGCGCGGTGTTCAAAATACCTTTGACACTGGTATTGGGAGCGGAAGGTTCGACACACTTTTACACCGCTTACGATATCTTTAACCCTGTATCTGCTATTGCCATTGCGGGGCTGCCGGTTGCCGTTTCAAAACTGGTGTCTGAAAACGCGGCGCGCGGACGGTTTAAGGATGTAAAACGAATACGCAAGGTCGCCGCACTCTTGTTCTGTGTAACCGGCACAGTGGGATTTGCGGTCACCTTCTTTTTTGCCCGCCCCTTTGCGGAGTTGGTCGGCAATCCATCGGGTTATATCCCAATTATGGCGATTGCGCCCGCTGTTCTGTTTTTGTGCTTGATGTCCTCCTATCGGGGCTACTACGAGGGCCTGCGCAATATGTATCCCACGGCGATATCGCAGATGGTAGAGGCGCTGGTAAAGCTTGTTTTGGGCTATGGTTTGTCGCTCTTTATCATGAAGCTTGGCCTTGAGGAATATGACCGCACCGGTACTGTGTTTGGCATCGCTGTGGATTCTGAGCTTGCGGCTAAAACAGCAGTTCTTCCATTTGCGGCGGCAGGTGCCATAGCCGGTGTTACGCTTAGTACCCTGTTTGGCCTTGCTTATCTGTTTATCCGTCACCTTAGGCGGGGCGATGGAATTACAGGCAAAGAGATTGCCCAGTCTCCGCCTGCTAATTCAAAGAAGGAAATCTTAAAGTCACTCATTCGAATATCGATACCCGTCTGCCTCGGCTCGCTTGTGGTCAGCCTAACCTCGACCATTGACCTTGCTTCGGTTATGAACCGCTTGTCCGTTGCGGTAGAAAGCGATGCCCAGACGATACTTAACATGTATGCGTCCATGCTGCCCACTGATATTACCCTTGAGCGATTGCCATCCTTCTTGTTTGGAACGTACAAGGGGCTACCCATGACAATCTTTCACCTTGTACCTGCCATAACCACAGCCTTTGGCGTCAGCGCGTTACCGGCGGTTTCATCAGCGTGGGCGAAGAATGATAAAGTTGAGCTAAAGCGCAACGTCGAGTCCTCCCTTCGTGTGACCGCTCTGGCAGCAGTACCTGCCGGACTTGGCCTTTCGGCCCTTGCAGGTCCAATCCTTACCTTGCTTTATAACTTTTCTGGAAACGGCCTGGTGGGCGAGGTAGCAATCTCAACGCCGATACTCTCGTTCATGGGTATCAGTGTCATCTTCGTGGCGATTGCAAGCCCTGTGAACGCCATTCTTCAGGCAATCGGCAGGGCAGACCTCCCCGTGAAATACATGATAGTCGGCGGCACGCTAAAGCTCTTTACAAACTATATCTTGGTTGCTATTCCGCAAATCAACATCATGGGTGCACCGGTTGGCACACTTTTGTGCTACCTGTTTATCGCTATTGCGAGCATTCTTTCAGTTTGCAGGAACACGCACATCGTTCCCAATATGGTCAGCGTTTTTGTAAAGCCCCTTGTTGCAGGGCTGATATGCGCGGCCAGCGCTTATGTATCATACGGCTTCCTTTCGCGTGTCATTGATGCACGCCTGAGCACAGTGCTTGCAATTCTCATAGCGGGCTGTATCTACCTGTTTGCGCTGTTTTTAATCAGGGGGATCAGTGCAGATGATATCTGTATGCTTCCCGGAGGAGAAAAAATCGCCAAAGTACTTGAAAATCGCGGAATAATAGGGTAATATATAAATGTTTTAACAATTGGAAACCGAGGAGCGGAATGTGGAGTTTCAGTTCAAGCAAAAATATTCAATAAATGACCTTTTAGAGATCATGGATATCCTGCGCGGTGAGGGCGGATGTCCTTGGGACAGAGAGCAAACACACACATCAATCAGAAAAAACTTCATCGAAGAGGTCTACGAGGTTTGTGAGGCAATTGACAAAAATGACATCTCCCTTTTAAAGGAAGAACTGGGAGACGTGCTTTTACAGGTCGTGTTTCACAGCCGAATGGAAAAGGAGCTTGGAAACTTCGACTTTGATGATGTTGCAGACGGCATCTGCAAGAAGCTGATTGTCCGTCATCCGCACATCTTTGCCGGAGAAGAAAATGCCCGGACCGCTGACGAGGTTCTTGTTAATTGGGAGAACATTAAGAATTCGCAAAAAGGAATGACCACTCGTACCGAGAGTATGGAGAACGTTCCCCGTGTTCTGCCGGCGCTTATGCGTGCGCAGAAGGTTCAGGCAAGAGCCGCCAAAAGCGGTTTTGATTACCCGGACATTCGGTATGCGCTCGCCGACCTGACCAGTGAACTCTCTGAATTGATGCGTGCTGTTGCCGACGGCGACAAGGATGCATGTGCGGAAGAACTCGGCGATTTGATCTTCTCCTGTGTGAACTTATCTAGGTTCCTCTCACTTGATTCGGAAGAGGCGCTAACCGCTTCAACCGACAAGTTTATAAAAAGGTTTTCTCAGGTTGAACAGCTTGCGAAAACCAAGGGTGTCGACATGACACTCTCAGATATCAGTGAGTTGGACGAGCTTTGGAAAGAAGCTAAGAAAAACAGGCAGGTTTAAAATTACGAAGAATTTTCGGAGGGAAACAGAATGACAAAGACTGAATTGATCAATGCGGTTGCCGAGAAGGCGGAACTCTCGAAGAAGGATGCGGACAAGGCTGTAAATGCCGTGTTTGACGCAATTGCTAAGACCCTTGCAGGCGGCGAGAAGGTACAGATCGTTGGCTTCGGTTCTTTCGAAGTGAAGTCCCGTAGCCAGAGAGTAGGCCGCAACCCCAGAACCAAAGAGGAGATTGTCATCCCCGCCTCTAAGCTTCCTGTATTTAAAGCAGGCAAGTCTTTAAAAGAGCAGGTTGCGAAATAACCTAACTCCATATTCAAATACTATCAGCTAACAAGCTGCGCGTCGTTATGCGATGCGCAGCTTTTGCATAGCTAGAAGGAGCAGTTACATGAGACTTGATAAATACCTAAAGGTAACAAGATTGATTAAACGCAGAACAATTGCAAACGAGGCCTGCGACGCAGGTAGAGTTATGGTTAACGGCAAGCCCGCAAGAGCCTCCTATGACGTAAAGGAAGGGGATATCATCCAGATAAATCTTGGGGCAAAGCCGCTTACCGTCCGCGTTTTAAAGGTCAGTGAATACGCCAAAAAGGAAGATGCAGCCGCAAACTACGAGGTTGTGGAATAGGGCCTTAAAGGCATAATCCGCCTTGCACCGTCATATCATTGGTTGATACCTGTTTTATGCGGGTATTGCCGCTTTTTTGTGCTGCACGTTTTGCAGCAAGGCGCACAATGAGAAAGGATGGTGCGATATGGCAGAAGACAAGAAGATTATCAAGATGCCGCATAACGTAATCTTAGAAGGGCGGCGCGTACTGACGGTGTCCGGTGTCAATGATATCGACAGCTTTGATGAGCAATCGGTCGTTCTGTTTACGGAGATGGGAGAACTCACCGTAAAGGGTTCTAATCTGCACATCAACAAGCTCAACGTCGACACCGGCGAGCTCAACATCGACGGCGATATCCATACGTTGATTTACACCGACGATGACGTCAAGCGACGCGGCTTTTTTGAAAAGCTCTTTAAGTAAACACCCACCAAAGTATAATGCTAATCTCGCCTAAGCCAAAAGCAAAGCTGTATATGGCTTTATTTTAGACTTAGCATGAGCAGTAAAGCACGGGAGCGTGAAGCCGGTGGAGGTTTTTGTGGCAAGTCAGACGGTATTGTTTATTGAGGCTTTGGCTCTTGGTTTTGTCTTGGGTTTTTGCATGGAGCCGCTTCGCATTTGCCGCTTGATGCTGCACCCCGGTGCCGTATCGGTTTTCTTTCAGGATATAATCTATTGGTTTTTTTGCTCTGTTTGCTCTTTTGTATTTATCCTCACTGTAAACTCGGGGCAGCTGCGCATCTTTTTGATAATCGGCATTGTGCTTGGTATGGTTATATATTTTCTAACGCTTGGGGCCTTAATTATGAGGGCCTCCAAAGCGATTGTTGCCTTTATCCGAAGGGTGTTTCGCTTTGTTGACAGGAAGATTGCCCGCCCAATTGCAGGGGTTTATGATAAAACCAAGCAAAACGTTGTGAAATCAGCGAATAAATTACGTGTTTACCATAAAAAAATTCAAAATAATGTGAATTACCGCTTGAAACATAACCGCATTCTATTGTATAATTTAATTCATACCAAAAGGTCGCGGGATGACGCTCAAAAAAGCGGAAACAGAGGGCATTTGGGTTATGAAAGCAAACGCAAAAATAAGCAAAAAAACGCCGCTCATCATTAAATTGGTTATTCTGGCGGTATGCGTTTTTTCTATTGTATCCACGATTCAGATTCAGCTCGAGGTTGGAGCTAAAAACGAAGAGCTTGATAAGCTGAATCAACAGATTGTTGAGCAGACATTAAAAAACAAAGAGATCGAAAAGCTGGTTGAGTCAACGGATGACAGCGGCTATATGGAACGTATGGCAAGAGGCAAATGGGGATATGTATATCCTCAGGAGCGTGTTTACGTAGATATCTCGGGCAATTGAAGAACCACTAAACGAACCCTTTTTTTGCGCCATGGAACAACAAGGATATTTTTAAGATATTTTAAGGAGGATATACGTTTCGTATGCAGCTTGAGGTAGGAAGTATATTGACAGGAAAGGTAACCAGCATTACTAAATTCGGCGCTTTCATTGACCTGGGGGAGAAAAAGACGGGTATGGTTCATATCTCTGAAATTTCTTCTACATACGTCAATGAAATCAGAGACCACCTTACCGAAGGACAGGAGGTCAAGGTAAAGGTGCTCAATATCGGCGAGGACGGTAAAATAAGCCTTTCCATCAAAAGGGCTGTAGACAATCCTCCTGCACCCAGACAGCAGCGTTCCGCACCCAGAGGCGGGCGCAACTCATTTGAGTTTGGAAACCCGCGTAAGAATGAGAATATGTCGTTTGAGGACATGATTAACAAGTTTAAACAGTCGAGCGACGAGAAGATGTATGACCTCAAGCGGAGTGTTGAGTCCAAGCGCGGCTCCAGCTCCAAACGTGGCGCAAAATTCGGCTGAGTGTAATTTAGGCGTTGGTATGAGGAGAGTTCTTCGTACCAACGTCTTTTCATGATATCTATAGCGCATCTGGCGCTTCAATACATAAAACCAGAGGGAACTATGATTATAGTAAATGCAAAGATTTATACGATGGAGCAGGATGTTATTCCAAACGGCTTTATAGAGGCTCACGATGGCGTTATCACAAGGATTGGCGAGATGAGTCAACTGCAAAGCCTGCCCGATGATGCAATCGATGTCAAAGGTGCGATTGTATGCCCGGGATTTGTGGATGCTCATTGTCATCTTGGTATGTGGGAGGACGGCATGGGCTTTGAAGGGGACGACGGTAACGAGGCGACCGACCCCTCCACACCGCACCTGCGTGCAATTGACGCCATCAACCCGCGCGACAACTGCTTTAAGGAGGCCCTATCTGCGGGCGTCACCACCGTGGTTACAGGTCCCGGCAGCGCCAATCCCATCGGAGGACAGCTTGTTGCCATTAAAACCTTAGGCGGACGCATTGATGACATTATTCTAAAGGAGCCGCTCGCGTTTAAGTTTGCGCTTGGTGAGAACCCAAAAGGCATATACCACGGCAAAAACCAGTCTCCGGAAACCCGCATGGCGACTGCAGCCATCATCCGGGAGCAGCTTTACAAGGCAAGGAAGTATATGCTGGATAAACGTCGCGCACAGACCGACGAAGACTATGATGAGCCAGAGTATGATATGAAGTGCGAGGCATTGCTGCCGCTGCTAGAGGGCAAGGTTAAGGCACATTTTCACGCCCACCGCACAGATGATATCTTTACCGCCATACGCATCGCAAGGGAGTTTAACCTTGACTATGTAATTCTTCACTGCACCGAGGGCCACCTGATTGCGCCCGAGATGAAGAAGGAGAACGCATGCGCCGTCGTCGGGCCTGTTATCTGCGAGCGGTCAAAGCCGGAGCTTCGTAATTTAACCCCTGCAACAGCGGGCGTTTTGCACGAAAATGGCGTACAGTTTGCCATCTGCACAGACCATCCGGTCATCCCGATTCAATACCTGCCGCTCTGCGCGGGTCTTGCGGTGCGAGAAGGCTTACCCTATGAGGATGCATTGCGCGCCATCACCATAAACGCCGCGCGAATCTGCGGGCTGGATGACCGCATCGGGTCGCTTGCACCGGGCAAGGATTGCGACCTAGCCGTATTTGACACCGACCCCTTCTCGGTTTACGCAAAGCCATCCATGGTGTTTGTAAACGGCGTAAGGGTTGTGTAATAACAAAGCCTACTGTAAGACAGTAAAATCTTTAAAAAATACATACTTCATACATAAATCATTTACGAGGAATACTTTACTTCAACGGATTTTTATGGTATTATAAAATCAACAGTTTGGCTATTTTATTTAAAAACAGCATAGTCCATCTCAACTGATTTGGCTATGATGTATAACTAGATTGTTGAAAGGGATGGTTGTATGAAGATCTCGATCAGAGGTAGAAAGATCAACCTGCGTGACTCATTCAAAGAAAGGGCAGAGAAAAAGCTTCAAAAATTCGAGCGCTTTTTCGATAATGAGGCAGATGCGATTGTAACCGCCTCACTAGAGCGTGACCGGTTTACGGTCGAGGTTACCATCAAGTCGCAGGGGATGATTTACCGCAGCGAAAAAACCACATCCGATTTGATTACCTCCCTTGATGCCGTTACCGACTCTTTGTTCCACCAGATTGTAAAGAACAAGACTAAACTTGCGGCAAAGCTCCGCAACGATGCGTTCACAAAGTCAGACGAGAGCTACCTCTACGACTATGACGAGAGCGCAGCGGAATACCATGTTGTACGCAACAAGCGTTTTGTCGTAAACCCCATGTCGGTGGACGAGGCGATTCTGCAGATGAACATGCTGGGCCATGAGTTCTTTATGTTCCGCAACGAATCAACCGATGATATCTGCGTGGTATACCGCCGCAAAGACGGTAACTACGGCCTCTTGGAGCCTAATCCGGACTAACGCATAGCTTTATATACTTTCGTGTTCATGGAACACCGCAAGGTGTTCCATGAATTTATGTTTAAACCTCATGTGGCAAAGCTCTAAGGCTAGAAAGCATGTTTCTACTCTGTTGCGGTATGGCGGCAGACAAACGGTATAGAATAAGAAAAAAATAAAACTACATTTTGCTATCGGAAAGGAAAATAGTCATGAATCAATTTACCATATCCTGTCCCTGCCTATTTGGTCTGGAGGGAATCCTTGCGGATGAAATCAAACGTATGGGCGGGCAAAATGTAGCTGCGCAAAACGGTAGAGTTTTGTTTGAGGGAACGGCACAGGATGTTGCGAGGGCAAACCTGAATTTGCGCACCGCCGAGCGTGTGCTCATTGTTTTGGGGAGCTTTCGTGCGCTTAGCTTTGAAGATCTGTTTCAAGGGGTGCTGAAGCTGTCGCTAGAAGCGTTTATCGGGAAGAAGGATGCGTTTCCGGTTAAAGGATGGTCGTTAAACTCAAAACTTCATTCGGTACCGGATTGCCAGTCTATCATAAAAAAAGCAGCGGTCAAGCGTCTTGAACAGGCATACCGGCAGTCATGGTTTGAGGAAACGGGACCGGTTCACCAGATACAGTTTTCTATCCTCAAGGATGAGGTCACTGTCATGCTTGATACCTCGGGTGCCGGTCTACACAAACGCGGCTACCGCAAGGATTCAAATGAAGCACCGATTAAAGAAACGCTTGCCGCTGGAATCTTAGATATTGCCCGTGTCAAGGGATACTCTGTGGTATATGATCCGTTTTGCGGGTCTGGAACCTTTTTGATTGAATCCGCCCTGCGCGCCCTGCGCATTGCACCGGGCCTTTCGCGTCGTTTTTCAGCCGAGAGCTGGGGCTGTTTTGACCGCACAATCTGGCAGCAGGAGCGCGACCGCGCCATCGCCCAGATTGACCGCAGCGTACCCTTTGAGGCGCACGGGGCCGACATCTCTAAGGATGCTGTTGACCTTACATTAAGCAACGCAAAAAAGGCTGGTGTAGCCGACCGCATTCACGCCAAGGTCGCGGATATCAAGCATTTTTGCGTCACCCATGAGAAGGCGACAGTAGTATGCAACCCGCCCTATGGTGAACGCTTGCTTGATATCGAGCAGTCCGAAAAGCTGTATGGAGTCATGGGGAAGGTGTTTGAAAAACGGGATGGTTTAAGCTACTACATCATATCCCCGCACGAGGAGTTTGAGCGTCTGTTCGGCCGTCCGGCAGACAAGCGCCGTAAGCTATACAATGGAATGATAAAATGTCAGCTCTATATGTATTTTAGGTAAGTTGCAAGCGATAAGAGCATAATCTGTGACTGTACCATCTTCGCAAGGGGGATTGTGATATGCGGATTGTGTTTAAGGGAAAGTTTGACTCTATCGAGGATTTGCCCAAAGGAAACCTTCCGCCGAATGCGGTTAAGTTTCGTGAGCCGGACTCCATGGTTGCTCTGAACCTTGCAGTTTTGCCGTATCTGATTATACCAGTATTGCTTACTGTTCTTGCTATTGTGATTAAAAAGCTGCTGTACACCCAGATTGGGGCGCTGGACTTCTTTTCATTAGGGGGAGTACTACTCTCGTTAGTTATGGTCTTTCCGCATGAGCTTTTGCATGCGATAGCCTTTCCCAAGCGGGCTGAGGTTGAGATCTGGTATAGTCTAAAGCATATGGTTGCATTCTGTGTATCAACCTACCCGACATCGAAGGCAAGGTTTGTCTGGCTTTCCATGCTGCCCGCACTTGTGCTCGGGGTGATACCGCTGATGGTATGGGCAGTTATTCCGATATCGGGAACGGCCATATCTAACGGGCTGCTTTCCTTTTCAGTGTTTTCGCTTGTTTACTGCTGCGGTGATTTTATGAACATCAAAAACGCCTTAACTCAGATGCCGAAGGGTACAGTTACGCAGCTTTCCGGCATGAACTCTTACTGGTATTATCCTGCTGAAGGCGTGGGGAAAATCACACAGAAAACCCTTTGAAATCACGCAAATGCCCTTATGTGGGATTATATAAAACAATTGAAACAAGCAGGTGGATACGATATAATGAAATTGGGTATTTGACAGGAAAAACGCTGTTCGATACCGGATATTCAAAAGGCCCGTATTCACTTCATATTGCCTGCAATCCGGCCGACAACGGGTAAGGCGATCCTTATTATCAAAAAAGTGAAGTAATAAGACCGTAAGAGACTATAAGAATTCATTGTCGGAGAAACGGTGAACGAAATGTCAACGATGTATACGGTTGCGCTATCTAAGCTAATAAAGGAGTTTAAACTGGAGGAAATCTACCTTCCGGTTGAGTCTTCGCAGATATTGATTTCCAGCAGCGAGGTCAATCGTCCCGGGCTTTATTTTGCCGGTTTTCATGAATATTTTGACAACCAGAGGATTCAAATTCTCGGTCTGGCGGAATGGGGCTACCTGTCTTCCATTCCGGAAGAGGCGCGAAAGAACAGCTTAAAGATATTTTTCTCTGAGAGACCTGCGACAGTTATCGTTGCAAGAGATTTGGAGCTCTTCCCGGAGATGCAGGAGTATGCCAAGGAGTACGGTGTACCCTTACTGCGCACGGCAGATTCTACCTCTGCGTTTTTGTCTGGGCTTATCTCCAAGCTCAACGTTGAGCTTGCGCCCCGTATAACCCGTCATGGCGTTTTGGTAGAAGTATACGGTGAGGGTATTCTGCTGTTGGGTGAGAGCGGCGTCGGTAAGAGTGAAACCGCCATCGAGCTTGTAAAACGCGGGCACCGTTTAATCGCGGATGATGCCGTGGAGCTAAGGCGTGTATCTAACCGCACTCTGGTAGGTACCTCGCCCGAGAATATCAGACACTTCCTTGAACTGCGCGGTATTGGCATTATCAACGCAAGACGCATCTTCGGTATGGGCTCGGTTAAGGTTACCGAAAAGGTGGATATGATTATCCAGCTTGAGCTGTGGGATCAAAACAAGGTCTACGACCGCATGGGCATGGACAATGAGTTTACCGAGATTTTGGGCATCAGCCTACCCTCGCTGACTATCCCTGTTAAGCCCGGTAGAAACTTAGCCATCATCATCGAGGTGGCCGCTATGAACAACCGCCAGAAGAAGATGGGCTATAATGCGGCGCGCGAGCTGCTGGACAAGCTGGGCATGATGCCTGCCGATACATCTGTCTCTGACGATTGGGATGCATACTAAACAAAATAGATCATTATTTTGATGCAGAAAATATAGGTCGCGTCATACTATTGGAGGACTAATCTTTTGGATATTAGGCAGGCAAAATCTATTGCAGAAACTCATTGTCACACCGTTGCTTCCAGTCATGCGTATAGTACGATACTTGAAAACGTCACCTATGCAAAGAAACAAGGTATGTGCGCAGTTGCCATTACGGAGCATTGCCCACAGATGCCGGACGGACCCTACATCTGGTTTTTTCAAAACCTTATGAGCTTGGACCGTGTCATTGATGATGTCATCGTATTGCGCGGCGCGGAAGCGGACATTATTTCCCATGACGGGGGATTGGATTTGCCCGATCACCTACAGGAGCAGCTTGATTGGGTTATAGCATCCTTTCATTTTCCGCTCGGCTCGGATGCCGGTATAGAAGAGTACACCAAGGCTTACATAGAGGTTGCAAAGAACAAGAATGTTCAGGTTATCGGCCACTGCGGAACAGAGGCATACCGTTTTGACTACGAACGTGGGATAAAGGCATTCAAAGAGTACAACAAGATAATAGAAATCAACGCACATTCCTTTACCGTTCGAAAGGGTGCAGCCAAGAATTGTGCGGAGATTGCAAAGCTATGCAAGAAGTACGAGGTTCCGGTCGTTGTCAGCGCCGATGCTCATTTTGCCCTGCAAATTGGCAGGGTACAGCCCTCTTTAGACCTACTCGCTGATATTGATTTCCCGGAGCATTTGATTCTTAACATTGATAAGGACCGCTTTATGGAATCGTTAGAACGTTACTGCGGCCTGAAAGCAAATGAGTTAAAGTAAAGATGTAAGGGGCGGGACAAACGGTATGAAGTATTATGCTGGAATCGATCTTGGCGGAACCAACATTGCCGTGGGAATCGTGGATGAGAACTACCAGATTGTCGGTAAGGCTAAGAAAAAGACCAACGTACCGCGTCCTGCCGAAGAGATTGCAGACGATATGGCGGAGGCGACAAGGCAGGCGGCAGCAGATGCCGGTCTTGAGATGTCGAACATTGAGTGGGTTGGCATCGGAACACCCGGGGTAGTCAATCAGGAGACAGGGGAGATTGAGTATTCCAATAACCTTAGGTTTGATCGTGTCCCTATGGTAAAGCTCGTGCAGGACCGCCTCGGGCTCCCTGTTTATATGGAGAATGATGCAAACGCCGCAACCTATGGTGAAGCATTAGCAGGTGCTGCAAAAGGCGTTAGAAACGTTATCGGCGTAACACTGGGTACCGGTGTGGGCGGCGGCATAATCATAGACGGCAAGATATACTCCGGCTCTAACTATGCAGCAGGAGAATTAGGGCATACAGTGATTGTACATGACGGAAGACCGTGCACCTGCGGCAGAAAGGGCTGCTTTGAGTCCTATGCCTCGGCCACCGGTCTTATTGCTATGACCCGCGAATATCTGCAGGCTCATCCTGAGGATGGAATGTGGCATTATTGTGATAACGACCTTGCCAAGGTAAACGGACGCACTGCCTTTGAAGCCATGCGTGCGGGCCTTGCAGGCGGAAAGCTGATTGTGGACAAGTACTTAGATTATCTCGGCTGTGGCATTATGAATATGATAAACATCTTCCAACCGGATGTGCTGTTTATCGGTGGTGGTATCTCCAAGGAAGGCGAAACCATCCTTGCACCGCTCCGCAGATATGTGGAGAGGGAACGATATACAAGAAACAGCCAAAAGAACACCGAGATAGTAGCAGCAAAGCTCGGCAATGACGCCGGTATTATCGGTGCGGCATTTTTGGGTAAGCTGCACGCATAAACTGTTTTGTATGCAAATACCTGCATACCGGTGCCGCATCATGGCAAAACTTCTCGGGAACATGGTCATGATTGTGACAAAAAATAGATTTACGATTGAGGTTGATGGCAGGATGGAATGGATGGATTCGTTTATCAGGTTTTGTGGTGAGCTTGGCTGTGAAGCCCTTGTAAATGAACCGATGTCCCGTCATTCTACCTTCGCCATCGGGGGGCCGGCAGATGTATTTGTCTCCCCAAGCAGCGAACACCAGATTGCATCACTTATCAGATATCTGCGCGACAACAACATCCCTTACTGCATTGTAGGTAAGGGTTCGAATATCTTGGTCTGCGACGACGGTATCCGCGGCGTTGTATTGCATATCGGCAAGAACCTATCGGGCGTTACGCGTGAAGGAAACGATTTGATCTGCTTAGCCGGAACGCCGCTCACTGAACTATGCCGGTTTGCGCTTGAGGAAGGGCTATCCGGCCTTGAGTTTGCTTACGGCATACCGGGCAGCGCAGGCGGCGCTGCATTTATGAACGCAGGTGCATACGATGGCGAGATGAAGGATGTACTGATTAGCTGCAATCACATCGATGCAGAGGGAAATGCCGGAACCTTTGAAGGAGAAAACCTGCGCCTGGCATACCGCAGCAGCGTTTATTCAAGCGGCGGCTATTGCATTACGTCGCTTCGGCTAAGGCTTTCTCCCGCTCCCAAGAACCAGATTAAGGAGCGAATGCAGGAGCTTTGGACACGGCGGTCCTCTAAGCAACCGCTGGATTATCCTAGCGCGGGTAGCACCTTTAAGCGCCCGTGTTGCGGATATGCCGCGGCCTTGATTGAGCAGTGTGGGCTAAAAGGCCGCAGTGTTGGTGGTGCAATGGTGAGTACAAAGCATTCGGGCTTTGTGATTAACACGGGCGGCGCTACCTGTGAGGACGTATTAAATCTCATTAGAATCATAAAAGACGAAGTAAAGCAGAAAACCGGAGTGACTCTCGAATGTGAGGTGCGCTTGCTTTGCTGTGATAACTGACGGTTATCTATTTGGGGGTGCTCATTTATGGAGCTTGTGATAATCACCGGCCTTTCGGGTGCCGGTAAAACAAGGGCTGCAAACGTGATGGAGGACATCGGCTTTTTCTGTGCCGACAATATGCCGCCCATCCTCATACCAAAATTTGCTGAGCTCTGCTCACAGTCGGACGGCAAAATCAGTAAGATTGCAATTGTTACCGACAGCCGTGGCGGCAATATGTTTAGTGGACTAATTGATAGCCTAAACGAGATGAAAAAGAACGGCTATAACTATAAGGTCTTGTTTTTGGATTGCCGTGATGAGGTGCTGATTCGCAGGTTTAAAGAAACAAGGCGCAAGCACCCGCTTGTGGACAACGAGAATGCCTCAATTGAAAACGCGATAGCAGTAGAACGCGTCATGCTCAAGCAGATAAAGGGCAGGGCAGATTATATCATCGACACATCCATCCTTTCTCCCGCCCAGCTTAAAGAGCGCCTTTCTGCGCTTTTCTTGGACAACCTTTCTGCGGGTATTTTAGTCAACTGCATGTCGTTTGGGTTTAAGTATGGTTTGCCCAGTGACGCAGACATCGTGTTTGATGTGCGTTGCCTGCCAAACCCCTTCTACTATGATGATCTAAAGCCCAAAACCGGATTAGATGACGAGGTATCTGAGTTCGTATTGAGCTTTGAGGAATCCAATGAGTTTCTAAGGCGCATTATCAATTTTCTTGAGTTTTCGCTGCCCCTGTATACCAACGAGGGCAAGAGCCAACTGGTTGTTGCAATCGGCTGTACCGGGGGTAAACATCGTTCAGTCACCTTTGCACAAAAGGTTTGTGCCGCGTTGGAGCAAAAGGGTATTCGGGCGATTGCCAATCACCGTGACATCACCAAAGACCGCTGACGGTTTATTCATGGCGGCTAGGGAGGTTTTTGCATGGTAGACCCAAACAGCTTTGGTTTTAAGCTCAAAAGCGAGATTGCCGCACTGACAAGGCAGTCAGCTTTACAGAAAAAAGCCATGCTTTATGGGCTTGTTTTGTTTTCTCGAAGCTTTTCTCAGGATACACTTCTAATCCAAACCGAGTATGAGTGTGTGGCATCACGCTATAAGACATTACTCAAGGAGCTGTGCGGCATCGATGCGGTGCTTAGGGTATCGGGCGGGGCAAACCCGCTGTTTTTACTTTCCGTGGGTTCTATTGATGAGAAGCGCAAACTCATTTCGTTTTTGTCTCATGATTTGCAGGAGGTATCGGTAAAAATAAACATGGCAAACCTCGAAAGCGAGGAGGAGGTCTGTGCCTTTATCCGTGGGGCTTTCCTCGCTTGCGGATATGTCAGCGACCCCGGCAAGACCTACCGGCTTGAGTTTGTTGCCCCGCGTTTTACCTTGAGCAAAAACCTAGCCTATATCCTGTCTCAGGCGGGTTTTGAGGCCAAGATGACCCAGCGCAAGGGAAGTAATGTGTTGTACTTCCGCGAGAGCTCGGTTATTGAGGACCTCATCACCTACATGGGTGCAACACGCTTAACCCTTGAGCTTATGGATGTAAAAGTGCTCAAGGACTTGCGCAACAACATTAACCGCAAAACAAACTGCGAGACCGCCAACATCGAAAAGACTGTAACCGCCTCAACCCAGCAGATACGGGCAATCCGTGCACTCAAAAGGTCGGGCGGCTTTGAACACCTGCCAGACGAGCTAAAGGAGATTGCCTCGCTTCGTCTGAAGTACCCCGAAAGCTCACTGAGCGAGCTTGGTACTATGCTCAACCCACCGCTCACACGTTCCGGGGTAAGCCATAGGTTGCGTAGGATAATCGAAACCGCACAGAGATCTAAGAGCAAAGCGAGCCGAAAGAGCATAAAACGCTAAGATGCTATTTACTTATTCCCACTGCGAAAGGGGCGTATCCACAGTGAAGGATTTTGTACACCTGCATGTTCATAGTGAATACAGCCTGCTTGATGGCGCATGCCGTATCCCCAAGTTGCTTGCGCGAGCAAACGACCTTGGGCAGAAGGCGGTCGCAATTACCGACCACGGCGTGATGTATGGGGTTATTGATTTTTATAAACAGGCACGTAAGCAGGGGATAAAGCCCATCATCGGGTGTGAGGTGTATGTTGCGCCGCGCACGCGGTTTGATAAGGTGCATCAGCTAGATTCCAGCCCCTATCATTTGGTGCTTTTGTGCGAGAATAATACAGGCTATCAAAACCTCATTCAGCTCGTATCCAAAGGTTTTATCGAGGGTTTTTACAACCGTCCGCGTGTTGACATTGAACTGCTTCGCCAATACCACGAAGGACTTATCTGCCTTTCTGCGTGCCTTGCGGGCGAAATACCGCGCAAGCTGCTAAACGAGGGCTATGAAGCGGCCAAGGAGACCGCCCTGCAGTATGCTGAGATTTTCGGCAAAGACAACTACTTTTTAGAGATACAGGATCACGGCATCCGCGAGCAGAAGGAGATTATCCCACACATTGTCCGCCTTTCGCAGGAAACGGGGATTGGTCTTGTAGCGACAAATGACGCGCACTATTTAGAGCGCGAGGACTCTAAGATGCACCATGTTATGGTGTGCATCCAAACCGGACACACGGTAGAAGACGACGATACTCTGGAGTTTGAAACCGACGAGTTCTACATAAAGAGCGGCGATGAGATGAGCGAGCTCTTCTCATATGCCCCGCAGGCGATTGAAAACACCGTTCGAATTGCTGAGCGTTGCGAGGTTAATTTTGAGTTTGGTGTTACTAAGCTACCGTATTTTAAAGCGCCGGAGGGAAAGGATAATCTAACGTACTTTAGAGATAAGTGCTACGAGGGCCTGTATCGCAACTACGGCAAACAGCCGGATGAATCGATAGTCAAACGACTGGAGTACGAGCTATCGGTCATCACCAACATGGGCTATGTAGACTACTTCTTGATCGTTCACGACTTTATCGATTATGCCCGCAAGCACGGTATACCGGTTGGGCCGGGCAGAGGCTCGGGCGCCGGAAGTCTTGCCGCGTATTGCATCGGTATTACCGGAATTGACCCGATTAAGTACAACCTGCTGTTCGAGCGGTTTTTGAACCCCGAGCGCATCAGTATGCCCGACTTTGATATCGACTTCTGCTATGAACGACGCCAGCAGGTAATTGAATACGTTATCTCCAAATACGGTGCCGACCATGTGGCGCAGATTATCACATTCGGTACGATGGCGGCGCGCGCTGCCATCCGCGATGTCGGTCGTGCCCTTGCCATTCCGTACCAAACAGTGGATACGGTGGCAAAGCTGGTGCCGACCGAATTACATATGACCATAGACAAAGCCTTATCAACTGTACCGGAGTTAAAAGGTCTGTACGAAACCGACGACCGCATCAAAGAGCTTTTGGATATGGCCCGTAAGGTTGAGGGTATGCCTCGCCATGCGTCTACGCACGCTGCAGGCGTGGTGATTACACGCGATCCGGTTAGCGATTACGTTCCGCTTACAAAGAGCGACGAGGCTATTATCACACAGTTCCCGATGACGACACTTGAGGAATTGGGTCTGCTCAAAATGGACTTCCTCGGCCTGCGCAACCTTACTGTTGTGCACGACAGCGAGGAAATGATTCGGCGCTATAACCCCGATTTTTCGATGGACAATATTCCGGAAGACGATCAACAAGTCTTTTTGATGCTCTCGCAAGGGCTGACGCAGGGTGTATTCCAGTTTGAATCGGCTGGTATGCGCAGGGTGTTGGCAGATTTAAAGCCGAACAGCATTGAGGATTTGATTGCCGTAATCTCCCTTTACCGTCCCGGGCCGATGGATTCTATTCCGAAGTACATAGCAAACCGCCACTCGCCGGAGTCGATTACCTACAAAACACCCCTGCTCAAGCCGATTTTGGAGGTAACCTACGGGTGCATTGTATATCAGGAGCAGGTAATGCAGATCTGCCGTGAGTTGGCCGGGTACTCCTACGGCAGGGCAGATCTTGTGCGCCGTGCGATGTCCAAGAAAAAGGCAGATGTCATGGAAAAAGAGCGCCGCAACTTTATCTACGGCGCTAAGAAGCCGGACGGCAGCATCGAATGTGTGGGTGCTGTCAGCAATGGTGTTCCGGCGGAGGTTGCAAACGAGATCTTTGATGAGATGAGTAGCTTTGCATCCTATGCATTTAATAAGTCCCACGCCGCGGCCTATGCCTTTCTGGCCTATCAGACGGCGTATCTTAAGTGCCACTACCCCAAGGAGTATATGGCGGCACTGCTTACCAGTGTATTGGACAATACCGACAAGGTAGTAGAGTATATAAACGAGTGCGCGCGCATCGGCATTCCGGTGCTGCCCGCCGATATTAACCAGAGCGAGGAAGGCTTTACGGTTTCGGGTGATAGTATCCGGTTCGGTCTGCTTGCTATTAAGAATCTGGGACGCGGTTTTATCCGTGATCTGATTGAAAACCGCAAGCGCAAGGGACCCTATAAGTCCTTTTACAGTTTCTGCGAGCGTTTACAGGGAACAGACCTAAACCGCAGGGGACTGGAAAGCCTAATTAAGGCTGGTGCCTTTGATAGCCTTGGGTACAAGCGCCGCCAGCTATTTATCCATTCCCAAAGCATCCTCAACGGTATCGGGTCTCGCGGCAAAAGTATGCTGGAAGGCCAGCTTGACCTGTTCTCAGCCGGTATGGTGAATGAAAGCTATGAGCCGCCCATCCCCGACGAGGAGGAGTTTCCGCTCTCGGAGCTTTTGCGGTTTGAAAAGGAAACCATCGGGTTGTTTATTTCAGGCCATCCTCTGAATGATTACCGAGATGCTGCCGCAAAGCTACGCACCGTAGACCTTGAAGAGATTACACGCTCCTGCTCGGAAGGAGACGGCAGGTTCAAAGACCGTGATATGGCAAGGATGCTGTGTATCATAACAAGCAAAAAGCTCAAGACCACAAAGAGCAACAAGACTATGGCCTTTATTCAGATTGAAGACACCACGGCATCGCTTGAGGCAATCGTGTTTCCTAACCTGCTTACGAGTCTCGGTGGCACAAATCTCCTAAATGAAGGCTCAATTGCGGTCATCACGGGCCGAATCTCTGTCAAAGAAGAGGAAGAGCCAAAGATCATTTGCGAAACCATCCAAACGGTAGAGGATGCCCTGAAGGCACCACCACCTGTGGTAAATGAGCCCAGTCGGGTGAACGCAGTTCAGCCCAAAACGCAGGGCGCAAAGAAGTCGCGGTCAGGCTTATACCTCAAACTGGAGTCTCGCGATGATGAACGTCTAGCACGCATACAACCGATGCTGGAGTTCTTTTCGGGGTTAACGCCAGTGTATGTTTACTTTTCAAAAGAGAACATCCTAACACAGGCGGCACAAACGATGTGGACGACACCGGAACCGGCTCTGCTCAAGGAGCTCAGTAATATTCTCGGGGAGGCCAACGTCGTGCTGCGAGAGTAACAGAAACGGCATTGTTTCTACAAAAAACCCTAAAATAGTCATTGAAAAAAAATAAGGGTTATATTATAATTAAAATTTGTTAGTAGGTCCAAGCATGGATATAGTATTAAGCAATCACACTAAAACATCGAACAACAATTGATACTATTCCAAATGGCATGGTATCGGAAAGGCATGGGCGTAATCTATGAAACAGGTAAAAACAATTGGCGTTTTAACAAGCGGAGGAGACGCGCCGGGTATGAATGCGGCAGTGCGCGCTGTAGTGAGAACAGCTCTGCATAAGGGCATTCGTGTCATGGGTATTATGCGCGGCTACAACGGACTTCTTACCGGAGAGATGCAGGAGATGACCCTGCGCAGTGTTTCGGATATTATACATCGCGGAGGTACTATGCTGTACACTGCACGCTGTGCACGCTTCCGTGATCAGGCAGGTGTAGAAGAAGCAAGAGATGTCTGCATTAAGAACGGCATCGACGGCATTGTGGTAATCGGTGGCGACGGCTCCTTCCGCGGTGCGCGCGACCTCTCGCTGATGGGCATTCCCTGTATCGGTCTTCCTGGAACAATCGACAACGATATTGCTGCATCTGAATATACCATTGGTTACGACACCGCAATGAACACCGCGATGGATATGGTGGACAGGCTGCGCGATACTGCTCAGTCACATGACCGTTGCAGCGTCGTTGAGGTTATGGGCAGACATGCAGGACATATCGCTCTCAATACCGGTATTGCTTGCGGCGCAACCGCCATCCTCGTTCCCGAGATTGAGTACGATCTTAAGCGTGATGTATATGACCGCATGATGAAGGCACAGGGCACCGGCAAACACCACTTCATCATTGTTGTTGCAGAGGGTGTTGTTGCAGACGGAAATCCCAGCCTTGAGCAGCTTGCAAAGATGATTCAGGAGAACACCAAGATTGAGACCCGTGCAACGGTTCTTGGCCATGTACAGCGTGGCGGCTCGCCTACGGTGATGGATCGCGTCAATGCAAGCCTGATGGGTCACTATGCAGTAGAACTGCTCGAGAAGGGCATCGGCAACCGCGTTGTTGTTATGCGCGACAACAAGATAACTGACATCGATATCTATGAAGCACTTCAGATGAAGAAGGATGTCGACCGTCACGCTTATCAGGTTGCACATCAGATTTCCATCTAATTCTATTTGAATACATCAATAAAATCATCCGCAGTGCAAAAGCGCTGCGGATTTTTGTATACCAAAATAATCACACGGGGAACATCCCCGAGCTATACCGAATATATATAATTGAGGATGTTTTCAATTTTTAGATTAGAAGTTGCTTTTGAATAAGGTGAAACAGATAAAATTAGTATATTTAGTAAATTTGAGAGGCGGCGGGGCACGGTGCGCAGGATATGGATAGATGATGCACAACGTCTGCGGTTAAAGCTGATACTCGCGCTTGCAATTGTACTCGCTACCATGATCTTTTTTGATATTAAGATGCGCCCTGTGATTGACACCTTTTCGGAGTATCAGGCAAAAAACCTGGCAACCAGAATCATCAACGATGCTGTGGTAGCGGAGCTAGAGGAAAACCATGTTCGTTATAACGACCTAGTCAACATCTCAAAAGATGCGGACGGAACCATCGCTTCGATGGAGACCGATGCAGTGACCGTAAACATCTTAAAATCCCGTCTGACCACATCCATTTTGGACAGGTTGTCCGATATCGGTGCTGCTGAGATAAAGGTCAATATCGGCACCCTTCTTGGTAATCCAATGCTCATGGGGCGGGGGCCGACGTTGCCGTTTCGCATTGCGCCCGCAAGTGAAGTCAGCGCGCAGTTTTCCCATTCATTTGAATCGGCCGGAATCAACCAAACGCGCCACCGAATCACGCTGGAGGTAGATGTGGCAGTTACAGCGATGATTGCAGGCCACTCCAGCCGTGTGGAGGTTCCATGCAACTTCATTATCATCGACACCATCCTTATTGGAAAGGTACCCGAATCGTTTACCGAGGTTGCCATTGAAGGGTCTTCCATTATACCTGGGCTAAATACGGAATGAAGCAAATGTTTATCTATCTTCTGATGCAAATGGTGGGCATAATATGCTATAATAACACCAATACAAGCCCCAATAATGCTTGCCTCATTTTATCAGTATAATTTATGAACAGATGCGCGTGCTTTGCCTTGCGTATCTAATAGGATGTGTAAACATGAATTTTGAAGCCGCCAAAAAGAGAGCGCAGGAACTAAGAGAATTGCTGGAGAAGTATAACCATCACTACTATGTGCTGGACAACCCTCTCGTCGAGGATTATGAATATGATGTTTTGATGCATGAACTCATTGATATTGAGGAGCAATACCCAGAGCTCCTGACCGTAGATTCGCCTACCCAGCGAGTGGGCGGAAAGGCGCTCAATACCTTTGAGTCCGTTGTACACACGGTGCAGATGGGCAGCCTGCAAGATGTGTTCTCGCTTGATGAAGTCAAAGCATTTGACAAAAGGGTGCGCGATGTCGTAAGCTCGGTGCGTTATGTTGTAGAGCCGAAGATAGACGGGCTTTCGGTTTCGCTTGAATACCGCGACGGCTACTTTGTGCGCGGCTCCACGCGCGGCGACGGCTTTGTTGGTGAGGATGTGACGCTAAACCTCAAAACCATCGGCTCAATTCCGCTGCGCTTAAAGCGGGCGCTACCTTTTATCGAGGTACGCGGAGAGGTATATATGCCCCGCAAGAGCTTTGATGAGGTAGTTAAACGGCAGGAGCTTGAAGGAGTCCAGCCCTTTAAAAACCCCCGCAACGCTGCGGCGGGCTCACTGCGCCAAAAAGACCCCAAGATAACCGCTCAAAGGCGGCTTGATATCTTTGTCTTTAATATTCAGCAGATTGAAGGGGAGACCGTTACATCCCATAAACAGTCCCTTGATTTACTTGCAGATCTTGGGTTTAAGGTTATTCCATCCTACCGCGTATTTGACAACATCGACGGCGCCATGAAGGAGATAGAGCGCATCGGTGAAGCACGCGGAACCTTCCCCTTTGATATCGATGGTGCGGTTGTAAAGGTAGATACCTTTGCAGACCGTGAGTTGCTTGGTGCAACAGCAAAATTTCCGCGGTGGGCGGTTGCGTTCAAATATCCGCCCGAAGAAAAGCCCACAAAGCTGCTTGATATTGAAATCAATGTCGGCAGAACCGGTGCTTTGACCCCAACGGCTGTGTTTGAGCCGATTACACTAGCTGGAACCACCGTAAGCCGTGCCGTTTTGCACAATGAGGATTTTATCAAAGAAAAGGACATCCACATCGGAGACATCATCCTTGTGCGCAAAGCGGGTGAGATTATCCCGGAGGTGCTGGGGGTTGTTGAGCACACAAAGGACAGCGTGCCTTTTCAGATGCCGACACACTGCCCGTCTTGTAATGAGCCCGTATTCCGTGAGACCGGTGAGGCTGTTTTACGGTGTACCAACCCTGAATGCCCAGCAACGCTGTTAAAAAACCTTGAGCACTTTGTCTCGCGTGATGCAATGGACATCGAGGGCATGGGCCCCGCCGTTATAGAGAGTCTCGTATCAAACGGCCTATTGCAATCCGCAGCAGATTTATATACACTCTCAGCATCAGAGCTCCTGACGCTGGAACGCATGGGTGAGCGTTCAGTTTCAAACCTGCTCGCTTCCATCGAGCGTTCAAAAGGCGCCGACCTCAGCAGATTAGTCTATGCGCTCGGTATCCGAGGCATCGGACAAAAGGCAGCCCAGTTGCTTGCAAAGCGGTTTGGTACGATGGATGCGCTCATGAATGCGCAGGCGGATGAGATTGCGACAATCGAGGGCATGGGCGACATCATGGCAAACAGCGTAGTTGAGTTCTTCTCCCATAGCGGAACGGTCGACCTTATCAATCGGCTTAAAGCAGCGGGGGTTAACATGCAGTCGACCTTAGCGCCGGAAGGTGACAAGGCAAAGGGTCTTACCTTTGTACTGACCGGAACCCTTCCGACTCTTTCGCGCAATGAGGCCACCAAGCTGATTGAATCGCAGGGAGGAAAGGTATCCTCCAGTGTTTCCAAGAAAACGAGCTACGTTGTTGCAGGTGAAGAAGCAGGCAGCAAGCTGACAAAGGCGAACGAACTTGGTATTCCGGTGTTGACCGAGCAGCAGCTACTTGACCTGCTTGGCGAGTAAACGAATAGAATTTGCCCTAATAAAGGCATCCAAAAGTCGCCAATCCCTTAACTCCATAGTGTAGTAATTTTCTGTCACATACCAGAATATACTATATTCGGGAGTGTGACTGCTATGACCGAAACCAACCGTGCGCAGTACCGGGAGCGGACTCCACGTGCCAATCAGGACAAACAGGCCAGAGAGCCAAGCTACGTAAGGATTATCACCCTTCAACTATTCTTATGTGTGCTTATCCTGCTCACCGTTCTTGCAGTAAAACAGTTTGGCGGTCCTGCGTTTGAAGTGCTTAAGCAATCCTACGGCGAGATAATAAGCGAAAGCTACACCGGCAGGCTGCTTGGCGACAACGTCAAAACCATCGAGGACGCATTGGCGCAGACCTTTTCCTTCCTTGGCGACAACACAGATGAAAAAGCAGGCATAGGGGATAAGATGCCTGCTTTTTCTATACTCAAACCAATGCGTATGGTTTCATCCATGTCCTCCCGGCGGATGAAGGCGCCCGAGGGTGCGACATTCTCACCCGTTACGGTGTTTGGCAGTGTTTTGTACCCGGTAGAAGGCGGCACGATTTCATGCGGGTTTGGTTACCGGACACATCCTGTGACCGGCAAACGGGACTTTCACACCGGCATCGACATTGCAGCCGCGCCCGGTACTCGTATTATGGCTGCAGTCAGCGGCAGGGTGCATGATATCAGTGAAAGCGAAACATACGGAAATGTGATTGTGCTAGACCACGGGGCAGGCTTTTACACCGTGTACTGCCATTGTCAAAAGATTATTGCCCCGCTCGGCGCAAACATAAAAAGCGGGGAGACCATTGCCCTTGTGGGAGACACCGGACTTACAACGGGGCCCCATCTTCATTTTGAAATCCGCAAGGACGGCCTGTGCGCCGACCCGATGTGGGTGTTTGACAAGGATGGACTGAATGTGCTTTAATCTTTTCGGCATAAAGGTTGAGATAAAGTTTCTTTTTCTCGCGGTTGTGGCCTTGCTGCTCTCGTATGATGCCTCGGGTGTGATGTTGTGCGCCTTTTTATGCTCCGCCGTACATGAGCTTGCCCACCTGACCGCCTTGCTCGCACTAAAGGGTGAGGTGAAATCGGTCACATTTGAGGCGTTCGGCATCCGCATCACCCGTGTTGATGCTCTGTTGGTCTGGGAGGAGCTTGTTGTGTTATTGGCAGGGCCTGCGGCCAATCTCCTGCTGTTTGTTCTGTGCGGTAACTCATTGATTCGTGCCGTCAATCTATGTATTGGTGTGTTTAACCTCTTGCCGGTGGGCTCTTTGGACGGAGGCCGCGCGGCTAGCTTGATATTGACAGCAATCCTCGGTGAACAGACAGGAAGGCGTGCTTCGCTTATTCTATCGCTTCTTATCATTGTGCCGTTATTTGTGCTGGGGGTTGTTTTACTTTTGCGCCCCAACCACAACTTTTCGCTTCTTGTGGTGTGCGTGTTTTTGGCTTTAAGTCTTATTGTGGAACTGCGTACAAAAAAGACGAGCGTTATGTTATAATATAAATCTGAGATATAAGTCGCAATACTAGTCAAATGGACAAGCTCCTGCAACCGCGGCTTATGATTTACTTACTATTCAATATGCTGTTTTGATGTACGGCATAGAAAGGCATGAAGCTTGATGATGAATAACCTTAAGGACAAGCTGGACGCTGTTCTGCCTTTGGTGGAGCGCCCCGCCCGATATATAGGCGGCGAGCTTGGAAGTGTGATTAAAGATGCGCGGGATGTAAAGCTGCGGTTTGCATTCTGCTTTCCCGATACCTACGAGATTGGCATGTCCCACCTCGGCATGAAGATTCTCTACTCACTGCTTAATACCCGGGATGACATCTGGTGCGAGCGTGTGTTTGCTCCTTGGGTGGATATGCGTGATCAGATGATAAAGAATGATATCCCCCTGTATGGACTCGAAAGCCTTGAGCCCATCTCGGGCTTTGATATCATCGGCTTTTCGCTGCAGTATGAACTCAGCTACACAAACGTTTTATACATGCTGTCGCTTGCCGGTATCCCCCTGCGGGCATCTGAACGCAAAGGGCTCTGGCCGCTTGTTGTTGCCGGAGGTCCTTGTACCTGCAACCCCGAGCCGATGTGCGATTTCATCGACCTGTTTATGTTGGGAGAGGGGGAGGAGCACATCCTCGCCCTGTGCGACCTGTACCTTGAAGCAAAGGAACAGGGGCTTAGCAAAGAGGAGTTTCTGCGAAAGGCAGCGCACATAGAAGGCGTGTATGTCCCGTCGCTGTATGAGGTTTCCTACAACGAGGACGGCACAATCTATCGCGTAACGGCGAAGGATGGTGCGCCGCAAAAGGTACGCAAGGCCATCATCCGCGATTTAGACACAGTCTTCTACCCAGATACCTTTGTCGTACCCTTTACCAGTATCGTGCATGACCGCGCCCAGCTTGAGGTCATGCGCGGCTGCCTGCGCGGGTGCAGGTTCTGTCAGGCGGGCTTTATCTACCGCCCGCTTCGCGAAAAGTCAAGCGCAGTCTTAGATTCCAACGCGCGTGACCTTTGCTCCTCAACCGGATATGAAGAGATTTCGCTTTCATCGCTGAGTACGAGCGACTATTCGCAGCTAAAAGACCTGCTTGAGGAGATGATTGGCTGGACAAGTGAAGAAAAAATCAACCTTTCACTGCCCAGCCTTAGAATCGACAACTTTCCGCAGGACCTTATGGAGAAGATTACACAGGTCCGCAAAAGCGGTCTTACCTTTGCTCCCGAGGCGGGAACACAGCGGCTTCGTGATGTCATAAACAAGAATATCACCGAGCAAGAGGTACTTAATACCTGTAAGCAGTCCTTTGAAGGAGGGTATACCAGCGTAAAGCTTTACTTTATGCTTGGTCTGCCCACCGAGACCGATGAGGATGTAAAGGGTATTATCGAGCTTGCACAGAAGATCGTTGACCTTTATTACTCACTTCCCACAAGGCAGAAGGGTAAGGGTGTTAATGTAGGCGTCAGTGTTGCGACCTTTGTTCCGAAGCCGTTTACCCCGTTTGAGTTCGAGCCGCAGGATACCCGCGAGCAGATTGCGTACAAGCAGGCCTTACTGCGAGAGTCGCTCTCCAGCCGCAAGATTTCGCTCAGCTACCACTCGCTTAACACCAGCATACTCGAAGCAGTGTTAGCCCGCGGCGACAGAAGGCTTGGTAGGGTAATTGAGGCAGCCTTCCTATCCGGCTGCTACTTTGACGGATGGGATGAGCATTTTCGCTTTGATGACTGGATGCAAATTATCGCAGAGCAGGGACTCGACCCTGCCTTTTATGCGAACCGCCGCCGCGCTTATGACGAGATTATGCCGTGGGATCACTTGGATTACTACATCTCCAAGGAGTTTTTGGTTCGTGAAAACAAGCGTGCGCGCGAGGGTCTGACAACACCGCATTGCAGGCTGGCATGCTCATCATGCGGAGCAGCACAGGCAAAGGGAGGTGTGTGCTGTGAAAAGCGTTAGGGTATGGTTCTCAAAAGAGGGAAGGGCCGTATACATATCGCATCTTGATATGATGCGGTGTATGCAGCGCGCCTTAAAGCGCGCCGGTATTCCGGTTTGGTATACCCAAGGGTTTAACCCGCACATTTACCTGACCTTTGCACTGCCGTTATCTCTGGGCTATGCCGGGGCCTGCGAAACGATGGATATTCGACTTAATGAAGATATGCCGTTTGATGAGATTGTAACTAGGCTCAACAGTGCACTCCCACCCGACATTCGCGTCCTTCGCGTAGCGGAACCGATTAACAAGCCTGAAGCGATTGCGTATGCAGATTACACCGTTACAATCCCCTCGAATGATGCAGGTGTGCTGCTCAGTAAATGGATTAGCTTTATCTCGCAGCCGGTTATCGCCTCGGATAAAAAGACCAAAAAAGGGTATAAAGAGGTCAATCTGAAGGACTATATCATCAACACAGATGCAAACGTTGAAGGGAATACCCTTGTAATATCGATGCGGCTACGCGCCGGGATAAACGAAAACCTGAACCCGTCCCTTGTTATTGAAGCGTTTCGCAAGGCGTGTGACGTAGAGTTTGCAAACACACTTGTGCGGCGTACCGCCATCCTTGACCACCAATTGCAGCCGTTTGAATAGCCAAGATTCATTCACATATCAATCAAGTTAGGAGTATTACTATGCAAAGAATCGAAATCAAGCACCTATTTGAAGATGCCGCAAAGCTCGAAGGCGAGCAAGTTTCTGTCTGCGGTTGGATAAAAACCCTTCGTGAATCTAAGACGCTCTGCTTTATTGAAATCAACGACGGCTCCTGCTTTTTAAACCTCCAGGTAATCATGGAGGACGGTAAGGTCGAAAACTATCGCGAGCTTGCAAAACTCAATGTCGGCTCTGCCATCCGCGTTGTCGGTAATGTCGTACTGACCCCGCAGGCAAAGCAGCCGCTGGAGATTCACGCAAGAGAGGTGTTCGTGGAAGGAACCTCTACGCCGGATTATCCCCTGCAGAAGAAGCGCCACTCACCTGAGTTCTTGCGCACCATCCAGCACCTGCGCCCGCGCACCAACACCTTTGGCGCAGCCTTTCGCGTGCGTTCTGAGGCATCTTATGCCATCCATCGATTCTTCCACGATAACGGCTTTGTGTATGCCCACACTCCGCTGATTACCGGCAGCGACTGCGAAGGCGCGGGCGAGATGTTCCGTGTGACCACCTTAGATGAGAAAAACCCTCCGCTCAACGAGCATGGCGAGGTTGATTTTACTCAGGATTTCTTTGGCCGCCAGACCGGACTGACCGTATCCGGACAGCTTGAAGCTGAGTGCATGGCGCTTGCCTTTGGCAAGGTCTACACCTTTGGCCCGACCTTCCGTGCAGAAAACTCCAACACACCCCGTCATGCGGCGGAGTTTTGGATGATCGAGCCGGAGATTGCCTTTGCAGACCTTGCGGATGATATGGCCCTTGCCGAGAAGATGGTCAAATCGGTTATTGGGCATGTGCTTGATACCTGCCCACAGGAGATGCGGTTCTTTAATGATTTTTATGATAAGGATAAGGCTTTGATTGCCCGCCTTACCCAGCTTGTAAACAGCGAGTTTGCCCATGTTACCTATACCGACGCCGTTGCGATTCTTGAAAAGAACAATGCACAGTTTGAATACCCCGTATCGTGGGGCAGCGACCTGCAGACCGAGCATGAGCGCTATCTGACCGAAAAGGTGTTTGAAAAGCCTGTGTTTGTAACCGACTATCCCAAGGAGATTAAGGCCTTCTACATGCGCCAGAATGATGACGGAAAAACCGTTGCCGCAATGGACATGCTTGTACCCGGTGTCGGTGAACTGATTGGCGGCAGCCAGCGCGAGGAGCGTTATGACCTGCTTGTTAATCGCATGAAGGAACTTGGTCTCAACATCGAGGACTACAGCTGGTACCTTGACCTGAGAAAATACGGCGGCACCAAACACGCGGGCTTTGGCCTTGGATTTGAGCGTCTGCTCATGTACCTCACCGGTATCTCCAACATCCGCGATGTCATCCCGTTCCCCAGAACAGCCGGTCTGTGTGAATTTTAGCACATTATCCCTGTGCGGAATAAAATGGGTTACACCTTTATTTTGCAGGAATGAAAAATTAAACTTGCAAAATTATTAAACCTATATTATAATAAGACACGTTAAATTTATATCATAAAAAGCCATTTCGTACAGGGGATAGAAACATGAACATGCTGCATGAACTACCAAAACAGCGATTGATGGAGCTGGAACAGCAGTGGGCAACA
The DNA here is from genome assembly GCA_023415575.1 of Bacillota bacterium. Lineage (GTDB taxonomy): Bacteria > Bacillota > Clostridia > Oscillospirales > Ruminococcaceae > Acetanaerobacterium. The sequence goes on from JAEZKF010000020.1 coordinate 89,960, forward strand.
CAATATGACAACTTCCGGGCGGCAGGATTGCGCCTTGATATGTCGCGTGGAAAGCCTTCGGCCAAACAGCTTGACCTTTCAAATGGAATACTCGATTGCCTTTCGAGCAAGGACATTTTGAATGCTGAAGACGGTGTAGACTGCAGAAACTACGGCGGCATTGACGGCATTCCCGAGGCAAAACGCCTGTTTTCGGATATACTGGGTGTACCTACCGACTATATCATTATTGGCGGAAATTCCAGCCTGAACATGATGTATGATACCATCGCGCGTGCCATGCTGCATGGCGTGTATGGCTCTACTAAGCCGTGGTCTGCACTTGAAAGCGTGAAATTTTTGTGTCCGTCTCCCGGATACGACCGTCACTTTGCCATCTGCGAACATTTCGGCATCGACATGATTACTGTTCCCATGAAGGAAGATGGCCCCGATATGGATGTAGTGGAACGCTTTGTTGGGTCGGATTCATCCATTAAAGGTATCTGGTGTGTTCCCAAGTACTCTAACCCCGATGGCATCACCTATTCGGATGAAGTTGTTGCCCGCTTTGCGCGTTTGCAGCCCGCCGCAGAGGATTTTAGAATCTTCTGGGATAACGCATATATCGTGCACGATTTAGAGGGAAGCGATAAACTGCTTAACATCTTTGACGAGTGTAGAGCAGCGGGAACCGAGGATATGGTGTTTGAGTTTGCTTCAACCTCTAAGATTACCTTCCCGGGTGCGGGTCTTGCGGTAATGGCGGCATCCAAGAACAACGTGGCCTTTATTAAGAAGCAGCTTACCATCCAGACCATCGGCCCCGATAAGCTCAACCAGCTGCGTCATGTGCGTTACTTTAAGGACATTAACGGCATCACTGCTCATATGAAAAAGCAGGCTGAGATGCTGATTCCGAAGTTTAACCTGGTGGTGGAGATGCTTGCTAAAGAGCTTTCTCCTTTGGGCTTGGTTCAGTTTCATAAGCCGAACGGCGGATATTTCATCTCGGTCAATGTGCCGGATGGATGTGCCAAAGAGGTTGTGCGCCTGTGTGCTGAGGCTGGTGTTGTTCTGACGCCTGCGGGAGCTACATACCCCTACGGCAAGGACCCGCATGACCGAAACATCCGTATTGCGCCGACCTTCCCGCCGATTGATGAGCTTCAAACAGCGATGGAGCTGTTCTGCCTGTGCGTAAAGCTTGCATCAGCCAGAAAACTGTTGTGTAAGGCAGCTTAAGAAATAACAATACAAACCGGGTAGTCTTTGTACTACCCGGTTCTTTTCTTTTAAATCCCCAATATTTTAAAATTCGTTCCCACAACAGTCTGAATTAGTGGTATAATGGTTTCGTGTCTGAATACGTGGGGGAAGGGTAGCCCACTGACGAATAACTCGGAGGTGTATTTGTTTGCACAACTCGTACGAAAGTCCATTTTGCACACGGTATGCAAGCGAAGAAATGCAGTATCTGTTTTCTGCGGACAAGAAGTTTAAGACCTGGCGCAGGCTGTGGATTGCGCTTGCCAAGGCCGAACAGAAACTAGGGCTCGGGATAACCGATGAACAGATAGCCGAGCTTGAGGCGAATGCCGATAACATCAACTACGAGGAGGCAAACGCGCGCGAAAAACTGGTCCGCCACGATGTGATGGCCCATGTATATGCTTACGGCCTGCAGTGCCCGAAGGCAAAGGGCATTATCCACCTCGGCGCAACCTCCTGTTATGTAGGCGATAATACCGACATTATCATCATGCGCGAGGCCCTGCAGGTTGTTAGAAGAAAGATTATCAATGTAATTGCCCTTTTGCACGACTTTTCTCTTAAATATAAGGACATGCCTGCTCTCGCATACACCCATCTGCAGCCGGCTCAGTTAACCACGGTGGGCAAACGCGCTACACTTTGGATGAATGAGCTCTTATACGACCTAAATGAGGTAGATTACCGCATCTCAACCCTCAAGCTGTTAGGCTCAAAGGGAACTACCGGCACACAGGCGAGCTTTGTGGAGTTGTTTGACGGCGACAGCGAGAAGATAAAAAAGCTCGAGCAGTTGATTGCCGCAGAGATGGGCTTTGAAAGCGTCGTGCCGGTTTCCGGCCAAACCTACTCCCGCAAGGTGGATGCACAGGTGCTTGCAACACTCAGTGGTATAGCCCAGTCGGCATCTAAATTCTCAAACGACCTGCGCATCCTTCAGAACTTTAAGGAGATGGAGGAGCCGTTTGAAAAGAATCAGATCGGTTCATCTGCTATGCCCTATAAGCGAAACCCCATGCGCAGCGAACGCATAACAGCACTTGCCCGATATGTGATTACCAACAGCCTCAATCCTGCATTTACCGCAGCGACCCAGTGGTTTGAGCGCACGCTTGATGATTCCGCAAATAAGCGCATCAGCGTTGCAGAGGCCTTCTTAGGCGTGGATGCAATCCTGAACATCATGCTCAACGTGTGTGACGGGCTTGTGGTGTACCCGAAGGTAATCGCCCAGCGCGTGAACAACGAGCTTCCCTTTATGGCAACGGAAAACATCATGATGCAGGCAGTAAAAAAGGGAGGGGACAGGCAGGTTTTGCATGAGCGCCTTCGTGAACACTCTCTGGCAGCTGCCCGTGTGGTAAAGGAGGAAGGCGGGGCAAACGACCTTGTATCGCGTATTGCAAACGACGAGGCCTTCCGCCTTACCGAGGAAGAACTCAAAGGGCTGTTGCGTGCAGAAAATTTCACCGGCAGAGCACCCGAGCAGGTAGAGGAATTTTCAAGAGAATTCATTGTGCCGCTATTGCGTGCAAACCGTGAAATTATCGGAGAAAAAGTGGAACTGGGTGTATAGTTTTGTTGACTTTTCTCCTGCAAAACAATATAATAATCGTTGTGATTGCCAAATTCCAAGTAGGTTAACCCCTATTGCTTGTATCTGTGCAAACACCCTGTGCGCAGGATAACGGCAAACAGCTTAAAGGCATACATATGCACTTGTGTTTTTAAGCTAAAAAGGAACGGCAAACTTTAAATAGTCCAATGGTGCTAAGTCAATAGGGAGAGCAAGGAAAAATTCAAGAAAAATCAGTAAAAAGCTACCATGCGCGATAAAAACGGCAGCACCAATCTAAGCCCTGCCCGGAAAGCTTTCAAAAACAGGGCTGCAAATTTCGGCGAGATTAGCTCACCGAACGTTATACAGGCGGTTGTCCTTCAGCAGACGAAAGACCAACCTGACCAGTTTTCTGGCAGTGAAAGCGAGTGCGCGTTTGTGCTGGCCCTTTGTGACCTCGTGGTACTTGAGGCCGTAATAGCGCTGAAACTCGGAGTCGCATCCTCTCACAGAGTTCGCAGCTTCCAGCAGATAGTAGCGAAGGAAACGGTTGCCGGACTTGATCATGCGGGTGTGTTCAGCTTCAAAATTACCAGATTGGTGCTGTGTCCACACAAGACCGGCGTACTTGGCAACGGAGGCTTGAGACTGAAAACGGTTGATGTCGCCAATCTCGGCGATGATGCCGGCAGAGTATACCTTGCCGATGCCGGGGATGGATGTAAGCGTATTCGGGATGATCTTAAACTGCTGTTCGATGGCTTTCTCCAAGGTCTTGATCTGCTTGCTCATGGAGCGCATGGTCGCAATGGCAACGGACATCGCCTGATTGACCGAATCGTTGACCGTCACCGGCAAGCGGTAGGAGTCTCTGGCGGCTCTCTGAATCTCCTTTGCCTTGGCTGCCGGGTCAGCAAAGTTGCGGCCGGTTTCATCCAGAAAGGCCGTCAGCTCATCCAAGTCGGCGAAAGCCAGCTCGTCCACAGTTTCAAACTTCTCCATTAAGGCAAGGACGGATGCGCTGGTGTTCTTAATATCTGGGCTTTGCGCCAAGCCGGAGCACTTGAGAAACAGGAGATTTGCGAAGCGCTGTTTCTCTCTGGCGAGATTCTGTACGGCATAGAAACGGGCTCTGGTGAGGGTTTTCAAGGCTTCATAGCGGTAATCGTCCATGTAGACCTCCGATGCAATTCTGCCGAATCTGAGATGGTCGGCGATGACGAAGGCATCCACCCAATCGTTCTTTGGCAGATCCGAATAGGCTTCCTTGAACTTGCTGACCTGCTTTGGATTGAGCACATGGATCTTCCGCTGGTAGCGGCCAAGACGACCATCCTCCCGCAGGGAATGCACCAAATGATTCCCGTAAATAGAGGTGGACTCCATGCCGATAACCACATCGCTAAGCTCCAACGTATCCAGTGCCGACACAATTCTCTCTGAGAGCAGTTTAGCACCGCCGAGATTATTCTGCACGGAAAAGCTGCTGTGCTTGTCGCCATTTGGCTTCATAAGATAAGTAACATTGTTTTGGCTGCTCACATCAATGCCAACGTAAAGTGGGTTCATAATATCACCTCCCCGTGATGGATTTTCAGGCTGGCAGGCTTTGAGATACCCATGACGACCGGAGCATCAGCAACCTCGCTTATCAGAATCATTCCGGAGCAGACCAATGCGATGTCCCTTACTGCGAAAAGGGCGGCCCGACACCCGGCAAACAGCCAATGAGTATGTAGCTAACTTCCGGCCCAGGGGAACGGACTTTTTCAGAAGCAGCCTTGCGGCTCAACTGGAGGACGAAGAACTTGCCCCTGCCGACCTAACAGCATTTTATCACGGGCATCTCAAAGCCTGTCGATACCTGAAATTGTTTATTCAAAAATTAGTATACGAGGGAGGATTAAAGGATGCAGGTGCTTCTGCTAACCGTTCGGATATACGCACCATGGGTGCAGTCGCTAAAAGAAAAGCGTATGGAGGTCAAAAGCCTAGTTGCGCGGCTCAAAAGCAAATTTAACGTCTCGGTGTGCGAGGCGGATGCGCAGGATGTTCACAAGACCATCGTGATTGCGGTGGCGGCTGTGTGCGCCGATACTGCAAAGGCAGACAGTGTTGCCGACCATGTCTTAGAGTACATCGCATCCAACACCGAAGGGGAGATTATAGAGGTAAGCCGCGAGTTAAGATAAAAAATGCGAAGGGCCGTGAGGGGATTCACGGTCCTTCGCATTTTAAGGAATGTATATGAGGAGGAGAGTAATTCGCAGTACTGGGGGTCCAGTACACTTAGAGTATAGCCCGTTTTCGCGAAAATGGTGTGAAATAGCTGTTAACAAATGTTGAATTTGCATAAAACAAAAGGCCCATTGACTTTTGTCAATGGGCTTATGACCTACTTTGAGCGAATGTAGTCAGCCACTGCGACCTCTTCTCCGTTATCGATGTAGACGTGCGCCACACGGCGGGAGATAAGGCACACAAGCTCGTAGCCGATGGAATCCTGCGTAAGCTTTGCAAGGTCGTCGGCCGTGACACCTTTGGAACCGAACACCGTGACGACATCGCCGGGTTTTACATCGGGGATGTCGGTGACATCCAGCATGAGCTGGTCCATGCAGACCCGCCCGACCACCGGAGCAAGGTGACCGTTTACCACCATCCTTGCGCGGTTAGAGAAACTGCGCAAATAGCCGTCGGCATAGCCGATGCAAACAGATGCGATGGTGCGGTCTGAATCCGCCCGGTAGATGCGGCCGTAGCTCACATCCTGTCCGGCGGAAATGGTTTTGACCTGCGTAACAACGGTTTTTAGGTCAAGGATGGGGGTAAATCCGCCGACACCCTCGAGCGAAGGGCTGGGGGCAAGGCCGTACATGATAATGCCCGCTCGCACCATATCAAAGTGGGCCTCAGGGTAGTTTAAGAGGCCGCCGCTGTTGCAGGCGTGCTTCCATCTGAAAGTGATGCCGCGGCTTGCAAGGTCATCACATATAGAGTTAAAACGTTTTATCTGCATACGGGTGTAGGCTACCGACTCGGGGTCGGGGTCGTCTGCGCAGGAAAAATGGGTAAAGATGCCCGTTGCATGCAGTCCGGGTAATACGGCAGCCGCAGCAACCTCATCGGTGGCATGCAGGCTATCATCCAAGCACACAAAGCCGATGCGGGCCATGCCGGTATCCACCTTGATATGTACATCAACAGTCACACCAAGGCGGGTTGCCTCCTGCGAGAGCTTCTTTGCATAGTCGGGGCTGTAAACGGTCTGGGTGATGCCCCAATCGGCAAGGTCGGCGGCATAGCAGACGGGAGTATCGCCGAAGATGAGGATGTTCGTCTCGCGGCCGATACCCCTGCGGCGCAGAACCATCGCCTCATCGATGTTGGACACCCCAAGCCAAGATACGCCGTTTTGCACAAGGCGCCTTGCAATCATGATGTCGCCGTGGCCGTAGGCATCCGCCTTAACAACGCCTAAGATGGCGCAGGTTTTGGGGATATAGGATTTGATGATGTCTATGTTGTGATCCAGTGCATTCAGGTTGACCTCGGCCCAGGAACGGCGCAGATAGCCGTTTGTGTCGTGCAAGCCGTTTGCAGCGGTATCGCAGATGTTTAGCATAGAAGATACAGCCTCCTAGAAAAGTCCGTTCGAAGGGATCGATTAGTCATTCCTGTGAAAGAACAAGAGATAGGCGCCTGCGGCGTTGACAAGCACCGAAAAAAGCAGGGTGTAAATCGAAACAGTCGGGCTTGCAAACACAAGCAAAATAAGCCCGAGCAGCATGACAGAGCAGCCTATAATGAGCAGAATCTTACCTGCGCGCTTGTATGGGGCGGGATTGCCGTTGTCCTTATGACTCATGCCTTGTACCGCCTTTCTATGTTATGCAGATGGTCTTTCCATTACGCCGTATGAAGACACATCCTTATATTATAGGATTCGAGCATGCGGCTCATGCGCCGCAGGGAATACCTGAAAGAAGCTTCTATATCAAAAACAGAGCACTTCTTTATTATAGCACTCCTCACTGATGGTGCAAGAGACAAAAAACTGACTGAAGGCTTTTCACAAAGCGGCTTTGTGCCACAATGCCTTAATATGATACGGATAAGAAAGTCGCTTTAGTCCTCTTCCTGAAGCAGTAGCGAAAGAATACGGTCAGGGCAGTCTAAAAACTGCTTGGTCAGGGTGTAGTGACCGGTCTGCTTGTAGGGGGTCAGGGTAAGTCCGTGCTCGGTGAGCTCATAGATGGCGGCATCCGGGCAGGCAAGCAGGATGGGGGAGTGGGTGGCGATAATAAGCTGGGAGGTTTTTGAGAGGTTATAGATATGGGCAAGCAAGGCAAGCTGGCTTTGGGGAGATAAGGCGGCCTCCGGCTCATCTAAAAGGTACAGCCCGCCTCCTCCGAAGCGGTTTATGACAAGAGACAAAAAGCTCTCGCCGTGGGACTGGTCGTGCAGGGACCTGCCGCCGTAGCTATCGAGCAGGGGAAGGATGTCGTTTAGGCGGTCAATCTCGCTTGCGAGGTTATAAAAGCTCTCCGCCCTCAGAAAAAACCCGTCCTTGGGAAGGACGTGGCCGCGGGTGACGGACAATGCCCGATAAAGGGGAGAATGGGTGTCGTTTGATGAAAAGCTGAAATTGCGGGTGCCGCCCTCGGGGTTAAAGCCGCAGGCGACGGCAATTGCCTCAAGCAGGGTGCTTTTGCCCGTGCCGTTCTCCCCGACAAGGAAGGTGACGGGCTTTAAAAAGGCAAGCCCGCCGTTTTCGCGCAAGTATCGGACTACGGGAAGCTTGGATACATAGCTATCTTCTAGGTTGCTGTCCGGCTCCTTGATGCGAATAGAGCGGACAAACAGGTCAAAGCCGGACATAGAAACCTCCATCAAACGGGGTAACCCCAAAAATATACATCTATTATACGCTTTGCGTGAGAAAAAACCAATAGACACCACAAACCGTGTTTTCCGGGGAAATGAAAAAACACCCGACTATGATGTCGGGTGTGATGTGTGAAGTGTTTCGCGCATTAAGCGAAGGTTTGTAAAACGGTGTATGCAAAAAGAATCAAAATCCAAAGCACCAAGCAAACCGCCGAAAAAACGGTAAGGCGTTTATCGGCCTTCATGTTGACCGAGAAGATGCCGGTTGCAATCATAAGACCGACAATCGGGGCAATGATTGCGATTATGTACTTCCACAGGGAGAGTTTATGTACGGCGCGGCGGGGGTGGGATACTGCGCACAGATAGACGCCGCACTCATCGCACTTTTCCATGTGCAGGTCATATTCCTTTTTACAGATGGGGCAGACCATGTGGTCACACGGTTCCTGCGGTAGGATACCGCCGCACCGATGGCAGGTGTTCTGCAAGTCGTCATTGCGCTGATAGCATACGGGACAAAGCTTCATTGCAGTTTCCTCCTATGGTTTGGATAAGAAGATTCGCAAACAAGGCCAAATCTCGTTACTTTATTGGAATGTGAAATAACTAAACGTTAAAACGGAACAGGACAACGTCGCCGTCCTGCATGACGTACTCCTTGCCCTCGGACCGCACAAGGCCCTTCTCCTTGGCTGCAGCCATCGAGCCGCAGCTCATGAGGTCGTCAAAGGCCACAACCTCAGCGCGGATAAAGCCGCGCTCAAAGTCGGAGTGAATTTTACCCGCTGCCTGCGGCGCCTTTGTGCCGCGCTTAATCGTCCATGCGCGTACCTCCTGCTTGCCGGCGGTAAGGTAGGAAATAAGGCCGAGCAGGGAGTAGCACTCGCGGATAAGGCGGTCAAGGCCGGATTCTGATAGGCCAAGCTCCTCTAAAAACATCTGCTTTTCTTCCTTGGTCATATCCGCAATCTCCGCCTCAAGACGGGCACAGATGGGCAGTACCCCGGCGTTTTCAGCCTTTGCAATCTCGCAGACCTCGGCATAGTGAGGGTTCTTGGTAAGCCCGCCGGTAAAGTCATCCTCCGAGAGGTTAGCGGCATAGATGATGGGTTTGTTGGAAAGCAGGGGGATGTCGGCTAAAATCTCCGCCTCCTCGCCCTCACACGGGAAGGCGCGGGCGGGCTTGCCGTCCTCCATAAAGGCGACAAGGCGCTGTAAAAACTCTACCTCGGCAGCATACTTCTTATCGGCCTTCGCCTGCTTCTGGGTACGGTCGATGCGGCGGGCGAGTATCTCAAGGTCGGCAAAGATAAGCTCCAAAGAAATCGTCTCAATATCCTTGCGCGGGCCGATTTGGCCGTCTACATGGATGATGTTGTCGTCCTCAAAACACCGCACGACGTGCACAATCGCATCACACTCGCGGATGTTAGCAAGAAACTTGTTGCCAAGGCCCTCGCCCTTGCTTGCGCCCTTGACAAGACCCGCGATATCCACAAACTCGATGGTTGCAGGGGTGTATTTGTCCGGGTCGTACATCTCAGCAAGCGCATCCAGACGCTTATCCGGCACGGCGACGATACCGACGTTCGGCTCTATGGTGCAAAACGGGTAGTTGGCGCTTTCCGCCCCCGCGTTGGTGATGGCATTAAACAGTGTGCTCTTGCCGACGTTCGGCAGACCGACAATCCCTAGCTTCATATTGATGTTCGTGTCCTTTCTTTTATCAAGGTTATAAGCGCAACCCATTTTCAAAAAACGGTGAAGTCACCGCAAAATGTCCTTAACTATATTATTATATCGCAAAAAAAGGATAAAGCAACCTAGCAGGGGAAAACGGCTGTTATCAGTGCAGCATCCATGTAATAGAACTAACACGAGATTGGGATTTTTCCGGATATAGACAACCCCTATAATGTGCGGTACAATAAGCAAAAGACAAAAAAGGGGAGAATATTATGCGCACCGGATTCTTTGCTATGTTATCGCGCATGAAATACATCAACCGCTGGGGGCTTATGCGCAACAGCCGCCCCGAGAGTTTAAGCGAGCACACGCTGGATGTCGCGGTTATTGCGCACGCGCTTGCGGTTATACGCAACAAGCGGTTCGGCGGCAATGTCGACTGCGCTAAGGTGGCTTTGCTTGCCCTTTACCACGACGCGCCCGAGATTTTAACGGGCGACCTGCCCACACCGGTCAAATACCTTAACGAGGAGATTCGCGGTGCGTATAAGAATGTCGAGCACCATGCGGCAAGGCGCCTATTGCACATGCTGCCCGAGGATTTGCAGGAGGACTACACCTTGCTGCTCATTCCGGATGAGACTACCGAGGAGATGGCGCTTGTAAAGGCGGCGGATAAGCTTTCCGCCCTTATCAAGTGCATGGAGGAGGAGTGCGCGGGCAACGGGGAGTTCAAAACCGCCATGGAGTCGACCCTGAACACACTCAGGCAAAGCCCCCTGCCCGAGGTCGGGGTGTTTTTAGAGCAGTTTATCCCCGCTTATCGGTGCACCTTGGATGAGCTCAACTAAAGGAGGGCGGGCAGATGATTCTATACTTTAGCGGAACAGGCAACAGCCGGCTTGCGGCAGAGGCTATCCGGTCAGTGACGGAGGATAGTCTCGTTTCGCTCAACGACCGGATTCGGCAGGGTAACACCGAGCCATTGCACTCCGAGACGCCGTTTGTGTTTGTGTGCCCGACCTATGCCTGGCGTATTCCGCGCGTGGTGGAACAGCATATTCGCAATACCCAGCTTTCCGGCAGCAAGAAAGCCTACTTCATACTGACCTGCGGGGACAGCGCTGGGGATGCAGCCCCTTATGCAAAACGCCTGTGCGCCTGGAATGAACTGAATTTTCTCGGTCTTGCTGAGGTGGTGATGCCCGAAAACTACATCGCCATCTACGAAGCCCCAAGCCCAGAAAAGGAAGCGGAGATTATAAAGAAGGCCATACCGGAATTAACCCGCATAGCCGAGATAATCAAGCAGCAAAAGCCCCTGTCTCCGCCTGCTCCAACCGCAAGGGATTGGATAAAGAGTGCGGTCATTAACCCTTGGTTTTACACCTTTATTGTGAGCGCCAAGGGCTTTTATACAACCGACGCCTGCACTAATTGCGGGCGATGCGCATCCCTGTGCCCGCTCAGTAACATCCATCTTGCCGAAGGTAAACCCGTATGGGGAAAGGATTGCACCCACTGCATGGCCTGCATCAGCGCCTGCCCAACGGAGGCTATTCAATACAAAAACAACACTCAATCAAAACGCCGGTACTATCTTACCAAAAGTCCGAAAGATGTATAGCCATTTAGCCCGCAGCATTACCACGCCGCGGGCATTTTTAATGTAAGTGTAAAAGCCATTTACTAAAATTTTTCAGAATTTATTTGAAGTTTATTTACAGCCCCATAAATCCTTGCTCATTTTGAGGACGCTGAGATGCCCGACAGCGAGACGATTACCAAGGCAATGAAGATATTGCTCGAGTCGGGCGGTACCCTCACAGACGAAGTGAAGGAGCAGCTTCTTGCCATCGGCATCACCCAAGAGCAGATGGAACAGTTCCAAGAGATGATAAGTAGCTTTGGCGACTCAAACTTCGGCGGCTTTTCCTTTGGCAACTCGCCCTTTGGCGGCGCGCAATCCCAAGATGGGCAGCAAACGACCCAGCAGGGGCAGGGCAAAGGCAAGGGCCAAGGGATGACAAGACCCGGCATGCCCTCCTTTGGCGGAGGGGGAATGACGGCAAGCGCCACTAACACAGATAACTTCCTACTCATTGCTGTACTTGTAGTAGTTTTGATTGCGGCTATTATTTTTGCAGCAACCTATAAGCGAAGATATTAAACAGAAAATAAAGCACAAAACCCGCGGTTTTCCCGCGGGTTTTGTGCTTTGAACATAAGGATTCTAATGAGAGGAAGTATTAGCGATAGAGGATGTCCGCCCTTTTGTAGCTGCCAACCTGAATAGTAGGCCAGCCTGCAGAGGGGGCGGTGAGGATTTCAAGGCCATTTGCGGTGACAAGGACAGTGTCCTCGCACTTTGCACCCTTCATGGAGGGGTTAAACGCATAGGCCTGGTTCACAGCGATGGGGGAGGTGGTGTTGTGGTCGGCGCGAATCTCGCGGGCAACATAGCCGGTGAGGCCGCCCTGATGGTGGTTCTTCCACTCGTTTGCAAGGCCGTTGCGGGTATAGGAATCGCAGCAGGCGCTAAATACATCCGAGATGCGGTTATCGGGACGGATTGCGTCGAGCATATCGCCCTCTACCTTTACAAGGGTGCTGTAGCCCTTGGCAAAGTCTTTATCAAATGCAACAATGCGGGTTGCAGAGGCAATTAAGCCATAGCGTCTTGCGCACACCGAGATGATAACACCCTTTTCGATGGTCTTATTGGTGGGCACATAGTGACGAACGTAGTCGCTGCGGTCATCGGCTGCAATCAGCAGGGTGATGGGCTCGATGCCGCGCTTCCAAAACTCGCTTGCGAGCATGCCTGCTACTTCAACCTCGGTTGCGCCCTTGGGCAGGGTCTTGCAGACTTCCTCAACGGCTTTGACAGTATCACTGCCGAGTGCGCGGTAGCGGGCAATCTCGTCCTCGCACAGGGTGGTGCGGTGGTGTTTAAAGAAGGGCTCGAGGGCGCTGTCTTCTACAAACTTGCCGACCTTCTCGGTAATGAGCTGGTTTAAGGTTCCGTCATTCTCCCACTCAACGCTCACGACCTCGGCAAAGTCAGCCGGAAGCTCCTCGCGCGCGAGTCTGGGGGCCTCGATGTTGTTTGCGAACAGGTAAACCTTGTCCTTGCTTACCACAATGCAGCCGCATGCGTTCTCGGAGGCAAGGCCGATAAAGCCTCTGCCGCCCGCTGTAATCCACGAGAAGTTGCACTGCTTGCGGATGACAATGGCATCTGCGTCAAGCTCTGCGAGCTTATTGCGTACGATTTCTACTTTCTTGTTGCTTTCTTGCGTTCTTAGCACGACGATTACCCCTTTTTGTACAACGATTATCCTGCGATGAAGTCAGGCATGGATACAAAGTGAAATTCATTGTTCATTGCAAATTGCGCGGCGCCGATTGCGCCAGCGTTGGGCCCGATGTCGGAAAGCTTTAGCTCAAAGTGTTCTAAGCTTGCATAGAAGGACTGCTTCTTTATGACGTTATTCAGCTTACCCAAAAGCAGGTCTCCCGCCTCGTTGAGTGAGCTGCGCAGGTAGATAAGCGACGGGTTTAACATATTGATACACTGTGCAAGCGCACCGCCGAGGTAGCCGCAGATCTCATCAAACAGCTCCATCGACTGGGTGTGTCCTGCAAGTACCGATTTGACAAACAGCGGGACAGTCAGGTTCTCCTCCTTATGTCCTGCCATATCCCATAATTCCTTGTAGCGGCCAAAGCGAATACCCTCAATGAGCTTATCTATAATCGCATAGTTTGAGATTTCGCTTTCTAAGCACCCCTTGCGTCCGCATCGGCACTGGCGGCTGCTCGGGAAGACGGTTGTGTGGCCGACCTCACCCGACATATTGTGGGTTCCGCGGTAGATTTCATTGTTTAATACACATCCAAAGCGGATACCGGTTCGAATCGAGAACAGCAGAAAGTTTTGGTTGTCCTCATTTACCTTGCGGTGGGCAAGGGCGATGAGATTGATGTTGTTATCCACGTAGGTGGTAATATGGTACCGGTCCTCGACAATCTGCTTGAGGTTGATGTTCTTCCAATCGGAGATGTAGGCGTAAAACAGGATGGTGCTTTCGTCGGTGACATAACCGGGAGCACCGATGCCGATGCCGAGCACCTTGTCCTTACAGGGCGGGTAGGAGAGCATCTCATCGATGTGCTCAAACAAAATTTCAAACATCCGCTCGGCCTTGAGGTTGTGTTCATGAATAATGGTGGACTTTGCGTGCACAACCTGCAGCTTAAAATCAAGCAATACGCTGTGGATTTCATCCGCGTTAAACTCCACGCCGACAAAGTATCCTGCCTCGGCACTTAAGGTGTAAAGGGAAGGCTTTCTTCCCACCGAGGACTTGCCGGTTCCGGAATACTGTATGTACCCCGAGCGCTCAAGCTCATCGATGACACTTAGAACGGTAGACATACTAAATCTCGAAATCTTCTTAATATCAAACTTAGAGACTTCGCCGTTCCTTCTTATAATGTCAAGGATGTAGTTTTGCGTATTCGCCTTTCTGATTTCGCCCATGCCTACCTGGGATTCCATGCGCTCACCTCTGGCTGTTTTTTAAATTAAAGTCAGGGAAAAGACGGTTATTTTATCTTTAATATAGTCTATTTGTAAGTAATTTTACAGCATCTTCAACTTTATTTCATGCTCGTCAACAGAATAATAACATCGATTTCGATTTTTTACAATCCGTTGTTCTACGATTTTAGTAGTTTTAGCACAAATCAATAAATATGAATTTAAAATTTGTGCACAATTTGCATTGAAAACGGAAGGCCCAGCCAATATAATAATATCGAAATCGATAAATTCACTACAAGATTCACAAAAACGCTACATAAAATTAGTGAGTTTATCGTTTGTCTCACAGGCGAATAAAAATAGGAGGTAAGACTGCGTAAACAACACCCAAACACGCTACACAGCAACAACATTCAAAACACTATAACAATTTTTGGAGGTTTAGCAGAATGAAAAAAGTCGTCGCGCTTATACTGAGTATTGTTATGTTGTCCATGGTGTTTGCCGGCTGCCAGTCCAACAACGGAACCAATTCCCAGGCTGCTCCCAGCAATACCGCATCCGAGAGCACTCCTTCTGAGTCTACTCCTACCGGCGAAAAGCTCGTAGTTGGCATGATGCCCTACACCGTAAACGTTCCCGCCCAGTATGCTCTTGAGCAGGGCTGGTTCAAAGACGCTGGTCTTGATGTAGAGTTCGTTATGTTTGCTAACGGCACTCCCATGAACGAGTCGCTCGCTGCTAAGCAGGTTGACATCGGTGTTGCAGGTACCGCAGCAGTATTCTCCCTGACCAACGGCATCAGCACCCTCGTTTACGAGTCCAACACCGCCGGCGGTATGGGTCTGTTTGTAAGAGCAGATTCCCCCATTGCTAAGGTAAGCGGCCAGATCGCTGACCAGCCTGATGTTCTTGGTTCTGCTGAGACCATCCGCGGCATCAAGGTTCTCGGTTCGCTGGGCACCGTTTCGCAGTACACCACCATTAAGTATGCTGAGATGTTCGGCGTAAAGGAGAACGAGTTCGAGCAGATTCACATGGAATTCGCTCAGGCACTCCAGGCATTCCTCGCTGGTGAGGGCGATGCAATCTCCGTTCCCCCGCCATTCTCCTTCCAGGCTGAAGAGGCCGGTGCAGTTCGCGCTGTATCCTTCGAGCAGGCTTCCGGTCTGACCATGAAGGACGGCATCATCGTTAGAAACGACGTTCTTGCTAACAGACGTGCTGACGTTATCGAATTCGTTAAGGTTTACGAGAAGGCTTGCGAGGCTCTTGTTAATGATCCTCAGCTCCGTCATGACTTCTCCATCAAGTTCTTCGGTGAGAACGGCTTTGAGTACGATGATAAGCTCATGGATCAGGAAGCTTCCGTTCGTGATTACATCGACATCAATTACATGAAGCAGGATGGCTATGTATTCGGCGACAGCTACACCGCGCTTGCTGAGTTCTTCTGCTCCGCTGGTAAGATCGAGGAAGAGCTCCTTGTAAACCTGAAGACCTGCTTTGACGCTTCCATCATCAAGGATGCGTTCGGCGTTGACCTGAAGGTTATTGAGAACTAATATACTTGGTTGACAACTGGGGCCGGAAAGCACTGGGAAGAAGGTCTTTCCGGCCCTTGTTTTCGCAAAACCATATTGGAGAGAGGCGATATTTTGCAAGCGAAAAAGAAAGGTGGCAGTGCGAAATATGTCGCATTGTCGGTTGCGTCGGTAGTGCTTTTTATTACCGTTTGGTATCTCATTACTGAGGTATTTAAGTTCTTCCCGTCAAACGTTTTCCCGAGCCCCGTTAAAATTGTAAAGACCTTTATCTATAAGCTCTCAAACCCCAATCCCGACGGCGGCACGCTGATTGAGCATATCGGCGCGAGCTTGAAGGTAGCGCTTAGCGGTTACTTCCTTGCGCTTGTTATCGGCATTCCGCTCGGCATCCTCATGGGCTGGAGCGAGAAGGTTGATATGTATGCGCGTCCTCTGTTTGACCTTCTGCGCCCGATTCCGGGTATTGCATGGATTCCCGTTATGCTGACCTTCTTTGGTATCGGCATGGCATCCAAGGTTGCGGTTATCTTTCTTTCTGCACTCATTCCCTGCATCGTCAACTCCTACACCGGAATCAAGCAGACCAGAGCCGTTCACCTGTGGGTGGCACAGACCTTTGGCGCAAGCAACAGACAGATGCTCTTTAAGATTGCTATCCCCACTGCTATGCCCATGATTCTGACCTCTTTGCGCGTTGCGCTCGGTTCGGCATGGACAGCACTCGTTGCAGCAGAGCTTCTTGCATCCACCAAGGGCCTTGGATTTATGATTCAGCAGAGCCGTGGTCTGACAAGACCTGACGTTATCATCGTCGGTATGATCTCCATCGGCGCCATTGGTGCATTCTTAACCTACCTGATTTCGCTGCTTGAAAAAGCGGTTCTCAAAGGAGGCAGATGGTAAATGGACGTTTTACGCAAAAGTACAAAGCTGCAAAGAACCCTTGCCGCTGTCATTTCAATTGGTATGTTTTTGGTTCTGTGGTATGTGGTAACGACCTTTACCCAACTTTCACAGATTATGCCCGACCCTGTTACCGTTATCACTCGTTTTGTTAAGGGCCTGTACACGAAAGTAGGTTCCTACACCATCATCGGTCATGCACTCTGGTCGTTAAGCCGCGTGCTGATTGCTTACTCCGTAGCATCGGTAGTCGGCATTGTCCTCGGTCTTGCAATGGGCTGGAACAAAGGTATTGAGTCCTTCTTCCGCCCCATCTTTGAGATGATTCGTCCTATCCCCCCGATTGCATGGATTCCGCTGTCCATCCTCTGGCTGGGACTCGGCGAGATGACAAAGTATTTCTTAATCTTCCTTGCAGCATTCTCCAACGTAACCATGAACGCCTATGCAGGTGCTCTGGCTGTTGACCCCGTACTCGTTGGTGCGGCAAGAATGCTCGGTGCAAACAAGCTCCAGATATTCACCAAAATCGTTATTCCGTCCTCGGTTCCTCAGATCTTTGCAGGTCTTCAGATTGCGCTTTCCAGCAGCTGGGCTACGGTTGTTGCTGCTGAGATGGTTCGCTCCTCCGAAGGCATCGGCTGGATGATCTTTGCCGGTATGGAAACCAACAATATGCCCCAGATCCTCGTGGGTATTCTGGTAATCGGACTTATCGGATTCTTACTTTCGATTATTATGAGAGGAGCGGAAGCCTACTTATGCGCATGGAACAACAAGGGAGTATAAGAAAAACAATCATCAAGTGTGAGAACGTCACAAAAGAGTTTGAAACCCCCAAAGGCACACTTAGGGTTATCGATAACGTATCGCTGGAGGTTAAGGAGAACGAGTTCCTCGTACTGTTTGGCCCCGGCCAGTGCGGTAAAACCACAATGATTAACGTTATGTCCGGCCTTGAGCTGCCCACCTCGGGTAAGGTATATGTTAACGACAAGCTCGTAGAAGGCCCCGGCCCCGACAGAGGCGTTGTATATCAGACAACCGCTTTATTCCCCTGGCTTACTGTTATGGGCAATGTAGAGTTCGGCCCCAAGGTGCGCGGTATGGCCAAGAAAGAAAGACGCAAGAAGGCCCAGCACTACATAGACCTCGTTGGTCTGAAGGGCTTTGAGCGCGCTTTCCCCGTGAAGCTTTCGGGCGGTATGCGTCAGCGCGTTGGTATTGCAAGAGCATACTGCAACGAGCCGGTTTGCCTTTACATGGACGAGCCGTTCGGTCATCTGGACGCACAGACCCGCTACCTGATGCAGGAGGAAATCGAGCGCATCTGGCAGGCGGAAAAACGCACCGTTGTGTTTGTAACCAACAACATTGAAGAGGCGCTGTATCTTGCAGACCGAATTGTTGTTATGACCAACTGTCCATCTAAGATTAAGACCGAGTATGAGATTAATCTCAAACGTCCCAGAAATTACATGGACCCGGAATTCCTCAAGTTACGCGAAGAGATCACCAGCGTAATGGATGCCACTTTGTAACGGAAAGGTTGGATAGTTGTGAGCGAGCCCAATATTAAAGTAAAGGCCGTCAATATATCAAAGGCCTTCGGCGATCTGCTGGTACTGGATAACATCTCCTTTAACGTAAAGCAGGGAGAGTTTTTGTGCATCGTTGGTCCGACCGGATGCGGCAAAACAACGTTTCTCAATAGCCTTACAAAGCTCTACACCCTGACAAGCGGAGAAATCTATATCAACGATGAGCCGGTAGATCTCAAAAAGCACAATATCGCATACATCTTCCAGGAGTATTCCACCATGCCCTGGCTGAATGTTGAGCAGAACGTTGCCTTTGGTCTGGAGATTAAGAACGTACCCAAGGAGAAGATAAAAAAGAAGGTTGACGAGGTTTTAGATGTCGTAGGTCTGACCGAGTTCCGCGACTACTATCCCAGCCAGCTTTCCGCTTCGATGCTGCAGCGCGTTGTTATCGCAAGAGCGTTTGCAACCGAGCCGGAGCTCTTGCTGATGGACGAGCCGTACGGCCAGCTGGACATCGAGCTGCGCTTTAAGCTCGAGGACGAGCTGATTAAGCTGTGGCAAAAGACCGGTACCACCATCATCTTCATCACCCACAACATCGAAGAAGCGGTTTACATGGCAGAGCGCTGCTTGATTCTCTCCAACAAGCCCACCACCATCAAGGAAGAGACCATCATCGACCTGCCCAGGCCCAGAAACGTATCGAGCCCTGAGTTCATTGAAAAGCGTCAGTACATCACAGACCAGATCAAGTGGTGGTAAGAGACTAAGACGACGAATAACAAAGGGGATAGTTTAAGGATGAAGCTTTATATCGGTTCGGACAAATCCGGATTTACGCTCAAGGAGGCCATTAAGGCCTACCTTGTGAGCGAGAACTATGAGGTAGAGGACCTCGGTACACAGTCTATTGACGCACCCATGCCCTTTTTTAAGGTAGCACCCTTAGTTGCCGAGAAGGTGTCGTCGGGCGAGGCTGAGCGCGGAATCCTCATCTGCGGTACCGGCATGGGCATGAGCCAGGTGGCTAACAAGTACCAGGGTGTACGTGCCGCTGTAGTAGAGAGCGTTTACGGCGCAAAGATGAGCCGCGCCATTAACGATTCAAACGTGCTTGCGCTCGGCGGTTGGTTCATCGGCCCAGAGCTCGGCATCGAGATTGCAAAAACCTTCTTAAACACCGAGTTTACCCAGGATCTCGAGGAGTGGCGCAAGGACTTTTTGAAGAATGCAAGGCAGGAGTTCGCCGCACTGGAAGAGACAATTTATCACAAGGAGAAATAATCTGCATTCGGTTATTTAAGGCAGAGAAGCGTTTATGAAAAAGTATGCCAATGTTATCTGGCTTTCTCTTGTTTGGTCACTGTTCTACATAACCGTCAATGCACTGAACAAGCAGCTCAGCCCTTTAGCCACAGGGGCGTCGATTCGAATGGTAGCATTTGTTGCCCTAACACTTATCATGCTGCTGCAAAAACGCCTGCACCTGCTGCGCTGCCCAAAAGAATACCTGCCGTGGCTTATCGCAATCGGCTGCTTAGGCTTTTTACTTGACTTTACCTCGTTTATCGGGTTGCAGTACTCCTCCGCGGGAACCGGAACCGTCCTGCTCAAGATTGATGTAATCTTCGTGCAGATTATGTCGGTGAT
>JAEZKF010000047.1 GCA_023415575.1 Bacillota bacterium
ACCAGCGCATTCAGACTAAAACCAAACTGACACCGCTGGAATTGCGATGCCAGTTTATTGCTTGACTCTTCCACCCTACATTAGGAGAGCTTTTTATTCATGTCCACTAATCTCGGGGCGGTTCAAACCGATGCGGGGGCGTTTTCATTGTTGGGCAGCTCACACGGGAGTATACCTGTCGGCAAATTCTTGCTTTGCGCGCTTTGATACGGCTTTGATAAACTCGGTCTTCGCCTGCGTATATCCGTCGCGGTTGTGGCGGTACTTCTCCAAAAGGGAAAGCTTGAGTTTACCGTACTCAGCCGCCGTGTCGGGGTGGACAAGAAGATAATCGCGAAAGTACAGCTCATCCCAATCACCCAGGTATCGAACGTGCAGATGAAACACCTGACCCACAAACCCGCGCGGGGTGTAGCCCTTTAAAAACATCATATGGGGCGGCGGGTTGTCCGGCTGCGGGCTAAAGAGAAACCCGAGGGATGAAATCTTCTCCTTTACCTGCTCGGTGTCCGCGTCGTCCGAGAGCTCAAGCAGGGATATCGATGGTCGGCTTAGCAATAAGCCCCGGAACAGAGGTACTGCCGATGTGGCTGATGCGCTTGACGGAGTCACCCACTGCCTGCATGATATGTTGTCTTTCTTCCATATATCGTGCAGCCCATGCGGGGTCATGCTCGACGAGCAGGATGGGAAAGAGCTGCCATAGCTCCTCATTGCTCATGTCGTGTAAAGGCTTGTCCATCGTCATATCCCCCTATGCTGCATGATACACAATCATTCTATCACAAACCAACCCAAAACACGAGCGTATCACAACCCCAAGCCGCAAGAAGATAACTGTTATGCGGAGAAGACCCCCCCAAGCCCCGTTTTTTGTACGCGCCTGCGGATTTCATCAATATCGGTAGTATATAACCCAAGTTCCTTGATGCGCTCAAACAGCACCGAACCGGAAAATGTATATTTATAGTACAGCCCATTTTCGGTCGCGAGAAGCACGTCAATATATAAGATGCCCTCGCCCACAGCCAAAGAGCGGGGGAGAACCAAGGGGGCAAGCCGCCCGTAGCGGGCTGCGTTATACCCTGCCAGCGTTCCGGTCACAATCGCCTCGGTGTGCCCGACCAAAGGCCCTGCCTTCTCACCGGCACAAAAGAGGTTTTGCACGCCCAGCACCTTCATGGCGGCATCCCGAGGTGCCATGGCAAGCATTCTCATCGAGTTGCCCTGCCCGCCCGCATAGGGGTCTTCATACCGGGCGTTCTCAAAGCCCGCAATTGTCCGCAGACGGTCAAGGCTAAAAAACGGAGCCATTAGCTTAGCGTGACCGGTATCGAGAAGGACCAAGTTATCTACATAATCACTTATCGCGTACTGCTGGCAGGCCTTGATGTCCAAATGGTCCTCGCGCAGCTCATCGGGCACAGGCACAACCACAACGCCCGTTTCGTCCAGCTCGCGGACAAGTTCGGGCGCGAGAGACTCCTTATGCAGCTTGCAGGAACCGCTCATAGCGCCCGGTGTGCCGCTTCGCTTCTTTGCCTGCAGTTCCTGTACGCCGGCCATGGCGGTCAGGCTGACCCTGCCGCCGAAGCTGGGGCATCGCAGAATGCACATCGCACACCCATGACCGTATTTGGTGCAGTTATTCATCGGCCCAGCCGTACCGGTGCAGTCAATGAACACATCCCCCTCCAGCCATTCGCCCTCGTCGGTGCGCACGGCCTCGATGATGCCGCATTGGATACGCATACCGGTGATTCTTGCCTGCAGGCGGATATCCACACCGATTGCGGCAAGATAGCGGTGCACTGCCACAGGCGTCTTGGCAATGTCGTACAGACTTGCATGGCTGTGCCCGGGGAAGGATACGTTCGTATGGCGGGCGTTGGCGTCCATAATCTCAAACAGGGCACCACCGCCCAGCGCCTTCATCTCCTCGGTTACGGTAAACCGTCCGTTGTTGCGCAGGATACCGCCCACAAGTCCCGTGCCAAGGAGCATATCGGTGCGCTCGCACAGGGTTACCTGCGCACCGCTGTGCCGTGCCGACACCGCAGCAGCACAGCCCGCCCAACCGCCGCCAACCACTACCACCATCATCTCGTTCGTTCTCCCTTATACCGAATCAAAGACACCGTGCCATAAGCACCGCCCATCGAATACCGCCATCTGGGCGCAACTTGCGCAATATGTAAGTTAATCTATTGTTTATGCTTTGTTGGCGCGATTTATTCATATGGGATGGCATCCGACAAAATACAAGCCCCCGGACACCGCAACAACGGCGTCCGCGGGCTTACTTGATATATGGATGGTACCCTTCTATGTAATCTCACAACCCTGCATCATCTGCAAGGTGTTTTACCGGCTTGTTGATTGTATGGCAGATAAATGCGGTGATGCATCCCGACGCAGCAATAATCAAGATGTCAATCGGGGCAAGGACAATGCCTTCCAGCCCATCAAATACGAATCCTGTGCCAAAGCGGTACAGATGCCCACTGAGCAGCACCATCTCGCCGAAGTACATCACAAGGGTAACGACGGATGCTGCAATCGACGGCAGCAGAAGCGAAAGCACGCGCCTTTTGCCAATCACAAACGAGCCGATATAAACGCCAGCCGTGATACCGAACAGCACAAAGAACACACTCATCAGCACCGCAGAAAGGGCGGATACCGTAATTTCCCCGCCTCTGAAGAAGGCGGTAAAGCAGGCAAAGATGCAAAGCCCAAGGAATAGAGCGGTGCATATCGATTGGCTCACTAACGCCCTGAGCTTACTTTTATCTTTTACAAGAATCATCCGGGCAAAGCCGTAAAAGCAGTTTAGAAGCGCTAAAATCAAAACAACCGAGATGATATAAAAGTGAATCTTAAAGGCCGGACTGTACTCGCCAATCAGCACGTTAACCGGCTGCCATGTCCTCGTCTGATACGCGTCCGGTGAAACATAGCACATAAACATCTGCCAGCTTTCAAGTGTTGTCGTGACATCCGTTGTGATAATCACCTTGCTTTCTAGCAAGAGCTCCGACGCAAAAAAGACGATAAGGGATAATGCGGATGCAAGAGCCAAGGCAAACCGTTTGGCGTGCTTCATCAAAACCGGCAAAAGCAAAACCGAAACGATGACCGCCAAGCTGATGGGCGTGTAGGGGATGATGTACTTCGGGTAATCCTCTGCCAAAACGGTTCCCTTACAAACCATATCGGAAACGACCTTCACACCCGTATAAAGCGGATAAAAGGATGCAATGAGTACACCAATCACCGAGAACAGGAAGAACTTCTTTAAGCTGTTTATACCTATCCCTCCTTATAAACCAAGTCTGCGTAGATCATACTGTGCGGGATATAATCGCCAAACTTTGAACTGGTTATACCGTGCATGATGTCGTCCCAAGTCACCGTATTGTCGTTTGTCAACACATACCGGATATATGAGGTATAGGTGGCTTGGGGTGTTTCGGCTTCTCCCTCGTATCGCATGAGGTACTTGTATTCAACCTGATACAGCTCATCCTCTTCGTAGTGGCGCTCATGGAATGTTTCACCATCATACTCAAGCTCCAGAATATACATCGCAGGGTAATCATCCTTGACGCTTTCGTAGTAGGACGAATCGTACTGATCCGGCTCCCCGAGGGTGTAGTAGTGCACAACCCGAACCTTACATGACGCCTTCTTTTCCGATGTCCTCACAAAGTCCTCCCAGATATCCTCGCCAGAGGTGACACTGCCATCCTCCATGATGACATACCCGTCGCGTCTTGCATCCTCCAAGGAGTAATGCTCTGCGGCGTACTTTAAATCCTTCCACTCATCAGGTGTTGATGCTGCAGACTTGATAGGTGATAACGTCCTGCCGCAGCCTGAGAGGATAAGGGCAAAACCCGACATCACAAGGAAAACAGATAGGGCTCTTTTCATGTACTCCACCCCATTTACGAAGCATTTGTCAACAATACAAAGCCAACCGCAGAAGCAAACACAATAAGACTTATCACCGAAAGGATGGATAGCTTCCTATAAGACAGGATGCGGTCAATGCGCACCCGAATCGTCGCCCCGCCGAAAGCCGAGGCAAAGACGTTCCTGCTCTCGATGCAATCGACAAGTGCCGTCGCATAAGCCTTTTTCTCATCCTCGCCGCAGCGGGCTAGTACACTTTCATCGCAGGCAAGCTCGGTATCCTCTAAAAACTTCTTTAGGAATAACCACACAAGCGGATTGAACCAATGCACAGAGGCGGAAACAACAGCCACAATGCGCCACAGGTTATCCATGCGGCGGATATGAGCGGACTCGTGAGCGAGTATGTAGTGCAGGTCACGCTCTTCATAGCCTTTAGGTACAATCACCTTGGGCTGAAAGACACCGTAAACTGCCGGTGCGCATATCTTGTCCGAAACATAGACATTATCCCGAAGATGAGATGCACCCTTTAGCTCAGCTTTTGTAATCACATAAAGCGTTGCCGAGGTAATCAAAAGGGCAGAAGCGACCACCAGCCAGACGATAGAAGCGGTGTCAAAAATCTGCTCAATCAGGTTCGCTTTGTAGGTAAGCGGAAAGTAATCGCTTGCAGCCATAATGTAGTTTGTGGTTGTCAAATCCAAAGTGCTGTCATATACAAGCACAGTCCGTGTCGTGAACCTTGATATCAGCGACAATAGGCTGTACCTGCTCGATAACCCAACAGGCACCGACATCCGCACAAAAAGGATGGCCCACAGGAAATGAACAAGGCGTCTCGGCAGCGCTTTCATCCTGCCAATCACCACAATGATGATGCCGACAACCGATGCAGATATGCTCATATTCAAAAGCCAGTAGAAGCCTTCACTAAGCACAATCGGTCACCCCTTATCAATCATCCTGCGCAGCTCGTCCAATTCAGCGGAGGAGAGCTCTTCGTCCTCAAGAAGAGCGGAGAAGAAGGCCTTTTTTGAGCCGCCGAACAGCCTGTCGATAAGGCTTTTTGCCTCGGTCTTGCAGACCTCCTCACGGGAAACCAGCGAAGAACAGATAAACCCCGGCTCCTGCCGCTTGATATACCCCTTGCCCTCGAGCTTTTTAAGCATCGTATAGGTGGTGTTCTTGTTCCAGCCAATCTGCTCAGCAGCAATCAAGCTAACCTGCTTCGCGCTAATCGGTTCACCCTCCCACACGATTTCCATGACCTTGAGCTCACTGTCAAACAGCTTTTGCATAACCGATACCTCCAGTGGACTATTGCTATAGTCTATACTATTACAATAGTCTGACGATGTCAATAGGGGTTTGGAAGTTAGTGAAAGCAAAAAGAAGCGGATTCACTGAAGAGTCCATGTTGACAAAGTTAGGGTGATCTGCTACAATAAGTGCGATAAGTATCACTAGAACACATAGTGGTACTGGATTTTTATAACGAA
Source organism: Bacillota bacterium (assembly GCA_023415575.1). Taxonomy (GTDB): domain Bacteria; phylum Bacillota; class Clostridia; order Oscillospirales; family Ruminococcaceae; genus Acetanaerobacterium. The sequence continues at coordinate 5,421 of JAEZKF010000047.1, forward strand.
GGGGGACTACAAATGGAAAGAAATGAAAAGAAAAGAGTAACATTCAATGTCAATGAGAATTTGTACTATGAGTATAAAAAAGTTCTGATTGACAAGCGAACTACTCCCACTGCTGACTTTATAAGACATATGAATAACGTTGTTAATGAGGCACAAAAAGAAAAGGGGGATAAAGCAAATTCCTAAAATTCAATGTCTAGTATGTGGTTATATTGGAAGGTCTTCTAACGATGGTGATGAATGGATTTGTCCTGATTGCGGGGATATTACTTTTTTAAATGATGAAGCTTTGGATTATTATTATGATGAGATGCTTTGCAATCTGAGTGAGTCTGAGGCAGGAGAGGTTTGGGATGGTTACGACGATTAACTAATGTCATAAAGACTACTCTTTCATAGTGCTAAGACAAAAAGGGTGGCCCTCAGGGTCAAACATTGTAGTTGAAGTCTCATAGTACTGTATCTCTGACTTTGTGGCACCGCATTGCAGGGCGTGCAGAACGGCCTCCTCCAGATTATCAACTAAAAAATCAATATGAGCCATTTGCTGCTGTTTGCCCGCTTCCCACGGCCAAATGGGAGGAACATAGTCCTCAACCTCTTGAAAAGCAAGTATCCAACCTTGTGGAGAACGCAAGCCGGCCCAACCGCCGCCGGATATGATCTTTTCCCAACCCAAAAGCTCGGCATAAAAATCCGCCAGTGCATCAGCATTGCTGCAGTCATATGCAAATCCCGCGATTTCCTTTATCATCATAGCGCCCTCCAAATCTAGTAAAGTATCTCTTATTATACCATAACCTTCTCAATATCACCACAAGAAGTAGCATGCTATCACAGAATGAGCACATAAAAACAGCCTTACAAGCCAGATGAAAAATCATCTGCTTATAAGGCTGTCTCATTTTAGCTTCTTATTTATGCTTCTGCATTACTCCCACTCAATCGTTGCCGGGGGCTTAGAGGTAATATCATACACAATGCGGTTGATGTGCCGAACCTCGTTGATGATGCGGTTCGAGGCAGCCTCCAGCACCTCATAAGGGATGCGGGCCCAATCGGCGGTCATAAAATCTGTGGTGGTTACGCCGCGCAGGGCAAGGGTGTAGTCATAGGTGCGTCCGTCACCCATTACGCCAACTGACCGCATGGAGGTCAGCACCGCAAAGTACTGATGAATGCTGCGCGCAAGGCCGGCCTTTGCAACCTCATCGCGGAAGATATAGTCCGCATCGCGCAGGATATCAAGCTTCTCCTTGGTAACCTCGCCGATGACGCGAATGGCAAGTCCGGGGCCGGGGAAGGGCTGACGCCATACCAGCGTATCGGGCAGGCCGAGCTCGGTGCCAAGTGAGCGAACCTCATCCTTAAACAGCATGCGCAGAGGCTCGATAATCTCCTTAAAGTCAACATGGGCAGGAAGTCCGCCTACGTTGTGGTGGCTCTTGATAACAGCGGCATCCCCATGACCCGACTCGATGACATCGGGGTAGATGGTGCCCTGCGCAAGGAAGTCCACACGCCCAATCTTCTTGGCCTCTTCCTCAAATACGCGGATGAACTCCTCGCCGATAATCTTGCGCTTGGTTTCGGGGTCGGTTACCCCGGCAAGGCGCGCAAGGAACCGTTCTTCGGCATTGACGCGCACAAAGTTGACATCGCTTGCGCCGAACACCGCTTCAATCTCATCGCCTTCATTCTTGCGCATGAGACCATGGTCTACAAAGATGCAGGTGAGGTTCTTGCCCACCGCCTTGGAGAGCAGCGCCGCAACAACCGAGCTGTCCACGCCGCCCGAAAGGGCAAGCAGTACCTTGCCGTTGCCAACCTTATTCTTAAGATCCTCTACCACAGTCTGTGCATAGTTTTGCATCGACCAGTCGCCTTTGCAGCCGCAGATGTTATACAAGAAGTTGCGCAGGATGGTGGTGCCGTGCTCGGAGTGGTTTACCTCGGGATGGAGCTGTACGCCGTAGAATTTTTTCTCGCGGTTTTCCATCGCCGCGACGGGGCAATCCGCCGTTTTGGCGGTTGCAACAAATCCTTCAGGCATCTTCTCCACACGGTCGGTGTGGCTCATCCAGGAGATCGCGCGCTCAGGCAGGCCCGCAAACAGGGGGCTTGTGGTATCATACCAAGTCTGTGTGTGACCGTACTCGCGCTTGTCGCCCGTTGTGACGGTGCCGCCGAGATTATAGGCCATCAGATGGATGCCGTAACAGATGCCGAGAATCGGCACACCGAGCTTATAGACCTCAGTGTCGCAATGAGGCGAATCATCCAGATATGCGCTGTTTGGGCCGCCGGTAAAAATGATGCCCATAGGGTTGAGCGCCCGGATTTCCTCAATGGGTGTGTTGTAGGGGCGTACTTCACAGTACACACCGCATTCACGTACGCGACGGGCAATAAGCTGGTTGTATTGTCCGCCGAAATCGAGTATCAAGACAATCTCATGTGCCATCTGTTCCATCCCTCTGTTTTATTAGATTCATTGGCGCATCCAAAGCCCTGCAAGGCTTTGGTTTGCAGCCTAAGACCAACAAGAAACCGGAAATTGCAAAGGGCCCTGACAACTGTCGGTTTATGCCGCTCTATCATGTATTCATGCTTATCATTGTGCCATTTTCGGGTAAAAAAAGCAAGCGCGCGCAGGCGGTTTTATAATTTTTTGTATTTTGTCGCAAACAAGCGGACATAACGCACGCCAAACTGTAAAAAATACAGACAGTGCATACCAAATCGTAGAAAGGAAGTTATCAAAATGCGTATCTTTAGAATAATGATAGCCACTGTGCTTGCTGTTATGCTGCTTATAGTATGTCCCTATGCCCTGTCTGACAATCTCGCGCCGATTGTCAATGATAAGGAGGTCGACACGATACAGAATGTTCCCATCTGGGGATATATCGAGCAGTACGACCCGGATGGCGACCCCGTCAAGTTGAGCATTGTAAAGGAAGCGGGCAAAGGCATGGTCACCCTCTACGACTCCACCTTTGCCTACCGTCCGTTTTCAGGCGAGACAGGAACAGACACCTTTACTGTGGTCGCGACCGACAACGCGGGCAACTACTCGCGCGAGGCGACAATTACGGTGCAAATTAGGCAAAACAAGATGGGGGAAGGCTTTAGCGATATGCGCCTGCACCCCTCCCATTACAGCGCCCTGATGCTCGCCCAAAACAACATTATCAGCGGCGAGCAGATTGGCGGGGCACTTTTGTTTAAGCCCGACCAACAGATGACCCAGTCGGAGTTCATGCTCATGGTGCTGGCCGCCACCGAATCTAATAAGGAGATTACCCCCTGCGTCAGCACCGACCTAGCCAACGACAAGGATATCGCCCTTTGGCTCAAGCCCTACCTGCGCACCGCAAAGCAGAAGGGCTTAATTGGGGCGGGGGAGTTCCACGCAGATAAGCCGATAACCCGCGCCGAAGCCGTTGAGCTCATCAGCCGTGCATCCGGCATGGAGAATGTCGAAGCGCAGGCCCTGCACATCCGCGACCTTGCGGATATCCCGACTTCCAACCTGCAAAGCTACCTGAATCTTTCGGCTCATAACATGCTTAACCTCTATGACGGCTATGCAAAACCGCTTGAACCGCTCACCCGAGCTGCCGCCGCCGACCTTATATGGCAATTGTGCCGTTATACTCAGCAGCAAGCTGCCCTTAAGCTGAATTGATAGCGAGGGGTAATCCGCAACGGTAAAAAGAGGCAGAAAATCTGCCCGAAGTGAATTATCAATAAACGGCTGACGGGAATCTTCCGCTTGGATATTATCGTTGTATCCACTGCCGGACATTATTCCCGTCAGCCGTAATGCTGCAAGCATGGAAGTCTGCTGCTCAGTCCACCATCTGATATGCACATAGACAAAAGCATCTATACTTTCGGTAGCCATATGTTGCTTGCAAATTTAGGAAAGTCACGGTATACTATCAGCAATCAACCCATAAGGAGAGCGGGCACATGAACATCTGGCATGACATCTCAAAGGAGTACATCGATCCGGAAAGCTTTACTGCTGTTATTGAAATTCCCAAGGGCGGTAAAAACAAGTACGAAATGGATAAGGACACAGGCCTTTTGCGCCTTGACCGTGTTTTATATACAGCCACACATTATCCTGCAAACTACGGGTTTATTCCACGCACCTATGCGGATGACGGAGACCCGCTGGATGTCCTCGTCCTGTGTCAGGAGCCGATTATCCCAATGACGTTGGTACAGTGCTTTCCCATAGGCGTCATCACTATGGTCGATGACGATAGCCACGACGAAAAGATTATTGCCGTACCTTTTCAGGATCCCTCGCTTTCGGGCTATGTGGATATCGAGCAGCTGCCCACCCATACCTTTGAGGAGATACAGCATTTCTTTACCGTATATAAATCCCTAGAGGGCAAAAAAACGACGGTTACCAATATCTCAGGGCGTGAAAAGGCCTTGGAGGTCATCCGCTACTGTATCGAGGAATACAACCGCTACTTTTGCGGAAAGCGCGGATGAAAAGCCCCATAATACGGCTGCGCTCTTACTGTCTGAAGCCGGCAATGACCGTGTGATAAAGGGTTAATCCAACCGAAAAAAATATCACGAAAAAATATGATTTTTGTATTGACTTTCGCCGCACACTAGTGTTATAATAACTTTCGCGACGTGCGGCAGTGCTGGAACTGGCAGACAGGCACGTTTGAGGGGCGTGTGTCTTCGACGTATGGGTTCAAGTCCCATCTGCCGCACCAACTAAAAAGCCTACAAATCTTGATGTATCAATGGTTTGTAGGCTTTTTGCTTTTGAATGTTGATTGCTTGATTCTGCTGCGCAAGTAATGTTTATGTTAATTGATACTATTAATGCAGTAAAAGGGACAATTAAAGCAACTTGAATTTATGGAGGTGTTAGACATGAAAAAACTATTATGCATGTTATTATCAATGTTCTTAGTATTATCCTTAATAGGCTGCAAGGCCGAAGGACAACTCAAACCAAAAGAGACTAACTCAAATACTTCTTCCTTAGACAATACAGAAGAGTCAAAAGAAGAAGCTGTCAGCATGTTTGTTAAGGAAGAAACACTAACGGCTAAATCGGCAACCTTTGTTCTCCAAAACAATACGGAAAAAGAATACACTTACGACCTTGTATATAGCCTCGAAAAGCAAACTGACGGCAAGTGGCAAGTATTTGAGCCAATAGAACCATTATCATGGGATGCAATTGTTATGGCACTCCAAGCAGGAGAAAAAACGGAGTTTGATGTAGATTGGACTTTGGGCTATGACGAACTATCCGAGGGAACTTATCGGTTAGTAAAGAGTATATCAGATTCAGAGGGAAATAGCACAACGATATATGCTGAGTTTGATATATAATCCAACCCCGATTTTATGTTGAAATGAATCTTTCATGATACTTAACTCAAGTCAGTACATTGTGGCTACTTCCCAACAATGAAAAAGGCCCAACCGAAAGGTTGGGCCTTTTGATTTGCTTAAGATTGTATCAGGGATATAAGGAGAAAATAAAGCATGGGTTAAGAGTTATGCAATGAAGTCTCACGATGCCCCAAACGCTCACACTACTTTGATCCTTTGGACTCATCACCCCCGTAGACAACCGAAGAATCCTTGAGATTTCTAAAGAAAGGAAGAAAAAGTATGACGGCAATGACCATTGCACCTAAATCTGCAATTGGGGTTGCCCATACAATACCGTTAACCCCCAATAAGGCATTCATCAAAAACATAAACGGAATATCCAGTCCGCCCTTTCTGAGCAGGGACAATATAAGCGGCTGCGTCTTCTTCCCGACAGACTGGAAAATCGTAATAATAATCAGTGTAATCGAAATACACGGCCCGGTGATACAAATAATGCGCTGAAACCTCTGCCCATACTCTACGGTGGCTGCATCATTGATAAAGCTCTTTACAATCGGGTGTGCACAGATAAAAAGTAAAACTGAGCTTGCAATCGCCACACCAAAGCTTAGGAACAGGGACGTTTTGATTGCCTTCTTCATTCTGCCAAAATTCCCGGAAGAATAGTTATACCCAATCAGCGGAACGACACCCTGAGACATACCGGTCGCAATACCGAATGTCAGCATGTCAATCTTCTTTGCAATCCCCACGCCCGCGATGGCCTCATTGCTGTAGGTTGCCATCAGCTTATTGAGCGTGACGTTTGAAAGGGTGCCCATCAGGCTCATAAGCGCACTCGGCAGACCCGTAATCAGAATCTCAGAGGGGATATGTTCAGAAAGAGTAAAGTATTTCGGGTGGAGTACGATGGTTGTTCCCAACTTCCTGCATTTTAGATGATACAAGAAATATACCATCGACACCACATTGGAAAGCATCGTTGCCAGAGCGGCACCGGCAATCTGCATATCAAAGGCTGTTATAAAGATTGGGTCCAGGATGATATTGAGCACCGCGCCGATTGTCATGCCGATGCTCGCATCCTTTGGAAAGCCCTCCGCACGTACTAAATGGGCAAGTTCCGCACTCAAAACGGTAGGAACTGCACCGATGCAGACGGTCCAAAAGAGATACTGACTGCAAAACTCATAGGTTTCTTCATTTGCCCCGAAAGCAGGCAGCAACGCCGGCCTAAAAAGGTAGATTGCAATACCGTAGCAAAGGGCAACAAGAACGGATGCCCAGATGCTGAATGAGGCAGCTCGTTTTGCCTTTTCGCGGTCGCCGATGCCGAGGCATCTTGATATCAAACTGGAGCCGCCGATTCCAAAAAGGTTGGCAAAGCCGGTGAGCAGAAAGAACATCGGCATACAGAGATTTGCCGCGGCCACCTGGTTTGGGTCGCCGGTCTGGCCGATAAAAAAGGTATCTGCCATGTTGTATAAAACGTTAATCAGCTGACTGATAACCGTCGGTACCACCAAGGTAAGAACAGCGGAGAACACCGGCTTTTTTGAAAACAATTCGTTGTTTGTTGTTGTCACTATTTTTCGCCTTCTAATCTCATAAGACTATCTGCAATAAGTCTGATTGATATCTCGTAGCTTTTGCTGCGATCAATGGGGAAATGCGTAAATGCTCCGTACTCCTCATGCGCCACGAAGCCGTGCATTATGCTTCGTAAGCAGCGCTGATAGTGTATGCGCATCTCTTTGGTAATCTTATAGCTTTTTAGCACCTCCATAATTGGCTCTACAATCTCCTCGGCGGCCAGCTCAAGCACCGGATTGTTCCCCTTTGGAATATTCATAACAAGCAGGTAGAGCTCATAGTGCTCCTTTGCATAGTTGCGATATGCCGAAGCCAGAGCAAACAGCGCTTCATCCCTGGTTTTCCCTGCGATGGCTTCCTTTTCGCATAAAACCATCTGCCGTACTGCGATGATGCCGATATCGGTAAACAGGGCATCAATGCTTTGAATATGGCTATACAAAGAAGCAGGCTTGATATCCAGTGCTTTGGCAAGCTCGTTTAGCGAGAAATTTGAAACTCCCTTTTCCTCAATCAGTCGAATCGCAGCGGCAGTGACCACTTCCTTGTTCAATCCCTGACGAGGCATACATCTCACCTCAAAACCTAATAGCATTAGGTTTATTCTATTCTCATACTATTCCGTTTGTCAAGAAAGGACTCTTATTATCTGAATCAGTCGAAGCAGTCGCCTTTACGCGTGATTTTTTCCTCATAAATCAAATGATATTTCACCCATGAACGCCTGCTTTATCTAAGCCTCTAACACAATACAACAGCCACACAGAAAATTCCGCCTGACTTCCTGACGGAAACCAGACGGGATTTTTCTTATTACGTAACTATTCAGCCTCGCGCAATCGTTCAACCACACTCTGCTTTGCGGCCTGACCGTAGATGATAGAAGGAATCAGCCAGCCCAGCAATGCAAAAACGGGAGCGGCAGCAAGTACCGGAGCAATCGTGAACCTTGCACTGAAGAACCAGAACATACTCTCAAGCAAGTCTCCCGCCAAGGGGCTGAACAGGAGGGATAGAACAAGTGCCGCCGCAGCTGCGCCCAGCGTATAAAACAGGCCTTCATATATCAGCATCGCTTTCAGCTGTCTGCTTGTCATACCCACTGCCTGCAATACGGCAAACTCCCTTCTGCGGGACAGGATACCGGTCATGATGGCGTTAAAGAAGTTTAGCACACCCACAAGCCCGATGACGGCACACAGCACGCCGCCAAGCAGCAGGAACATATTCCGAAAGCTCTCAAACTCCGCACGCAGGGATGCCTTACTCTCGTACATGATGCTTGATAGGTCGCCAGCCGTGAGTTTTGCAAGGAATGCTTCAGCCTCTTTCTCGGCGGCCGCGTCGGGGGTATCAAACAGGTAGAACAGAGGGGTGATTTCCTGTTTGCTATCCTCCATAAGCGTCTGAGCGGGCAGGACTGCGCTATAGCCTAAGGCTCCATAGCGATAGCTCATCGGAAAGGGAACAATGACGTGCGCGCACACGGTATAGTCCACATCAAAGCTGTCGGCGATATAATACTGCAAATACTCATCCGGGGTGGTCTCATTGCATTTCTCGCCCGTGCGGCTGTCAATAAAGTAGGCGTCCTTGATGTAGGTAATAGTGAAGGTATCGCCAACTTTAGGCATGTACTTATCCTCAATGACATTTCCGTAGTCGTCCACAGCCACCTTCAGTGCGATGGCCCTGCTGCCCGGATCAAACATTTGGCTTAAGTCACCCTCTACGACGGTGAGCTTACTGAATAAATCCTCATCCAGCCCTTCTATCAAAAGTTCGGATGCTACCAAATCACCTTGTCGCGTCCATTTCTGGATTTGGGCCTCGGCTTCGTCGATGGAAGAATACCTTGATACCTTGGCTATCCATGTGTCTTTACTCAGCCATCCCACCGGACGATGTGCATCCTTTAGGGTGTAACCACAGCCGGATACGGTATGCGAGGTATTTTGCTTTATCATATCTACCGTTTCCTGAGGGATATAGCTACCTGATAAGTTAAAGCGGAAGTAATCGGTACTGCTCACGATAAAATCTGCGCAGGTCTGTTTTGCTAAGTATTTTTCCATATCAAAGCCGCCGACAAATGCAAATAAGACATTTAGCAGTACCACAGACAGGGCCAGCGAGGTCACCACAAGGGCGGTTTTGCTTTTGTTGCGCCCGAGGTTGGCAAACGCCATCTGGTGCACCTTAGCTCCGCGCGTAGAACGGCGTTTCTTGCGGGTGTGATGTACCTCGGTATACTTTGTGGCCTCCACGGGAGAGACCTTTGCCGCAATCCGCCCCGGACGGGAGCAGGAAAGCAACACAGTCGCAAGCGCAAACAAAGCGGAAGCAAGGAAGATGTACGCAGAGGTGCTGATGGTAGTAACGTCTGCACCATATGTGCTTCTTGCCATCACCACGGGGGTTAGGAGTGCTCCCACGCAATAGCCGAGCAAAAGTCCTATCGGGATGCCCGCAACACAGAGGCAGAGGGCCTGCTGGCGGATAATCCGCCGTAGTTGGCGGGGCGTCACACCGATTGTTTTTAACAGGCCGTAAAACCGGATATCACCGGTTACGGAAATCTGAAAGATGTTATAGATAATCAGGTATCCGGTGAAGATGACTAAAAGCAGAAATGCGGCGATGGCTAGTACGGTTGTCGCATCCATGCTTTCTCCGAGCTGGGCAGAGGTATAGCCCCAGTTCACGCCGATTCGCACGGTGTTCGGTTCGTCAAAGCTTTCCCAAGTATAGCCCAAGTCTAAATCTACCTGCTCCATCTGCCCGCGGATATCCAAGGAAGAAGCCATCATCACGTTTAAATCGGTGCGAAAGGGCTCCATTCCGTTAGCAATACCCTCCGCCTCAACGGAGTCAGCGTACTCCTTAGAGATGTTGATATAGTGAACAGGGCTGATATCGTCATACTCCCACCAGCCCACAAGGGTAAAGGTGTCGCTCTTTTGAAAGGCATGCTGATTTTTATCATCCACGGTATAGGTTAGGGGAACCTGTGCACCGAGCTGGGGCTCAATGCCCAACAGCCTTAGGGCATCTGCGTCCATTGTAATTTCCTTGCCGCTTTGGGGCATGCGTCCCACCGAGGGCTCGGCATAGCTCCATTTGGTGCAGTTGGCATCCATGTAGCTGACTTCGGCAGGCACCTTTGCAAATACCCCATCCGAAATGACGCCGATGGCAGTTCGCTCGCCGACCGCCTTAACCTTGGGGTGCTTGGAGATGGCGGCAATCTGCTCGTCTGTCACATCCTTGAATGTGCCGTGGTTATACCCGCCGAGCTGGCGAAACGTATAAGTCTGATAGCTGGAGTTCATGGACATTGCCACGGTGAACAAGGAGGTAAATAAAAGCGTCGTCAGGATAATGGCAAAAATCGCAATCAGGTTGCGCTTTCGGGCAGCCCACAGGGCTTTGAAGCTTAAGCGGCGAATGCAGCTTCGATTTCTAACATTCATCTTAACCACCCCCTTAGCTTCGGGCGACGATTTTGCCGTCTTCAATGCGGATGATGCGGTCAGCAAGCTGTGCAATCTCCTCATTGTGGGTAATCATCACGATGGTTTGAGAGAATTTCTGGCTTGTTACCTTGAGGAGACTCAGCACGTCCTGACTTGTCTTGGAATCAAGATTGCCGGTAGGCTCATCCGCTAAGATAATGGCAGGGGCTGCCGCCAGAGCACGGGCGATAGCAACGCGCTGCTGCTGACCGCCGGAAAGCTGGCTTGGTAGGGAGTCCAAGCGGTTTTCAAGCCCCAAGGTCTGCACAATCTGCTGCACAAAATCCTTGTTGACCTTCTCACCGTCAAGCTCAATCGGCAAAACGATGTTTTCATATACATTCAGCACAGGCACAAGGTTGTAGGCCTGAAACACAAAGCCAATCTTGCGGCGGCGGAAGATGGTTAGCTCCTCATCCTTGAGCGAGAAGATATCCCTGCCGTCTACTTTGACGGTTCCGCTCGTGGGCCGGTCAAGGCCGCCCAGCATATGCAGCAGGGTGGACTTACCGCTGCCCGAGGTGCCTACCACAGCGACAAATTCGCCGCTTTCCACCGTGAGGTTTACGCCGTCCAGCGCATGCACAGCCGTCTCCCCGCTGCCGTAGTATTTCTTTAAATCCTTGGTTTCTAATATCGTCATGATGTATCCTCCCAAAGAAAAGTCTGTATCACAGCTATTGTGATACAGACAGGATAACAGACCATTCTTTCTAGATTCTTTCTGAAATCTAACAGTTTTGAAAGATTTAGCGTTTCTCGGTGGGAAGAAAGACGGAGAAGGTTGAGCCCTGCCCCGGCTTTGATGCAACCTTGATATACCCGCCTCCGCCTGCGAAGATTTCCCGGGTGAGAAAGAGCCCGATGCCCACACCGTCCTGATCGCTAACCGCAGGGCTGCGGTAAAACCGCTGAAAGATCTTGCTTTGCTCCTCCTCTGCAATGCCGATACCCTCATCGCTGATATCAATCCGCAAAAAGAGCTCATAGGGCACGGCGCTGACCTTTATGGTGCTGCGAGGGGGAGAATACTTCACAGCATTGTCAAGGATGTTATACACCGCCTCGGCAGTCCACTTGGGGTCAAAATAGGCTGTGTCGTCTGTGGGTTTTGCTTCTATCGTAATCTTCTTAGCCTGTGCCTTGGGTGTGATTTGAGTCACAACATCATCTAAAAGTGCCTGTACTTGTCCCTTTTGGGGATTTACCTTAATGATCCCTGCCTCCAAGCGGGAGGTTTTCACAAGGGCGCCAATCAGAAAATCAAGCTTCTCGGCCTGAGCGGAAAGTGCCTTCACGCATACCGCGCAGTCATCCGGCAGATCATGCTCGGCAAGAAGCTGCGAGTAAAGCAGGATATTCGCAATTGGCGTCTTGGTCTGATGGGAGATGTCCGAAATCAGGCTCTTAATCTTGTCCTTTTCCTCGCCAAGGTTCTTGGCAGTCACAGCACAGGATGAAAGAAAATGCGCCATCTTCGCTTCCAGCGCTGATAAACGGGATTCATCAAACACACTCTCTGAAAACTCACCGTCTATGGCGCTGTTTAACATCGCATCCAGCGAATCCACAAGCCGTCGCGTCTTTCTATGGTAGAAGAAAGCCGTAATCAATGCGCCTATGATAGCGGCGGCCCCTATCCAGATCAAGATTGTCCAGCGTTCCATTATATCACCGCCCAGGTATAGCCGATGCCGTAAACCGTCACGATGTACTTCGGCGAGGATGGGTTGTCCTCCAGCTTGTCCCGCAGTCGTTTGACCGTGACTGAAAGGGCGTTTTCGTCTACATATTCAGCCCCGTCCGTCCAAATGGCGTCCACAAGCTGGGCCCTTGTGAGAGTATGTCCCTTGTTTTCTACCAAAAGCCGCAAAAGCTTCTGCTCGGTTTTGCTCAGGTCTATCGGAGCACCGTTTTTTGAAAACTCCATCTTACTAAAGGAAAAGCGAAAGCCGTCAATCTCAATCGTGTCGGCGGGGGCACTGTTTCTAAGCCGTGCCTGCACCCGCGCCCGAAGAATCATAAGGCTGAACGGCTTTACGATATAATCATCCGCCCCAAGCTCAAGGCCGGTGACAACATCGGTCTCCAGATCGTTTGCAGTCAGGATGATCACAGGCACCGCGGAGGTTTTACGCAGGTCTTGTAAAAAATCAAGCCCGTTTCCGTCCGGCAGGTTGATATCCAAAATGATTAAATCAAAGGCCGTGCCCTTGACCGCTTGCCTAGCTGAGCGCAAATCCTTCGCCTGAACAAAGGAGAACTCGTCGTTTCTAAGTGCAAGGGATATGCCGCTGCTAAGAGCGTTGTCGTCTTCTATTATGAGAATCTTTTTCACGTCGCACCCCACACATCTATATGGACAGGTTTTTACAAGAAATCTGTACCATGGAATCTTTTCTCAGTATAGCATAAGGCCACGGGAAGATTCCACTAGCATGGTTAAATAAAACAAGCCGGCTTCCGTGTAATGGAAGCCGGCTTGAAATGTTATTCACTAGACCAAATAGACTCAAACATCTGCCCCTCAATACGAATAATTTCATCAAAGGGGATTCTTGTGCCGTCCGTCATCACGACAACTCGGCTAAACTCATCCACCTTTTTCACCATGCCTACAGAAGTAACATAGGCCCCGCCGGTCTTGCGTTCATCCGGCTGAAAATAGGTGATGGCGATATCGGGATGCTCGCCCAGCCGGTCAGCTAACATCTGCAGCCTATGGCCCAGGACATCCTTTTGATAATCGTCCAGCTCTATGCGCTCCTCGGTCAGGCGTGCTGTTTCCTCGACAGCATCATCATAGCCGGTCAGGGCAGCGAAGGGAGAGAACTGAGCAGCCCGGTCAATCGCTGGCATCCTCGGGTGTTTCTTGGAGACATGGTGGGGCAGGTGGATGATATCCTCATAGGAATCCGTCATGCCTTATGCCCTCCAATCTGCCTGTTTCTATCTACGGTGGTAGCGCCCTCCTCCAGATTCATGCCCTTGAGGATGGCGTTCTTGCCGTACTTCTTCTTTATTTGGAGCACCGCCTTCTGCATCCTGCGCTCTCGCTCAAGCTCGGCTTCTTCCTCTTGCTTTTTTGCCTCTTTTGCTGCGTAGTCTGTAAATAAGTCAAGCTGTTCGCAGCTTTCTTTCGGAACACTTGCCTCATCGACAACGTGATTGGCTACAACATACATCCTTCGAATCAGCAGGTTCTTATCCACGATTCGCTCAAATAGGGTGGTGACGGCATCCAAAATCAGCTTGGTCGAGGAGGTTTGCCTGCCGAGGTTGATGGAGCCGTGTGCCGATTTTGGCACGCTGCGCCCATAGGGGTCTGTTGTGACCTCCCCGCGATAGGATTTTCGAATCTGCGGGTTGGTCATATTCTCGATATCATAACCCACCGTCAAAACAATCTGGTCGGTCACAAGCCGTTTATCCACCAAATCCAGCACCAGCAAATCGGTCATCTCCCGCGCAATGAGCTTGGCCTTTTCAAAGGTGTAGGGACAGTGCAGAACCTGACCGGAGCTGATGCTGTTTGTGCTGGGCTTATATGCCTTGATATCTGCAATGGTGCAGGGCTCCCAGCCCCAGGCGTGGTCAATCAAAAGCTCGGCGTTAATGCCGAACATCTTATACAGTAAATCCTCGTTATAAAAGTCGGTCAGTTTGCCGATGGAACACCTTGCAATATCTCCCATGGTATATAGGCCGTGCGCCTCCAGCTTTTTTGCATAACCTTTCCCGACACGCCAAAAGTCCGTGAGCGGCCTGTGCGACCACAACAGACGCCGGTAGCTCATCTCATCAAGCTGCGCAATTCGCACGCCGTTTTCATCGACAGGGGTGCGCTTGGCTTGAATGTCCATAGCGACCTTGGCAAGATACAGGTTTGTGCCGATACCCGCCGTCGCCGTTATGCCGGTGGTTTTTAAAACATCCAACAGCATCTTCGAGACAAGCTCGCGGGCAGATAGCTTATAGTGGTCAAGATAATTGGTCGCGTCAATAAAAACCTCATCGATGGAGTAAACGTGAATATCCTCGGGTGCAACGTACTTGAGATAGACATTGTAAATCCGCGTGCTGTAATCCATGTAATACGCCATCCTCGGCGGGGCGGCGATATAATCCACTGCAAGACTGGGGGTAGATTTGAGCTTTGCATCGTCAAAGGATGTACCGGTAAAGACCCCTCCAGGTGCCTTGCGCAGGCGCGCGGCATTTACCTCCTTGACCTTCTGCACCACCTCAAACAGCCTTGCCCTGCCGGGAATGCCGTATGCCTTTAGGGAGGGGGAAACCGCAAGGCAGATGGTCTTTTCGGTACGGCTTGCATCGGCGACAACAAGGTTGGTGGTCAGCGGATTGAACCCTCGCTCCATGCACTCGACCGAAGCATAAAAGGATTTAAGGTCGATTGCAAAATAGGTTCTGTTTTCCTTGTCCATCCTTCGGTCGCCTCCTTACATAATCTGTGAGTTGATCTTGGCTTAAGCGATTCAAATATTTGCCCTATAACTATTATATAGAAATTTATAGTAGCTCTCAATATTGCATTTAGCCGGATGACGATGAATTGGCATCACTTTTAGTATGTGAATACCCCATTTGCCTATAGTATAGTATTGTCTGGTAAACGGGGGAAGAGTATGTTGCGAATGTTCAGATTAACTTTATAAGGTGAAACTTCATCGGATTTACTCTCGACTAAAGTTATAGCGAAGGATGGAAATGTTCGATGGTTAACTCTATCTCTTTTTTTGCATCATCGTCATCCATACTATGAAGCTCGCATTCGCAAGGTGATAATGTCGACTTCACCTAGGTTTACGATGCTGGAGATATGAACACGCCTGTTTACAGGTGGGTATTTCATAACCGAACACTACAACCAAGATAGCAGTTGATGTTTATGAGACTCAAATTAAAACACCCCCACCTATTAACAGAGCATCTTACTATTGGTTTTCCGGGCGATACGAAAATAGTCTGATTCATTTATTTTTTAAAAAAATTATGTCAGATTATCGGGTAAAGGGGGGTCTATAAGGCGGAGAAACGGCTTAATATCAAGGGTTTATAATAAGACAACGAAACATGACAAAAAGTCTTCAAAAGGGTGTTGACAAGGCGGGGTTAACGTGATATTATAAATAAGCCGCTTGACGCGGGGCACCGAAAAACGGCGCCGCTAAGCCAAAAACGGCAAAAAGCTAGTCAAGAGATTAGCGAAAAAATGA
>JAEZKF010000012.1 GCA_023415575.1 Bacillota bacterium
TTTTGCTTTAGAGATGTCAGTTGGCAAACCGCTTCTCTATTTTAGCAAAAGGAGTTTTTATTTCTTCCTTATCGCTTAAGCTCTTTTGAACCACGCGTCTAACGCGTGGTTTTCGGTATACAAAAAGCGGCTGACCACCTAGAGCCAGCCGCCTGTATCTTCTGTTTTACTTGAGTATGTTGAGCAGTACGCCTGCAGCAACCGCCGAGCCGATTACACCCGCAACGTTGGGGCCCATCGCATGCATGAGCAGGAAGTTGCTGGGATTTTCCGCCTGACCCACCTTCTGCGATACACGAGCCGCCATGGGAACAGCGGAAACGCCTGCCGAGCCGATCAGGGGGTTTACCTTGCCGCCGGTAGCGAGGTACATGAGCTTGCCAAACAACACACCGCCTGCTGTTCCAAGCGCAAACGCCACAAGACCAAGCAGGATAATTTTCAGCGTGTCGAGCGAAAGGAACACGGATGCCTTGGTGGTTGCACCAACGGTGACACCGAGGAAGATAGTGATGATGTTCATCATCGCATTCTGAGCAGTATCCACCAAGCGGGAAACTACACCGCTTTCCTTAAGCAGGTTGCCGAACATCAGCATACCTACCAGAGGAGCCGCATCGGGCAGGAGCAGTGCTACTACAATGGTAACGAGAATCGGGAATACTATCTTCTCAAGTTTGGATACCGGACGAAGCTGCTCCATCACTACGGCGCGCTCTTTCTTTGTGGTAAGTAAACGCATAATGGGCGGCTGGATGATGGGTACCAAGGCCATGTAGGAGTAAGCGGCAACCGCAATCGAGCCCAAGAGATGGGGCGCAAGCTTTGTAGTCAGCCAAATGGCGGTGGGGCCGTCCGCGCCGCCGATGATACCAATTGAGCCTGCTTCAGCCGGGGTAAAGCCAAGCATGATTGCGCCAAAGAAGGTAACAAAGATGCCGAGCTGGGCAGCAGCGCCGAGCAGGAAGCTCTTGGGGTTTGCAATCAGGGGACCGAAGTCGGTCATACAGCCGATGCCAAGGAAGATAAGCGGCGGGTAGATGCCAAGCTTAACGCCTTTATACAGGTAATCAAGCAGGCCAAGCGATGCGCCATTGGCAATCTCTTCTGCAGTCTTGATATCAAGACCCGCAAGCGGCAGGTTTGCAAGCAGCATACCAAACGCAATGGGCAAAAGCAACAGCGGCTCGAACTGCTTAACAATAGCAAGATAAATAAGCACAAGCGAAACCAGGATCATCACGGCATTTTGCCAGGTTAAGGCCACAAAGCCGGATGCCTGAAGGATGTTTTGAATTGTCTGCCAAAAAGCTTGAAACATTGGAAGGTCATCCTTTCATAGTAGTATAACCGTACGCTGTACAGGAAACATTCACAAAGCGGGATGGCGTAATTGTCGGGTGTGAAACCTTAAAAAGGGCGAGTATTTTGCATCATGCCCGCGAGGCGCCATTCCTTGCGCGGTTGAGAAGCGCGCTTAATGGAGCGAACGGTATACCCGATACCACTGTCCCCCATCATATAAGCTACTGCGGCGGAGATTGCGGCGATTACATCGTCTCCAATACCTTGCTGAACATTTGGCGCAGGTGCAGACGCTGTGCCGTTTGGCGTCGCCTTAGGAGGGGTAGTCTTATCGTTCTTATCCTTCTTTATGCTGAAGATCTTTCCGCACAGCATAAAGAACAATGTTAGTCCGATCAGTGCCAAAAACACGATAGTAAGTCCGACCAGAATTACAGTTGTTGCAAATTCGATTTTATCCATGCCGTATCTCCTTAACCTTTCTTTTATATTAGAAACGGCCAAAAAATCCTGCAATAACAGCATGCCATTTGCAAGGTTTTTTCGTCCGCTTTTCTAACCTTAGCTGCCTTTTGGACTTTTTTCACGTCCAAAAAACCGAAATCAAAACTTATTATATAATAAATTATAATAAAAGACAACGAAAATAAATAAATTTTTAACAAGGAGATAATGTTTGGCAGCAGAATTACTCAAAACAGTCAAAATCTCTTACAATCTCAGGCGTCTTGCCCTTGTAGAATATTGTTTTTTTATCTGGCGGCATTTATAATTGTAACTAGTACAAGTATTCCCCCGCATGGTTTTAATATCGATTTTATACAAACCGCACAAGGAGGAATCTGCCTCGATGGAACAAACCGTCTTCAAACAATCTTACCAAACACGTCTGCGTGAGGGTCTTGGCCTTGCGGTGTACAATACCGGACGCCAGCAGTGTGAGCCATCCTACACATGGGGCCCGGCAGTCCGTGACCATTATCTCATCCACTATGTTGCATCGGGCAGCGGTACGTTACAGGTTGAGGAAAAACAGCATCACATTAAAGCAGGAGACGCCTTTTTGATTGTTCCAAATACCCTTGTCTCCTATACCGCAAGTAAGCATGAGCCCATGGAATACCTTTGGGTGGGGTTTAACGGCAGCGATTCGCAGCGGCTGATTAGCTTTACTTCTCTCTCCCCCGAGGAACCGGTGATACATATTGACGATCACGAGCAGGTTGTCAGCTTGCTGGAGTACATCATTCTTGCCCAAGGCAGCACCGCATATCAGGAAGCGAGGATGTGCGGGTACCTTTATCTTTTCCTGGCTTACCTGATAGAATGTGCAAAACTTCCTGCGGAGGGGTACGGGGCGTACTCCTATGCCGAGCTTGCGCTGCGTTATATCGAGCGCAACTACGCCCAGCACATCAGCGTCGACGATATCGCGGCACACGTTGGAATCAGCCGCAGCCACCTTTACCGGGTGTTTGTAAAGCACTTTTCCCTTTCACCCAATGAGTACGTCGTGCGGTTTCGCATCACAAAGGCCTGCTCCCTGCTCTCAACGCCGCTTTCCATCGCCGAGGTGGCGGGCTCGGTCGGGTTTGACGACCCCTTGTACTTTTCACGCGTATTTCGCCGTATAAAGGGCATAAGCCCTCTAGCCTACCGCAAAGAGCTTGCACAACCACAGCCTTAAACAACATACGGGCGGGGATAAATCCCCGCCCGTTTTGATTATTATCGTTTGCCCAAACCCGCTCATTATCGAGCCGGGAGGTTTTTTGAGATGTAGCTGCTGTCAATCGTAATAACGGCATATAGGCTTTCGTCGCGCTGCTTGATGCGGGCGGCGATTTCGTCTGCAAGGGCTGCATGCGGGGTACTCCAGCCGCAGGGCACCACCACATCAAAGATGAGGTTAGTGTGGGTAGGCCCGCGCACGAGGCGAAAATCATGTATCGTAAGGGAAGGGTCGATGCCGATGACAACATTCATCACATAGGCGTAAAGCTCGTTCAATTCCGGGTCGTCGGTGACGACAGGGTCGTGATGGATGACCAGCTGAATACCAAAGCTTTCACTGATCTCGCGCTCGATGTTGTCAATCAAATCGTGGCTCTTGAGGTTATCCTCCTTCGCATCTACCTCAACATGGACGGATGCAAAGCACTTGCCGGGGCCGTAGTTGTGCACCATGAGGTCGTGCAAGCCGAGGACGCCCTCGTAGCTTTTGATGCTCTCCTCAATCTTCTGCACAAGCTCCTCATCGGGTGCTTCACCCAGAATGGGGTTAAGGGTTTCCTTGACAAGCTTTATGCCGGAGTAGATGATAAACAAGGCCACCGCAAGGCCCATGTAACCGTCGAGCATCAGGCCGGTCTGCCATGCCATCACGGTGGAAACCAGTACGGCGCTTGTTGTGATGACATCGCTTAGGCTGTCTACAGCCGATGCCTTGAGGGCCGTGGAGGAAATCCGCTTGCCGACTGTGCGGTAAAAGCTTGCCTGCCACAGCTTGAGCAGGGCGCTGCCTACAAGGACGGCAACCGTTACAAGTGACGCATTAATCGCTTCGGGGCTTATAATCTTTTGAATCGAGGATTTGAGGATTTCTACCCCGATAAGGAGTACCAAGCCGGAAACCGCAAGCCCCGACAGGTACTCAAACCGCGCATGTCCAAAGGGGTGCTCGCGGTCGGCGGGCTTTGCCGCCATGCGAAAGCCAACCAGCGTGATAATAGAGGACGCAGCATCCGAGAGGTTGTTTACGGCATCCGCTATGATGGAGATACTGCTCGACAGTAACCCCACCGTGAGCTTGCCCGCAACGAGCAAAAGGTTCGTGCAGATGCCGACGATACCGCCCAACATCCCATAGCGCTCGCGTTGCTCGGGGGTGAGTGTTTCGGGAACATCCTTAAAAAACAGCCTTAAAAGCAATTTTGTCAAAATATTCGCCTCTTTTAATGTTAATAGCGCAAAGGGCCTAATAGTAAAAATACATGGCGTGCGCAAAACAAGCCATGTATTTCATCAAAGGTATGTATTAAAAGGCGGGGGAATCAAACTTAACGCGGTCAAGCTTTTCCCTTACTTCCTCCGATATCTTTGCGTAGATGGAATGGTACGGGCACCGCCCCTCCGGCATATGGGTGCACTCATACTCGCCGCACTCACAGCGGCTGATGGCATAACGCCCTTCTACCGTTTCGATTACATCTCGCAAAGAGATCTGGCTTGCGGGCTTTGCAAGCTCGTACCCGCCCTGTGTACCCTTGAAGGACTTGACAATACCGCCGCCAACGAGCTTGCGCAGTATCTTAAGCGCAAAGCGAAGCGTGACACAGGATTGCTCGGAGATTCGCTTTGCATCCATCCGGCCACCGTCCTGAGCGAGGCAATGCACAATGCGTACGGCGTAATCGGCCTCTAGTGTCATATGCATGCGTAATCTCTCCTTCTCCGTTGTGTTTTTGTATACCGTTTTTATATAGTTTATTATACCCGAAACAAACGGGCCGTGTCAAACGAACACTTTGGATAAAGTTAATCCAAAAAGTCCTTGAGCTTTTTGCTGCGGCTGGGATGACGCAGCTTGCGCAGGGCCTTTGCCTCAATCTGGCGGATGCGCTCACGGGTGACGTTGAACTCCTTGCCCACCTCTTCGAGCGTGCGCGACCGGCCGTCCTCAAGGCCGAACCGCAGCTTGAGCACCTTCTCCTCACGCGGGGTGAGGGTTTGCAGTACGTCCCCGAGTTGCTCCTTTAGCAGGGTATGCGACGCTGCCTCTGCAGGTGCGGGCGCATCCTCGTCGGGGATGAAGTCGCCGAGATGGCTGTCCTCCTCCTCGCCGATGGGGGTTTCGAGCGATACAGGCTCTTGGGCGACACGCATGATTTCGCGCACCTTATCGGCGGGCATATCAAGCTCCGCCGCAATCTCCTCCGCCGTCGGCTCGTGGCCGTTCTTGTGCAGAAGCTGGCTGGTTACCTTCTTAACCTTGTTGATGGTCTCTACCATATGCACCGGGATGCGGATGGTTCTGGCCTGATCGGCTATCGCGCGGGTGATGGCTTGACGAATCCACCAAGTGGCATAGGTGGAAAACTTAAAACCCTTGGTGTGGTCAAACTTCTCTACCGCCTTGATAAGACCGAGGTTGCCCTCCTGAATCAAATCCAAGAACTGCATGCCGCGGCCGACATAGCGCTTGGCAATGCTGACAACAAGACGCAGGTTCGCCTCGCTTAAGCGCTTGCGGGCGTATTCGTCGCCCTGGCCCATGCGTGTAGCAAGCTCAATCTCCTCTTCGGGGGTGAGCAGGGGCACGCGGCCGATCTCCTTGAGGTAGACCTTGACGGGGTCATCGATGCTGATTCCCTCGGATGCCAATGCATATTCGAGGTTTTCGTCCTGTATGTCGATGTTAAAGTCGAGCGTGTTTGCAAAGTCCTCAACAATCTCTACGCTGTTGCTTTCAAGCACATCGTAGAGCTTGTCCACCTGATCGACGTCAAAATCCAGCTCCTCAAGTACGTCATTAATCTCTTTTGTCGTGAGCTTTCCCTTGGTTTTTCCCTGCTCGATGAGGTCGTTGAGCAGGTTCTTTTTGTCCTGACTACTCATAGCTCCATCCATTCTGCCGCATACGGCGGCTTGTATTTACACGTTTTCCCCTGGTTTTATGATATCGTGTTAACGGTTATCCCTTTTTGGCGTTTAGGCTGCGGACAAAGGCTTCAAGTTCTTCGCCTGAAAGCTGCGCCACCTGTTCAGGGGTTTTTTCGGTTTTGCATTTTAAAAGCGCCTGCGCGCTGAGTTTTGCGTCCTCTCGGGAGTAGTTTTTGATTGCGGCCTGTGCTAAAATCCACGCGATGCGGGATATCTGTGCGTCGGTAAAATGGGCGCTGAGTGCGGTGAGGCTGCACTCACCTGTTTTGTGGATGCACTCGGTAATGCGCTCAAACACGGTGCGGTTAAAATCGGTGACAAAGCTCTGAGCTGTTATGCTCTTGTCGATGATGTCGATATAATCGGGGTGTTTGAGCAGCATCGCAATCAAATCTTCTTCGATAACCGCTGCCTTGAGGTTCGCCTGCCGCTGGGGGTTTATGGTATCGACGCCGGATGAGACAGGGCTCATCACTCGCACATCGCGCCGGCTCTTTTTCTCCAGTGATCGTTTTCGCCTATCTAAAATGCCCTTTACCTGTTCGTCGATGGCCTGCCGCTGCACGCCGAGATCCTGTGCAAGACGGGCTGCGTACACCTCCCGCTCTACGGGGCTTTTGATGTCGGCCAGTACCACGCAGGCCTCTTTGAGATAGCCTACGCGGCCGTCGGCGGTGTCGATATCAAATTTGGTCTTTGCCTTTGCAAGCGCATACTCGGTTGCGTTTGCGGACCCATCAAGCAGCATGCGAAAACGGGTCGAGCCAAACTTCTTGATAAACTCGTCGGGGTCCTTGGCGCCCTCCATCTGGAGCACCTTGATGTGGACACCGGTCGGCTCCAGCACGCTGATAGCGCGTTTAGTCGCCTTCTGCCCCGCCTCGTCCGAGTCGTAGGCGATGACAACCTCACCGACGTAGTTGGAGATAAGCCGCGCATGCTCTGCGGTCAGTGCGGTACCGAGGGATGCGACGGCGTTGTCAAACCCGCCCTGATGGATGGCGACAACGTCCATATACCCTTCTGCAAGAATCATGCGCTTCTCCTTGGTCGCCTTTGCGATGTTGAGCGCGTACAGGGTTCTGCTTTTGCTGAACACCGGTGTGTCGGAAGAGTTGAGGTATTTAGGCCCCCGCTCGCCTAAGTCGCGCCCGCCGAAGGCGATGACATTGCCGCGCAGGTCTATAATGGGAAAGATGATGCGGTTGCGAAACTGGTCATAGGCGCCGTTTTTGCCGCGCACACAGAGGTTTGCAGCAATCAGCTCCTCTTGGGTGTAGCCCTTTGCAACCATGTGGCGCAAGAGGTCGTCCCAGCTCTCGCGGGCATAGCCGAGCCCGAATCGGGTTATGGTGCTGTCTGAAAGACCGCGCCCGCGCAGATAGGCAAGCGCCTGCCTGCCCTGGTCACCGGTCAGGCGATGATAGTAAAAGCGGGCGGCCTCACGGTTAATTTCAAGGATTCTGCCGCGCAGCCGGATGACCTGCTCGTCCTGTTCGTCGGTGGGAAGAATCATCCCCGCCCGGTCGGCAAGCAGCTTGACCGCTTCGATATATTCGAGGTTTTCAATCCTTTTGATAAAGGTGATGACGTCGCCGCCAGCCCCGCAGCCGAAGCAGTAAAAGGACTGGTTGTCCGGGTAGATGGTGAACGACGGTGTTTTTTCTATGTGAAAGGGGCACAGGCCGACCATGTTTCGCCCCGCCCGTTTAAGCGTGACATAGGAGGACACCGTCTGCACAATATCGCTTTTGTACTTGAGCTCTTCCAAAAACCGGTCGGATATTGCCATTGCGTTTCACCCTTTCTTGCCGCGCTTTTTTCACCAAATCAAAAAGCAGTGCCGAAAGCCACAGGCATGATAGAAGCGACGCAAAGTCAAGCCCGTCAATCGCGCTTGGGGGATAAGCCCCCTTGATAGGGAGCACCCTATATGCAATTGACGCGGAATAATATCGACCGAAGTCTCATCAGCTTAACACTATAAAGCCGATTATTCGCGAACACATTTTCTTTTTATACACCCTTGTATGGGGCTAAAACCGCATGACTGTAAGGGTTTTTGCCAAAGGATATATAACATAGAATGTTCGTATTCGGTAACATTATTCCTTTTTGCGCGCTGGTTTAGTCATACAGGGCCGTTTTCCACGGCTTCGGTACAAAAATATCGTTGTAAACTGCGGTTGCATAGCGGTCGCTCATGCCTGAGATGTAATCGCACACCGCGCGTTCCCGACCATCCATCTCTAAGATGCGCTTGTAGTTATCCGGCAGTCGGTCGGGGTTATTCATAAAGTACTCAAACAGCGCTTTCACAAGCGCCTCCGCCTTGTGTTCCTCGCCCTTTGCGATGGGGTCAATGTAGACGGTGGCAAACATGTATTCACGCAACTCATCAAAAGCCTGCTTCGTTTCCTTGTCCATCTCGATTTTATCGCGGCTTGAGCGAATAACCGAATGAACAAGCGACGTTATGCGCTGGGTTTTGGTGTTGCCAAGCGTCACATGTACCTGCCAGGGGATGTTCTCCTCGCTGAGTATCCCCGCGCGGATGGCATCCTCGATGTCGTGGTTGAGGTAGGCGATCTTGTCCGCTACACGCACCGCCTGACCCTCTAACGTGTCTGCGCTGTTCCCGGTGGTATGGCACGCAATGCCGTTGCGCACCTCATATGTAAGGTTGAGGCCTTCGCCGTCCTTTTCAAGCCGCTCCACCACGCGCACGCTCTGCTCGTAGTGGCGGTAGCCCGTGCTGCAAACCTCGTTGAGCGCCCGCTCTCCGGCATGGCCGAACGGCGTGTGCCCGAGGTCGTGGCCGAGTGCGATTGCCTCGGTCAAGTCCTCATTAAGCCGCAGGCCGCGCGCGATGGTGCGCGCAATCTGGGATACCTCCAGCGTATGGGTGAGTCTGGTGCGGTAATGGTCACCCTCGGGGCTTAACAGCATCTGGGTCTTTTGCATGAGACGGCGAAACGCATTGCAGTGCAGAATGCGGTCACGGTCACGTTGATAGACCGTGCGCAGCTCGCACTGCGGCTCGCTTTTATCCCGTCCGCGCGACTGGCACGCCTTAGCGGCAAGCGGCGAAAGCGTCTGCAGCTCAAATAGCTCTGTCTGCTCGCGAATCGTCATATCTTCACCCCGTATTCTGCCTTGATAGTGCCGAGGGATCTTGCTTCTATTCCATTATACTGAATAAACGCGCAATATCCTTTAAATATTTCAGAAATTTTGTGAATTTTTTAATCAAGCTCCGAATAAAGCCTGCAAATCTCTGTAATGGGAACACTTCCCGCGCACAGCTCGGTAATCTCGTCGCAAAAGGCCTGTATCCGCTCTGAGCGGATGAGTACATCCAACCGAACCGAAGCACCGAAGTCGCTATCCTGCACACGGGCGTTATAGCGCGGCAACACGCGCTGAACCCCGCCGTAGAAGGTGTATGCCATCTCAAGGCGCAGGACGGTGCATTCACTCATAACCACAATGTCTGCAGCATCCACCGCAAGCTTTGCGGCATGCGAATACGCCCGCACCAGTCCCCCTGCGCCGAGCAAAATCCCCCCGAAGTAGCGGGTGACAACCACCACCACATCGGTTAAATCCTCGCGCAGCAAAACCTCAAGCGACGGTACACCCCCGGTACCCGACGGCTCTCCGTCGTCGGAACAGCGGCGTACTCCTGACTGCAGCACATAGGCAAACACGTTGTGGCGGGCATCACGTTCTTTTGCCTTGATTTCGTTAATAAAGGCGATAGCCTGCTCCTCTGTGCTTACCGGCGCAATCCGCCCGAAGAACCGCGAGCGCTGTTCTACAAACTCATCCATTGCGGCCGCGCGGATTGTTTTGTACTGCATATCTTCCCACCTTATCCCTGTCTAGCGTAAAATGGTAAGCAAATTAGGCGGTGTCTATATAACACCGCCTAAGCAAAACCTTTTGAATGCCAAAACTCGTATATAGCAGCTTTCTGCCATTTGGCACTATTTGCCGTCGCGACCAAAACGCTTATTGAATCGATCTACACGACCGCCCGAATCAACCAGCTTCTGCTTGCCGGTAAAAAAGGGATGACATTTCGAGCAGATTTCAACGCGAATATTCTCTTTGGTCGACGCTGTTTCAATTACGTTGCCGCACGCACAGGTAATCGTGGTGGCCTTGTACTCAGGATGAATGCCCTTCTTCACAATAAACCC
Organism: Bacillota bacterium; assembly: GCA_023415575.1. GTDB lineage: Bacteria > Bacillota > Clostridia > Oscillospirales > Ruminococcaceae > Acetanaerobacterium. Next base: position 10,173 of record JAEZKF010000012.1, read on the forward strand.
TCCATTCCGCCCCGCAGCACCTTGTGCCCTTCAAAAGGGCATGCACAGCATAACGCAGAAGGCGAAGCAACCTCTGCCCTGTGCCTATCGGTCAAAACGCGCGCAGTGCGCATCGCGTCTGTTCCCAACATAGCAAATTAGATATTATCACAATCGGGCGTAAAAATCAAGAGTCAAATTGGACACTAGCCCGACAAATTGCGGCACCTTACAACCCCAGCATGGCGGTGACCGTCTTGCGCTGCACCTCGCTGTGCTTGGTTGCCTCCTCAAGGGTCGCGCCGATGTTGGTGTGGTAAACCTTAATCTTCGGCTCGGTACCCGACGGGCGAACCACAAAGGAGCTTCCGTCTTCCATAAAGAAGGAGAGGACGTTTGATTTAGGCAGTATGATTTCACGCTCGGTCTTTGCCAAAACATCGTAGTCAATGCTCTTTTCATAGTCGGCGATGCGCACAATCTTCTTTCCGTTTACCTCTTTAGGCGGGTTGCAGCGCAGGGTATCCATAATCTCGTTCATGCGCTCCATGCCGCTCTTGCCCTCAAACTCGAAGTTCTGTATGACGTTGAGGTACCTGCCGTAGGTGTCGTACATCTCATTGCGGACATCCAAAAGGGACTTGCCCTTGGTCTTATAGTAGGCCGCCATCTCGCAGATAAGCATCGAGGCCACAACCGCGTCCTTATCCCGAACGTAGGTGCCCGCAAGGTAGCCGTAGCTTTCCTCAAAGCCGAAGATAAAGCGCTCAGACTCGCCCGCCTTCTCCAAAAGGGCAATCTGCTCGCCGATAAACTTAAAGCCGGTGAGCACATCGCGCAGCTCAACCCCGTACTTCTTTGCAATAGTAGCGGCAAGCTCCGTGCTGACGATTGATTTTACCGCAACGGGGTTTTTAGGCATGTTTCCCTTCTCGGTGCGGATGCGGCAGATATATTCAAGCAGCAGGGCGCCCACCTCGTTGCCCGTGAGCAGCTCCATGCCATGCTCGCCCTTTACCGCTATGCCTACTCGGTCGCAGTCCGGGTCTGTGGCAAGCAGCATATCGGCCCCAAGCTCCTCGCTGAGCTTAAGCCCCAGCGTCAATGCCTCGCGCATCTCGGGGTTCGGGTAGGGGCAGGTGGTGAAGTTGCCGTCGGGATTCTCCTGCTCGGGCACCACGGTGACATCGGAGATTCCAATGCGGGAGAGCACTTCGCGCACCGGCATGTTGCCGGCGCCGTTGAGGGGGGTGTAAACAAGCTTAAAGCCCGCGTCCTTGCAAAGGCCGGGGTTAAGCTGCTGCTCCAGCACGCAGCGGTAATAGTCCTCGTAAACCTCTTTGCCGATGATGACAATTGTGCCGTCTGCGACGGCTTTATCAAAGGCAGTGGTTTTTACATCTGTGAAGTAATCTACCTTGCCAATCTCGTCTAAGATGATATCAGCGGCTTCCGGACCAAGCTGGCAGCCGGTTTCGTCATATACCTTAAAGCCGTTGTACTTGGCGGGGTTGTGAGAGGCAGTGACCATGATGCCCGCCTGACAGCCGAGCTTGCGCACTGCAAAGGACAGCATGGGCGTGGGGGCAAGACTCGGGTAGATGTACGCCTTGATGCCGCTTGCTGCAAGTACACAAGCGCTGTAGCGCGCAAACAGCTCGCTTTTGTTTCTTGAGTCGTAAGCAATTGCAACCGACGAATTTTTGTAGAGCCTGTTGAGGTAGTTCGCAAGGCCCTGGGTTGCGCGCCCGACCACATAGATGTTCATGCGGTTGGTGCCTGCGCCCAGTACGCCGCGAATACCGCCTGTGCCAAAGGCAAGCTCGCGGTAAAAGCGGTCGGTAATCTCTGCGGTGTTGCCGCTTATCTCGCGCAGCTCCTGTGCAAGGTCCGGGTCGGACAACTGCTGTTTGCTCCAGTGTTCATACAGCTTCATTACATCCATGGCGTTCTTCTCCAATTATATAAAAATAAAGTCGACGGCTGCGCGCTCAAAAACAGCGCTTCGACATACATCGACCGCATTACGGCTTTTTATCCATTGCTTGCAATCAACCATGCGGCGAGATATACTAATTTATAGGAATAATCTAAGCCATTCATTTGGAAAGACCTCAGTTATTATATATTATTTTCCGCTTCATGTAAACTTACCCTTATAAAGTTTAGACTTTTTTTACAGATTGTTGTGTGCTCAAGAAGATGTGTTTTAACAAACTACTCACGAGCACAGGGAGGAACGCTATGAACTGGCATAGTGTGGACACAAGACAGCTATGCAAGACCTATGGAACGGGCGAGCGCAGCGGACTTGCGGACTACCGCTGCACGATACTGCGGCAAAAGCACGGGGAGAATGTCCTTACTACCCCCTGCTCTCAGCCCTATTGGCAGTATGTCAAGCAATCCTTACTTAGCATCTTGAGCGTCAATGCGCTTTTGGTTTTTCTGTTTCCCTTTATCCTGTTTTGCATGGGTAGGCTTTACTGGGCTTGGGCACTGCTTGCCATGGTGTTTTCGATTTGCAGCATCCTTTTGCGGGCTTTCCTTGCCTACCGCGCCGACCGGTCGCTCAAGCGGTTTGACGCCCTTTCGGTGCCCACGGCCGAGGTGGTGCGCGGGGGTGTGACCCAGCGGATAGATGCCTCCGAGCTTGTGCCGGGAGACTTGATTATACTGCATGTCGGCGACCGCATTTCGGCTGACGCGCGGCTTTTGGAATGCAATAACCTGCGCTGTGACGAATCGGTGCTTACGGGACGGTCGCTGCCTGCACTCAAGCGTGCGGATGTGCTGTTGGATGAAAAAACCCCCATGCCGGACCGGATTAATATGGTGCATATGGGCTGCGATGTGGTTTCGGGCAGCGGGCGCGCTGTGGTTACCGCCACCGGCATGAAAACCGAGCTTGGAAAGCTCATCGTATCAATGCACGGGCAGCGCAAGTCTGACACGCAAAAACACAGTTCCTTTGACCGGCTTGGTCTTGTCATGACCGGCGTGGCCCTGTTTGTTACAATCGCGGCATTAACTTATTCTTTACTTGCCTCAACGCCGTCTGGGGATTTATTTGAAACCCTTGCCACTTTGGTGTGTTCGCTTACCCTGATTCCACTGACTGCCGCCGAGGCGGCGGTGGTGCGGATGGGTGAGCGCCGCTTGGCCATTCGGCACGCCGTTATCAAGCGCACAGGAATGCTGGAAACGCTCGGGCAGGTTTCGGTTATCTGCACCGAAAAGGACGGCGTCCTCACACAGAACAACCTTACCGTTGATACGCTGTGGGCGTATGGGGTAATGACTCAGTTCTGTGCCCGCCTTACGGACAACGCCCTCGCCCTGCTTAAGCTGTGCGCCCTGTGCTCGAATGCGGTTATTACGTTTGAGGACGGCGAGGAGCGGCATCTGGGTAGTCCCGCTGAGATTGCCGTGCTGGATGCCGCCATGCGCAACGGTATGAAGCCCGATGAGCTCTCTGAGGAATACCCCCGCATCGCGGAGATTCCCTATACCAGTGAACGCAGGCGCATGACCGCCATACATATGATAGAGGGCGTTCCGGTTGTGATAGTCAAGGGCGGGTTTGACATCCTATTGCCCATGTGCACAGAGGGCATCGTAGACGCACAAGACGCGCATGACAAGCTGTGCGAGCGCGAGCTGCGGGTGATTGCCATCGCCTATAAGCAGCTGGATGAATTGCCAGATACCCTTATCCCCGAGGAGTTTGAGTGTGACCTCACGCTCGCGGGCCTGATTGGACTTTCCGACCCCCTGCGCACCGATGCCGCAAGGGCTGTGAGCGCCTGCGAAACATCGGAGGTACGGCTTATTCTAATGACGGAAGATAATATCAACACCGCGTGTGCGACTGCCCGGTCGCTTGGTATCCTTTCGGACGAGCACCAGGCGATATCCGGTGAAACGCTTGCCCTTTTTACCGACAGCGAGATTGCGGCTGTGGCCGAAAGCCTTGTGGTGTATGCCCGCATCAGCGAGCAGGACAAGGCCAGAGTCATCCGCGCATGGCGGGCAAAGGGGCACACGGTGCTTGCCGTTGGCAGCGGTATGCGTGACCTGCCCGCCCTCAAGGCGGCGGACGTCGGCTGCTGTATGCGGGAGTGCGCAGGCGAAGGGATGAAGTCAGCCTGCGATGTGCTTATTACCAACGACCGCTTTTCCACGGTGCTTGAGGCTATTCGGGAAAGCCGTTTAATCAAGGAAAACCTGTGGCAGGCAGCACGTTACCTGCTTTGCTCCTGTTTTGCCTCTTTGTTTGCATCCGCTGCGGCCCTTGGGCTGGGGATTACCTCTCTTATTCGGCTGCCGCAGGTGCTGCTTGTGAATCTGTTTGTATCCCTGTGGTTTGCCATTGCCCTGGGCACCGAGCCGTCGGGTCAGGACCGCCGCCGGATAGAAAGTGAGCAGGGTCTGACGGCTTTCGCCTATCTGCTTGCCGCCCTAAAGGGTCTTCTGTGCGCCCTGTTCGTTGTGGGTGCCTATTTTGTGGGGGCAAAGCTGTTTATCACCGACTTGATGGAGCCCTCCCACGCGGTGGGGTGCTCGATGGCATTTATCATGCTCCTGCTTAGCCAATGCGCCCTTGCGGCCTCCTGCCGCAGCCGCACGCAGTCGGCAGTAACACTTGGCCTGTTTTCAAGCCCCTTTTACAACCTTGCGCTGGTTGTCACCATCCTTCTGTGGGCAGGATGCTCCCTGCTTACAGGTACGGATAGGTATGTGATGTTTTCTCAGATTAGTATTGTCCATCACGCTGCGGCGGTGATGATAAGCATCGTGTTCTCCCTTTTCCTTGCGCTGTGCCGCCTTCCTGCCATTATTCGGGCGGTGATGCTGGATCGATTCGGTTAGGCTATCACAAGAAGCGGCTCTCTTTTTGTCAGATTTGCACTAGCTTTTTATGGGCGAGATAGAGTAAAATAGAAACAATGACCCCGTGGTTTTGTCATCCTATCCTGCTATCAAACGCTTTGAAAGGGTGAACGCCTATGCCGCGATACGGATTGAAGCGCCTGTACTTGTTGCTGCTGGTGCCAATCTCCCTAGTTACCGTGCTACTCGCCACAAAAAGACCGGACTTAGTGGAGCAATACTTCTCGCAGGGGCTGTATGCGATACTCGCGCCCGCGATGACTACGCTCACCGGCCTATTCTTTGTTTCGCTTGCAGAGCTTGCGATTATTATAGGTATTCTGTCGCTGATTCTGTATACGGTGCGCACCGTTCATAATGCGGTTAAGGACAAGGATCGCCGGGTCTACACCATCTATACATACGTAGTCAATATTTGTGTGCTGGCAAGTGTTCTGTATGCGGGCTTTGTTTTGCTGTGCGGGCTGAACTACCACCGCCTGCCCTTTGCCGATACAGCCGGGTTGACGGTGCGCCAGTCTTCCACCGCAGAGCTTAAAGCCCTGTGCAAAGAGCTTGCGATTACCGCAAACAAACAGGCAAAGCTCGTGCCGACGACGAACGACGGCACAACCGAGCTTACCCTAAGCGACTATGACGCCGCCACCGCCGCCGTCAATGCGATGAAGAGCATGTCGAAGGACTACCCCTTTATGCGCGGCCTGTACTCGACACCAAAGCCTGTCTCGTTTTCAAAGCTTCTTTCGTATATGCATATATCCGGTTCCTACTTCCCCTATACCTTTGAAGCGAACTACAACACCATGGTGCCTGACTTCTACCTGCCCGCCACCATGTGCCATGAGCTTGCCCACCAGCGCGGTTATATGCGGGAGGATGAGGCAAATTTTATCGCCTACCTTGCGTGCAGAAGCTCGGACAACACTTACTTTAATTACTCCGGTACGCTGCATGCGCTTTCGCTCTCCATGCAGTGGCTGCTGAGCGAGGACGCTGACGGTTATTATACAATCTACGACAGCTTGGATGAACGCATAAAGGCAGACTTTGACGCCTACAACCGGTTTTGGAAGAAGCATCAGGGTGCAGTCAGTCAGGTTTCCTCGTCTGTAAACAACGCCTACCTTAAGGCGAACAACCAAATCGACGGGGTGCAGAGCTATGGTCGTATGGTAGACCTGCTGCTTGCCGATTACCGTGCACGCCACGGGCTTACTTAAGATGCAATAAAAAATACCCCCTCAGGCGGTCTTACCTGAACCGCCCCAAGATTAGTGGACATTAACAAAAAGCTCCCCTAATGTAGGGTGGAAGAATCAAGCAATAAACTGGCATCGCAATTCAAGTGGTGTCAGTTTTGTTTTAGTCTGGATGCGCTGGTG
>JAEZKF010000013.1 GCA_023415575.1 Bacillota bacterium
CACCAGCGCATCCAGACTAAAACAAAACTGACACCACTTGAATTGCGATGCCAGTTTATTGCTTGATTCTTCCACCCTACATTAGGGGAGCTTTTTGTTAATGTCCACTAATCTTGGGGCGGTTCAGCTTGTGGTCGGGGGCTTTCTTGTGTATTAATCTCTGCTGTGTGAGGCAAAAACCGCTTTGAGTATGATGGTGCATATGGCGGCACCGGGGAAGATAACCCAAATGATATGCCATAGGCCGGTGGTAAAGCCCAGCGCCAAAAAGATGACAACGGCAAGCACCCACAAGGCGCTGTTGAGCAGGTTATACACCCGCAGGTCTTTGGGTGAGGCCCAGTTTTCAATCTCATCGGGGTCCTTTTCCCGCTCTCTCTTCCACTGGGGCTTGGTCATGTTGTAGTAGATGAGGATGCCGGTCGCAATGGCGATGGTGATAAAGAACAGGGTCATGGCAATCAGCTCGCTGCCGTAGTGTTCGCCGAGGGCAAAGAGCAGGGGACTGAGGATATACAAGGACACTGCGCAGATGACTAAAGCAGCCGCCCGCTTGCGGTCGCGCTCAGTTTCTACGTAATGCTCCTGCGCTTCCTTAATCAAGGACTGGGTGAGCTCGGTGAGGTCACCAACACCTGCGATAACCTCGCTGTATGCTTCCTCGGTTGACTTGCCGCGCGAGATGAGGTCATCGTATTTCTCGGTAAGGTCTGCAATCAGCGACTCCTTTATCTCGTCGGCCTTTGCGGTTTTGGGAACCTCGGAAAATGCGCGTTCGATAAAATGACGAATATTTACGTACATAATACTCCTGCCTTTCCTGCCATGCCCGCTTGGGGGTAGGCAATGCTAGATGAGAACACAAAGGGATACGCTAAATCAATTTATCAATCAATTCTTTTGCGCTGTTCCATTCCTCGCGGCAGCGGGCAAGGTACCGCCTGCCCTCTGGGGTGATGGAATAGTAGCGGCGGCGTGCGCCAGTGGTTTCGTCCCCCCAATAAGGGGAGATATACCCGCTCTGCTCCAGACGCCGGAATGCCGAATAGAGCGTCGCTTCCTTTAGCTCATACGCGCCTTCGGTTTTTTCCTGTATGGATTGATTGATGCGGTATCCATAGCTGTCCTGCTTTTCCAGGTGGCTTAGTATGATGGCCTCGGTGTGTCCGCGAAGGATATCCGATGTAATTGACATGTGCCGCCCTCCTTTGCTAAGTACATTATATGCTATAATACCTCGTCTGTCAATGTATATTTAAAAATTATATACATTCATGGATAAAGCTTGAAGACTGTAATCGTTTTATAATTTTGGTGATGAGAACGTTTGTTCTATTTTGGGGAGGGATACAGGAAACAAAACATTACAACTAACAGACTAATATGCGATTATATAGAGCGAACATATATTTAATTTTGCCTCTTGCGTAATAGGATAGATTTGTGCTATAATCATGAAACTGGTAAAAGGGGGAGAGAAAGGTATGCGTGGATTTTGGGATGTTGTAAAGCTGGAAATCAAGGAGGACATCCAGTACCCGTTCGGGTTTATGATTAGCGTCCTCATTCAGCCGATTGTGCTGCTGCTTAACATTGCGCTGTTTACAAGCATCTATGGCTACAATGACACGGATGTCATCCTCGGCTATGAGATGGGGCAGATGATTTGGTATTTCACCGCTATTCACTTTATCTGGGTTATCGTGTTTAACTTTACCGACCACCGCATCTCTGAGCGCGTCCTTTCGGGTGAGCTTGCGGTGGACTTGCTGCGGCCCATGAACATCTTTGTGTATGAGCTAGGCTTATCAGTTGGTTTGCGGCTGACGGCTCTTGTCACTGAGTTTGTGCCGGGGATTATCGTCTATTCGCTGATTTATTTCCCGTACTTTATGACCATTACCTCTGTACTGCGTTTTATCTGTGTCGTAGTGTTTGCCTTTGTTTTGATGTATACCATTAACTTCTTAGCGGGATTGTTTTCATTCATCCTCAAGAGCAACGCGGCGGTGACGGGGATTAAGTACCTTCTTATGGGGCTTTTGGGCGGAAGCTTTATGCCGCTTGATTTTTATCCGGAAAGTGTCCAGCGGGTGCTTTCTTTTCTGCCGTTTGAGTACATATTCTACTGGCCGATTCAGTTCTTTTTAAACACTGCACAATCTCAGCAGCCGGGGGTGTTTGGACGGACCCTGCTGATTCAGGCGGTGTGGGCAGTTATCCTGGTTGCAATGTGCGGTCTTGGCTGGCGACGGGCTTCCCGACATTTCTGCGCAGTCGGTTAATAGGACTTTGCATCAATGGAAAAACGCAAATTAGTGCGGAAAGGAATGACACAATGAAGGCGTTTAAGACAGTTGAGCTGTTTGCCTGGTATGCGCGTATCAGATTACAGAGCAATATGAGCTACCGGGCAGACTTTATCGTCGGTATGATTATATCCCTGTGTGTTGCAGCTGTGGGGCCGCTGTTTCAGTTTTTGCTGTTTACCACTACAAAAGGCTATCCGGGCTGGACGCTGCATGAGGTGATGCTGTTTCAGGGCATTGTTTTGCTGTTTTCCGGCCTGCGCGACATCCTGTTCGGCAACGTGTTTTCGGAAGTCAATATCATGGTCTGGCGCGGAGAGTTTGACCGAATGCTGATTTTACCCCACAGACCCATTAAGCTTATGCTGTGCTCCGGCTTTAATGCGGGAGGCATCGGGGTACTATTATCCGGTATCGTGCTCCTTTGTTACTCCGCAAGTGTGCTGGGCGTTGTTGTTACACCGCTTCGGGTTCTGCTTGTTTTGCTGGGAGTTACCTGCGGGCTTGTGCTCTACTGCTCGTTTTTGGTGTGGTACTGTGTTTTGATGGTGATGGTGACAAGAAACAGCCGAATGGAAGAGATTATCATATCCCTATTTAACTTTGCAAACTATCCGGCGCAGATATTCCCAGGCCCCATCGGCACGATACTCAGCACGGTATTGCCCTTTTTGGTTATTGCGTATTTTCCGGCGCAGGTTCTGCTCGGGCGGGCGGATTCAGCCGTGGTGCCCGGGATGTTTGTCTGCGTTCTCCTGCTTGCTATCAGCCTGTTTGTATGGGAGCGCATGTTAAAGCGGTACACAAGCGTCGGCGGCTAAACACAATGAACGGAGCCGTATCGGCAAGCTGTGCTCGTACACGCACCATTTTGACGCTGCAAGGCACACAAGCAGCACGGCTTTATTTTCCGGGAAATAGGCAGAGTAATAAGAATACCCCATTTTGAATAAGGCAAAATCCGCGGCTTTTCGCCTTCGTTTGAGTATGGGGTTTGCAATCAACATAAGACAACAAGGAAAGGCTTGATATATGAAAATGCAGACTGAAAACATCATTGAGGTAAACGGGCTATGCAGAACCTTTAAGGTGCCTAAACGCGACAAGACCGGCGTACTTGCCTCCATGAAATCGCTGTTTCGCCGCGAGTATGTGATGGTGGATGCCGTAAAGGATGTCTCCTTCTCGATTAAGAAGGGGGAAATCCGCGGGCTGATTGGGCCGAACGGAGCGGGTAAAAGCACCACCATCAAGATTCTTTCGGGCATCCTCTACCCAACGACGGGCGAGGTGTCGGTCATGGGCTACAAGCCGTGGCTGGATAGGGAGGAGTACGTCAAGCACATCGGCGTATTGTTCGGACAGCGGTCACAGCTTCAGTGGGACTTGCCGCCGATTGACTCCTTCTTTCTGCGCAAGAAGCTGTATGATATCCCCAACGAGGTATACAAGCGCAACATCGAATACTTCCGTGAATTGCTGGACATCAGCGAGATTATAAACAAGCCGGTGCGTCAGCTTTCGCTGGGCGAGCGCATGAAATGCGAGTTTGTGTGCGCCGTTTTGCACGAGCCGCCGCTCGTGTTCCTAGACGAGCCGACCATCGGGCTTGACGTCGTGAGCAAGGAAACGGTGCGCACCTTTATCTCGGCCATCAACCGCGACAAAAATACGACCTTTATCCTGACAACTCACGACTTAAGCGATATTGAGAACCTGTGCGAGAACATCACCGTTATCAACAACGGCACCATCGTGTTTGACAACGGGCTTGACCATCTACAGGAATTCCTGCCTCCGCGCAGGGTGGTCAAGGTGCAGTTTGCAGAGCCGGTAGACTACGATGCCCTTGCGCCCTATGGCCCCATCTCCTATGACCGCGTCAAGGCCGAGTTTGAGGTGGATGCGCACAACGGGGATGTAAAAACCGCCGTATGCAACATCCTGCAGAACCTGCCGGTAGTTGATGTGAGCATTGAGGGTGCGAGCATCGAGGAGGTTATTAAGCACATCTACGCGGGCAATACCATAGTTACATCGTAATGAAGGACGGATTTGTGGTATAATCATGGTAAATGATTAGACCGCAATGTTCTGGCAAACCTAACAGCATTGCAGGGTTTAACTGCAATGCTGTTTTTTATAAGAGGGGAAAATGATATGAAGCAGGAAATCTATCTTGCGGGCGGGTGCTTTTGGGGCTTGGAAGAGTACCTTGCAAACCTGCCCGGTGTCATCGAAACAGAAGTGGGGTACGCAAACGGCAATACCGAAAACCCGTCCTATGAGCAGGTGTGCCGCGAGAACACCGGCCATGCCGAAACGGTACACACGGTGTATGATTCGGAGAAAATCAGCCTTGGCTTTTTGCTTGAGCGCTACTTTGAGGTCATCGACCCCACAAGTCTCAACCGCCAGGGCGGGGATGTGGGCAGCCAGTACCGCACCGGCATCTACTATGTAAACGAAGAGGATAGGCTAATAGCACAAAAGGCGCTTGATAAGCTGCAGCAGAGTTACCGCAAGCGGATTGCCGTCGAACTTTTGCCGCTAAAGAACTTCTACCGGGCGGAGGACTACCACCAGAAGTACCTGCAAAAGAACCCGCACGGCTACTGCCATATTCCGCGCTCGCGGTTTGCTGATGCGAAAATGGCACACGACCCGTCTAAACGGTATATAAGGCGGTCGGATGAGGAGCTCAAAGAAATGCTGACGCCCGACCAGTATGCCGTAACAAGGCAAAACGCCACCGAGCCACCCTTTCGCAACGCCTATTTTGACGAGCACCGCAAGGGAATCTACGTCGATATCACCACCGGTGAGCCGCTGTTTGCATCGAGTGATAAGTTCGATTCGGGCTGCGGCTGGCCAAGCTTTTCCCGCCCCATCCCCGGGTCGTCGATTGTCGAAAAGCTGGACACCAGCCATGGTATGCTGCGCACGGAAGTGCGAAGCGGCATCGGTGACGCCCACCTCGGACATGTGTTTGAGGACGGGCCCGAGGAGCTTGGGGGACTTCGGTACTGCATCAACAGCGCATCGCTGCGGTTTATCCCCAAGGAGGAGATGGAAGCCGAGGGCTACGGCCACCTGCTTTTGCTTGTCGAGTAAATAAAAACGGCCGGACCGGCGGTTTTTACGCCGGTTCGACCGAATGGATTAGTAAGGTTTATTAGGCAAATACGCTGTCCCAGTCAAAGTCGCCGGATTCCTCAAGGCTCTTTGGCCAGTGGGCGCACCAGTCGGGAACAGACGGGCTGTCTACACGGTCAAGGCTGGGGGTGTAGGGCTTGATGTCAAGCAGGGGAGATCCGTCCTCTGCATCGATGTAGCCAAGATAAAGGGTGCCGTTTTCCTTGTCGATGTGCACGACCTCGCAGCAGCTTAGGGCGATGGGGTTCGGCCTTTCCGGTGAACGGGTTGCAAAGGTGCCGAGTACCTCGGGCCCGCCCTTGTAGGGGCTCTTCTCGCTGGTCTTTGCGCGGGAGGCGGGGTTATCGCAGCCGTCAAACCACCACAGGGCGTTGATGTGGGAGTAGCCGGCAAGGCCCTCTAGGGCGCTGACATACTGCGGCAGAAGCTCAAGCCGCATACCGTTTTCATCGACACGGACTGTACCGATGGGCGAAAGAGTAAACTGTTGCATAACGTTCTCCTTTTTGTCCCCCGATGCAGGCCTTACACGGGGGAGTGACAGTATAATCGGCGCCGTCATCTTCAGTATAGCAAGCTGATTTTATACTTCAACCCCTATTTTTAACATTTGGAGTTGGTTTTATGGTGTATCAGTATAAGATTAAGACAACGAATGAGCAGCTGTGCGACATCACCATGCAGGTGCAGGAGGCGGTGCGCGCAAGCAAAGTGACCGAGGGCATCTGCGTGGTGTACTGCCCCCACACAACGGCGGGCATTACCATCAACGAGAATGCAGACCCGGATGTAAAGAGCGATGTCCTGCTGGGGCTTGACGCGGCCTTCCCCGACCGCAGGGAGTTTCGGCATATGGAGGGGAATTCCTCTGCCCATCTTAAGGCAAGCTGTGTCGGCACGCAGACGACGGTGATAATCCAAAACGGCTCGCTTTTGCTCGGCAGATGGCAGGGCATCTATTTCTGCGAGTTTGACGGTCCGCGCACGAGAACCTTCTATGTAAAGATCATAGCCGGATAAGTTTAACATATTTTCATAAAAACCTCTTGACCTTACCATAGTGTGAAGGTAAGCATAAAAACGAGAAAGGCGTGCTCTTTTCAGCACGCCTTTTTATAACACATAAAACATATGGACATAGTTGGAGATTGACAAATTTCTATATGTATGATACCATACCCTCAACCTTTCTTTTTGCATTTTGACGCAAGACTATGAATATTGACTTTATCAGGAGGGGACACCATGGTGCAGGAGGACTTGCAAACGGTACGGGTGCTTAAGGCGCTGGCAGATGAAACGCGGTATGAGATTGTGCGCATGCTGTGCAAGCAATCTATGTGCGGCGGTGCCATATTAGAGCGGTTTCACATCACCCAGCCAACCCTTTCCTACCATATGAAGATCCTCATTGATTCGGGACTGGTTATCGGCAAACGGGACGGCGCATGGGTGTGGTACAGCCTTAACCGCGATTGCTTTACCGAGGTGCGCAAAAGGCTTTGCCATTTCTGCGACCAGATGGATGAGACGGATGATGCAAAAGAAATCCTAACCCTTGAAAGGAAGCGCTGAAAAGAAACGATACAACGAAAAACGCTCTTTATTTGACAGAAAGGAAGCGTTGACATGGATAACGACAGCAAGAAAAGTCTTAGCAAGCAACGGATACTGCAAATTGTGCTTCCGGCAGCATTCGTTTTGATTGTAGCGGGGATATGGTTTGCAAAGAACTACGAGCCGCCCATTACCACCGATGTGCCGGTAAGCAGCACACCCGCATCTTCACAGCCGGTGTCTTCGGAATCGGACGAGGATGAGGAAGAGGCGGAGTGTTGTGTTTCTTCATCCGAGGGTTCGCTTAGCAGCGAGGTCGAAAAGAAGGAAATCAACCCCGAGGATGCCGCGATGACGGTGGGGGATGACATCGACCTTGAGCAGCTTACAAGCTACGGGGTACCGGTAATCCTCAAGTTCGGTGCCGAGTGGTGCGGCCCCTGTCAGGCATTTGCCCCGATACTCGAAGAGGTACACAAGGAGTACGCGGGCAAGGTGATTATCAAGGACATCGATGTGGACGAAAAGCCCGATATTACGCAGCAGTTTCCCGTCAGTGTAGTGCCGACCATGGTGCTGTTTGACAGCAAGGGCAGACCCTATGTTTCAGACGACGACTCTCTTGACCTAACCTTTAAGTACTACAGCACCAAAAGCACGGGTGAGCACATTTACACGACTATGGAAGGGGCCATCAACAAGGACCGTCTGCTTGCTCTGCTAAAGAACATGGGGATGGAGACGTAACGAGCACAGGACATAAGTAGTGTTAATGCGGATATGATAGATGGGGTGCAGCGACGCCCCGGGGCTTATGTGCTTTGCCAAAGCCCATCAGAAAGGGAATGATACTTACATGGATGCAATTATAAACGGATGGCTGGAGCCTGTCTCCAACGCCATCATGAATAATGCATGGCTTGCGCCGGTGCTTGCCCTGCTTGCCGGTGTGTTGACCTCGTTTTCTCCCTGCTGCCTTTCCAGCGTGCCGCTTGTCATCGGCTATGTCGGCGGAATAGGCGACCACAACGCAAAGCGCTCATTCTGGTACTCCTTAGTGTTTTCAGCCGGAATGGCGATTACCTATACGTCCCTTGCGATAGCAGCCTCCTTCCTGGGCAGGCTGATGAGCGGGGCAGGTAAGTGGTGGTATGTCATACTCGGCATTTTGATGCTGCTTATGGCCCTACAGACCTGGGGGGTATTTCAGTTTGTGCCCTCGACCCATGCGCTGAGCAAGAACAAAAAGCGCGGTACTCTGGGCGCCCTTGTTGCGGGTATCCTGGCGGGACTGTTCTCCTCGCCCTGCGCAACCCCGGTACTCGTCACCCTGCTTGCAGTGGTTATGCAAAAGGGCAGCTTTGCATGGGGTGTTTTGCTCCTGCTCTTGTACTCCATCGGCCACAGCACCCTGGTGCTCATTGCGGGAACCTCGGTGGGATTTGTCAAAAAGCTGTCTGCAAGCAGCAAGTACGGTGTCGTTAGCCGCGTGCTTAGCATCATCCTCGGTATCTTGATGGTGCTGCTTGCACTGTATATGTTCTATATCGCATTTTAACAGCAAGGAGAAGGACTCATGGACGGTGTATTTGTCTGTTACCCCAAGTGCACAACCTGTCAAAAGGCAAAGCGTTGGCTGGATGACAAAGGTAAAGCCTACGGCGTTGCCTATACCCAGCGCAATATCAAGGAGAATAACCCAACAAAGGAAGAACTGCGGGAGTGGTATGCACGCAGCGGTGTCGCCCTTAAACGCTTCTTTAACACGAGCGGGATGCTCTACCGTGAGCTTGACTTGGCGAAGCGCCTACCTTCCATGACTGAGGAAGAGCAGCTTGACCTGTTCGCCTCAGACGGGATGCTGGTTAAGCGCCCGATATACGTGACAGACAGCCTTGTGCTCATCGGCTTCCGTGAAGCCGAATGGGAGAAGGCCCTACTTCGGTAAATGAAACCCCGACCTGTTTTCACAGGTCGGGGTTTTTATAGTACCTATGAACCCGTTGCGAATTGTAAAAGATTATTGTATATTGGTATAAATAGAAATTTAACGGCATGGGGGTTCTTTTGATGAAGCGGATATTTGCAGTTATCCTCCTTGTGTTGCTTTTATGCTCTTGCGTGCCCGCCAAAGAGCAGGTGACAATAGACAATGACGCGAAGAAAACTGTGTCGACCGTGTCGGTTATAAGTGAGGAAGAAGCTTTAGAGGTACTCAAAGACTTTCATGAGATGGGTGATGATTACATTCAAAAGTCAGCTTGTGTCATTTCTCATTGGAATGCAGCAAGTAAAAATATACAGCCGCTTATCAATTGGATAAACTGTTACCGTGAGGGGGTACCCGCAAGGGTTGAGATACTATACTTTGGCTGGACGCTTCCGTATATCTGCGTCTTTGAGTGTGACGGAAGCGAGCAATATACCATTACTGAGTATAGCGAGTATGATGGAAAGCGGGTATATACCAGCTGCATGGTAACCGAGCGGGTCACAGACTATACCTTCGGCGCAGACATTCAGCAAAAGGGATGGCCGATGACAATAAAAAAAGAAGGCGTACCGGATAATAGACCGACTAAAGACCGGTACAATTTGGAGATTACGCGATACATCAACGCGCACCCAAGTAAAAATGAAGTGACCATCTACGCCTATGACAGCAAATTAAAGGATTATTCCTTGCTAAAGGCGGAGAGCTCATGGAGCGGCCATATCAGCGGTTATGTTTCGCAGATAGAAAATTGGGTGGGAAGGCCTCTCTTTTATCAACTTGGGGTAGATAGAGAGAGGGGGATTGTGTATATCAATATCACCCAGCAATTAAACACCCGAAACTTTACACTGGAAACCGAACGCGCGATACTGTATTCCTTGGCAAAGACGATTATGGAAAACGAGCCGGATTACATCGGGGTTTGCTTTGAGACAGAATGGGACGGTCAGGTGGTGTCGTACGATGGCGGTGTCCACTATGGCGAAAACGAAATTTGCATGCCACCCGATGCACCGCCGCTTGGCGCGTTATCTCTAAAGGATGCAGAAAGGAAGGTAAAGGAGCATATCGCCTTAGTGGAGAAAAAGTATGATCCACAGACGGAATTAGATACAGATAAGATGGTTGTCAAGCTATCTGCGGCAAAGTATGTTGATGGCGTACTGTGCTATGTGTATGATTATTATGGATACGAGCAAGACGCAAGTGACGGCGCGTATTTGGGCGTATATGCGATTGATGTGGAAACGGGCAAGGTGTGTTATATGGTCAGCATGGTGGACGGCACATATATCTTAGAGCGGGATGAGAACGAAAAGCGCATCCTGCCCAGAGTTGGGAAATAGCCCATATAAATTAAGAAGCTTCAAAAAAGAGATCCTCTCCTTTTTGAAGCTTCTTTTTGGTTGCGTTGCGGTCATATGCCTTGGGGTTTTTCGGCTTGCGGGTTACGGGATTGATTGGGCCCCAGGTTACCCTGCGCGCCTTGTTGAGCTTTTCGCGCTCCTTTTTGGAAAGCTTTTCATACGGAACAAAACGGTTCATATATACCCTCCACGTTTTGATAAAAATGGGGCTTGACGGTCTCAAGCCCCATCATCATAGCACACTGAATGCAAAATTGCAACAGAATACTACTTGCAGTATACCTTAATTGCATCACTGAAAAACTGTGCAAGGCCCTTGCCGTGTTTATCGATGTTTTTTTGAAACCGTTCGTCGCAGACATACATCTCGCCAAGGCCAGCGAGTATTTCGCGCGTGCACGCATAGAAGTTGCGGCTGATGTAGTCCTGCCAGTCGGCGACAAGCTTTTGCACGGCAGGGGAGGACGGGTCTTCGCCCATATGGGCAGCAAGAGCCTTAAAGATTTTATCCCCTTCCTCACTAATGCGGGCCCAGTCCTCCTTGTTGTAGGAGGATGTGCGTTTTGTACTTTCGGTATATGCGTCGGTCGTGCCCCACCGCTGCTTTGCCTCCTCGGCATATTGCTTTTGGGCTTTTTCAATCTCGCTCATATCAAATTCCTTAAAACTCATATCAGATTCTCCTTTCAGGGTGCTGTCCACAAGGGTAATGAGCCGTTCGAGCCGCTGCTTTTTAAGCAGAAGCAGCTCCTTGTGGGAACGAAGCGCCCGTTGTTGGTCAAAGGCGGGATTATCCAGAATCTCACGGATTTTGGCAAGCGGAAAATCAAGCTCGCGAAAGAACAGTATCTGCTGAAGCCTTGCAAGCGCTGTATCGTCATACAGTCGATAGCCGGCATCGGTAATCTTGCTCGGACGAAGCAGGCCGATCTCATCATAGTAGTGGAGCGTGCGCACACTCACACCCGCAAGCTTTTCCACCTCATGCACCGTTCGATTCATGTTATCCTCTCCTTTCTGTGCTCAGTATACACTATGACGTAACGTGAGGGTCAAGGGGGAAGTATAAAAATGTTTTGGATTTTTAGTATAATCAAAAACGATGCAAATTCGGGGATAACCCAAATCTGCATCGTTTGAAAAATTCTTATTGATTATTTGTAAATTGTCACGCGGATGATGCCGTCAATCTCGGCGAGCTTCGCGGCGCTTTCTTCATCGAAGTCACCAACGATGTCAAGCAGGCTGTAAGCGGTGTCCTTCTTGCTTTTGTTGGTGAGGTTGTCGATGTTAATACCCAGCTTCGCCATCGCTGTGGTGATGGAGGAGATCATGTTGGGGATGTTCTTGTGGATAACACCAACACGAACCGGTGTAGACCTGGGCATCTCAACGTTGGGCAGGTTAACCGAGTTGCGGACGTTGCCGTTTTCGAGGTAATCAATCAGCTCGTCGGCTGCCATGCGTGCACAGTTGTCCTCCGACTCGGGGGTGGAGGCACCCAGGTGCGGGATGCTCAGCACGCCGGGGTGACCGATCATCTCGGCGGTGGGGAAGTCGGTAACGTAAACACGCACCTGCTTCTCATTGAGAGCCGACAGCATATCCTCGGTGGAAACCAGCTCGCCGCGCGAGAAGTTGAGGATGCGTACTCCATGCTTCATGCGCTCGATGGCGGCGGAGTTAATCATGCCCTTCGTCTCCGGAGTGAGCGGAACATGCAGGGTTATGTAGTCGCAGTTCTCGTAGATTTCGCCAAGACTCTTCGCGTGGACAACGCTGCGGGAAAGTCCCCAAGCGGCGTCTACCGAGAGATATGGGTCGTAGCCGTATACCTTCATGCCGAGCTTATCGGCAGCGTTGGCAACTAAAATACCGATTGCGCCTAAGCCGATAACGCCGAGCTTCTTGCCGGCAATCTCAGGGCCTACAAACATGCTCTTGCCCTTTTCTACCTGCTTGGAGATATCGCCGTCCGACTCCTTAAGGGTCTGTACCCACTGCATAGCGGGGAAGATCTTGCGCGAGGAGAGCAGCAGGGCTGCAATAACCAGTTCCTTTACGGCGTTTGCGTTTGCACCGGGGGTATTAAACACTGCAATGCCCATTTCGGTGCACTTGTCAATCGGAATATTGTTGGTGCCGGCGCCCGCTCTGGCAATTGCCTTAAGGTTTGCGGGCAGCTCCATCTCATGCATGGAGGCCGAGCGAACAAGAACAGCATCGGGATTCTCTACGCTGTCCGCTACGCGGTATTTGCTGCTGTCAAAGCGGTCGGTCGCAACGGGAGAGATCTTGTTGAGTGTCAGAATGTTAAACATTACGCATTCTCCTCCTCAAACTTCTTCATAAATGCAACCAGAGCCTCTACGCCTTCGATGGGCATAGCGTTGTAGATGGATGCACGCATGCCGCCCACAGAGCGGTGACCCTTGAGGTTAACAAGGCCGGCTGCCTCAGACTCCTTGCAGAACTTCTTGTCAAGGTCCTCGTTGCCGGTGACAAAGGGAATGTTCATCATGGAGCGGTCAGCCTTTTCTACCGTGCCCTTAAACAGCTTGCTCTGGTCAAGATAGCTGTACAGGAGAGCCGCCTTCTTCTCGTTGAGCTCCTTCATCTTTGCAAGGCCGCCAATCTCGTCGCGAATCCACTCGAGAACGAGCTTGCAGATATAGATGGAGTAGCAGGGCGGGGTATTATACATCGAGCCGTTATCGGCATGAGTCTTGTAATCAAACATGGTGGGCGTTATGTCGCGTGCCTTGCCGATGAGGTCCTCGCGGATGATGACAACGGTAAGACCGGCAGGGCCCATGTTCTTCTGTGCGCCCGCATAGATAACGCCGTACTTGGATACATCAATCGGCTCGCTGAGGATGCAGGAAGACATGTCTGCAACCAGCGGAACATCACCGGTCTCGGGCAGCTTGGTAAAGCGGGTGCCGTAGATGGTGTTGTTCTGGCAGATGTGGAAGTAGTCCGCATCCTTGGTGAAGGTAGCGGGGTCAAGCTCGGGAATGTAGCTGAAGGTCTTATCGGCGCTGGAGGCGATAATCTTGCACTCGCCGTAGCGGGAAGCCTCGCTGTATGCCTTCTTGGCCCACTGTCCGGTAATTACAAAGTCGGCCTTACCGGAACCGTTAAGCAGGTTGAGCGGAACCATTGCGAACTGACTGGACGCACCGCCCTGCAAAAACAGAACCTTGTAGTTGTTGGGGATACAGAGCGTCTCGCGCAGCAGACTTTCACAGCCGTTGATGATCTCCTCATATACCTTGGAGCGGTGGGACATCTCCATCACTGACTGACCGCTGCCGCCGTAGTCCAGCATCTCAGATGCAGCGCGCGTAAGCACCGACTCGGGCAGTACCGAAGGACCTGCCGAAAAGTTATACACTCTCATTTTTCTTTTGCCCCCTAATCTAGGTTGTAATGTTCTCCCTGCGTTTCGGCAAACGGGTACGCCGGCACGTCGCTGCCGGCAACACTTATACGGGATTTGCCCCCGTAAAAGAGTGCCCCGTCCGGTATGACAATAAATTGTCAATCGAGATTGTTCTTATTCTATCATAAGCGCCCTTTGTTCGCTACTACTAATTTTAAAAATAATCCGCTTTTTTTTACAAAATATTGTTGATGTTTATCAGTTTAGTTAAATCGCCCCGCCGCAAGGCGGGGTTACCATCTGAAAAAGGCAGGATAGAGCCCGAAACGATATTCTGAACTTAACCCTGCTTTGCAGTCAGGATGCTTGCAACCTTCTCGATGTCGACCCCTGCGTCCTGTTCGTACTTGGACTTACCGAGCATCGCCGAAAGACGGTTTAGGCGGATAACCGGAAGGCTTTGCGGGACAAATAGAGCCAAGGCCTTTTCGGAGCTGTCTACAACGTTGACCGAATCGATGGTAAGGCGGTAAATCTTGTTTGCGGCAAGCAGAGTGCGTATTGCGTCAACCTTTGCCTGCAAATCAAGCGTAAGGCTTTCCGGCTGCTGCCTTTGGCCCTTTTTGGGGATGTATGTCCACTTTTTATCGTCCGCTGTGCCGTAAAGCTCGCCCCGGAATTCGTGGGCGTCCACAACAAGGATGCCGAAGATGCCGACCAGCACATGGCTGATGGTTTTTTCGCCGTCCTTGTAGGGGATGGTGACGTCAGTAAGCACCTTATAGCCGCGCAGGCGGGAAAAGCTCTTGAGCTTTGCTGTCACCTTGGTGCGTACATAGCGGCCCTGCGACTGCAGTACGAGGTCACGAATTAAAAACACTGCAACGATGGCTGCGCAAACAGTCAGGGCAAGGGTAAGATAGAAATACCATGGCATGATAAAACATTCCTCCAACGTGCACTACAAAAGGCTTAGCCAAACCGATAGTGCTTTTTAATCTTTTTGCTGACGTGCCACACACATACAAGCCCCTGCGGGAAAACGACATAGTCGCCGGCGCCAAAGCTTACGCTGCCGCCGTCATAGGTCACGGTCGCCTCGCCCTCAAGGATCAGACAGGTCTCCTTTGATGAGTAGCTCCAGTCAAACTCACTTGGCTCGCACTCCCAAGTGGGGCAGCTTTTCATATCAGCAATCTGTGCCTCGGTGGGTTTTGTTACGCTGATCTTCATAAAAGAATCCTCTCCTTTTCACATGTGGTTTGATGTCGCCGCCTATAGGGCGGAAATGATGCTATCGCCTAAAACACCGGTTTATCCTGCAAGCCTTGCAGCTGATTTTTGGGTATCGATGCAAAAGGGCAGAATGTTCATCCGGTGCAGCCGCAGGGAAGCCCCGACGGCCATAGCTTTGTTACCCCTTATCATATCATATTTCGGTTTATATTTTCACCCTTATATGGTATAATTTTTTTAAATTTTATTACGGATAGGTTTTTTAATTGGATTACAAAACGTTAGGAGCGAAAAGAGATGGAAAATGGTTCGCAGTCCCTGCCGGGAAAACGGGTTGGGCTCATTGACGAGATAAGAGGGCTTTCCATCCTGCTGATGGTAATCTATCATCTCTTTTTTGACCTTGTGTACTTATATGGCGTAAACATTCCGGCCTTTAACAGCCCCCTGCTTGCGTTTTTGCAGCCCTTTTTCGCGGGCGTTTTTATATTTATATCGGGCGTTGCCTGCCGCTATTCCAGAAATAATCTCAAGCGCGGAGCAGTATGCTTTGTGCTGGGGCTCGGGCTTACCGCTGTCACATGGCTGTTTGTGCCGGACGCGGTTATATTATTCGGCATCCTGCATTTCTTGGGTATCTCCATGATGCTGTATGCCCTTATGCACCGCGTGCTTGACCGTATTAAGCCGTGGCTTGGCGCTGCTGTGATGGCAGTGCTGTTCGCTGTGACCTACTTGGTACCCAAAGGGGCACTCGGCATCCCTCCCCTGTGCGTGTACCTGCCGGAGGGGCTTTACAAAACATCTTTTCTATTCCCCTTGGGCCTTCCGGGCATAGGTTTTTTTTCGGCGGACTATTTTCCGCTTGTGCCGTGGCTGTTCTTATTCTTTGCGGGCGCCTATATCGGGGTGTATTTTAGAGAAAACTGCATGCCGGCATGGTGCTACAAGACCCACATTCGCCCGCTTGCCTTTGTGGGCAGACACACCCTAATCGTATATCTTTTGCACCAGCCTGTTGTTTATGGGGTATTGTATGTCGTCTTCTTATTGATAGGAAAAGCTTCCTAAAGACGACTCAAATAAAGGAGATTTTAAATGGACACCTCGGGGAAACGACTCAAACGGTTCTTTTGCGTTTTAGCAATCCTTGCAGTATTGTGCGCTGCAGCCTTGACCGGCCTGAATTTGGCGTATAACCATAAGGCCGGGCAGATAACCGCAAACGACTAGACGATATTAAAAACAAGCGAGCTTGCCACCAAGATACCGGAGGTAAAAAAGGAGGAGCAGTCGTGGGTAAAACAAACGCAGCAAGACTTTCGGGCAAGACATGGGCCGCACTTGTACTGTTCGGCCTGTTCGGGCAGGTTGCATGGACAATCGAGAACATGTACTTTAACGTCTTCCTCTACAACACCATTACGGGGGATACACGCTATATTGCGGCGATGGTAGCCGCGAGCGCCGTGACCGCCACCGTGACCACCCTGCTTATCGGCGCTCTTTCCGACAAAATGGGCAGGCGCCGCGTGCTGATGATAGCAGGCTATGTTTTGTGGGGTATCAGCACAATGAGCTTTGCGCTGCTCAAGGTTGAAAGTATTGCCTCCTTTGTTCCCGCCGCGATGGCAGTACAGGTGACCGCCCTTTTAGTGGTGGTTATGGACTGCGTGATGACCTTCTTCGGCTCATCCGCCAACGATGCAGCCTTTAATGCCTGGGTGACCGATGTGACCGACGAGACCAACCGCGGGCGGGTGGAATCGGTGCTTGCCATTCTGCCACTTGTTGCCATGCTCATCATCTTCGGCGGGCTCGATTGGCTGACCGCCTCAGGCCGATGGAGCGACTTCTTTGTGATTATCGGCGGTCTTACCATTCTGGGCGGACTGCTGGGGGCACTCTTTATCAAGGAAGCGCCCCATGTGCAAAAGAGTGACCAGACCTATTTCAAAAACATCGTGTACGGTCTGCGACCTTCGGTTGTAAAGGCAAACGGCAGGCTTTACCTCGCGCTTGTCGCCCTGTGTGTGTACGCTGCGTCCTTTCAGGTATTTATGCCCTACCTTATCATCTACATACAAAAATACTTAGGCATTGACAACTACGCCCTGCTTCTTGGAGTCGTGCTGATTGCAAGCTCGGTAATCAGCGTTGTGTTTGGGCCTGTGATTGATAAGATGGGCAAGGCGCGGTTTGCGGTATTTGCCGTTGTGGCCGAGATAGCGGGGCTTGTGCTTATGGTGCTTGCACGGTCGTTTGCCGGGGTTGTTTGCGCGGGCATTGTGATGCTGGGCGGAGGCATGCTCGTTTCCGCCTGCTTAAGCGGCCTTGTGCGCGACTACACCCCCGAGGGCAAGGCAGGGCTGTTTCAGGGTATCCGCATGATATTCGGCGTGATGATTCCCATGGTGACGGGGCCCTACATCGGCTCAGGGGTTATCCGCAACTCGGGCGCAACCTACGAGGTGCTGGGGCAGATAAAGCAGGTGCCCACCCCCGCCATCTTTGCAGCATCGGCTCTGGTACTGCTTTTGGTGTTTATCCCCCTTGTGCTTATACGAAGCAAGGATAAAAAGAAAAAGAGCGGGCTGCGCACCCTGCTTACCCCGTGGGGAGAGAACCTCAATCCCGATGCGCCCCTGCCCGAATACCCGCGCCCGCAGATGGAGCGGGATAGCTTTTTCAACCTAAACGGCAGGTGGCAGTATGCCTTTGTAAAGACAGGCGAGCCCCAGCCGAAGGAATACGACGGCGAGATCATCGTGCCCTTCAGCCCCGAGTCGCCGCTTTCCGGTGTGGGCAGGGCGCTCGCAAAAGACGAAACCCTATGGTACCGCCGCACCTTTACACTGCCGGACGGCTTTGTGCGCGGGCGTGTGGTGTTGCAGTTCGGCGCGGTAGACCAGCGGTGCACTGTGTGGGTAAACGGCAAGGAGGTCTGCGCCCACGCAGGCGGCTACCTGCCCTTTTCGGCGGACATCACCCATGCCCTGCGAACGGGAGAAAACGAGCTTGTGGTAGCTGTTACCGATAAAACCGCGGATGACATTTTTAGCTACGGCAAGCAAAACGATAAGCCCGGCGGCATCTGGTACACTGCCCAGAGCGGCATCTGGCAGACGGTTTGGCTTGAAAGCGTGCCCGAGCGTTACATAGAGCGGCTTTCCATCACTCCTCTGTACGACGAGGGGAAGGTCTCTGTTGCGGTTTTAATGAACGAGGGCAGCGCCGAGGGTGCGACGGTCGAGGTGTATCGGGAGGGTACGGCTATCGCAACCGGCGTTTGCGGGGCGGATAATACCTGCACCATCACCCTTGGCGACTTTATCAGTTGGAGCCCGGATAACCCGTTCTTGTATGACCTTGTTGTTGCGGCAGATAATGATAGGGTAAAAAGCTATTTTGGCATGAGAAAGTTCTCGCTTATGCAGGATGATAAGGGATATATGCGGCTTGCTCTTAATAACAAGCCTTATTTTCACAACGGTCTGTTAGACCAGGGCTACTGGAGCGACGGCCTTTACACCCCGCCCGATGACCGCGCGATGGAAAGCGACATCCGCACCATGAAGGACCTTGGCTTTAACATGCTGCGCAAGCATATCAAAATAGAACCCCTGCGGTGGTACTACCACTGCGACCGGCTCGGCATGCTGGTGTGGCAGGACATGGTCAGCGGCGGCGAGCATTACAAGCCCATGGTAACGCAGATACTACCCTTTATCGGGATTCACTTAAAGGACAGCCGCTACAGGCTGTTTGGCAGAAACGATGAAAAGAGCAAAAACCAATACCTTGAGGAGATGGAGGAGACGGTAGCGCTCCTCTACAACACCGTAAGCCTTGCGGTTTGGGTTCCCTTTAACGAGGGCTGGGGACAGTTTGACTCACTGGCCGTCACCCAGCGCATGTGGGAGCTTGACCCGACAAGGCAGGTTGACCACGCAAGCGGCTGGCACGACCAAGGCGGCGGGGATTTTAAAAGCCGCCATGTATACTACAAGCCCATTCGCCTGAAGGCGGACGGCAGGGCTCTTGCCTTGAGCGAGTTCGGCGGCTACAGCCTGCCTGTTGAGGGGCATATGGCAAGCGATACGGAGTTTGGTTACCGCATTCTGCGCACCCGTGGGGACTTCTGGGAGGCCTTCCGAACATTGTATGAAAAAGAGGTTATCCCCCACATCGAAAAAGGCTTATGCGCTGCAGTTTACACCCAGCTAAGCGACGTGGAGGAGGAGGTCAACGGACTTCTGACCGACGACCGCCGGGTGCTCAAGGTGGATAAAGAGGCAGTAAGAGCCCTAAACGCAAGGCTTACACTGCCCATAACGGAGAGTGACTGAGGACTATGAGGGTGCTGATTGACGCGGACGCTTGTCCCGTAACCGACATCGCCATATCGATAGCAAGGGCCCATTCGCTTGAGGTCATCCTGTTTTGCGACACCTCCCACTTTATGCAGAGAGATGGTGCGCGGACGGTGATTGTTTCCAAAGGGGCGGATGCCGCCGACTTTAAGCTGATTGGGGAGCTCAAAAAGGGGGATGTGGTCATCACGCAGGACTACGGGCTTGCGGCAATGGCACTTGCGCGTGGTGCCTTAGTCATGGCCCCCTCCGGGATGCAGTACACCGATGAGAATATGACATCCCTGCTTGAAAGCAGGCATATGGTCAAAAAGCTGCTGCGCGCAGGCAAGCGGGTAAAGGGGCCGGCAAAGCGCACAGCCGAGCAGGACGAGGCATTCCGGCAGGCCTTTGCAAGGCTGCTGGAGGATGCGCTCAAGCAAAGCTGACGACAGCAAAAGGAGGAGCAGCATGGCAAAATCGGCGAACAGCAAGCTAAAGCTATTGTATCTCATGGATATTTTGCTTGAGCACACCGACGAGGAAAACCCGATTACGCTCGCAGAGATTATGACTCGCCTTGAGCGCATGGGGATTACGGCGGAGCGCAAGTCTTTGTATGCGGACATCGAGCTTTTGCGCGATTACGGGCTTGATATCCTAACCAAAAAGCAAAAGCAGTTCGGCTACTACATCGGATCGCGGCAGTTTGAGCTTGCGGAGCTCCGCCTGCTGGTGGATGCCGTGCAGTCCGCGCGGTTTATCTCGCCAAAGAAGAGCGAGCAGCTCATCAAAAAGCTGGAAAGCCTTGCAAGCCATGCGCAGGCGCGCACCCTCCACCGCGAGGTGTTTGTGCTCGACCGCGCAAAGACCCCCAACGAGAAGATTTACTATAGTGTTGATATTCTGCACATTGCCATCACCGACGGGGTGAAGGTGGCATTTCGCTATTTTGAGTATGCGCCGGATAAGTCCATACGCTATAAGAATGACGGGGAGGAGTATATTGTAAGCCCCTACGCCCTGATGTGGGCAAACGACTTTTACTACCTTGTTGCGTACTGCGATAAGCACCAAGGAGACTTTACCCATTTTCGCGTCGACCGCATGGAGGGGGTTCGTGCCCTTGAGGAAAAGCGCATCCTCGCGCTTGAGGCGACGGGCACCGAGCTTGATGTCGCCCGCTATGGAAACCGGATGTTCTCGATGTTCGGCGGGGAGACTACCAAGGTGCGCCTGCGGTGCAAAAACCATCTCGTGAACGTGGTAATCGACCGGTTCGGGCTGGAAGTGCCGATTATGCCGGACGGCGACGACTGGTTCATCGCAGCTGTGGAGGTGGCGGTAAGCCCGATGTTCTTGGGCTGGCTGTGCTCATTCGGAGGCGAGATGCGGGTGATAAGCCCCGAGAACGTGGCGCGCTCACTAAAGGAGCATGTGGAAGGCATTGCGCGTTTATATCCTCAGCATGAGTTTTAAGGGCAGTGCCTTTGCCAATAATACTTACGACAAGGCAGGAGTCTATCGCTTATGCTTGGTTGTATACGCAGACAGGGCACAGAACAGCCTAGCGAAAAAAGTTGGGGCACATCAGCGAAAATAGGTTGAAAAAACACCCCGAGTTCTCTATAATTAGCTGTGGTATGTCCAAAAGACGTTATTGTTAGACCGGAAGATGCGATATTTGTTGATGCAGCAACTGACTAAGCAGCAAACCGGATACCAAATCAAAGGAGTCGTGAGTTAATTTGGGTATTCTTCAGGATTTCAGTTTTCTGACGGAAGGCGTTACCTATTTCTTTACCCAGTCCGATGGATGGAAGATGATCTTAATGTGGATTGTGGGCGCAGTCCTCATCTATCTAGCCATAAAAAAGGATTATGAACCTGCCCTGCTTCTGCCTATGGGCTTTGGCGCTATCATTATCAACATCCCCTTTTCGGGTCTTGCCAATCAGCAGATGGCCGGTATCGGTGAGGTAAACGGCATCCTCGACTGGTTGTTTAAAATCGGCATTGAGGCAAGCGAGGCTATGCCCCTTTTGCTCTTTGTCGGAATCGGCGCAATGATCGATTTCGGCCCATTGCTTTCCAACCCCAAGATGTTCCTGTTCGGCGCGGCTGCACAGTTTGGTATCTTTGCAACCATCGTGCTCGCTGTGGTGTTCGGCTTTGACCTAAAAGACGCTGCTGCCATCGGCATCATCGGTGCGGCAGACGGCCCGACCTCTATCCTTGTTTCGCAGGTATTAAAGAGCAATTACATCGGACCGATTGCTGTGGCAGCGTATTCCTATATGGCGCTTGTTCCCATTATTCAGCCTGTTGCCATCAAGGCGGTTACCACCAAGAAAGAGCGCCAGATTCGCATGCCCTATAACCCCAAGAGCGTTTCCAAGCTCACCCGCATCCTGTTCCCCATCCTCGTTTCGATTGTGGCAGGTCTTGTGGCGCCCGCTTCGCTCTCGCTGGTTGGCATGCTGATGTTCGGTAACCTCATCCGTGAGTGCGGCGCGCTCGACCGTTTGAGCGAGACCGCCCAGAAGGAGCTTGCAAACCTCGTTACCCTCTTCCTCGGCATCACCATCGCCTCCACCATGAAGGCGGAGACCTTCGTTTCGTGGCAGACGATTCTGATTATGGCCCTTGGCCTTGCGGCGTTCGTCTTTGACACCATCGGCGGCGTGCTGTTTGCCAAGTTCTTAAACCTCTTCCTCAAGGAGAAGATCAACCCCATGATTGGCGGTGCCGGTATCTCGGCATTCCCGATGTCGGCCCGTGTCATTCAGAAGCTGGCACTCAAAGAGGATAACCAGAACCACCTGCTCATGCACGCAGTAGGCGCAAACGTATCCGGTCAGATTGCCTCTGTTGTGGCGGGCGGTATTATCTTAAACATCCTGCCGGAATTGATTGCAAAGCTCGGCTGATAAGCTGACACTTGTATAATCTATTAGCAATATCTAAAGTGCTAGCACTATTGCTGCACGTTGGTACTATAATTTATATAAAGGCTTTATGCTGTATGGCATAAACCAAGGAAAGGACATGATTCTGATAATGGGACTGTTCTCGATGTTTGGCAGCGCGGCGCTGGCGATAAACACCCAGGTCCTTGCTGCATCCGGCAGAGTAATGCTGCTCGGCATGGCCGGTATCTTTGTTGTTATTTTGCTCATCTACTTTATTGTTTTGGGACTTACGAAGTTCTTCCCCGAGAAGAAAGACTAATTAATAGCCCATTTACACGGGAAAATTTTAACCGCTGGATAAATTGTTAAGGAGTGTTGCGCGGTGGATGCACAGAAAAAAATGGTGGAAGCCATAACCCCGATGGATGAAGATTTTGCGAAATGGTACACGGATATCGTCAAAAAAGCAGATTTGGTTGACTATTCAAGTGTACGCGGCTGTATGGTAATCAGGCCATACGGCTATGCAATCTGGGAGAATATCCAGCGCATCTTTGACGCGCGCTTTAAGGAGACGGGGCACGAAAACGTCTATATGCCCATGTTTATCCCCGAAAGCCTTCTGCAGAAGGAAAAGGACCACGTAGAGGGCTTTGCCCCCGAGGTTGCGTGGATTACCCACGGCGGCGGCGAGAAGCTCAACGAGCGCCTTTGCGTCCGTCCGACCTCTGAGGTTTTGTTCTGTGAGCACTACGCGCACATCATCAACTCCTACCGCGACCTGCCCAAGCTGTATAACCAGTGGTGCTCGGTCGTTCGCTGGGAAAAGACCACCCGCCCCTTCCTGCGCTCGCTGGAGTTTTTGTGGCAGGAGGGTCACACCATGCACGAGACTGCCGAGGAGGCGTGGGAGGAGACTGAGCGCATGCTTGGCATCTACGCCGACGTATGTGAGCAGTCGCTTGCAATCCCCGTAATCAAGGGCCGCAAGACCGACAAGGAGAAGTTTGCCGGTGCGGTTGCCACCTATACGATAGAGGCGATGATGCACGACGGTAAGGCCCTGCAGAGCGGTACCTCGCACTACTTCGGTGACGGGTTTGCTCGCGCGTTTGGCATCCAGTTTACGGGCAGAAACAACACGCTTCAGTATCCCCACCAGACCTCGTGGGGTGTATCCACCAGACTGATTGGCGCCCTTATTATGGCGCACGGCGACGACAACGGACTTGTACTGCCGCCTGCTATTGCACCCATTCAGGTGGTTATTATCCCGGTTGCCCAGCACAAGGAGGGCGTGCTCGATGCAGCACACAAGCTGCTTGAGCGCTTAAAGCCCATATGCCGCGTAAAGATTGACGACAGCGACAACTCCCCTGGCTGGAAGTACGCCGAGTACGAGATGAAGGGCGTGCCCCTGCGTCTGGAGATTGGCCCGAAGGATATCGAGAAGGGCCAGTGCGTACTGGTTCGCCGCGATACGCGCGAGAAGTACTTTGTACCGCTGGATGAGCTTGAGACCAAAATACCCGAGCTTCTTCAGGCTCTGCACGACGGCATCTACGAGAAGGCCCTAAAAAACCGCGAAAGACGCACCTTTACCGCCAAGAATATGGAGGAGCTCAAAAAGCTCGCCGAGGCCGAGAGCGGCTTCTACAAGACCATGTGGTGCGGTGACCGCGCCTGCGAGGAGCAGATTAAGGCGGAGGTCGGTCTGTCCTCCCGCTGCATGCCCTTTGAGCAAGAGAAGCTTTCCGATACCTGCGTATGCTGCGGCAAGCCTGCCGAAAAGATGATTTACTGGGGCAGGGCATACTAATATCTATCATAAAATCATACGGCACGATACCTTTTGGTACCGTGCCGTTATTGTTTTAGCAGCATTTTCAAGTTTATAGGCAGGCGCCGTCAATAACGAGCACCGCCTCGCGGTTAAGCTTTGCTTTCTTTAAATCCAGCCCGTTTTCGCTTTGAATATGTACGCTTTCCACAAGTTCGAGAAATCTCTTTTGGGAAAGACCTAGCTTGCCACGCAGGATGGCGGATATCCTTTGTGAGCAGGAATAGTCACTTAAAATGTGTAGGCGTACAACCTCCCGCGGAAGACCTTCCCCGATGACCTCATATTCTGCCTCGCCAACCTCTGCGCCGTTTTGGCGCAAGAGGGTAACGTCCATCGCGCTTTTCATGGCAAGCAGGTTGTCGTTTGCGTGGTAGCGTTCAAGCAGGGCGGGGTTCATACTCTGGGGATTTACACGGGATAGGATGGTCATATTCCAGGTGGTGTCGCATACTTCGCATTTATAGATAAGCCAGATAGTGAGGCTTTTCTTTTGTGCATTGACGCGGAAAAGGCCGGAACTGTGGTAGCATTTCTTTTCGCCGCACTTTTTGCAGTAGCGGATTACGGGCGGCGGGGAGGGGTGGTGCACCTCCCACCGGATGGTTTGCATGATGTCATGTTCCTTCCTGTTACAAAACTCTGATACAGGAAGGCATGAAACGGCGGACTAAAGTAAAGGAAAAGGCTCAAAACGGTTTCCTCCTCGTTTGATTGATTGCGGTTTTACTGTAACATGGACTATACCACGCAGGCTACCTCAACCTTTCTTCAGAAAAAAGATTGGGCGATACCCACTGGTATCGCCCAATCTTTTATTTGGATTGATTTTTTAGCCGCAACACAATGCGCTGTATGCTCTTTTCAGATAGGTGGTACTTACTTGATAAGGACGCGTGGTTCAAACCGTTTTGGTAGTCCTTATAGATCAGCGCATCTCGCTGGGCAATCTCCTCGCGAAAGGAGGTGCCGGTGCCCCAAGCCCTTCTTTTTTCGGGCTTGCGGGGGATATAGATATACGCACCGTCGACGTACCGCCATATCTCTTCAAGCAGCTCTGCGGGCAGAACACCCGTCGCCTTTAAATAGCTCATATTGCTCTCCTTATTGTCGATTATCTCGGAGCAGCAAAGGCTATTTTTATTCATTTAACTTTGATTGCAATAGCCTTTGCTATGCAATACGAACGATGGGATTAAGCATATAAAAACGCTCCTCCTTTGTCGCTTGTTCCGGTAAATCATACCATCGGTGCAGGAGGCTGTCAATATTAAAAGAATACGTATTACTACTTGATATATTTACCATAATTAAAATATAATTGGTTTATAATGTAAAGTCCAATGGTGCTAAGTCAATAGGGAGAGCAAGGAAAAATTCAAGAAAAATCAGTAAAAAGCTACCATGCGCGATAAAAACGGCAGCACCAATCTAAGCCCTGCCCGGAAAGCTTTCAAAAACA
>JAEZKF010000025.1 GCA_023415575.1 Bacillota bacterium
TTTACGGGCGGCAAGTAACAGTCTTACGCAGTTGGCAGACCGTATTACGCGTTTGACGCGTCCGCGAAGAACAGAGGGCTATGCCCGCATGTGAAATACCCCCGGCTTTGCCGGGGGATGCTTATTATTTGTCTGTAACCCACGTTGCTCAAATAAAACTAATTCAAGCTTGAACATACGTTCCGATTAAATTATACAATAATTAACATAATTGTCAATATGAATCTGTTTCCCGCTTTATATTTCTGCTTGTTTTTTATATTTCATTATCAAATTATGTCGAATTATGTATTATCTGTTTGACGGCATATATGACATCTGCTATATTTGATTAAAAGACAAGTGGGGTGCGCAGTCTTGCCCAATGACATCGAAAACATCTTCGTAAAATACTACAAATGTATGTTATCTGCTGCCTACCGCATTTTGGGTGATTATAATCACGCGGAAGACGCGGTACAAGATGCGTTTGTCCGCATCATTAAATATGCAGACAAGGTCACAAAAATACCGGTCAATGATTTAAAGGCGTTTGTAATTATCATTTCAAAAAACTGTGCTAGACGCTTGTATGGAAAACTTCAAAATCAAGATACTCCAATTTGTGATGAAAACTTAGATTGCAATCTTATATCCATAAATGATACTGAAGAAACCGTGCTGTCTTCCCCGACTTTATCTCCGATGTATAACCTTATATGCAAATTGGACGATAAGTATCGGGATGTGATTGTATTAAAGTATTATTACGATTTATTAGATAAAGATATTGCAAAATTGCTCAATATCTCAGAATCAAATGTAAGAGTGAGGTTATCAAGAGCCCGGAACACGCTCAAATCGATGTTTGAAAAGGAGCGTATACTAAATGAATAATCAAAATCTGTCTGATAGAGATGTCGACATACTAATTGCGTTAGGTGCAGCTGAGTACGTCAAACAGGTTGAAATCCGTTACCTAGACGAGGATGTTGAAGTGTCCTCACAGTTCCAGCAAACGATGGTTAACCTTATCAAGAAACATAAAGGCAAAGAAAAGTATCAAGCAAAGCGAAAAGCGGCGGGACTGATTGCCGCCTGTGTGACTATTGCTTTTAGTATTGGGCTTATGAGTAGCATCTCGGTCAATGCATTTGGAATTAAGGATTTTATTATTAACGTTTATGAGAGGTACTTTACCATTGGTCATGTTGGTAGAAGTCAAAGTTCTCCCGATATCAATTCACCGATAAAAATGATGTATTCGAACCTGTACCTTCCTACTTGGCTACCGGAAGGTACAGAATACGAAGGTCTTTATAAAGGAGACAATTTCTTTGTGATACAGTATAAATATAACCAAGATATGATACGTTTCACACAGATAGGGACGGTATCATCAATGAAAGTAGATAACGAGGTAAAAGATTATCAAGTAATCAATAAATCAGGAAAGACTTATTATATACTTCTAAAGTATTTAGAGGATAAGCAAAATGTCCGCTTAATGTGGATGCAAGACCAGCACCAACTCATCATTGAATCATCATTAGGTCAAGATGCTATACTAAAAATAGCGGAAAATATTGAATTTTTTGAAATAAATTAGATATTTGTAACATTTTCCCCCTCGGAATGGATATACTATATAAAATTTCAAGGGAGGACAAAACAATGCAAGCAAAAAAATTTATTGCAATCATTCTCGTTTTAATGTGTGTGACTATTATGTCGCCGTTTGCAGTACAAGCTGCTGACGTCTCAATTATGTGGGACCAGATAAGTTTCACTGTGAATGAACTATCCGTAAATGGCAACCAATTAACCATTCAGGGGGGGACCTTTGGGTATTTTGGAGTAGATAGCTGCTATATTATCGCAGTATTGCAAAAAAAGTCAGGAAGCAGCTGGGTAACCCAAAAAACTTGGACAAAAACCGCTGATGCCGACTATGTAGCCCTTACCGAGTACGTTACTGTTTCTGCAGGATCCTATCGACTATATACTTATCATGGAGTTACGGATAACAACTATACTGAGGCTACTACCATGGTAAGTCCCACCCGGACTGTGTTTTAGTGTCATATGCCATGTTCATTAAGAAAGATGCTGTTGACTTGCGAATCCTGTAACCTGACTAACGATTTAGCTGTATACCAATGCATGACTACTACAGCCCTACAGGTGTCTGCTCAAATGTTACAGTTGGTAGCTAATGAGCAAACTAAACCAGACCAGCCGATGATAAAACTAATAAAAGATGGATACGGTAAGGCGGGAGCGTAAAGTTCCCGCCTTACATAACTCGATGGCTCTAACCCACTTTTAACACACTTCTTTTAATTGTGATTAATATGCTTATATTTATGCAACGGGCGAAATAAAATGGCTTGGCTATGAGCTTTTACACGACGGGTAACTGATGGAGAATTGGGCGTGTGGGTTCAAGTCCCACCGCCCGCACCAATCCGTCAGTAAATCACGTCAGAAACGTGGTAAGCTGACGGATTTTTTATTATACCGAGGACAGAATTTGAACTGACAACGGGGGAAAGCAATTGGACACCAAAAGAGAGTTTATATTGGAAACTGAAAGACTGATTATTTATCCGCTTACCGATGACGAGATGCGGGCATTGATTGATGCGCAGGAGAATCCTGATTTAAAACAGGCATATACTCAAATGCTGCAGGGGTGTTTGCTTCATCCCGAAGCAAGAATTTGGAATGCAATATGGGTTTTTGAGCTGCGCGAGTCGGCCGGAACAGCTGTGGGAGATATGTCCTTTAAAGGGCTTGGTGATGACGGCACGGTTGAAATCGGATATGGCACTCGACCGGGATATTGCAACAAAGGATATATGACCGAGGCCGTAAAGCGAATCACACAGTGGGCGCTTTCTCAGGAAGGTGTAACCCGTGTGGAGGCGGAAACGGCTCCTGATAATATCGCATCGCAAAAGGTGCTGGCCAAGGCAGGGTTTATACCCAATGGGCAGATGGGCGAAGAAGGCCCGAGGTTTGTT
Organism: Bacillota bacterium; assembly: GCA_023415575.1. Taxonomy (GTDB): domain Bacteria; phylum Bacillota; class Clostridia; order Oscillospirales; family Ruminococcaceae; genus Acetanaerobacterium. Next base: position 3,006 of record JAEZKF010000025.1, read on the forward strand.
TATGTGGGGGGTTGAGGCCTGTTTTATCCCCTGTTTTATATGCAATATAGTTTTGAACGCCCCAACCGGATGGTTGGGGCGTTTGATTTAGCTTCGATTTGCTCGCAAAACTATATTTTCATAGGACGAAGATAAACTGTTTTATGAATCAAACAAAGTATGTATATGGTTGAAATTAGTAGTATTTGGAGTTATACTTTAATATAATTGAAAGTTTGATTATATACCGCTTAGTGAGGTAAACCGATGAGTATTGATTGGCTTCCTTCAAATTCGAGGCAGCTTCTTGACGAAATTGTTCATGCTGATGACCCAGTTCAAATGTTATGTAATCGTTTTGAAATCGCATCTGAAAAAGAAGACGCCGAATTGAGAGGGATTCTCAGGGAATTGCGTCAGAAAGGGTATATTGATGTGCAGTGGGCCGATAATGTTCCATATTATATTACAATTAATAATTCTGCTAGGACATATAACGAGCAAATTGCACGTTTTGAATCAGAACAGGTTTCTCAGAAAACTACAGAGAGAAGCAATAAAAACCCCATAATATTCATAAGTCATAGATCAACTGATCAAGTAGTTGCTGATATGCTACTTGATTTCTTTTCTAGTACAGAAATTCCCAGAAGTGCGGTGTTCTGTTCCTCATTACCAGGTAATGATATAAACGAGAAAATATCTGCAGAGGTAAAATCCAAGCTAAAGGACAGTAATCTTAATATTGTAATCCTATCGCACGATTATTACCAGAGTGCATATTGCTTAAATGAAGCAGGGGTGCTTTGGTATCGAGATGACGTACGTGTTATCCCAATAGCACTTCCAGAAATTGATGAAAATAAGATGTATGGCTTTTTAAATAGCGAGTATAAACTTCGGAGATTGGATAGCAATACAGATATTTCTTACATTTATGATGTTGTGCGAGAAACAACCAAAGTAGAATCAGCAAAAGCGGCTATTGTCAGTAATGAGACGCAGAAACTAATTAATCGCTACAGTGATTTTTTGAAGGGAAGGGGCAAAACTATCCTGAAGAATAATTCTATTATTGTGTCAGATTTAACAACTGACGATGAACGAATTGTTATGTATTACATACTTGACAAAAATATTCGAAAAGTTTCTAAGGATGCAATAACTGAATGGCTTCATAAGAATGAAGTCTTTGATGTCAATATCGATAACGCTTTCGATTTATTATCTTCATTTGGCAATAGTACGGTCAACAACGACACTCTGGAATTAGACATTCCGTTATTCCGTAAGTTTTCATCATATGCAAATTCTCTCCTACCGGAACTTAAGCCCTGTCTAAATAACCATGTTAGGTTGGCAGCTGATACCTTTAAAGAACTCTGGAACTCTAGGGTTCTGGATTCATCAGTAATACTTTTTATTGCTTATATTATCGAAGAAAGAATATTCAATTTTGGAGACAGATGGATGGCGGAGGAGCAGACAAAAAGCATTAAACAATGGGAAGCTAAAAACTCACTTGATTCAACACTGTCAGATAATTATGGTAGTTGCTTAGCATTCTTTAAGCATAACCATCTTGTTTATGAAAGCAGTCGAACAAGGAATGGGGCTCCGCGAGAATACACTTTATACCCTTCTCTGCAAAATCTCTTTTTCAACCATTCTGATGGATTCGTTAAGACAATACAACAGGTCAAGGATGAACACTACTATAACTTGCCATTCTAAAAAATGTAAACGCGGAAGCAGTGACAAACATTAAACGAATATCTATTAAGCCTATCGTCCGATAGGCTTTTTGTGTGGTATAATGTATCAGTAAACAAGAGCGCCCCCACTGAGGGTTTGGAGGAAATATGATACTAATTGTTTGTGTTGATGACAACCTAGGCATGTTATTCAACCACCGACGGCAGAGCCAGGATCGGGTGCTGCGGGCGCGCGTGCTTGAACTGACTTCTGGGGCGCGTCTGTGGATGAACGCCTATTCTCATAAGCAATTTGAGGCGGAAGGCGCACTGCACATCATTGTGGATGACGCTTTCTTAAACAAGGCAGGTCGCGGCGATTACTGCTTTGCTGAGGATATCGACATTTTACCGTATGAAGACTCGATTGAAAGGATTATCCTATATAAGTGGAACCGTAGGTACCCTGCGGATTTGTATTTTACCATTCCGCTACAGGAGCACGGGTGGAAGCTGGTGCAGACAACGGATTTTGCGGGCTCCTCTCATGAAAAGATTACAGAGGAGGTCTATGAAAAATGAGTAAGATAAAAAAGGTTCTGCTGCCGCTTCTACTGACTTTATGCTTAACCATCACCGCTTGTTCATCCGAAGTCGGTGATATTACTTCCAGTATAACAGACCAAAACTCGACCATTGAAAGCAGCGTGCCGGTGTCTTCGGATGATTTGTCGGTAGTGTCGAGTGATTCGTCGGTAGCATCGAGCAGCACGGCGGCATCATCCGTCAGCAGTTCGTCGGCCCCAGCAAAGGAGAGCAGCTCTGCTGCAAGCTCCAAGGCATCGTCAAAGGCGCAGGGCTCGGCGAAGGTCTCGCTGGCTTCTATCCCCGCTTATTCCGGCTCTGCTTATGTTGCAATCAACAACAATGTCCCGGGCTTCTCGGAATCGGATTTAACAAGGACATCCTTTGAAACCTACAGCGATTTAGATAGCCTCGGTCGGTGTGGTGTTGCCTATGCCAACATCGGAACCGACCTCATGCCGACAGAGGAGCGTGGCTCTATCGGGCAGGTGAAGCCGACCGGATGGCACACCGTTAAATACGACTGCGTTGACGGCAAATACCTGTATAATCGCTGCCACCTGATAGGATATCAGCTTACCGCAGAGAATGCGAACACCAGAAACCTCATAACCGGCACCCGCTATCTGAACATTCAAGGGATGCTGCCGTTTGAGAACATGGTGGCAGACTACATAAAGGAAACCAAAAACCACGTTCTTTACCGCGTCACCCCGATTTTTGACGGCAGCAACCTTGTGGCAACGGGCGTGCAGATGGAGGCCCTGTCCGTTGAGGATAACGGTGACGGTATTTGCTTTAACGTTTTCTGCTACAACGTTCAGCCAGGCGTTGTGATTGATTATTCCACCGGCGACAGCCACTTAGCAGATGACAGTGCGACCTCCAGCAAGGCAGCATCTTCGAGCAAGTCGGCCTCTTCCAGCAAAGCCGCTGTCTCGAGTGCTGCGGGCGGCACCACAGCAACCTATATCCTGAACACCAACACACATAAATTCCATAAGCCCTCCTGCTCCAGCGTCAAGCAGATGAGCGAAGCAAACAAGGAGGAGTACACAGGCAGCCGTGCCGATGTCATCGCACAGGGGTACGAACCCTGCAAGAAGTGTAATCCTTAGGCGTGATAAGGACTTGTTATGGAGATACGACATCTATCCCCTGCTGATGACAGACTTGCGATAAGCAGGATATACGAAGAAAGCTGGAAATACGCCTACAAAGGCATTGTTCCGCAGGATTTTCTTGATTCGATTCCCGAAGGACGCTGGGTGCCAAACCTCGATAATCCGGATTGGCATACACTGGTTTGCATCGAGGATGGAAGGCTGATAGGAACAAGCAGCTTTTGCAAATCCCGATTCAGTCAGTTTCCCAATTGGGGAGAAATCATTTCAATCTATCTTCTGCCCGATTTTATCGGCAAGGGGTACGGAAAGCCTCTTTTGATGTCGGCAGTCAAGGAGTTAGCGCGAATGGGCTATGTTGATGTTTTCCTCTGGGTTTTGGAAGACAACATAAGAGCCAGACGCTTTTACGAAAAGGTCGGCTTTTCAGCTACAGACGACTATTTAGTCAACACCATCGGCGGCAAGGACTTAAGAGAGGTTAGATATATCTACCATAGTAGATAATACTTATTTCCGACTAGCCCCATATTCGGTGGATCAGCTTACCTCCCCTGCTGCCCCTAAAATACCTCAAAACATCAAAAGCGCACCGTAATGGTGCGCTTTTTTCTTTTTCACTTTTGTACTTATGTATTTATGCTCTTATGCTCCGGAATTGCAGCAATATACACGGAGTATAAATTCTTACGCCGTAGCCTGAAAGAAAAACCAGCCATCCTTGACCGAGAACTGATACACACCGCCGTGCTTTTCCACAATATGTACCATGCTTCTTGTGCCAAAACCGTGGCCCTGTTGATTGGAAACCGGAAGGCCGTTATGAAGGATGGGTTCTGACTGATAGCGGTTTTGAATGTCGATGCACAGCTTGTTGTTTTTGGAGTAGATGCGCAGCTTGATGAGTCGTTCATCGGTATTTTGTATTGCAGCGCAAGCGTGGATGGCGTTTTCCAAGGCATTTGACAAAAGCGAGCACAGCTCGGTGTCGCTGAAGGAGGGGGTATCGGGCAGTTTTGCGTCTATCGAGAGCCGGATATCTGATTCCTTTGCCTTGGTTGCGAAGGAAGATAAGATTAGGTTAACCGTTTCATTCTCGCAAAAGACTACGGGTGTGATGGCATCCATGTCGGTCTGGGCAATCTGCAGGTAATTTTTCATCTCCTCCAACTGCCCCTTTGATGCCAAGCCCTGCAAAAGGGCAATATGATGGCGCATATCGTGCCGATAGGACGCGGCATTCTGCTGCATCTGCCGCAGGGAGGCAAGCTCTGTCTGCGCATGCTTAAACTGCGTATTAAGCATATCCCTTTCTCGTTCGATGCTCGCCTGCTTTTGCGTTTCGGCATAGTAAAGAAGGACAAACACCAGATAAAACGCCGCCACCACAAAGGGCATGAATTGGATTGCCACCCGCGATCCGGAGTACATGAAATCGGTATAAACACTAGAGGCGTAGTCAAAGAGGTAGTACAAGGCCGGCATGGCGCCGAACAGCAGGCAGGATTGTGTCGACCGTTCCATCAGATGGCGGATGGATGTCAGCGCGTACTTTTTTATAAGGAAGTACATTACAAGCGCAGTGATGTTATAGCCAATATGGTTCATGGATGCGCTTTCAAAAATCGCGCCTAGCACCGAGCCAATCCAGCGGGGAGGCTGGCAGCACAGAAAGGAGACAAACACGCTGGTCAGCGAAATGAGCCACGAGCGCTTTAAATACAGGACGATAAAAATCGCCATAGGTATATGACAAAGCAAGGGATACAGCTTTAAGGTTGTATCCATGCCCCACGTCAGCAGACAGACAAACTGCAGGAAAAAGAAGAAAAGAATGAAGCATCCGGTAGCAAGCTGATTTTTCCGGGTGTGCGGCATTCCGGCGAAACGAAACGCCAAAGTCGTGCCAAATAACAGGGCGCCGAAATACCGCGAGAATGCAATGATGGTCTCCAACATTCGCCTACTCTGCCTCCATTTGATAGCTCAGATACTGCTGCTTAATCTCCTTGGACTTTCCCTGTGCAATCGGTATGGTCGAAAGGGTTTGTAAGGTCATTTGGCTGTTTTCAATGGTATCGATGTACTGCATATTGACAAGAAAGGATCGGTGAGGCTTGACAAAGCACCCGTACTTTAATAACTTATCGCAAACGTTGGAAAAGGACTCGGCGCATTCAATCACCTTGCCCGACCGCATATGATACAGGATGTTTCTGCCGATTACCTCGGCAAAGACAAGGTTTGCGATTACGATTCGCTGGATGCCCTCGTTGCTCTTTACAACCAAGGCGTCCTCGTCGTTTTTGGCCTTCATCTGCTCTAAGACGTCGTCAAAGGCAATAAACAGCTTTTCTTTGGTTATCGGCTTTAGGATGTAGTTTATGGCCTTGACTGAGTAGCTTTCGAGTGCAAACTCGGTGGATAACGTAAAAAACACAATCTGTGCGGTTTTGTCGTATGAACGGATTTCCCTTGCCGTGTCGATGCCCGTAAAGCCCGGCATAATGATGTCAAGGCAGTATATATCAAACCGCTTCCCTGCTTCAAGGGCTGAAATCAAGTCAAATCCATTGGGAAAGACAGCGTACTCACAGCTTAGGTTGTTTGATGCCCTGTATTGGTTTATCAGTTGTGAGATGTTAGAAAGTTCATCGATGCTATCATCACAGACCGCAATCTGCAGCAACGCGTGTTCCTCCGTTTCATTAGTTCGTATGATAAGTTTACCATAAAAAATGTCGTTTCGAAATGATTTCGTGTCAAAAAAACCATGTTTCATGCACAAAATGCTTTATATAGCAGGATTATTGGTAGATTAAAGCCACAATGATTTTCTATGCTACACAGCAAAAACGGAGGTTAAACGTTGAAAAAACATCTTGCACTTGTCACTGCACTCATTGCTATCCTGACCTTTACAGCCTGCACGGCACAAAACGACCCCCCTGCCCCTGCTCAAGACTCCGCCATAGCATCCTCTGACAGCCTTGACGAAGTATCTGAAACTGATTTTGAAACTTTGACCTTTGGCAACGTCACAATCGATCTTCCCGATGTATTCCATGAAGTCACCGAACAGAACGGAATGTATGTGTCTGCCGGACCCGCTTCTTCCATTACGGTTACCCCTGTCATGGAGATGGATCTTCTGCCGTCTGAGTGGGATGAGGACCTTGCGCGGGAATCGCTTGAGATGTTCTACGGGCAGACCTACACCGATTTGGATTTGGCCGCATATGGGGGCGAGGTCACTATAAACGGCAATACCGCTATCTATTATGCCTTCACCGGAAAGAATACGGAGGGCATCCTGCGGCTTGTTCACGCCGTAAGGCTCTATAACGCTGACCAGACCGCACAGTACATCGTTCTGTTCGTGCAGACTGACGGGGATGAGTTTTTCACATCCGATATTATCGATTCCATCATCAACAGCATTACCCTGTCTGCGGACGCGCAGCACCTGACAGCAGAGGTTGAGGGATAAACAGTCAGAGATTTTACAGGCCGGGCAGCCGGTCTGTCTGTCCATATATGTAATACTTAAGGAGGCTTTATTATGTTACCAACCATTATCGCAATTGTCGCTGTTGTGGCAATTATTATCATCTGGGTCATCTCTACCCAGCGCAAGTTGGTGGTGCTGGATGAGAACATCAGCAACGCCATGAGTCAAATCGGCGTGCAGCTTTCCAGCCGCTTCGATGCTTTGACTGCCCTTTTGGATTTGACCAAGGGCTATGCCAAGCACGAGAGCGAAACCCTCATTGAAACCATCAAATCCAGAAGAAGCGTGATTACGGCAAAATCCACGCCGGACGAGGTTGTGCGCCAGGAGGGGATTATCTCCGAGGCCCTCGGCAGGATTGCCATGGTAACCGAGCAATACCCGGAGCTTAAGGCTGACAAGGCCTACATCAAGACCATGGACGCAGTCGGAACCTATGAGAACATGGTGCGAACCAGCCGTCTGATTTACAACGACAGCGTAACCAAGCTCAACCGCGAAATCAGAATGTTTCCGACCAGCCTGATTTCCGGCATGATGGGCTTTAGGCAAAGGGACTATTTGGAGGAAAACCCGGACAAGACGGATATGCCCAGCATGAAGTGAGGTGCCTTATGCGCAAAAACGTAACAAGCCTCTTTATTTGCCTTGCTCTTATATTCGCCCTTTCCCTGCCCGTCTTTGCGGCCAATCAGGTGATGACCATCGATATTGTGGCTGTCATCAATTCTGATGGTTCGATGAACATCACACAGGTTTGGGAAGGGCAGTTTGAGGAGGGCACCGAGGTCTATATCCCGATGAATGCCCCCGATTACCTAACCATCAACGAACTTACGGTGCAGGACCAAAACGGCGCCTATGAGACCTTACCTGAGTGGGATGTAGACTCAAGCTTTGAAGAAAAAGCGAGAAAGTGCGGCATTCACGACACCGAGAGCGGGTACGAAATCTGCTTTGGCATCAGCCAGTACGGGCAAAACTGCTATAACATCTCATATAAGCTGGATAACGTCGTAGGCTGCTACACCGACAGGGACGGTGTAAACTTCCGGTTTGTCAATGACAAGATGAACACTACCCCCACCGATGTAACCGTGCAAATCCTGCTTGCGGACGGCACTCCCATCACCGATGAGATCGCCGACATCTGGGGCTTTGGCTTTATGGGCAGAGTGGAGTTTTATGAAGGCAGCATTGTCGCCTTCACCGAAACCCCCTTGGATTCTCAAAGCCATGTGACCATTCTGTTTTCGCTTGAAAAGGGCGTCCTCTCCCCATCGCGACAGGAGAGCGGCACCTTTGAGGAGGTAAGGCAACGCGCCTTTGAGGGCAGCGATTACGATGAGCCGAGCGAAGATGCGTCCGCGCTTGAGGTGATAATTGCCTTGGTGCTCATGCTCGGCACGACCATCGGGGTGGTTGTTCTTGTAAAAACGGTAAAGAGAAAGAAAACCGAGAGACAGCACAAGAAGCTTTTTGAAAAATTCGGCTATTTTCGCGATATCCCCAACGAGGGCAACCTGAGTGCCTCCTATGTGTTGGGTAAACAGTTTGAGCTGTGCAAGGAGGACTCTGTTCTTGCTACGGGCATCCTTCGCCTGATAGAGCTGGGCTGCCTTTGCCCTGTCGAGACTCAGGATGTCGGCATCATGGGTAAGACCAAGGAGGCTGTCAACCTCCGGCTCATGGGCAGTCAGCACAGCAAGATGAATGAGTACGACGAATACCTCTACACGGTATTGGAGGGTGCGGCAGGGCCGGACGGTATTTTGCAGGCAAACGAACTGGAGCAGTTTGCAAGCCAAAACGACCGCCTGCTGCGCGCCTACATTGATAAACACAACAATGCGGACAGGTTGTATCTAAACCAAAAGCGGTGCTTTAAGCAGTGGAACACCCCCTCCCGCTTTGATGACCTGACGCCTGCCGGCGAAAAGGAGCTAGGCGAGCTCATAGGGCTTATGCAGTATCTGAAGGACTTTTCGCTGATTGCCGAGCGCGGTGTTAAGGAGATGCCGATTTGGCGCGAGCTTTTGACCTATGCCATGCTTTTTGGCATAGCCGATCAGGTGGCGGCACAGATGAGGGAGCTCTATCCTCAGATCTCTGCCGAAATCACCTACTTTGATGAGTATATGTACACCGCATATTCCTATCAGTATCTGCTGTACCACAACATGATAAGGGCCGAACAGGCGCGCATGCAGGAAGAGCGCAGCGACGGAAGCGGCGGGTTTACCTCCTTTGGCGGAGGCGGCGGCTCCATCGGCGGCGGTTCGGGCGGCGGAACAAGATAGAAAATCGCAGTAAACGACTAAAAATACAAGGAGGATTTTGCTATGGGCTTATTTTCAAAAAAACCACCCTGCGCAATCTGCGGCGGTAAGGTCTCCTGGCTTTTGCCATCCAAGATTGAGGGCGAGTACGTCTGCACAAATTGCTACAACAAGATTGATATGGACAGCGAAAAGGCCAGACAACTGACCATGCAGGGCTTTCGGGAATATCTTGCGTTCTATGACGAGAACCAGCTTTTGAAAAGTCAGTTCAACATAAGCGAAGTGGTTGACTTGGGCCTCTTCGACACCAAGATTGCGTTCGATTACACCAATAAGCTGTTTTGCATGAGCAAGAACCTTGACAAAACCATATTTGAAGGCAAGCTCCTGAAATCCTTTATCATCAAAGAGGACAATACGCCTTTGTATGAGGGCTCGGCGGCGGGTGTAAAACGGTATACCAGCACTGTACCGGATCGCGCCATGGCAATGGGTCCGGAGATTATACGGTATGTCATGAGCCGCCAGCTTGCCAAAACCTTGGATAAGCTGGATGACGGCAAGGAGAACTTCTCGGCGCCGACGACCTATTGCGAAATCACCGAGCCGTTTCGTTCGTTCAATATCGAGTTTCATATGGACCACCCCTATTGGACGGTCATCAAGTGCGATATGGAGGGGCCCCGATTCTCGAATGACAACCCCGATGTGAACGATTATCTTAACTCATATCGGTTTTGCATCAACGAGCTTGAGAAGCTGGTAACCTCCATCAAGACGATTTCGTTCCCCACTGCACCGGAGCAATTCGTGAACCTGGGTATGTCCGGGGTTCAGGCGGCCGCTGCACCGCAGGTTGATTCCTTTGAGGAGATTAAAAGGTACAAGGAGCTTATGGAGCAGGGCATTATCTCTCAGCAGGAGTTTGACGCAAAGAAAAAGCAGCTATTGGGTATATAGCTTCCCTTTGCATCTATTTAACATCATTGCAAATTCTACTAAATTTAATTTTCGTTGAAAGGCGGAATAAGACAATGAAAAAAGTACTAAGCATCTTACTTGCCCTGTGCATCACGACCTGCATGCTGGGTTCGCTTGGCACAACACTGAATGCGGCAGAAAATCAGCCAAGTGTGATTGTGGCAGACGTCGAATTAACAAGCGAAGGCTATTGGCTTAATGATGGAGAAGGCGGCATCACAGCTGAGGGCGCAGACAAAAACAACTATAATGTACAGTACGAAGACGGCACACTTACGTTAAAAGACGCGTATATTACGAAGTGCTACGATTGGTCGTCAGGTGATTACTGCGCTGCCATTTATGCAAAGGGTGATCTGAATATCAAACTGCTTGGTGATAACACAGTTATCGGTAGGGATAATAAATACAGTTATGGTGTGCGTCAGACTAACGGAACGCTCACCATCAGCGGCAGCGGAACCTTAAACGTATCCTCAGGAACATCACAAGCTTACAGTAACGCTATAACATGCGATAACATTGTCATCAACGGCGGTACAATAATTGCCACCAGCGGCATGAGCAAAACACGCAGCTTGGCCATAGTTGCGAATGACTCCATTCTCATCACCGGCGGCTCGGTAATTGCTGCAGGCAATCAGACAACATCTGATATCAGTTATCCCATGAGTATTGGGATAACTGCAAACATAATTGAAATCAGCGGTGGTACTGTTACTGCTACTGGGGATATTGCTTACTACAGAAGCGTAGGTTTGGACGGCACAGCAGGTGTCATAATCTCCGGTGACGCTGTCGTTCACGCCAAAGGGGCTGACGCGACTGGTTCCGGCGATAGATACAGCTATGGTATATGTGTGGCCTACTCTATTTCTTGTATCACTATCTCCGGCGGTACAGTAATAGCAGAGTCCGGTGATGCAACAACGACAAGTGCCCTTATACAGGAGCCAATCCTAAGCGATTTTGAGGGTTATGAGTGGCGTACTTCTAATGAGGATGACTTCAACACCGGTACATATGCATGGACAGAAGGCCAAACCTATGTGGAGATTAAACCAGGCTTTGCTCCGGTAGCCGACATCTCCATGACCAGTGCAGGTTCGGTTGCAGTGAATACAGATCTCGTGCTTGCAGGAACGGTTTCGCCCGCAAGAGCAACCAACAAAACGATTGTATGGTCGGTAGCAGATGATGGCGGAACGGGGGCTGCCATCACCGATGGAGTTTTCCGTGCAACCACACCGGGTACAGCAACAGTAACGGCAACGGTAGCAGATGGTACGGCTGATGGTGATTTTTCAAAGACCTTCCCGATAACGGTGACGAAGTCTCAATCAAACCCCGGTTCCAGCAAATCAGATTCGGATGATTCCGACATCATCTCTGTAACTGACCCCACAACGGGTGTGCGCGCCAAGGGCGACTTTGACGGAAATCTAGTAATATCCTATCTGGATGAGAACGGCGCTACCTACAAGGAGCTGCTAAAGTCAATCGGCGGCGGGTATACCGTCTTCAAGGCGTATGAGGTGAAGGCGGGCGATTACAACGGCAGCCTGACCTTGACCTTCCCGGTTGGGGACAAGCATAACGGCAAGGAGTATGTCGTGCTGCACAAGACCTCATCCGGTGAAATCAAGACCTACAAGGGCACCGTTTCGGATGGCAGGATTGTTATCACCGTATCTAGCCTCTCTCCCTTTATGATTACGATTAAAGATGGGGTTCGCATCCCTGAGACCGGTGCGCCGGGGCTGTTTGATAGCATCCTAGGCTACTTGCAAAACTTTGTTTACACTGTGTTTTACTAATCCAGACTAATAAACCATTGGATTTAGCATTGAATTAAGAGACAGCAGGGAGCCTTGCGGGGCGAGACTGTCTTTTCATCAGCTATACACAACATCGAATTCTTTACTAACTAACGAAAGGTAAATACAACATTGAAAAGAGTACTTAGCATCCTGCTAGCCCTTTGCATGACAACCTGCTTACTCGAAGCCTTGGGCACAACAGTAAATGCACAGACAACTTCAAAAGTTTATGTGGCGGGCGTTGATGTAATCGGTGGTGGCTACTGGGTTAATGACGGCGAGGGCGGCATCACCACTGAGGGCGCAAGCAAAGACAACTATAATGTAAGCTACAATAACGGTACCCTTACACTAAACGGCGCTTATATTGCCAACTGCTTAGATTGGGGGTCAGGTAATTACTGCGCTGCTATTTATGCAGCAGGTAACCTAAATATCAAACTGCTTGGCGTCAACACAGTTACCGGCAGGGACAACACTTTCAGTTATGGCGTGTTTACGACTGACGGAACGCTCACCATCAGCGGCAGCGGAACTCTAAACGCAACCGCCGGAACAGCACAAAATTATAGTTTTGCAATAAGATGCGATAACATTATCATCAATGGTGGTACGGTGATTGCTAACGGTGGTTCATGTAGTGGAAACACCTTAGGCATCCTAACGAGTAATAATGCTTGCATCACCGACGGCACGGTCATTGCCACCGGAGGGCAGACAACTGGGTCAAATTATCCAATGAGCATTGGATTTTCAGCTTCAGAAGCTATAATTAGCGGCGGCAGTGTTACTGCTACTGGAGGTAACGCATACTACAAAAGCACAGGAATTTTTATTTACCAAGGTATCACAATCTCTGGTGACGCTGTTGTCCACGCCACAGGGTCTACAGCAACCCGTCCCGACGATGGATCGAGTTACGGTATTTATACCAATACCGGAGAAGTGCCTCAAATTATCCTCTTAAACGGCACGCTGATTGCAGAGTCCGATAGTGCGGCAACTACAAGTGCTCTATCCAGACAACCCACATGCCCAACGAATTATGAATGGCGCATTTCCAAGGATGACTCCCTTAGCACCAAGGCATATGAATGGCAAGCTGACCATACCTATGTAGAGCTAAGGTCCGTTTCTTATCCGGTAACCGATACCCCCGCGACCTTGGGTGGTAATTCGGGCAACGCCGACTTCATTTCTGTCACTGATGCAGCAACGGGTGTGCGCGTAAAGGGCGATTATTCGGGTTTCTTTACGGTGTCTTATCTCACTGATAAAGCCACCGGCCGCGCCAACGAGTTTGTGGACGCTGCAGCCTATAAGCAGCTGCTTAATTCGGTCGGCAGCGGGTATACCGTCCTTAATGCATATGAGGTTAAGGCGGATGACTACACCGGCAGCCTGACCCTGACCTTCCCGGTTGGGGACAAGCACAACGGCAAGGAGTATGTTGTGGTACATAAGACCTCCTCGGGTGCCATCAAAACCTATACGGGCACCGTCTCGGACGGCAAGATTGTAATCACCGTTTCAAGCCTCTCTCCCTTTATGGTTGCCGTCAAGGACGGAGTACGCATTCCTGAGACCGGAGCGCTGGGGCTGTTTGAGTACATCCTTAGCTACCTGCAAAGCTGGGTTTATACTGTTTTAAACTAAGTTTATAATTCCTTAGCGTTTGGTGCCCTTTGCCTTATGCGCTCAGCGCATGGCAAGGGGCACCATCATTTTAATTGCCGGACATGATGTTTACATGTACAGCAATAACGAGTAAACTTAATATTAACTTAGTAAAGGGGCTTGTATTGCATGGATGAAAGAATAAAAAGGGCAATCCAAAACCTTCAGAAGAATAACATGGCGGGTTATTACACTAGCTCACAACAGGAGCTATTATCCTTACTTTCCACTTTGCTTGTTGAAGGTGAAAGGATTGGCTGCGCGGATTCCGTAACACTTGAGCAGACAGGGGTATTTGAATATCTGCGCAGCGGAAAATTTACGTTCTATGATAAGCATCAGCCAGATTTAACAAGCGAGGAGAAAAGGCAAATCTACATCAAGAACTTTGATGCCGACACATTTATTACGGGAACAAACGCCGTTACTACAGACGGGCAGCTGTTTAACATCGATGGAAATGGCAGCCGTGTAGCCCCTATGATTTACGGGCCCAAACAGGTTATCGTTGTTGTAGGCGTCAATAAATTAGTAGACACTGTGGAACAAGCGGTAAGCCGTACAAGGCAGGTTGCAGCGCCGCTGGACGCAAAGAGGCTTAATAAGGATACACCCTGTGTAAAACTCGGCAGATGCATTGACTGCAAGCACGAACATCGTATTTGTAATGATTTTGTCTTGATTTCAAGACAGTTTATAAAGGATCGGATTAAGGTCATCTTTGTAGAAGGCACCTACGGATACTGATGCAGGTAGCGGCAGGTATTTGAAAAAGTGAAAGCCACGGGTTAACCCGTGGCTTTTTTGTGCGCTACTCTGCAAACTGATTTGAGCTAACTTCTTTTTATGATTATACCGCATTTGCTTTTTACATATATATCTCTTGAGGTGAGAAGCAATGTTCTTAATCATCAAGAGACGGGTTTCGCATGCAATACTGCTTGTATGCGTTATCATATTCACTTTGGGTTGCCTGATTATAAGTGCGCAAAGTATAATGACTTCCGCCAGCAGCAGGTCAGAGTATTCCATCCTAATCGAGATTGATGAAAAAACGCTGTACCTGTTTGAGGACGGGGAGCTCATAAAAAAGTACCCCATCGCATCAGGAACGAAGGATATGCCTTCCCCCATTGGGTCATGGCGAATTGTCAATAAGGGCAAATGGAGCAAGGGCTTTGGGGGCCACTGGATGGGGCTTAACGTTCCTTGGGGAACCTATGGGATACACGGAACAAAACGAGAGGACACCATCGGAAGGGCAGCAAGCCATGGGTGTATTCGAATGTATAACAGGGATGTCAAGGAGCTGTATCGGATTGTACCAATCAACACACCTGTCGTAATCAACAACGGCCCCTTTGGCCCCTTTGGGACAGGGTTTAAGGAGATACATCCCGGAGACAGGGGTGCTGATGTATATGCCGTTCAGGAAAGGCTTAAGGAGCTGGGTTATTTCAATGGGTACGTGTCCGGCATATACGGCGAGGATCTAAAAGTAGCCGTTCACAAGTTTCAGGCAGACCATAACCTCAAGGTGAAAAACGCCATCACGCACGAGGATTATGAGGCTATGGGCTTTAAGGAGTTTGAATAATGCCTATCTAAGCTGCTGGTTTTGCTCAAAGAAGCCCTTCCACGGGTCGGGCCCTTCAATCCTTTTTAGGGCATCGGCCATCGTGATCCCATCGGGGGCGATTGTATCAAGCTCATCCCACGCAACGGGCATGGATACCCTTGCTCCCTTTCTCGCTCTTATGGAATAGGGGGCAATGCTTGTTGCACCTCTACCGTTGCGAATCCAGTCGATGAAGATCTTGTTTGTCCTTTTGGCCTTTCTGACATTGCTCGTATACCGGTCGGGCCATTTCTGTTCCATGACTTCCGCAACGCGGCGGGCAAAGTCGTAAAACACATCCCACGAAACGGTGGGTTTTAAGGGGACAACCACATGGTAGCCCTTGCCCCCGCTTGTTTTTAGATATGATTGCAGCGAAAGCTCGGTGAGTATCTCTTTGATGTCCCTGACCCCCTGACGCACCGCAGCTAAGTCCAGCCCCTCGTCAGGGTCTAGGTCGAACACCATCATGTCCGGCTTTTCAAGCGTCTCTACCCTGCTGCCCCAGATGTGGAACTCCAGTGTGCCCATCTGCACCTCGGAAACAAGACCCGATACGTCGTCGATATAGAAGTAATCCTCCGTCTCGCCGTCGCTGTTGGTGACAGGGATTGCGACTACGCCCTTGCTGTCGGTGCCGGGGTGTTTTTTGAAAAAGCAGGCCTCGGATATCCCCTTCGGGCACCGGATGATGCTTAGAATCCTGTGGCCTACATAGGGCAACATACGGTTTGCGATTTGTGCGTAATATCGGGCAACATCCGCTTTTGTGATATGAGCATCCTCATACATCACCTTGTCGGGGCTTGAAATCCTTACCCCTTCAATCATGATACTACCGTCTTTCTGTTCCATGGGCTTCTCCGCTTCTTGTTCGGATGAGCAGCATTGTGCTGCATCATCCGGCTTTTCTCTTTTTACATCCTTGGGGTTCTTATCGGTGCGTAGGCCCTTGTAGCTTGCCTGCCTTAGGAGGTTTTCATCGGTCCACTCGGCAAACTTGACTTGTGCAACCAGCCTTGGCTCAAGATATGTTACCCTTTCGTTTGACCTGACCTTTGGAGCGATTTTAAAAGGAGACTGCACTCTTTTTAAACCTTCAAACTCCCGCTCCAGCTCTGAGATATCTGATCCGCTTAAACCCGTTCCGGCCCTTCCGGCATAGACAAACTCCTCGCCCTCATACACGCCGAGGAGCAAGGAACTGATTCCGCGCGCCTTTTTTTCAGACTGCGTATACCCTCCGATGACAAACTCCTGCAGCTTGCCGCATTTTAACTTTATCCAGTCGCCGTTTCGCGTTCCGGTGTAGGCGGAGTCCGCCTTTTTGCCGACGATGCCCTCCATACCGGCCTCGCAGGCTGCGCGAAAGCAGTCTGCGCCGCTTCCAATAACGTGCTTGCTGTAATATAGGTTTTTCGGGGCGGTTTGCATCAGAGATTCGAGCATCTGCTTTCTTTCGGTCAAGGGCTTTGCCCGCAGGTCAGCCCCGTCCAAGGCGAGGAGATCAAAGATGATATAGGTGAGGCTTTTGCCCCCGCGGTTTTTCATATAGTTTTGCAGGGCCTGAAAATCCGTCTTGCCCTGCGTGTCGGTTACCACCATCTCACCATCAAGCACCATCGCCCTGCCTGCGGCCCAGTCGACGAGATAAGCTGCGATGTCTGTAAAACGGGCTGAATAGTCGTTGCCGCCGCGCGTCATGAGGCGGGCGCTGTTGCCCTCTACATAGGCGATAATCCGGTAGCCGTCATATTTCATCTCATACAACCAATCGTCCCCCTCGGGGATGGTGGTCACGAGTTTTGCAAGCTGGGGCTCAGTTCTGTCAAAGGGATTTTTAGTGAGCATTTCGTCCTTGCCTGTTTCAATCTCCTGCATGGTACGTCCGGTTCGGATACTGGTATTAAGCTCAGAAACCCCGTCCTCGCTTTGGGCGTACTCGTCCTTTTCTTTAAGCAAAAGCCAATTATTATCGGTCTCGCCGTCTTTTGGCTTCATACGCACCAAGGCCCATTTTCCTTTGAGCCTTCTGCCCCTTAGGATAAACTTGAGCGACCCCTCGCGCAGACCTGCATCAACATCCGTGTAGGGCTCCCAATAGCCTTCGTCCCACAGCATCACGGTGCCGCCGCCATACTCCCCTTTGGGGATTATCCCCTCAAAGTTTCGGTATTCGATGGGGTGGTCCTCCACCTGTACGGCAAGGCGTTTGTCGCGCGGGTCATAGGATGGCCCTTTAGGCACCGCCCAGCTTAGCAGTACCCCGCCCCACTCAAGACGAAAGTCATAGTGGTCTCTGCGTGCCAGATGGTGCTGGACGACAAACCGCAGGCCCTGTTCATCCGGTGCGGCCTCACCCATGGGCTCAGAGGTTTTATCAAAATTTCTTTTCTTGTTGTAATCGCTAAGCTGTACTGCCATATCTGCTACGCAGGTTCCTTCCCTTTTTGGGCCTTCTCGACGCTGGCCTTGAGGGCCTCCATGAGGTCGATTACCCTTCCGGTGCTTTCCGGCTCTGTAGCGACAATCTCCTTGCCGGAGATCTTAGTTTCAATCAGGGCGCGGAGCTTAACTTGGTATTCGTCCTTGTACTTTTCGGGGTCAAAGGGCGTATCCATCGAGTTGATAAGAACGCGCGCCATATTAAGCTCCTGCTCGGAGACCGCAGGCTTTGCATATTGCTTTTGCAGCTCCCTGATATCATCCGCATAAAACATGGTTGAAATAAGCATGCCGTCCTCGCGGGGGATGAGGGCCATGAGGGTGTCCTTTGTACCCATGACGGTTTTGCCTATGGCAATCTTCTGCTCGGCCATCAAAGCGGTGCGCAAAAGTTCAAAGGCCTTTTCCCCTCCCGCTTCGGGTATGGCCTGATAGGTCTTGTCGTAATAGACCGGGGATATCTGGTTAAGCTGGGCGAAGTGCAGAATCTGAATGGACTTCTCCTTTTCGGTTTTGATTTTCTCTATCTCCTCGTCCGTGACAACCACATACTTGTCCTTATCGTACTCAAACCCCTTTACAATGTCGCCTGCCGCTATCTCCTTGCCGCAGTGGGCGCAGGTCTTCTTGTAGCGGATGCGGCTGTTGTCCTCCTTGTGAAGCTGATTGAAATGGACATCGTTGTCCTGCGTTGCCGTGTACATCGCAATCGGAATTGCAACCAAGCCAAAGGATATGACGGATTTATGTGAAACAGCCATGTTCAACACCTCCGTCCATATTGTTTCCATCGGGCAGGATAAAATACTGCGTTGTTCTGCCAGTGTAGCGAAAGAAAGGGGCAAACAGTAAACAAGCACCGTCTCAAAGCTTGAGGCGGTGCTTGTTATAAATCTGTGATGGTGTTATTTCTTCCACTCCAGCTTGTCAAGCGCCCACGCCGTCAGCTCGCTGAGGGATGGATGAATGACCATCGAGTCATAAATTGGGACGTAGGTGCCGACTTGGGGGCACATAATCCGCAAATCGCCAATCTTCTGGGCATCGAACATGTCCGCATAGCTGTCGCTGCACTTATGGCCTGCATTCATAAGGTAAACAAAGGGCTGCAGCAGGATTGCAGCGTTGGGGCCTACGATGTGAACGCCCAGAATCTTCTTGTTTTGCCCCACAATCATCTTCACAAAGCCGTTGTCATCTTCATCCTCGCTGTAGCCCATCGCCCTGCCGCCCACCACCTCGGAATAGTAGTTCTCGGCCACTGCATAATGGACGCCCGACTCCCGAACCTCCTGCTCGGTTTTGCCGACATGCGCAACCTGCGGGTGGGTAAAGATTGCCCATGGCACGACGTCGTAGCTGACTGCTTTTTTCTCATCGCCAAACAGGTTTTGCACAAGAACCTGCGCCTCGTAGTTTGCCTTGTGGCGGAACTGGTATTTGCCGTTAATGTCGCCAAACGCCCAGATATGCTTCTGCGAGGTTTGCAGGTACTCGTCTGTGATAATCCAGCCCTTGTCGTCCAACGCTATGCCCGCCTTTTCAGCAGACAGCAGGTCGGCATTCGACCGAACGCCAGCGCATACAAAAATCTCCTCACATTCGATTGTGCTCACCTCGCCGCTTGTGCGGTTTTGCAGGGTAAGGTGCTTCTTTCCGCCTTGTGCCGAGGCCGAAACCAGTGCGCAGTTTGTGTGTACATCGATGCCGTTTTTGACAAACTGTCTTGCTACAAAGTCGCTGATCTTTGCCTCTTCTTTGGCGATAATCCTTTCTCCCCATTCGATGAGCGTGACCTTTGCCCCAAACGCCGAGAAGATGTTGGCAAACTCAGCGCCGATTGCACCGCCGCCGATGATGGCAATGCTTTCATATGGCTTTTGCGGGAACTTCTCGCCAAAAAAGGTCTCGGAGGTTACATAGCCTGCCTCCTCCAACCCGTCTATTTCGGGCACCATGGTTCGCGCTCCGGCGGCGATAACAAAGGCCGTTGCGGTTATCTCCTCGTTGGGCCTATTATCGTTATATCGAATCATCATGCTGTGGGAGTCTGTAAAGGAACCAGTGCCCTTATATACTGTAAGTCTCGGTATCCGCGCAAGACTTTTCTCAATCCCTTTATTTAAGTCTATCTGCTCCCACATCCTGCGGGAGATGGTTTCCCAGTCAATCTGCGGCTCAGATGAACGTATACCGATGCGGCCGGAGGATTGCATTTCCCGTATCAAATCCGCCGGATATACGAGCATCTTGGACGGAATACAGCCCTTTGTCAGGCAGGTTCCGCCGAACTTCGACTTCTCTACTAGAGCACATTTCAGGCCTTGGCGCAGCGCTTCTTCCAGCACCATGAGGCCCGCTCCACTGCCGACTACCACCAAATCAAACCGCTTCATATCATTCCTCCGTCCTTTTTCACATTCTTCTCTTTGATTATTTGACTATATTATACTCCTATTCATCAATTTTGTAATATAATCTGAATTGCTGTCAAAACGCGGAGAAACCCGAACCTCTCCCCTTCGCGAGCAGGCTCGGGTTATCCCTTTATGGTACCAATGAGAATGAAGAGACCTATGTAACGGAATTACTTTTGGATGTTGCGCCCGGTCAGCTCTATCGCCTGCATCTGCGCCTTGACGCTGAGCTCTGCTGCCTTAAAGGCGTGCTCCTGGGTCATGGCGTTCTCGGTGCGGTTAAGGCAATCGAGAATCAGCGCCCCGAAGTAGGGGAAGCCGACCTTTCCATGGACGTGGAAATGCTTTTCGCCCTTGTTGTTTGCAAGGAAAAGATGGGCAGGGCTATCCGGCACACCGATGTTCATGTACTTGCGCTGCTCGATAAAGCCCTCGGTGCCGAGGATAAAGCTGCGCCCGTCTCCCCACATCTGCAGACCGTCTGGGGTAAACCAGTCCACGCGGAAGTAGCCGGTAGCGCCGGTATCGGTGACAAGGGAAGCGTCGCCAAAGTCGTCGAGCTCGGGATACTGGGGATGGTTGTAGTTTGCAATCTGGCTGCGAACGATGGTTGCATCCTTGGCACCTGTGTAGTAAAGAATCTGCTCTATCTGATGGCTGCCGATGTCGCATAGGATGCCGCCGTACTTCTCCTTGATAAAGAACCAATCGGGGCGGTTTACGCCGCCTACCCGGTGGGGCCCGAGACCGATGACCTGAATCACCCGCCCGATGGCGCCCTCTTCAATAAGCTGGCCTGCAAACACCGCTGTCTCGGAATGGATGCGCTCGGAGTAGTACACTGCATACTTTTTGCCGGTCTTTGCGCACATCTTTTTTGCCGCCTCAAGCTGCTCAAGTGTCGTAAGCGGCGCCTTGTCGGTAAAGTAGTCCTTGCCTGCCGACATCACGCGCAGGCCAAGGGCGCACCGCTCGCTTGTGATGCACGCACCTGCCACAAGGACTACCTCCGGGTCAAGCAGAACCTCGTCCTCACTGCGCGCTGCCTTGACAAAGGGGAACTGCTTTTGAAAGGCCTCAACCTTTTTTGGGTCTGGGTCATAGACCCATTTTAAGGTACCGCCTGCCTCCAAGAGGCCGTTACACATACCGTAGATGTGCCCGTGGTCAAGGCCGATGGCGGCAAACACAAACTCCCCGGGCTTAACAACCGGACTGTATTTTCCGATGGGAGCATAGTTCATTCCATCTGAAGCATTCATTCCTTGCGCACCCCCTTTACAGTTTCATCTTGTAGTCGCTGCCCACGGTGATATCGCCGCCGAGGGACTCGAGTGACGTGGTTTTCTCATAAAAGCGCGGCGTGTGCTTTAGTATTCCGTCTACCGTATAGAAGGGGTCATCCTTTTTTAGCGGCAGGGTTACGGTGCACCCCAAGCTGCCTGATTTATAGATAGAGGTGATCATCTCAATGGTCGCGCGCCCGCTCACCCCGTCGATGGCGGGGCGGGTGTTTGATTCTATTGCGGTCAGTACGTTTTCAATCTGCCCCGTATGGGCGATGTAGGGTAGCTCGGGCAGGTTGTCTACAAACTCATTAAGCTCCTTTTCAAGCTCGGTGTTTTCGATAGGAAAGCCGTTTGGCTGGGATATAGACGCATACACCTTCCACGGGGCGGAGATGCGGGCCTTTTCGCCCTGGAAGATGAGCTGCTGCTCCTCGCCGTGGTGAATAACAGAGCTAGTAATCTGGGCTAGTGCCCCTTTTGGGTACTGAAGTACAGCCACCGAGATGTCTTCAACCTCGGCATTGTCGTGCCCTGCGTTGGAGATGATGGCTGTCACCTTGTCGGGCAGGCCCATCATCCACATCAGCATATCGATATGGTGGACTGCATGGTTAAGCGTGCAGCCGCCCCCCTCCTTATCCCAACGTCCGCGCCACCACAAATCGTAGTAGCTGTGGCCGCGCCACCAGTAAGAGTCCACCTGCGCGTGCAAAACCCTGCCGATTAGCCCTGCATCCAGCACCTTCTTTACGGCCTGAATGGGGTCACGGAAGCGGTTTTGGGCGATGACAGACATCATCTTGCCGCTTGCCTTCTCTGCGGCGAGCATGGCATCGCATTCCTCCAGGCTTGCGGCCATCGGCTTTTCTACTATGACGTTGCAGCCGGCGTTTAGGCTGTCGATTGCAATCTCGGCATGGCAGTAGGGCGGGGTGCATATGCTGACTAAATCAATCTCATCCGCCATCTCTTTGAGCATCTCGGTATGGGAGGTAAATGCGCGTGCGCAGGTTAAGTTGTGGCGCTCAATGCCGCTATAAGCGCGCTCGGGTATGATGTCAGCGAGGGCTACAATTTTGCATCGGTCGGGAAAGGCAAGAAAGCCTTCAAAGTGGAGTCTTGAGATGTTGCCCACCCCTACAATTGCCACTCTGATCATTTTTATCACCTCTGTCAATAATTATCACAAATTATAAAATCTATAGATCATTAGCTTTATCTTAGCATAAGCTGGCTTTATATCAAACGCTGCACGCAGCGGGCTCCTGCTAATCCAGTAATCTTTGCGATTTGTGCTGATTGCAAAGCACACTGAGGATGTGCATGCACATTGTGCTCGTATCAATGACGCGCCCTTCCTTTTCTCGTGATTTTATCCGCATTTTGGCATTAAAGAAGGGAGTGGTTGCAACCTGTAACTGCAACCTCCTCCCCTCTTTCTACTGCATTCTAAATTATAAACGATTCACCCATTAGGGCTGATAAAATTTCTGTGCACGCTCATCTACAACAGCCTGCGCACCGGAGGCAAGCCAATCGGCAATGTTTCTATCCCAGGTAGCGTCAAAGTCTGCAGGTTTGCAGGTCACGCATTCCGCAAGCAGGGTCCAGCCTTTGTCGACCAGAGTCTGGCTTACGGGAGCAGCGGCGGTCAATGTCAGACCGGGTACTACCATTAGGGGTTTCGCGTCGCGCATTGCATTCTCATAGGCAGTCATGATAAGCTGCGGGTCAACATTGTAAGAGTTCGCCATTGCCTTGAGGTTTGTAGCTTCATCACCGGTATCAAGGCCGTTAATCATAATTGTGTAGTCAATGTTCTGAGACGAGTTCATAATCTTCTCGCCTTCGGCGGAGATCATCTTAGGAGCACCGTCTACCATCACATGAGTAACGCCCTCTTCACCAATCTGCAGGAAGTAGCGGTTCTCAACCTTAGACAGCCAGTTGATATAGCGCAGAGCGCCTTCTACATTCTTGCTGGAAGCGGGGATAAAGAAGTTTACACCGGCAGGCTCATAGGCGTTCTTGTAGTACTTACCGGCAGCGTTCTTAAAGCAGTCGATGCTGATAATCTCTGCATCAGGAACGTTGGCCTTGAGGTCCTTCAAAAGTCCGGGAGTGTCGCGGTAGGGCTGATCCCAGTTGTGGATAAAGGAGCCTACTACGCCGCTCTTAATCAGGTTGTCGCTGTTGGTGTCATCGGTATACAGGGCAAACTCGGTGTCGGTAAGGCCTTCGTTGTAGAGCTTATTGAGGTAGCGCAGGCCCTCTTTGTAGCCGGGAAGGAGGAATTCGCGATCAACAACGGTATTAATCCAACGATCCTTATCGCTGAGGTTCGGGTCAATGAAGGAATCAAGCAAGGTGCGTGCACGCCAGCGCACGTCTCTGGAGCCGATGATAAAGGGGATCACCTTGGATTTGCCAACGCCGCCGGGATCCTGCTCTTTAAATGCCTTGAGTGTGTTGTAGAACTCATCAATGGTTGTAGGAATCGGCATGTTCAGCTTGTCAAGCCAGTCCTTACGGATGAAGGTATTGACGGCAGCGGTATTGATGCGGCGGGCGGGGATAGAGAAAACCTGACCGCTCTCTGTAATCTGACGATAAATCAGTCTCTTGCCGGGAACGGCTGCGTCCTCACCGAGGAAGGCATCCAAATCGGGCAGATGTGTTTCAATATAAGGGGCAAGGTCTACAAGGCCGCCCAGCTCACGGTAGGTGGTAATGAGGTCCGTGCTGTAGGTAAGGCATACGTCAGGGGCATTGCCGGCAGCCATCAGGTTGTTCAGCTGCTCCTGCTCCTCCCAGCGGGATACCGCCTGGAAGGTTACACCGATGTTTTCATCCTCAAGGAGCTTTTTCTTAATCCAATCGGTGTAGAAGTTGTTGGTGGGGTCGGTCTTTCCGCCGTCGGTACCGCGGTCAAAAACCTCTACGGTAATCTCGCTGTACTCGGGCTTGCTTGGCTCAGAAGGGGTATCGGGCGCCGCCTGAGAGGGGGTTGTCTCCGACACAGGGGCGGGTGCCGATTGGCTACAGGAAGCGAGCAGAGCAAGCATCATCACGGCAGCCAAGAGCAGGGAAATACTTCTCTTCATTACTAATCCTCCATTCTATTAAGCCATTATTAAAGCATACACACCGTATGCAGGAATACATTTTGGGGGTTCCTTTGGGTCTATCCCTTTACGGCACCTACTGTTACGCCGGAGATAAAGTAGCGCTGGGCAAACGGATAAACCATTACAATCGGCAGGGTTGCGAACATAACGCTTGCCGCCTTCATGCCTTCGCTTGCCATCGGTGTTCCGCCGGATACGCCCTCCACCTGCGCCACCTCTATAGCGGACAGGTTGTTGATGATTTGGTACAGCTTAAGCTGGATGGGCGCGTACTTGGGGTTGGTCATATACATCAGCGCGTCCGAAAAACCGTTCCACCGCCCCACCGCATAGAACAGTGCAAGTGTTGCAATCACCGAGGTGGAAAGCGGAAGGTAGATGCGAACCAGAATCGTAAAGGGATTTGCGCCGTCAATCTCGGCGGACTCCCTCAAGCTCACTGGGATGCCGTAAAAAAAGCTTCTTAGGATAATGACATTGAAAACGGAGATACAGTTTGGAATGATTAAGACAAGCGGGTTGTCAATGAGTCCCAAATCCTTCATGAGTATGTAGTTCGGGATTGTACCCGCACTGAAGTACATGGTGAGTATAATCAGGCCGCTAAAGAACTTTCTTCCCTTTAAGCGGTCAAAGGTAAGCGGGTAGGCACATAGAATGGTCATTATCATTGAGATGGTTGTGGAGATAATGGTCAGCAGAGCAGTCCACCACATGGAGCGGAAGAATGCGGGGTCCTTGAAAACATAGACGTAGGAGTCCAGGGTAAAATCCACCGGAAAGAAGGAAACCTGCCTGTTGATGATGGCTTGCGGCGAGCTGAGTGACCGCGCCAGAATGTTCATAAAGGGCAATAAGCATATTAAAATTATCACAAAGCATACCAGCGCAATGATCCAGTCAATTATCCTTGATGCCTTGGTTTTTACAATACGATTGCTTGTGTTAAAGTCTTGGTTTAAATCTGCTTTGGCCATGCAATCCCCTCCTTATGATGCATCATTTCCTTGATTACCAAATGCCCCGTTCACCAAACCGCTTGGCAAGGGCATTGGCCGCCGATAGGAAGATAACGCATACAACCGACTGGAACAAGCCTATCGCCGCCGTCAGGGAGAACTGGAACGAACGAATACCGACACGATACACTAAGGTGCTGATTACATCCGCCACCGACCGAACCAGGTCGTTGCCCATTGCGTAGGGGCGGTCCAGTTCAATACCAAGGATTCGCCCAAGGTTCATGATGAGCAAAACGATAATGGTCGACCGGATGCCGGGGAGGGTGACATGCCATATCTTACGCAGGCGTCCTGCACCGTCCACCTCTGCAGCTTCGTAGAGCTCGACATTGATGTTTGTGATGGCTGCAAGGAAGATAATCGTATTCCAGCCGATGTCCTTCCACAGGCCTGTCAGCACATAGGTGACAACCCACAGGACATTATCGGTGAGAAAGTCAATCGGCCCGATGCCGAGTTCCCCCAAAGCCATGTTGATAACACCTGTTTGCGGGGCTAATAGCTGCTTGACCATACCGCTTACGATAATCCACGACAAAAAGTGCGGCAGGTAGGCAATAACCTGTGTAATCCGCTTATAGCGCCGAAAAGCAAGCTCGTTAAGTAGCAGAGCCAGTATGATAGCAGCAGGAAAGCTCACAACCAGGTCAAGGGTGTTGAGCATGAAGGTGTTGCGCAAAGCGTTATAGAAGTCGCGCGAAGAGAAGGCCTGCTTAAACCACTTAAGCCCCACCCAGGGAGAATCCCAAACCCCCTTAAAGAGGTTATAGTCCTGAAATGCCATCACGATGTTGGTCATGGGGATATACCGAAAGATGATAAAGAAGGTCAACGGAAGCAGCAGCATGAGATACAACATCCATGTCTGCTTTATGTAGCTTTTAAGCTTTCCTTGTTTTGCTGCTTTGGAATAGCTTTTCTTAATCGGTTTTACAGCAGTGCCGGTTTGGTTTGTCATCCGCGTTCACCCCTATTCATATATTCGCCGACCCTTTTTATCCGGAATACCGGTAAATCGATAGAAATATGTGTTGATGACATCGCGCCATTCCTTTGCGTTTTCAAGCTGCCTTAGTAAGCGCGACCTTACGGAGAGATACGTTTCCTGCGCAAGATGCTCCTGCAGGGAGTCCCATATTGCTATAAATTCCTCGACATCCTCTACCCCCTCAAAGTGGGTATCGTAGATGTGCTGCAACAGAGTTTTGCCGTTTTTTAATACAAAGCTGTAGGGCAGCCTGTGAAAGAAAAGCAACAACTCCTGCGGGCAGGTGTTAACGTTATCAAACAGCTTAGTAAGGTACGGGTCGTATTGAGCGGTAAAGCCGGTTCCCGTGCTGGTTCGGTCGACACCGATGGCATGGCAGTCGGCACGATGGTAGGTGCCCCACTTCATATATTCGTATCCCTCAGGACTCGGGCCGTAGTGGTGGTTGATGTTCACCATCCAGCCGAGACCGAGGGGGGATGTATACTTTTCGTATGCAGCACGAGACCGCAGCATCATATCGGTAAGTCGGTCGACGACGGTAGGCTCATTGCCAAACGTGAGCATAACCCATTCAGCCGTAATCTGTTTTGCCGTAAGCGCAGGGTCCCACGCAAGGCGGCCAAACGCATACAGGTTTGCCTGCGCAAGGGTGTGTCCCGTCCAGTTTTCGTCATCTCCGACGTTGGAGACACCGACGACTGCTTTAACTCTGCCGCCGACAAGATTTCTCAGCGCCCGTTTTTCGTCTACCGGAAAGGAGAATACCTCCTCCCATTGAACGGCGAGGTTGTATAAATCAATCTGCTGGCCGGTATACTCCTGCGTAATCTGCAGCTCAAGGGCGGTGCGGGTTTTCTCTAGGGCACCAAACAGAGGAGAGTTTGGCTCACGCACCTGAAAATCCACCGGCCCGTTTTTGATTTGGAGGATGACGTTTGAATCAAACTGGCCGTCCAAAGGCTTAAAGAGTTCATATGCAGCCTTTGCGCGATCTGTTTTGGTATCCCGCCAATCCTGCAGGCAGTTGTAGATAAAACACCGCCAAAACACAACCCCGTCATGCGGCTTAAGGGCACGGGCAAGCATGTTTGCCCCATCCGCCTGCGACCGCCCGTGGGATGCAGGCCCGCTTTGGAATTCCGAATCCGCCTTAACAAGATACCCTGCAAAGTCTGGAATGTAACGATAAATCTCATCGGTCTTTTCCTGCCACCATGCGGCGACCTGAGAATCTAATGGGTCTGACGATGTAAGGTTTCCAACGAGGACAGGGCTGTCAAAGTGTACCGAAAGCGCAATCCGGACCCCATAAGGGCGGAAGATATCCGCAAGCCCTGCGAGCTTTGGCAGGTGCTCGGTAGTCATGAGCAGGGCGCTTTGTTTTGTGACGTTTACGTTGTTTATCACTATAACGTTAATGCCGATTGAGGCAAGCAGCCTTGCATAATCGCGGATGCGGTCAGGGTTATAGCATAACCTGCCGTTTTGAAAGAAGATGGAGTTGCCGGCATATCCGCGTTCGATACTGCCGTCTATGCGGTCCCAGTGGTTGATAACCCTGCGGGATACGGCGGGAGCGCTCTGCTCGTTTATCTCATATAGATGCTTCCCTGTACCTATGGCACGCAGCAGAGCAAAAACGCCGTAAAGAACGCCGTTTTCATCCGCGCCCTCGACCAAAAGCCGGTCAGAGGTACTACTTAAGCGGTAGCCCTCACTGGGCAGCGAAGGGGTTGTCGTAAGATGGATGGTAAATGGGGCGCCATCCTGCCAGATGTCGCTGCCGAATAACCGCCGCATACCGTCTATACATTCCTCTTTTGCGGTTTCGGTTACTTGCTTTGATGCTTCTAACCGAAGCGGATGTCCTAATATGTATGGGTACGGCTGGAGCCATGCGTTGTATTCACGGGAGTGCTTTTCCATATGTATAGCCCTGCATTTCTGTAAAGTCGGTTTTTGTTGTTAAATATACACAAAATTATACTGGGTTTCTTTTATAATTTAAGTAGATTATAGCATCCATTTTTTGAAATAGACATAAAAAAAGCATGGAATATTTGTAATTATTACAGATTTCCATGCTTTATATTTTATAATTATTTACTTTTTTTCTTTTTACTGAACCGTGCCAATGTTGCGTTTTTCAGTTATTATTATATGTTTAATAGGCTTTTCTACTGAAGTAATCGGTATTTTTAACTACTCAGCCGCAAATCTTGCACCATCTGCGATTTTTATGTATTATTAAGGTGACAGGTAATATCCGGTAGTTTTATTGCAGATGCGGGACGATTGTACTCCAAACCACGCGCAGGATATCAAAGGCGCACCGCTCATTGTGGGCGGTAACCGTTACAACGGCGCGGTAATCTCGCAGGACAATACTGTACTGCCCGTACTTGCCGTCTGCGCGCACGGTGTTTGGCAGGGTGCACCGCCACAGCTGGTAGCCGTAGCCTACCTGCGTTTCCGTATCGGGGAAGCCGCGCACCGAAACGATGTCATTTTCAGCCCTGTCTAAGTACTGCTGCGAAATAATCTGCTTATCGCCCCACCTCCCCTTTTGAAGCAGCAGGATACCGAGCCTCGAGTATTCCTCGGTGCTTAAGTATAGTCCAATAGCTCCTAGGGAGTGGCCGCGCGGGCAGGTGTGCCACTGGGGGTTGAAGATATCAAGCGGCTCAAACAGGCGCGGCATCAGGTAGTCTCGCAGGGTCTTGCCGCTTACTGCTTCGATAATGCGTGATAGCATATAGGTGCCGCCGTTGTCATAGAAAAAAGTGGTTCCGGCGGGATATGTCATGGGCGTGGAGAAGTAAAGCTCAGCCCAATCCCTTTTACGCTCGTGTGTTTCCTCTAGTGTGGAAAACAAGGGCTGCCCGCGCCCCGACCGCATCTGCAATAGGTCGGTTATGGTTATGCTCTCCGCCCCCGGCACGGCAATATCCCTGTACTGCGGAAAGTAGTCGAGGATACTGTCACCGAGCTTCAGCAGACCCTCATCCGCTGCAATTCCCACAGCTAAAGAGGTAAAGGCCTTTGAGCCGGAAAACAGGTGCACCCGCTCGTTGCTGCGAAAGCGGTGCTCGGCACTGCCCTTGCCCTCTTGATAGACATGGATTCCGTAAACCCCAAGGTCTTTGGTTTGGTTTTCCCGGGCAAAATCGTCGAATATCTTTGGGTTCATAGGCATTGTTCCCCTTTATAGATTCATAAAACGTTGTGAGTTGGAGGTGTGAAAGAGATGCTCAATGCAAGAGCGGATACCCAGTATGATGACATCATGATGGATGTCGGATACTACATCCATCGGCGGTGTACCCCTTCCTGGTCCATCGAACAGAGTGTAATTAACTTTGTTGACCTGACCTACATCATTAAGGGCAGCGCCGAGTACACCGTAAACGCAAAGGTCTATCCTGTGTCGGCGGGCGACCTGCTGTGCGTTCCAAAAGGGAGTATTCGCAGCGCCGCCGTAAACCCCGATGATTTGATGGAGCTTTACAGCGTAAACGGGCACGTGTACAACCTAAAAGGTGAGGAAACTACCCTCCCCTTCCCCGTGATTTCTCACATCGGGCTGCATCAGGACATCATCTCCCTCTACCGAGAGCTAAATGCCGCGTGGCTTTTGCGCGACCCCGGTTACACCATGAAGGTGCGCGCTTTGCTGCTCATGATCTTGCAGCGCTACCTACAGATTATAGTATATCAAACCGATACCGTAACAGTCGACCACCGCATCAAGCGAGTGCTGCGCTATATGATTGACCACTATTATGAGCCCATTACGGTGCAGGATATGGCGGAATTAACCGGCCTGAGCCCGGTGTATTTCGGCTACTTTTTTAAGCAGGAAACCGGTATGTCCTTTCGGCAGTACCTGACCTCCATTCGCCTAAACCGCGCCGAGGATATGCTGCAAAGCGGGGAATACAACGTAAGCGAGGTTTCTTCCGCGTGCGGGTTTTCCGATATCTTTTATTTCAGCAAGGTATTTAAGGAAAGCCGGGGCGTATCGCCCTCAAAGGTTATCCGGTCCGGCAAGAAGCGTTTCTTTGAGCAATCGGAATAAATACCCCCGCAACCACAAAGCCGCCACGTGGCGGCTTTGTGGTTTTGTTTAGGAGGTATAAATGAAAAGAAGGCTTAGTCCTACCCTATTGTACTTTACTTGCGCGTGAGATTGCCTCCCACATGCCCACGATGTAGGCAGCACCCATTGCGCGGTCATAAAGGCCGTAGCCGGGTCGGCCCTTTTCATCCCATATCATGCGGCCGTGGTCGGGGCGGATGTAGCCGTCAAAGCCTGCGTCGTGCAGGGCGCGCAGGATTTCGTACATATCAAGCGAGCCGCAGAACGACGGGTGCGCTGACTCGTAAAAATCCCCGTTTTCAAGGTACCTGAGGTTTCGCACATGGGCAAAATGGATGCGGGGTGCAAACTCGGCGGCAATCGCCGGCACATCGTTTGCGGGATCGGCGCCCAAAGAGCCGGTGCACAGCGTAATACCGTGGTAGGGGCTTGGGTTTAAATCAAGAAACCGCTTGATGTTGTCTCTGCTGTTAATCAGGCGGGGCAGGCCGAATATCGGCCACGGCGGGTCATCCGGGTGTATTGCCATCTTGATGTCTAGCTTTTCCGCCCACGGGATGATGGCATCAATAAAGTAGCGCACGTTCTCCCAGTATTGCTCCTGCGTAACCCCATCGTACCGCTTGATAATCTCCTTGACG
Organism: Bacillota bacterium; assembly: GCA_023415575.1. GTDB lineage: Bacteria > Bacillota > Clostridia > Oscillospirales > Ruminococcaceae > Acetanaerobacterium. The sequence continues at coordinate 34,309 of JAEZKF010000025.1, forward strand.
TGGGCAATACGTTCAGGCTCCCACCCGGGCAGCTCGATTCCACCGCACTGCTCGGTATACCGGTCTGCCAGCTCCTGCGGTGTGGTGGAGAGGATGAACTCCCTGCTGAAATACATCGTCTGTGAGCCGTCCGGCAGGTCGTAGTACAGGTGGCTGCGGGCCCAATCCAAAACGGGCATGAAGTTGTAGCAGATGACCTTAACGCCGATGGTGGCAAGGTGCTGCATGGTCTTAATATATGCCTCAATCTTCTCGTCCCTTCCCGGGGCGCCGAGCTTGATGTCCTCGTGGATGTTCACGCTCTCGATTACCTCGGTGGTAAGGCCTGCCTCGGTAACCTGACGGTGAAGTTCCTGTACGGCCTCAAGCGGCCAGACCTCACCGGGCTGCATATCCATCAGGGTGGTGACAACACCCTCTACGCAGGGGATCTGACGGATGTAGGAAAGCGGAATGGGGTCGTGTTTTTCCCCAAACCAGCGGAATGTCATCTTCATAGTATCCTCCGTCTTACCGCAATGCGGCGGTACTTCATCACTTATTAAAAAGTTGTGTGTGAACCACTCAGTTGTGCACATACATTATGCAAGCCATTCCTTTAGTGTTCGCCGCACGGCACCCACACCCTGTAGCATAGAGATAAACATCTTTTCTACCCGCGGTGCAAGCCCCGCTTCATAAAGACCTACGCCGAACAGGGTTTTACTGCGCAGAATGGGCTCCAGCACTCCCATGCCGCTCTCCGGGCTGCCGACTTCTACTCCATCAAGTGCCATGCGCATCTCACTAAGCAGCGGGTCACTGCTCACCTGCATGGGGTTTAACTCGTCGTCTACCCCTAAGAGATAGCGTAGCCAGCCAGCAAGTACCAGGGAGATTCCCACTAAGTTTTCGGTATCAAGCGTCGAGGAAGCCATATAGGACTTGATGGTTTCGCCATAGCGAACGGGTATCTTCTGGCTGGTATCGCAGGCAATGCGCTGTGGGGTATCGGGGATAAAGGGGTTTGGGAATCGCTCGTTAATGACCTCGTCCAAAAACATCTGCGGGTCGATGATGCCGGGATGGGTAACAACCGGCATACCTTCCACATAACCGATACGGTGAACCAGCGCCAAAAGCTGCGGGTCGGCCATCTCATCCGATATCTTTGTGTACCCAAGCAGGCAACCGAACACCGCAAGGGCCGTATGCAGCGGATTTAGGCAGGTGCACACCTTCATGCGCTCCACGCGTTTGACGGTATCGCGGTCGGTAAAATACGCACCTGCCTTTTCAAGCGGTGGCCTGCCCGCGGGGAAGTCGTCCTCTATCACCAGATACTGCGCGGCTTCGGCGTTCACAAAGGGTGCTATGTGGGTGCCTTTGCCGGTGACAATCGGTATCATATCCTCGATACCCTGACGGGTAAGCTCGCTGCACACCTGCGCAGCCGGTCGCGGCGTGATTTTATCAATCATTGTCCACGGGAAGGATACGCGCGCCCCATCGCTGAGGTAGTCGATAAAGCCCTTGTCGACAAAGCCGTCCAGTTCCCACATGCGTGCGATATCCAAAACAACATTTTTAAGCTTGTGCCCGTTTTGGCTGCAGTTATCCATGCTGACTAAGGCAATCGGTGCAGCGCCATCCTTGTAGCGCGTATATAAAAGGGATGTCAAAACCGCAATAACATGACTCGGCCTGTTGGGCCCCGCTTGTACATCATCCGCAACGATGGGCAGGAGTCTGCCATCCATGTCATGAAGGGCATAGCCCTTTTCGGTTATGGTAAGGCTCACCATCTGCAAGGTCTTTGCGCGGAATACATCTTGCAAAATTGCAAAGTCGTCTTTTGCTACGTAGGCTTTTGCAATACTTCCGATGATGCGCTTGTCGCTTTTGCCGTCGGCATGCAGGGTTACAAGCAAGGAGAGGTTGTCATGGGGCTGGTAGATTTCCTTTATGATGTCCTCATCAAAGGTTTCCACGGCAATGATGCCATGGTTTGCAACGCCGTCGCTGATAAGCTTGTCCTGCAGGGCTGCGATAAAACCGCGAAGCACATTACCCGCGCCGAAATGCACCCAGACCGGATGTGCAAGCGTTGCCTGCGCAACCGCTCTCGGGTCATAACTGGGAGTGCTGATATCTGCTTGCTGCCATACTGTACTATCGCTTATTCCGTCATAGCTTAGTTTCATTGATATTGGCTCCTTTCATGGCCCGAGTGGAAATTATGCATTATTAAGTAAATTATACACAACACGCAGCAAATAGAAAAGTGCACACTTAAATATATACAAATATTCGTTGTAAATCGCAAACGGGTTAGTCTCTATTGCTGATGATATCGAAGCTTTGCCCATTGCAAAGGAAATGGTCTCCGTGATATGCTGTAAAAAAGTGCACACATTCCGGCAAGGGGGGATATGAGATGCAAAGCGGACACGACTGCATTCATTGTAACAACAATCTGTGCATTCACAAGGTTCCCATCTTCTTTGGGCTTGACCATGATAACCTGTTGAAGATTGTACCGCTCATTAAGCATGAGAATTACGCAAAGGACGACCGCCTTCTGACCGAGGGAGACCCCATTGACTCGGTGGTAATTCTCAACCAAGGCAGTGTAAAGGCGTTTAAATATACGCCTGATGGTCGCGAGCAGATTCTTTATGTGTTTTCCGAAGGGGACTTCTTCGGCGAGCAGTTTCTTCTCAGTAGTCAGACCGCCACCTACTCGGTCGAAGCGCTTGAGCCGGTGAAAACCTGCATGCTCTCAAAGGCTGACTTTAATAAGCTTTTATACTCCTACCCTGAAATTTCAGTCAAGATTATCGCGGAGCTCAGCGGGCGCATTGCCAGGATGGAGAACGCCTTTCAGAGCATGGGCATCCGCAACGTCGATGCGCGGATTGCGGGACTTTTGCTTGAATACAGTGAGAGGCACAAACACCCTGATAGCGATCTCATTCACCTGCCCCTAAGCCGAGAGGGTATGGCAAACTACCTAGGCATTACAAGGGAAACCATGAGCCGCAAGCTCAGTCAGCTTGAAAACGATGGAATTATCGTCTCGGTGAACAACAAGACCATCAAGATTAAGGAGAGGCAGGCGCTCATTTTATTGGCAGGAAAAACCGAATAGTCGTGATTATTTGATTCAAATCACAGAAAAAGCCCACCCAACCTGTTAAGATAAGGCCAGAACAAAACAGTAGGGAGGCTTTTTTTATGAAGTATTTGGATGGAACATGGACAGTGGGAGCAGTGGTCGCAAACCTGCCCGAGGCTGCAGGGGTATTTGATGCGTTTCATATTGATTTTTGCTGCGGCGGCAATCGTCCTTTACTGGATGTCGTGAATCAGCTGGATATCAATAAGGGAGCCCTTGCCGATGCGCTTGAAAAAGCCCGGGGGCAAAGAAGCGGCACCTACAAAGGAATGGGCCACCGGTTCACCGAGATGGAGCCTACTGTGCTTTCTACCTACATCGAGGATACGCACCATTCGTATCTAAGAAGCGCATTGCCCGAGCTTTTAGACCTGTTAAACACCGTGCTGCGCGCACACGGCAAAAACCATCGGGAGCTTTATATGGTTTACAGCCTCTTTAGCCGCCTGAAGGGGGATTTGGAGCAGCACCTGCTAAAGGAGGAAGCCCTTCTCTTCCCCGCCTTTGCAGGCCTAGAAAGCAACACGCAGGAGATTAGCACACTTTCTGCTGAGATTATCGCAGAGCACGAAGCCGCAGGGGTAATCCTATCTGAGCTTCGCCGTGTTACAAAGAACTACCGTCTGCCCGAGGATGCTTGCCCAAGCTACAAAAAGGCATACAAACTTCTTGTCGAACTTGAAAACGACCTGCATCAACACATCCACCTTGAGAATAATATCCTACTGCGTGATTATGATACAAGACTGCCGGTCTATACAAATGAAAGGGTGGGTTGACGGATGGCGAAGAACATAGATTTGAATAAAACGGTATACGAACTGTGTAATGAAAACCCCGAGATTGCAACTATCCTTGCCGAAATCGGCTTTGTTGATATCCTAAAGCCCGGTATGCTGCAGACTATGGGCAGGTTTATGACCATACCCAAAGGGGCACAGGCTAAGCGGATTGATATGGAGTCCATCAAAGCGGCGTTTAAAGAAAAAGGCTATGAGATAGCCGAATCCTGACCGTTTAAAATCGCAAGTGTACGATATGACATCGGCATATTCTATAGCTCGAAAGGCAGAATAATAAGAAGCAAAAAGGAGGTAAATGGCATGAGTGAGCAGATTAACAACCGGCAGTATCGAAAGGAGATTATCAAAACGGTGCTCTCCGAGCTGCACAAGGGTAAGAGCGTCGAGGACGTCAAGCAGATGTTTGCAGATGCTTTTGACGGGGTTTCAGCCACCGAGATTTCAGAGGCCGAGCAGGCTCTGATTGCGGAAGGTCTGCCCGTTGCAGAAGTTCAGCGGTTGTGCGATGTACATGCGGCTGTGTTCAAGGGCTCAATTGAGGAGATTCATCAGCCCACTGACCAGAGCGAGATCCCCGGCCACCCCGCAAACATCCTCAAGCAGGAGAACCGGTTGATTGAAGAGTGGATTGATACACTGATTGACCCCTATCTTTCCGCCCTGCCCGACGCGGATGCGATGCAAAAGATCAAGGATGGCTTTGAGAAGCTATCAAAGGTTAATCTGCACTACGCCCGAAAGGAAAACCTCTTCTTCCCCTACATGGAGAAGTACGGCATCACCGCCCCGCCCAAGGTCATGTGGGGGGTGGATGACGAAATCCGCGCGCAGATAAAAGAGATCATCTCCCTGCTAAATGGCCGGCCTACAACTGAACTTAAGGAGAAACTGGAGGCAGCAGTTGAGAAGATTCGCGAGATGATCTTTAAGGAAGAGAACATCATGCTGCCGATGCTGCTTGATACGCTGACGCAGGATGAATGGAAGAAGATTGCCGACGAGAGCGTCCAAATCGGCTTTATGCTTGACCGTGTTCCGGTGTGGATGCCCGCTCCCCAGCAAAAGGTAGCCGCTACACCCGAGCCTGAGGCACAATCCGGAGTAATCACCCTGCCAACCGGCGCGATGCGCATCGAAGAACTCACCGCCATGCTCAACACTCTGCCCTTTGACATCACCTTTGTGGACAAAAACGACATCGTAAAATACTTCTCCGAGGGCAATGAGCGCATCTTTGCGCGAACCAAGGCGGTTATCGGCCGCAACGTGTCAAACTGCCACCCGCCCGCAAGCGTGCATATCGTTGAGAAGATTGTAGAGGACTTTAAGGCCGGTAAGAAGGACCACGAGGACTTTTGGATTAACATGGGCGAGCGGTTTGTGCTGATTCGGTATTTTGCCGTGAGAGATGAAGCGGGTGAATACTTAGGCGTGCTGGAGGTAACCCAGAACATCAAGCCGATTCGCGACCTTACGGGAGAAAAACGTCTGGTATCCGATTAGAGTGAAACAGAAACGTCAACACTGCCATAAAGGAAGGAAGGTGAACGAACTTGAAGGCATTCTTAGATAGGAGCGGCTGCATCTCCTGCGGACTGTGTCCGACCATCTGCCCTGAGGTGTTCCGCATGGGAGATGACGGCGTTGCCGAGGTCTATACCGAGGAGGTTCCGCCGGAGGTAGAAGATCAGGCCGTAGAGGCACAGGAAAGCTGCCCGGTTTCCGTCATCAAAGTAGAATAGTTTAAACACAAAACACGCCGCATTAAGAGTTGATGCGGCGTGTTCTTTTTCTTTGTCATATAAGAAAGCAACGAACACGTAATTACATGTGCGTTGCTTAAAGAAATGGAGGATTATTATAACTTACTTAGTGTGCCAAAGCCCTCTTTGAGTGCGGGATACAGCGAGCAGTAGAGCTGATAGAAAGGCTCATATTTGCTGCTGTTTTCCGCAATGGGTTGCTGGGGCGGGTTCGTGCGGATAACCTTGTCGCACGCCTCGGCAACGCTTGCATAAACGCCCGTTCCTACGCCTGCCAACAGGGCAACGCCAAGGGCGGGGCCCTCGCGGTTCTGCACCGTGGTAACCGGAACCGAATAGATATCCGCCATCATCTGCCGCCACACCTTGCTGGTGCCGCCGCCTCCGCAGGCAAACATCTCGTCCGAAACAACGCCCATGCCCCTGAGTACATCAAGGCACTGGCGCTGGGAGTACATAACGCCTTCCATAATCGCGCGCAGCATATCGCGTTTGGTGTGAATTGCGCTCAGCCCGATAAAGGCGCCGCGCGCATTTTCATCCAAGAGCGGGCTGCGCTCGCCCATGAGGTAAGGCAGGTAGAGCAGGCGGTTTGCACCAATCGGCGCCTTATCCGCCTCCGCGTCCATGAGCTGGTAGGGGTCAACCTCCATGCGGGAGGCAACCGAAATCTCATCCGCGCAGAAGTTATTTCTAAACCACTGCAGCGAAAGACCCGCTGCAAGCGTACAGCTCATAACTGTCCACGCGCCCGGAACTGCCGAGCAGAAGGTGTGCACCCTGCCGGCGGGGTCGATGGTGACTTCGTCCGAGTGGGCAAAGATTACACCGCTCGTACCGATGGTGGTAAACGCCTTACCTGTCCGCACAACACCCGTGCCGATAGCGGCTGCGGCATTGTCGCCGGCACCGCCCACGACAGGCGTTCCGGCCGAAAGACCCGTAAGGGCTGCGGCCTCGTCGGTTACAGTGCCCGTAACCTCGCAGCTTTCGTACATCTTGCCAAGCAAAGCCTTGTCGATGTCAAGTGCTTTGAGCACCTCATCCGACCAAGCGCGCTTTGGCACATCAAGAAGCTGCATGCCGGAGGCGTCGCTTACTTCGGTTGCGTATTCGCCGGTCAGCTTGTAGCGGATATAGTCCTTGGGTAGCAATATATGCGCACAACGAGCATAAAGCTCGGGCTCGTGCTTTTTCACCCACAGAATCTTAGATGCGGTAAAGCTGGGAAGGGCAGGGTTTGCAGTGATTTCAATCAGCCGCTTTGCACCGACTGCCTGTGTAATATCGCGGCATTCTTCACCGGTACGGCCATCGCACCAGATGATGCTCTTGCGCAGTACCTCGCCCTTTTCATCGAGCATAACGAGTCCGTGCATCTGGCCGGAGATGCCGATGCCTGCGATGTCGCGCGCATCAATCCCGCTTTTAGAGATAACGGTGCGCGTGGTCTGCACAGCGGCATTCCACCAGTCTTCGGGCGACTGCTCCGCCCAGCCGTTTTGCGGCTGATAGAGCGGATACTCCACCGTGGCGGACGCAACGGCCACGCCATCGGCGGAGAACAGCACCGTTTTGGTGCCGGAAGTGCCCAGATCAATACCCAGCAGGTATTTCATATCGCGTTCACTTCCTTTTATCCAATGATGTTTCCAAACAGAACGCTGTTTACGATGCTCTCAAGATACTCCTGCTTGCCGGAAC
>JAEZKF010000007.1 GCA_023415575.1 Bacillota bacterium
TTTGATTACTGGCAATAATTCCTGCACCTTTTCATATTTCCTCGACATAGTAAAACCCCCAGATGTATTTCTATTGTCCTACATCAGGGGGTTTTTGTCTATTGTCCGTTTTTACTGGTTCGGTTCACAATCTCTGTAAGGGCGCTGGTTAAAACCCGAACCCCTTGGGCGCTTGTGACCGCTCCCCCATCTGGCGAGAAGAAGCGCAGCGAAAAATTCTCCACCTTGCCCAGAACCTGCACCGGGCCGAATGCGTCCAGCGTTTCAAACCCCTCAAACAGCAGTATGTTGATATCCATGTACTTTCCTCCGTCTTTTCGTTTATTGTCCTTTACACCCTTTTTCGCATTACTTCACATACTGCGGGAGTGCCAAGCGTCAGCTCAACCGTATGCCCCGTAAACGCAAACCCGTTTTTAAGGTAAAACCGCTTCGCCTTCTGGTTATCCCTTAGGACATCCAGTACAACATATGCAAACCCTTTCTCGCGCAGATGGGAAAGGGCCTTGTCCATCAACGACTGGCCAACCCCTTTGCCGAGCCAGTTGGGGTGAAGGTAAATAGCGGTGATCTCTCCATCCTCGGGGTATTGCGGCATCCTCGAAGGTTGCATCAGGACGGCACCTATTATCTGAGGCCCGCAGCAGGCAACCAGGACCTCCGTTTGCCCCGAGGGGAGGTTTCCTTCCAGCGATTCCACCCATCGGTCATCCGAAATTTGACTGAGATACGCAGCATCTACAATGCCCTGATAGGCAACCCGCCAGCTTTCAGCAAGCACTTGGCTGATGTTTGGGATATCGGCAGTACTTGCCTTGCGAATGATGATATCGTTTTGCATGGCAGTGCACCTCAATGTTTTCTGTAATCAAGCCGGATAAACTGTTTTGCGTTGGGCAGCTTTATCACTTCGCGCAGGATGCCCGTGTAGCCGATGTCCCGCATGGCCGCAGATAGCGCGTGTTCATCGATATCTCTGTGCAGGGCGCTGATTGCCTGGAACTTGTCAGCATAAGGGGAACGAGACACAAACTGCTCTCCGAGGCTTTGCTGGATGACACACGAGACGTACCGCGGGCCTGCCGCCTTCATGTGGCGGGTAAAGATTTCAATACCGATATATTCGACCAAGAGGTTTGCAATGATAAGGTCTGCCTCGGGCAGGCTGGTTTCGGCACTGGATAAGTCGCAGCACAGGAGCTTAAGACACTCGCCCAAGTGGGCATACCGTCTTTGGCAGACATCAAGGTACTCCCTGTTGACGTCTACACCATACACCCGCATTATCCTTGCAGGGTTAATATGGCTAAGTCCGTTGCCGCCCGCAACTCCAAGGATGGTGACACTGCTTACTTCATACGCATCAAGCTGCCGGCGGGTGATTTGGTCAAGGGTCTGCAGCTGGTACACCTCATCAAGGCTCATATGGGCCTCGTAATCCGAAAGCGGGACTGTCTCCCACGGGTGCACGCACGAGTTCATGACAAAACTCCTTCCCCTGCCCTATTTGAGATGCCGCGCGAGCGCCTCATCATAAAACTGCTTGGTGCGGTCATCAAAGCATACCATGGTAACGCGGTCTAATGTCGTGTCCTGCGCAAGGAATGTCAGGATGGTTTTTACCGCTATGTCGCTTGCTTTGTCAAGCGGAAACCGGTACACTCCTGTGCTGATGGACGGAAACGCCACCGTGCGGCAACCTTGCGCAACCGCAAGCGAAAGACATTCACGGTAGCAGCTTGCAAGCAGGTCGGCTTCGCTGTGGTCTCCTCCGCGCCAAATCGGTCCCGGGGTGTGGATGACATACTTCGCGGGCAGGCGGTAGCCCTTTGTCAGCTTGGCCTTGCCTGTTTCGCAACCGCCCAGCGTTTTGCATTCGGCCAGCAGCTCCGGCCCTGCCGCGGCATGGATGGCGCCGTCCACCCCGCCGCCGCCAAGCAGCGTCGTATTTGCGGCATTGACGATAGCATCCACCGCAATTTTTGTGATGTCGCCCTTGATAACTTCCAGTCTCATTTTTGCTTCTCCCAAACCATCGGCGTGTATCTAATACCGTCCTCGAGCTGCTCGCAGTCGGTCGGCACAAAGCCCAGCTTCTTGTAGATTTCCACCGCGTAGGGCGACGAGTGCACCGTAACGGTTGTGTGCCCGCTCGTCGCAGCAGCTACTAAGCCTTTTGCTATCCCCTTATTATGATGCTGCTTATCCACAAAAAGCAGGCTGATGTGAGAGGGCTTACGCATGGCGATTACTCCGGTAATAACCCCGTCTTCCTCGCTGTACCACAGGTCAATCTCCCCTTTGGCCATGCGATTTTTCATCGCGTCAAGCTCGATAAACTCCCGGAAGGTGGCGATACCCTTCTCGCTGTACTCGGGCGCTTCAAACTCACTGAATACGCGCCAAATGAGGTCAAGCGCCTCCTTAAGTCGTTCCGGCTGCATCTTTTGAATTGTCATACTTATCCTCTTTTCGTGATTTGCTTATCTTTGGATGTGTCTGCCCTGTGACTACTGCACCAAGCAGGAGGATGGATACTACAAAGAGCGATGCAAGCCCAATCGGGATGCTGTACGGCCCCCAGGTAAGTACATCCCCCCATCTGCCGCCAAAGGTACCCGGAATGATGATAATCATCACGACAGAAATCACCAATGGCAGACACGCAAGAGCAAGCTTCCATCTCATCTTAAACTTCTGTTTCGTCCTAAGAGCCTTTTTGTACTGCAAAATGACCCTTACAATGTAAATCAACAAGAAAGCGAGCAACCCGAGACACACAAGGGTTATAGCAGAGTAGATTGTATCAAAGATTGTCCATATGTCCGTCCGGTAGGGCTTTGTCGGCTTGCCCTCTAAAACGGCAAAGATGTTGTCACAAAGGTCGGCCGTATCTGCCGATGCGTTGATGTTGGTGAGAACACCGACCGCTGTGCTGCTGTCCTTTTTCATATAAACCAAGGAGGAGTAGTTTGGCGTGCCGCCCGCGTGGTAGATTTCTCCCGTATCTGTCACATACCACCCGCAAGCGTAGGATGTGCTGTCATCCGCCCCATGGGGCATACCGATGACATGGGATTTTTCAATCAGCCGCTCAAACTGGGGAGATACCTCGGCTAAGCCCATCTGAATCTGCATCCACCTGCCGAGATCGCGTGCAGTTGAGTACAGGTACCCTGCCGGAATACCCCCCTTTGAGATCCGGGTAGTATAGGGCCAAGACCGAAAGAAGGTAAGGCGGCTCCCCTGCGCGGTAAGGCCTGTGTCGGTTGCCTCCTGCGCGACAGCATAGGTTTCATTGAGTCCAAGGGGAGTGAAAATCCGCTCCTTCATAAAATTCTCGTAGGTTTGGCCCGACACCACTTCGATGATATAGCCGAGCAGGTTATAGTTTGCGTTTGCGTAGGCATAGCCCTTTGAGGGGTAAAAGGAAAGCTCCCTCCCGCTCATAGACCGGGCAAAGTCCTCGAGTGACATATCCGGCTTTGCGGACGGGTAGAGAATCTCGTAGTTTGTAAACCCGCTGGTTTGGTGCAGAAGGTTTTCAATCTTAAAATCGGCTGGCTTGACCTCACTTCCCTGATACGTCGCTGTAAACCACGGGATATACTTGCTTACAGGGTCATCTATCGACAGCTTCCCCTCATCCTCAAGCAGGAGGATGCCCAAGGCCGTAAAGCCCTTGGAAATCGAGCCGATCTGATAAAGCGTTGCTTCATCAGTCTTTGCCGTTTTTGCATTATCCCGAAACCCGTATGAGAGGTAGCTTACGTCATCACCCTGCACGATGACTACCGACACACTGGATATCTTCGCCTTTTCCATGGCTTCAAGAACCGTGGCGTCTATCTCATCGACGGGTAGATCCTGCGCAAATACAGGCAAGGCGGTCATAACACAGAGAATTGATACAAGCAGCAGACAGATGGTCTTTTTAAGTCCTTTGAAAAACATTGGTTGTCCCCCACTAGATAAAATGTCTTTATACCATAGTTGTAATAGTAGGAGTTTAGAAGAAAGAAAGCTGGCTAGGTTCATAGCCCCGCTTATAGGCTAGGATGATATCATTCATACGGTATAATAGGCCGAGGCAATCGCATTCCTGCTTAAAGACGTTCCACAGGGCTTTTGACCGCGGGCTTTGGCAGGCATAGCGGTCTCCAAACCGGGCAATGTATTGCTCGCGCAGGCCCTGACCTGCAAAACGCTCGTTTAAGCAGTGAAAAAAATGGTCGCGCTGATTGGCGCGCAAAGTCACACCGAAAATGGGATAGACAAACCTTGCTCCGCACTCCTTTGCACGGCGTACCACTGTGAGCACATTCTCGTCGCTATCTAGGATAAACGGCAGCACCGGCATCAGAAGCACGCCTGTGAAGATTCCGGCGTCTGAAAGCTTCCGCAGGGCGTTCAGCCGCTCGGATGGAGGCGGGGCATGGGGTTCAATACGACTTGCGAGCGCATCATCGGCCGTGGTGATGGTCATCTTCACTAAGACCGGCGAGTGCTCTGTGATATTGCGCAATATGTCCGTATCCCGTGTGACTAATGGACTTTTGGTGGCAATCCCCACCCCAAAGCCGTAGGCATCTATGAGCTCCAGCGCATGACGGGTCAGTTCAAGGTCCCGCTCAAAGGGGTTGTATGGGTCGCTCATTGCACCCATGCCGATGACCGCGGTTTTTACCTTGCGCTGCAGGTCATTACGCAGAATAACAAGGGCATCCTTCTTTGCGCGGACGCGGTCGAAGTCCTCTACGTGGTAGCAGTCGCTGCGGCTGTCGCAATAGATGCAGCCGTGGCTGCAGCCCTTGTAGATGTTCATTGTGTATTCGGTTCCAAACCACGAGGTATCCTTGGTTCTGGATAAAAGCGATTTTGCAGGTATATACTCCATAGCCTTCCCCTATACGGTGGTGTGCAGCATGGTGAGGTTGCCGGTCACCCGGTACTCGCCAAACCCTGCGGGCACGAACAGGCTGTCACCCCTGCTGATTCTGACAACCTGCCCGCCGTTTTCAACCATTCCTTCCCCTTCAATGCAAAGCAGCGAATGGAAGGAGGACTTATCCGCATTTAGTGATGCCTGTTTTGTGATGAGATACTCATGTACCGTAAAATAATCACATCGGCTAAGGCAGCGCTTTTGGCAGCCGTCTAAGACCTGATACTCTTTTTCCGCGCTGCCGATGGGTGGAGCTGCCTGTGTGATGGTGACATCCAGTGCCTTTTGGATATGAAGCTCTCTCGGCTTTCCGTCAGCGCCCACACGCCCGTAGTCATATACGCGGTAAGTCGTGTTGGAGTTTTGCTGAATCTCCGCAATCAGGATGCCCGCCCCGATGGCGTGGATGGTTCCGGCCTTGATGAAGAACACATCACCCTTTTTAACCGGCACCTCGTTGAGGGCGGATTCAAGCGTGCCTTTTGCAATTAACTCTTCAAACTGCTCTTTGCTGATGCTGCGCGAAAAGCCGCAGTACAGCTTTGCACCCGGCTCGCAGTCTACGACGTACCACATCTCGGTTTTGCCGTAGCCACCCTCTGTGCGCAGGGCGTATTCATCGTCGGGGTGAACCTGAATGGAGAGGTCGCTTTTTGCATCGATAAGCTTAATCAGCACCGGGAAAAAGTCAAACCGCCTGCAGTTTGTACCGAGCACCTCATCCCCGCACTTCTTTATATATTCACTCAGAGATAGGCCATCGTACTGTCCGCCCGTAATGACGGATTCCCCGTCGGGGTGGCAGGAAAGCTCCCAGCTTTCGGCGACACGGGGCAGTAGTGTTTGTTTGCCAAACCGATTCTTTAGCGCGGTGCCGCCCCAGATGTAGTCCTTTAGTGCCGCTTTCAGCTTGATGATTTCCATATGAATCTCCTATATAATCCGTTTGGCTTGGTTCAGAAAAGAAAAATTTACCTTATCTTAACCAATTATACTATAAGTTTGCGTGCTGGGCAAAGAAGAAAGCGACAGAGAAGCTGCATCTTTAATAATAGAAGGGCAAAACCAAACGGGGCGGACTTATGTGTCCGCCCCGTTTGAGAAAAGGAGTTTATATCTATTTGCTAGAGGTAATCTCTTCACCGGGTATGGTCACCGTTTTATTGCCCTCGGTGTACCGGATGCCGCGCACATAGCCGTTTTCGTCCAGTGTTACGGTCAGCTTACCCTTAATGCTGCCGCCGACGTACTTGTGCAAAAACTCGCTTTGCTCGGTAATCGGCGCGGCGAGGTCGTTCTCCTCCCGATCAGGGGATGCGCTGCCGCGTCCGGACGCCGTATAGTCAAGCACCGCCATATACAGGGTGCGCGCCGTACCAATCAGCGCTACCTCCCGCGAGCGGTTGATGATTTCGGTGATATACGCAAGCATCACTCCGACCACCACAAGCAGAATCAATGCGCATACCATAACCTCAAAGATGCGCTGCTTGTCCCGGTCGGCGCGCTGGAATGCCTTAATATGTTCGAGCACGGTAATCCCCCTTGTTGCTGCTAGTAAATTGCAAGGTCATGCGGGATATTATTGCTCATTTAATAAAATATGGATATCCGGTTCTTAAAGATGGCTCCGGCACAAAGCCGGAGCCGATGTTACTTGAAAAGAAAACCATTCAATTAGGTGGTAGAAGTAGATGAAGTGGAGCCCTCAGGGAAAGTAACAGTGATGCCATTTTCGGTGTATGTACAACTTGTGATGTTTCCTTTGGCATCGATACTATTTACGGTAAATGTTGCACCCGATTTCAAATCGCTTGTCAATAAGTTTGCTGTCTTTAAAGTTGAAACGGTAATAGTATTAGCTGCCGGTACAGCCTGACCCTTTACTTGAACCAAATCTGTTACATAAGCCTGTGCCGCTGTATACAGCGTTTTTCCTGTTGCCTTTACAGAGGCTTCCTTCGCACTGTTGATAAAGCCAATCATCGAAGGAACAAGGATAGCGATAAGGATACCGAGGATAGCGATAACCACGATGAGCTCGATGAGCGTGAAGCCGCGGTTCTTCTTGGCTATCAGGGCGCACATTTTCTTAAACATAAATTTTACCTCCATCATTTTTTCTTTTTTCGAAACGGGTTTGCCTATGTTATTCCTGCAAAATCCGTTTTTAGACACTTGTCTTAAATAAATTTATAATCTTTCCGGCGCAAATGCAAGCGCCAAACCTTACCCACTTCCTTTCCACACATTTCTCGACGCTACTGTCGCGATTTAATATACCAAATTATAGCATATGTAATGGAAAAAGTACACACCGTTTGCACAATCTGTCTGATACTTACCAGCCGCTTACATTTCGATTTTGCTGCAAAGGCTGCGAAATGTGCGGATGATGTCAAAGTAAAACAAAACTGCGCGAGGGGTGATGTCGGCTTTTCGTGAAAAAAGACAAAGAAGCAATGAAAAATTCCCCAATTCAGGCAGGGGCGTGCGCATATTAACCATTGACAAAGGTAAAATGCTGGAATATTATATATAATATATACAGTATATCAGGCCTATGTACAAAACAAGATATTGTGTTTTGGTTGAATCTGCCTGTGATGCTGTTTTTTAAAGAGGGGATACATTCGCGGATGGAGGTTGTGGCACTGTGCCGCATCCTTCGACCGTTTCCGAGGGGGAACGAGCGTTTTTGCATCCCGTCTAATCTTTGTGCCCTTACATATAATCTGGCACGGAAAGGCGTGGGACAACTTATGCTTACTCAAATCATTAAGCGCGATCGAACCACCGTACCGTTTAAGAAGGAGAAGATCGTTTTAGCCATCTTTAAGGCGGCTACCGCCGTAGGCGGAGACGATTTTACCACCTCCCAGCAGCTTGCCGATGAGGTGGTGCGGCTTGCCGAGCTGCGTTACCCCGACGGTGTAGCCGATGTAGAGGGCATTCAGGATATTGTAGAAAAGGTGCTGATTGAAGCAGGGCACGCAAAGACCGCCAAAGCGTACATTCTGTACCGCGAAAAGCGGCGTGCGTCACGCGAAAGCAACGCTTTGATTGGCGCCACCATCAATATGTTCAGCGAATACCTTAATGACCGTGACTGGCAGATAAATGAGAACGCCAACACCCAAAAGTCGATTAACGGTCTGAATAACTATGTCCGCGAGGCGTTTACAAAGAGCTATTGGCTGCATGAAGTATACACAGAGGATATCCGCAACGCCCATCTTTCGGGGGATATCCACATCCACGACCTCGGCTTTTTCGGCCCCTACTGTGCGGGTTGGGATCTGCGCCAGATTCTCATGAACGGCTTTGGCGGCGTATCCGGCAAGGTGGAATCCCGCCCCGCGAAGCATCTACGCTCCTTCCTCGGGCAGGTTGTCAACTCCACCTTTACCACCCAGGGCGAGAGTGCGGGCGCCCAGGCCTGGTCGTCCTTTGACACCTACTGCGCTCCCTTTATCCGCTACGACAACATGGACTATGCCTCGGTGCGTCAGGCATTGCAGGAGTTTGTGTTTAACCTAAACGTGCCCACCCGCGTAGGCTTCCAGTGCCCATTTTCTAACCTTACCTTTGACATCGTGCCCCCGCGCACCCTGCGCGACCAAAACGTCATCATTGGCGGCCAGATCATGGACGCGACCTACGGCGATTTCCAGGAAGAGATGGACATGTTTAATTTGGCCTTCTGCGATGTGATGATGGAGGGCGACTCCAAGGGGCGCGTGTTTACCTTCCCCATTCCCACCATCAACGTCACCAAGGATTTTGCTTGGGACAGCCCCGTAGTTGAGAGGTTTATGGAGATTACCTGCCGCTACGGAATCCCCTATTTCTCCAACTACATCAACTCCGACCTATCGCCTGAGGATGCCCTTTCGATGTGCTGCCGCCTGCGTCTGGATACCAGCGAGCTGCGCAAGCGCGGCGGCGGATTGTTCGGCTCCAACCCCTTGACCGGCTCGATTGGTGTTGTGACCATCAACCTGCCGCGTCTTGCCTATATTTCCAAGACCGAGCCGGAGTTCTTCACCCGCCTGTGGCAGCAGATGAATATCGCCAAAAACAGCCTTGAGATTAAGCGCAAGGTAATTGAGGAGCAGACCGCCCGCGGCCTGTACCCCTATGCCTCCAACTACCTAAAGGATGTTAAGGCGCGCACCGGCAGCTACTGGTACAACCACTTCAGCACCATCGGTCTGATTGGTATGAACGAGGCGTGCAGAAACCTGCTCGGCTCCGACTACGACCTGACCACCCGCGAGGGACAGGCCTTTGGCATCAGAACGCTTGAATACATGCGCAGCGTTATCAAGGATATGCAGGACGAGACCGGCCATTACTACAACCTTGAGGCGACGCCCGCCGAGGGCACCAGTTATCGCCTTGCCAAGAAGGATGTAGAGCGTTACCCCGGCATCCTCACTGCCGGCACCGATGTGCCCTATTACACCAACTCGTCCCAGCTGCCGGTCGGATATACCGACGATATCTTTGAAACACTTGATTTGCAGGATGATTTGCAGTCCCTGTACACCGGCGGCACCGTGCTCCACCTCTACCTCGGCGAGGAGATTAAGGACACTGCCGCAGCAAAGAGCCTGATTAAAAAGGTATTCACCCGGTACAAGCTGCCCTACATCTCCCTTACCCCGACCTTCTCGGTATGCGAGGACCACGGCTATCTTGCGGGCGAGCATTTTACCTGCCCCGATTGCGGAAAGCCCGCCGAGGTCTGGACCCGCGTAGTAGGCTACCTGCGTCCGGTGCAGAACTTTAACACCGGCAAGAAGGCGGAGTATTACGAGCGCAAGAAGTATGTCATGCCGGACGAAGCGTTTGAAGAGCGCGTAAAGATGGAGGAAGTCCTTGTATGAGGTTCGGCGGGCTGATAAAAAGTTCACTGGTTGATTATCCCGGGCTGGTATCCTGTGTATTGTTTGTGCCCAGTTGCAACCTTGATTGCTTTTACTGCCATAACCGCCCGCTTATCGAAGGCAGAACGCCTCTGCTTGAGCCGAGTGAGCTTTCAAACTTTCTCAAAAAGCGTGCGGGCCTGCTAGACGGCATTGTGGTAACAGGCGGCGAGCCCACGATGTATGCGGAGCTAGAGGAAACCATCGAGTGGTTTAAGGCGCTGGGCTACAAGGTAAAGCTCGATACCAACGGTACCAACCCCGATGTCGTACAGCGCTTACTCTCCCATGGGCTATGTGACTACTATGCAGTGGACTACAAGGCGCCCGCTGCCCGCTATGAGGAGATTTGCGGTCCTAACGCCGATGCGGATGCCGTATTTAAAACCATCCGATTGCTGGCAAACAGCGGTGTCGCCTTTGAGGTGCGCACCACGGTTATCCCGCAGCTAACGCTCTCAGACCTTGAACAGATGGCACGAGAACTGCCGACGCTTCCTCGTTATGTACTAAACCGCTACCGTGTGCCGCAGGAGTACCCCGCTTACGAGTATAACCGCATCATGCAGCGTGCATATACGCAAAGCGAGATCAGCACGTTTGGCGAGGCCATACGCAAGATTCAGCCGAATACCATATAAGCTTACAGGCATCCCTTAGCGGGATGCCTGCTTTGATTATCCTTTTTCCGTTTGCCCTCATACTATGGTAATAAACGGTTAAGGATAGTGATATTACAATGTCTTTGTTTTCGGAGGAAGCTGTCTCCTACGTTGTACATCCCGGTGATACTGCATACCGGATTGCCCAGCGGTTTGGCACCACCGTAAACGCCCTCGCAGCGGCAAATCCGGGGGTAAACCTCAACAACCTCTTTGTGGGTCAGGTTATTACCATCCTCAAAAACCGGGGTAATAACGCGTCCAACACGCCGGTGGTCATGGGGATAACCAGATCGCAGCTTGAGCTGAACAACATCGTTCGCTCGCTGTGGGAGCAGCACATTTTTTGGACGAGAATCGTCATTGCAGCCATGGTATATGACCAACCGGACGTTAATGAGGTAACCGCGCGGCTGCTAAGAAACCCGAAAGACTTTGCCCAGGCCCTTCGTCCCTTCTACAGTGAGAAGACCCTTTCGCGGTTTACTGAGCTCTTTACCGCTCATCTTGTGATTGCCGCACAGCTTGTTGCCGCGGCAAAGGAGGGCGACACCGCGAAGGCTGAGCAGGCGGAAAAGGATTGGTATGCAAACGCAGACCAAATTGCAGCCTTTCTTGCCTCCATCAACCCCTTCTGGTCGGAGCGTGTATGGAAGGATATGCTGTATGACCACCTGAGAATGACCAAGGACGAGGCCGTCGCTCTGCTGACGGGAGAATACGAAAAGGCAATCACCCTCCTTGATGCAATTGAGCAGCAGGCACTCAAGATGGCGGATGTGATGACGGCGGGTATCATACGGCAGTTCCCGGCAAGGTTTTCAAAATAAGAACATAGGTTATACACAAAAAGCGGCGATGCCTTTAGGGACATCGCCGCATGCTTTATTCAGCTATAAAATCAAGGATTTCTTTGTTAACCGTATTGGGCGCTTTGTCAAACACAAAGTGGTCAACGCCTTCAATAATCACAAGCCTTGCGCCCTTTATGGCATCTGTAATCTCGCGCAGGTGCTTGTACCTGATTAAGTCATGCTCCCCGCCGATGATAAGTGTCGGCAGGTCAATTCCGGTGATGTCCTCCACTTTAAGACGGGGATAGGAGACCATGAGGTTTAGAATCTGTGCCTTGCGCCTTGCTTTTTCGGAAAAGAGGCCCATAAAGGCACATAGACCATACCCGAGTATAATGGGCAGCTGGACATACCACTTCACGCCCATTTGGTTTAGGTTGGGGCCTGCTGCTATGAGCTTTATGATGCGCGAGGGGTCTTGCCGGGCCATCTCGATGGCGACGTTACCGCCATCCGAGAAGCCGATGACAACCGCCTGTTGCAGCTTCAGCTCATCCATAACCGAGAAGGTGTCCTTTGCCATTTGGGCGATGGTAAGCACCTCGCTGCCAAACGTTGATTTGCCGTGTCCGCGGCTGTCCACCGTTATGGTGAGGTGCTTGTGCGAAAAGTCGTAAATCTGCTTGTCAAAGCAGTGCCTGTCCTCTCCGTTACCGTGCAGGAGTATCAATGCGGGTTCGCCTTCTCCATAGCACTTGTAGTAAATCTGGGCGGTGCCCGATTGAACATAACCTGTGGTGTGTGCGATAACCAAGTCAGACGCCTCCGTTGTATATTTTACATATTATATAACTTTCCCTGCCATAGGTCGTTCTCGGCAAGGAAGCGATCGATTCCGCCCAGTACAGCTATCTTATCAAGGCTCCAAAGCGGAGCAATCAGCGTATCTCGCGCGCCGTCGCCCGTGATGCGTTCAATCACCGTTTCGGGCGGCAAAACGGCAAGCTGGGCGCATACGGTGCGGATATAGTCTTCCCTTGTCATCGGGGTGATCTCGCCGCGCATGTACCAATCAGCAAGGGCGGTATCGCGCAGGATGTGCAGAAGGTGTATTTTAACGGCATCCGGCCGCAAGGCCCCTACCTCACGGGCTGTTTGCACCATATCAACAAAGCTCTCGCCCGGCAGTCCGTCAATCAGATGGATGCACACGCGAATGCCTTGTGCCTTGAGCCGATGATAGGCATCCAGGAATTCTGCATAGGTATGTCCGCGCCAGATGCGGTCAGCCGTGCGGTCATGTACCGTCTGCAGGCCTAGTTCTACGGTAAGATAGGTTGTTTGAGATAGGCTTGCAAGGTAGGATACCACATCATCGGGCAGGGCATCGCATCGGGTTGCAATCGATAGACCACAGATACCCGGTACCGCGAGAGCGGTTTCGTAGAGGTTTTTTAGCACAGCAAGCGGGGCATAGGTATTGGTGTGGGCCTGAAAATAGGCTATCGCCTGCGCTTCGGGCCATTTTTTGCGGATGCGGTCTAGCTCGCGGGTAATCTGTTGCCTAACACCGAGCCCGCCATGGGTAAATTCCGCACCGCCCGCACGACAAAACACACAGCCGTCGCTGCCCTTGGTTCCGTCGAGGTTCGGGCAGGTAAGCTGCGCGTCGATAACCGCCTTAAACACGCGGTGTGAAAACCGATGTGCAAGGTGGTAATGCAAAGTATGGTACCGCTTATTGTCGTCGGTATATTCAAAAGGATTCTCCATGATGCTCCCCTTACCAAAACATAACATGGACTATCTTATCAGAAGCATGAAGGAAAGTAAAGAAACGGAACAGCCGCCGTCATATCGGAAACGGATTTCCCATAGACGGCGGTGTTTCCTGTCTGTTTTCGGTTTGGGCGAAAAAGACGTTCGCTATATTAAAGGATTCAGTGGAGGGCAGAGATAATCAAGTTCGTCATCTCGTCACAGTTGACGGTCTTTTCCCCTTCGCGGGCGATGTCGGCGGTGCGGGCACCGTTTTTAAGTACGGCGTCAACCGCATCCTCAATCGCATGCGCCTCTTCTGCTAGGCCAAGGGAAAGTCTGAGCATAAGGGCACACGAGAGGATGGTGGCAATCGGGTTTGCAATCCCCTTGCCAGCGATGTCGGGTGCCGAGCCGTGAATCGGCTCGTACAGGCCGCGTGTGCCTTCGCCGAGTGACGCGCTGGACAACAGGCCGATGGAGCCAGTGAGCATCGACGCCTCATCCGAGAGGATGTCACCAAACATATTGCTGGTAACCACCACATCAAACTGCGACGGGTTGCGGATAAGCTGCATGGCGGCGTTATCCACCAGCATATCGGTGCAGGTGACATCGGGGTATTCAAGGGCTACGGTGTGTACCACTTCGCGCCACAGGCGGGAGCTTTCAAGCACGTTTGCCTTATCGACGCTGGTTACATGCTTTCTGCGCTTTCTTGCCAGCTCAAAGGCAACCTTTGCAATGCGCCTGATTTCCTCTATGTTGTACGCCTCGGTGTCAAAGGCCTCTTCGCCGCCCGCGGAGGTACGTCTGCCGCGCTCGCCAAAGTAGATGCCGCCCGTAAGCTCACGGATAAACACTAAGTCAATGCCCTTACTTGCGATGTCCTCGCGCAGAGGGCAGGCGGAGGATAGGGCGTCAAACAACCGCGCCGGACGGATGTTTGCATACAATCCCAGCGCCTTGCGGATGCCGAGCAGGGCCGCTTCGGGGCGCAGATGACCGGGCAGGGTATCCCACTTGGGGCCGCCCACGGCACCGAGCAGGACGCTGTCGCTTGCAAGGCAGCCCTCTACGGTCTCGGGCGGCAGGGGATGACCGGTTGCGTCATAGGCGCAGCCGCCCATCAGATATTTTGTGAAGGTGAAGGTGTGGCCGTACTTCCTGCCCACTGCCTCCATCACGCGGATGGAAGCCTGTACAATCTCCGGCCCGATGCCGTCACCTTCGATAACCGCTATATTAAAGTTCATATCGTACCGCACCTTTCAAGTAATATCGGTGTTCTACTTTTTGGCTAGCGAGTTAAGCAGGCCGCCCGCCGCCACGATGTTCTGCAGGAATGCGGGGAAAGGCTTAAAGGTGGCGGTTGTACCCTTGGTGTGGTTTACAAGCTCGCCCTTGTCAAAGTCAATGCTCACCTTGTCGCCTTCGTCGACATCCGCGTCGCACTCGATGATGGGCAGACCGATGTTGATGGCGTTGCGGTAGAAGATGCGGGCAAAGCTCTTTGCCACTACGCAGGAGATGCCGCTGGTTTTAATGGCAAGCGGGGCGTGCTCGCGCGAAGACCCGCAGCCGAAGTTTGCGCCGGCTACCATCACATCGCCGGGTTTAACCCTGCTCACAAAGGTTTTATCAAGGTCCTCCATGCAGTGGGCGGCAAGCTCCTTGGGGTCGGAGGTGTTGAGGTAGCGCGCGGGGATGATAACATCGGTATCGACGTTGTCGCCGTATTTGATGACGGTCGCGTTCGAAATCATGGCTATCTTATCCTTTCTGTAAGCTCAAGGGGGCGGATTACCCCGTTAAGCGGGATGTATTCAAATGGTTAGATGCTTTCGGGCGATGCAATCTTTCCAGCGATTGCAGAAGCAGCCGCAACAGCGGGACTTGCCAGGTACACCTCGCTCTTGGGGTGGCCCATGCGTCCGATGAAGTTGCGGTTGGTGGTGGCGACACAGCGCTCGCCTGCCGCAAGGATGCCCATATGTCCGCCGAGGCAGGGACCGCAGGTCGGGGTGCTGACAATGCAGCCCGCCTCGATAAAGGTCTTAAGAAGCCCCTCCTCCATCGCCTGCAGGTAGATCTTCTGGGTTGCGGGTATGACGATGGCGCGCACGTTTTTATGCACCTTTTTGCCCTTGAGGATGGCAGCTGCCTCCCGCATATCCGAGAGTCTGCCGTTGGTGCAGGAGCCGATTACCACCTGGTCGATGGCAACCTCCCCTGCCTCATCCACCGTCTTGGTGTTGCTGGGCAGGTGGGGGAATGCGACTGTCGGACGGATGGTGGACAAATCGACGTTGTACACCGCGTCGTAGGGTGCGTCCTCGTCTGCTTCGTAGATAACGGGCTTGCGGGTGCTGTGCTCGGCGATATAGGCAAGGGTGACATCGTCCACGGGGAAGATGCCGTTTTTGCCGCCCGCCTCAATCGCCATGTTGGCAACGCACAGGCGGTCGTCCATCGTAAGGTTCTTAACACCGTCGCCGGCAAACTCCATCGACTTATACAAGGCACCGTCCACACCTATCATGCCGATGATGTGCAAAATCAAATCCTTGCCCGACACATATTTTTGGAACCTGCCCGTGAGGTTAAACTTAATGGCACTTGGCACCTTAAACCAAGCCTTGCCGTAGGCCATGCCTGCGGCCATGTCGGTGGAGCCGACACCGGTAGAGAAGGCACCGAGTGCGCCGTAGGTGCAGGTGTGGCTGTCTGCGCCGATGACCACGTCGCCCGCCACTACAAGGCCCTTTTCGGGAAGGAGTGCGTGCTCAACGCCCATCTCGCCGACATCAAAGAAGTTCTCTATCCCCTTCTTGCGGGCAAAGTCGCGCACCTGCTTGCTCTGCTCGGCGGCCTTGATGTCCTTGTTGGGGGTAAAGTGGTCAAGTACAAGGGCAATCTTGCTTTGGTGAAACACCTCGCCGCAGCCTGCCTTCTCGTACTCGTTAATGGCAACGGGAGAGGTAATGTCATTGCCCAGCACCAGGTCAAGATCCGCCATGATCATATCCCCGGCGGCGACCTCCTCTTTCCCGCAATGGCTCGCTAATATCTTTTGTGTCATTGTCATTGCCATAGTTTCTCTTTCCTTTCCAAAACCGTATTCGTTCATGCGGTGCATTTTTGCCCAGTTTACCCCTGCGCCGTATTCACTCGCAGGTTTGGACGCTTCACCCCATAAAAGTTACTGTTGAATCCAGCTTAAGTTAAACATTCATCAGCGCATACTCAATGGAATCCACAAGCGCCTCCCAGCTTGCGGCGATGATGTCGGTGGAAACACCTACTGTCGTCCACTTGCTTGCGCCGTCGCTGCTCTCAATCAATACGCGAACCTTCGCGCCGGTGGCATGCTGTGCCTGCAGTACGCGCACCTTATAGTCGGTCAGATGAACCTTCTCAAGCTGCGGATAGAACACCATAAGCGCCTTGCGCAACGCAAGGTCTAGCGCATGCACCGGGCCGTTGCCGACAGCAGCTGTCGTCTCCGGCTTGCCGTTTACCTGAATCTTGAGCATTGCGCTTGCGTTGGCTTCGCCATCCGGTGCGGGGAACTCGCCGTTTGTCTTATACATATCCAGACTAAAGTGGGACTTGTATAGGCCGAGCGCGCGCTTGACAAGAAGCTCAAAGCTTGCATCCGCCGCCTCAAACTGATAGCCCTCGTGCTCCTTATCCTTTAGCAGGGCAAGCAGGGTTGCAACCTGCTCTGCATCGGTGACGGCATGGGCCACCGAGGTGCCCGCAAGCTTTGCCATCAAGGCGTTGCGTCCGGCAACCTCGGACAAGAGGAACCGGCGGCTGTTGCCCACCGACTCGGGCGGGATATGCTCAAAGCTGCGCGACAGTTTGTTTACTCCGTCGATGTGCATGCCGCCCTTGTGGGCAAAGGCACTGCTGCCGACATAGGGCGTATTGCCGCGCAGGCTGACGTTGCTGATTTCAGAAATCTTCACTGCTGTGGAGGTGAGCTTTTCCATTGATCCGCTCACACAGTGGTAGCCTTTTTTGAGCTGCAGGGTGGGGATGATAGCGGACAGGTTTGCGTTGCCGCACCGCTCACCGATGCCGGTGAAGGTGCCCTGAATATGCACCGCACCCGCCTCTACCGCGACAATCGAGTTTGCCACCGCACAGCCGATATCGTTATGGCAGTGGATGCCTACCCGCACATTGGGGAAGGCTTCGCAGACCGCCTTGGTTATCGTAGTTATTTCAATCGGGTCGGTACCGCCGTTGGTATCACACAGACACAGTACGTCGGTTCCCGCCCTGCTTGCGGCATCCAGCACCTGCATGGCGTATTCGGGGTTAGCCTTATAGCCGTCAAAGAAGTGCTCGGCGTCAAAGATGACCTCTCTGCCGTTTTGCTTCATATAGGCGATGGTGTCGTACACCAGCGCAAGGTTTTCCTCCAAGGTTGCCTTTAACACCTCGGTGACATGTAAATCCCATGACTTGCCGAAGATGGACACGGCGGGGGTGTTTGCGCTGAGCAATGACCGCACGTTTTCGTCATCCTCCACCGCGACGTTCTTGCGGCGGGTGCTGCCAAAGGCACATAGCTTTGCGTTTGTAAGGCTTAAGTCCCGCGCCTTTTCAAAGAACTCCATGTCCTTTGGGTTGGAGACAGGGTTGCCTGCCTCAATATATGCAACTCCAAAGCGATCAAGCACCTTTACAATGGCAAGCTTGTCGGATACCGAAAAGGATATCCCCTCGCTTTGCGCCCCATCGCGTAGAGTGGTATCTAGTATCTCAAGCTGTTTCATCCGTATCTCCCATACCTTTCCGGCCGATGCAGCGTTTTTTTGTTGCGTGCCACTATGCCGTTGTGCATGCAAAATCACTCGGCGTGTAATTTCGAAAACAAGGTTTTGAATAGCTTATTGTTTTAATATACGGGCGATCGTTTTTCGGTCGCCCGCATATCAAGTTGTCGTTTATACTGAACTCTTTTAGATTAAACCGCGTGCAGGAGTTTGTTCACGGCATTGAGGTAGGCAAGCAAGCTCGCCTCGATGATGTCGGTGGAAACACCCCTGCCGGTGTAGATACGGTCGCCCGAGCGGAGCTTCACTACAACCTCGCCCAGTGCGTCGCGTCCCTCGCCCACTGAGTGGATGGAGTAGTCCTCCAGAGAGTGCTCGGGTGCACCTGTTACCTTGGAGATGGCGTTGAAGGATGCATCGATTGGGCCGTCGCCGATTGCGACCTCCTCCTTCTCCTCCCCGTCCTTTTCAATCCTTACCACACAGGATGCGGTAGCGAAGTTGCTTGCGTGTACATCAAAGCGGCTGAGCTTGTAGTCACCTGCGTTGACGGGCGCCTTGTGAGAGAGAAGCGCCTCCAAATCAAGGCGGGTAACCTCTTTCTTCTTATCGCACAGATCTTTAAACTGCGCAAAGTACACATCAATCTCTTCAGGTGTGAGCTCATGGCCCCACTCTGCGAGCTGGTCTGCAAAGGCATGACGTCCGCTGTGCTTGCCGAGCACCATCTTGCTCTTTTTAAGTCCGATGGATTCGGGCGTCATAATCTCATAGGTGCTCCGCTCGGCGGCAACGCCGTGCTGGTGGATGCCTGACTCATGGGCAAAGGCGTTCTTGCCGACGATGGGCTTGTTAAGCGGCGGCATCACGCCGATGGTGTTGTAGATTAAGCGGCTCGCCTTGGTAATCTGGGTGGTTTCGATATCGGTATAGCAGCCGAGCGTCTGGCGGCGGGTGTGGATTGCCATTGCAATCTCCTCGAGTGCCGCATTACCCGCGCGCTCGCCCAGACCATTGATGGTGCACTCCACCTGAGAGGCACCCGCTCTGACGCCGGCAAGCGAGTTTGCCACAGCCATTCCGAGGTCGTTGTGGCAGTGAACCGAGATGCGCGCCCGGTCGATGTTATCGACATTCTGAATCAAATACTCGATTAAGGCCTTCATCTCATCGGGGGTGGTGTAGCCCACTGTATCGGGGATATTGACCACCGTAGCTCCTGCCGCAATTACCTTGCGCAGCACCTTAGCAAGGAACTCAGGTTCACTGCGGGTTGCGTCCTCGCAGGAGAACTCAACCTCGGGGCACCGCTTCTTCGCGTATGCCACCATCGCCTCAGCCTGCTCCAGCACCCGGTCGGGTGTCATGCGCAGCTTGTATTCCATGTGAATCGGGGATGTGGCAATAAAGGTGTGAATCATCGGGGACTGCGCGTGTTTTACCGCTTCATACGCCGCGTCGATATCCTTTTCTAGTGCGCGGGAGAGCGAGGCAACAGTGCAGTCCTTTACTGTTTTCGCGATGGTTTGGATCGACTCGAAGTCGCCTTTGCTTGAGATAGCAAAGCCCGCTTCGATGATATCCACCTTAAGTCGCTCTAGCTGCCTTGCCACCTCGATCTTCTCTTCAAGGTTCATGCTGCAGCCGGGCGATTGCTCGCCATCACGCAGGGTGGTATCGAAAATATAAATCTTTCTGTCCATGTCGTCCGTTCTCCCTATACACAATAATAATTGTCAGAGTAATTACCTTTCGGGGCAGATGGGCACCGCGCCTTTATCGGCGCTCGTGACCATGCGTTGATACTTTTTGAGTACGCCTGTTACAGGCAGGGGCTGTTTGAGCGCCATCGTAGCCTTTCTCTTTGCAAGCTCCTCATCGCTTATCTCAACATCCAGCCTGTATTCGGGGATATTGATGGAGATGATGTCTCCCTCCATCAGGTAGGCTATGGGGCCGCCAAGGGCCGCCTCGGGCGAGATATGACCGATGGCAGCGCCGCGGGTTGCACCCGAAAACCGGCCGTCGGTGATGAGCGCGACCTCTTTATCCAGTCCCATTCCCGCAATCGCGGAGGTGGGAGACAGCATCTCGCGCATACCCGGTCCCCCTGCGGGGCCCTCGTAGCGGATTACCACAACATCGCCGCTTTGAATCTCACCGCCGAAGATCGCCCGGCTTGCCTCGTCCTCGCTGTCAAACACCCGCGCGCGTCCGCGGTGTACGAGCATCGACTGGTCTACCGCGCTGCGCTTGACCACGGCGCCGTTGGGTGCCAGATTGCCAAAGAGGATGGCCAGGCCGCCGGTCTGCGAGTAGGGGTTGTCGATGGGCCGGATGACCTCATGGTTCGTGACCCTTGCCTTCTTTAGCACATCTCCTAGCTTTCCGCCCGCCACAACGGGCACTTCGGTGTCAAGCAGTCCTGCCTTTGCAATCTCGCTCATCACCGCCGTTACACCGCCCGCTGCGTACAAATCCTGCATGTGGTGCTTGCCTGCGGGGGCTAAGTGGCATAGGTTCGGGGTCTTTGCGCTGATTTCATTGATAAGCGAGAGGCTGAAGGGGATGTTCGCCTCGTGGCAGATGGCTGCCAAGTGGAGCACCGTATTGGTGGAGCAGCCAAGCGCCATATCAACAGCCAGCGCATTGCGGATGCTGCGCTCGTTTAGGATGTCAAGCGCCTTTACATCCTGCCTGACAAGTTCAAGGATGCGCTCACCCGCTGCCCTAGCTAGACGGATGCGCTGTGCATA
Source organism: Bacillota bacterium (assembly GCA_023415575.1). Classification (GTDB taxonomy): domain Bacteria; phylum Bacillota; class Clostridia; order Oscillospirales; family Ruminococcaceae; genus Acetanaerobacterium. The sequence goes on from JAEZKF010000007.1 coordinate 20,637, forward strand.
CACGGCTGGGATGCTGCCGTTGCCCGGTAATGCGATGCCGACCGCTTCGCATAGGCAGTTCATCGAGTTTGCGGTGAACATGCCCGAGCAGGACCCGCAGGTGGGGCAGGCATTATCCTCGTAATAGGCCAGGCGCTCATCGTCAATCTTGCCGACGGTGTAAGCACCTACCGCCTCAAACACGCTGTTGAGGTCCATGGGCTGGCCGTCGTCCGCACATAGTGAGAGCATGGGGCCTCCCGATACAAAGATACTGGGCAGGTTCAGCCTTGCCGCCGCCATAAGCATGCCCGGCACAACCTTATCGCAGCTGGGCATAAACACCAGACCGTCAAAGCAGTGGGCCATCGCCATGCACTCTACGCTGTCGGCGATGATTTCGCGCGAGACCAGGGAGTATTTCATGCCCGTGTGCCCCATCGCGATTCCGTCGCACACCGCTATGGTGTTGAACTCCAGCGGGGTACCGCCGGCTGCCAGGATGCCATCCTTTACCGCGCGGGCAAGACGGTCAAGATGGGCGTGCCCCGGTACCACCTCGTTAAACGAGTTGACGATACCTATAATCGGCTTTTGAATCTGCTTATCGTCAAGGCCGTTTGCCTTTAGCAAAGACCGCTGCGGGGCGCGCTGCACGCCTTGTTTGATGTTATCGCTGTTCATACCGTTCGCCGCTTTCTTTTTAAATTCGTAAGCCTCTTGGCCCTTTTGGCTGTGTGCGCCTTACGGGGTGTGCAAGGCGCACACAGCATCCGATTTACTATTTGCCGGGCTTCCAGCTCATCTTGTCACGCAGCTCTGCGCCGACCTTCTCGCTCAGATGCTCCTTTTGGATGCGGCGCATCGCGTTGAAGTAGGGGCGGTTCGCCTGATTTTCGAGGATCCAGTTGCGGGCGAAGGTGCCGTTCTGAATCTCGGTCAGCACCTTCTTCATCTCCTTCTTGGTCTCCTCGGTGATGATGCGCTGGCCTACGGTGTAGTCGCCGTACTCGGCTGTATCGCTTATGGAGTAACGCATCATCGACATACCGCCTGCTACAACGAGATCGATGATGAGCTTCATCTCGTGGATGCACTCAAAGTATGCGCTCTCGGGCTGATAGCCTGCCTCAACGAGGGTCTCAAAGCCCGCCTTCATCAATGCGGTAACGCCGCCGCACAGAACTGCCTGTTCACCGAACAGGTCGGTCTCGGTCTCCTCCTTGAAGGTGGTCTCGAGGATACCTGCTCTTGCGCCGCCGATGCCCAGTGCATAGGCAAGACCGGTAGCAAAGGCATTGCCGGTAGCATCCTGATGTACTGCAATCAGGCAGGGTACGCCCTTGCCCTCAACAAACTGGCTGCGAACGGTGTGGCCCGGGCCCTTGGGTGCAATCATGACAACGTCGATGTCGCTGGGCGGAACAATCTGACCGAAGTGGATGTTAAAGCCGTGTGCAAACATCAGCGTCATACCGGGACGCAGGTAGGGCTTGATGTCCTTTTCGTACATTGCGGGCTGCTTCTCGTCGTTGATGAGAATCATTACGATGTCCGCCGCCTTTACGGCTTCCGAGGTCACCATAACAGTGAGTCCCTGTTCGCGTGCGCGCTGTGCGGAGGGTGCCCCCTCGTACAAACCGACGATGACGTTTACGCCGCTTTCGTGCAGGTTCAGCGCATGCGCATGACCCTGACTGCCGTAGCCGATGATAGCCACCGTTTTATTTTTTAGTACGCCGAGGTCACAGTCCTTTTCGTAATAAAGCTTTGCCATTGTCTTTTTTCCTCCAAACATTTTTTAAATATAGCGAACCAGCCAAGTAAAATGAACTTCCCTATTGGGGAACAAGTAACGATTTCGTGCGCCTGTCTTAGCCCTCTAAGCAGTAGCCCGCTCTGCCGATTGCGGTGACGCCGGTGCGGCATATCTCGATGATGTTGTAGGGGCGCAGATACTCAACAAAGGCGTCGAGCTTCTGGCGGTCGCCCGTGATTTCTACCGTCACGGTCTCCTGGGCAAGGTCGATGACCTTTGCGCGGAAGATCTGCACGGCCTCCATCACCTCGTGGCGGTTGCCGGGGGCGATATCAAGCTTGATGATTAAAAGCTCGCGGGACACGGTGTTTTTGGGATCCATGAGCTGGACTACCTTGACATCCACCAGCTTTTCAAGCTGACGAACAATCTGGTTCTTGACATACTCGTCGCCCGTGGAAACGATGGTCATGCGCGAGATTTCGGGGTTCTCCGTCACGCCGACGGTCAAAGAATCGATATTAAAACCGCGCTTGGAAAACAAACCTGCAATACGGGTTAGCACGCCGAAGTGGTTGTTTACCAGTACAGAAACAATAAACTGATCCTGATTCATTGCTTTTTGCTCCTCTCATCCGCTCATTTTAGCGCTTAGGTGCTCTTACTTGAGGATGATGTCCTTCATGCCGCCGCCCGGCGGGATAAAGGGCAGCACGCGCTCATCACAATCGATGCGGCAGTCGAGCACAAACGGCCCGTTGCAGGAGAATGCCTGTTTGAGCGCTTGTTCAAGCTGACTTTCATCCTCAACCACCATGCCCGCGCCGCCGAAGGCCTCGGCGAGCTTGACGTAATCGGTCTTGCGGTTGAGGGTTGTTTGCGAATAGCGCCTGCCGAAGAACTGGGTCTGCCACTGGCGCACCATGCCGAGCACGTGGTTGTTAAGCAGAACCACAACGATGGGAAGCTCAAAGGTCACTGCTGTGGCAAGCTCCGACATATTCATGTGGAAGCTGCCGTCGCTTGTGAACAGAACGGTGCGCTGTTTGCCGCGCCCGATGCAGGCACCGATTGCAGCACCCATGCCATAGCCCATGGTGCCGAGGCCGCCGCTTGTAGAGAAGGTCCGCACCTTTTTAAAGGGGTAGTACTGCGCCGTCCACATCTGGTGCTGGCCTACGTCGGTGGCAATGACTGTGTCCTCTTCGGCATACCGGCTGACCGCTTCAATCACCATCTGGGGGGTTAAGCAGTCCTTGGGCATATCAATGTTGTTCTGCTCGCAGGTCTTGTAGCCGATTGCTTCAGCATGCCACTCGGGATGCTCGGCTTTTGGAAGCATGGAAAGGAGGGTTGAAAGAATCTCCTTGATGTCGCCGATGATGCCGGTGTATGCCGAGATATTTTTGCCGATCTCGGCCGGGTCGATGTCGATGTGGACTACCCTTCGCCCGCCGGAGAACTCGGTCTTGTTGCCGGTCGCGCGGTCGGAAAAACGGGTGCCGACGGCGATAATCACATCGCTTTGGTGGAGTGCGCGGTTGGCGGCATACCGTCCGTGCATGCCCACCATGCCGAAGTTTCTCTCATGGTCGGCCGGTACTGCGGTAAGGCCCATCATGCTAAGACCGATGGGGGCATCTATGGTGTCGGCAAGCTTGATTAACTCCTCGGTTGCCTCGGATGCCACTACGCCTCCGCCCGCATAGATAAAGGGGCGTTTGGACTTTGCGATAATCTCAGCCGCAAGGCGACATTCCTCGGTATTATCCTCAACTTGCTCAGGGGTAGATACGGTCTTGGGCTGATACTCGCAGGTAGCGGTCTGAATATCCTTGGGGATATCGATGAGCACGGGGCCCTTTCTGCCGCTGTTGGCAATCGCAAACGCCTCACGCACCGTATCGGCGAGTTTGGTAATATCCTTTACGATGTAGTTGTGCTTGGTGACCGGCATGGTAATACCGGTGATGTCTACCTCCTGGAAGCTGTCGCGTCCGATTAAGCCGGTAGCTACGTTGCCGGTGATTGCAACCATTGGGGTGCTGTCGAGATAAGCAGTTGCAATACCGGTTACAAGGTTGGTGGCTCCGGGGCCGGAGGTTGCGATTACAACGCCCGTGCGGCCGGTTGTTCTCGCGTAGCTGTCGGCTGCGTGTGCGGCTGCCTGTTCATGGCAGGTGAGATAATGGGTGATCTTATCGGCACTTTTGTAAAGCTCATCGTAGATGTTGAGCACCGACCCGCCCGGGTAGCCGAACACGATGTCTACGCCCTGCTCTATAAGTGTTTCTATTAAAATCTGTGCACCTGTCAGTTCCAAAGTAATTCATCCTTTCGTACTGCCTGCTGCCGCCTTTAGGATAGATGCGCGGCGGCGAAGTCGATTTTAGCTGATAGAGCGCGGGTTACCGGCGCTCCGGCAATTTGCATTAGGGGCGAGCACTCATTGTAGTGCGTCATCCGATAGAGCAAACCCCGCACCGGAGCCGGTGACAGCGACAACAACGACCGTGACGACAAGCGTCACACAGACCAGCAGATTTGCCATGGTGATAATCCTCTCTTTTCCCTGAAGATGACTTAAAAAACGGCTAAAACTTACAGAAATATCCTAAACAAAAAGCCCTGCAGTGTGTTCACTGCAGGGCTTGCAATTATCTCCATTTACAAGGAACCTATTACGGGGTCCCTGTATTTCAATCCCTCGTTTGCAGCGCAACACAATTAACATCATCACTAACTAGTCCGACGACTAGAGCGATAATGACGATAATAATGTTGACGATGGCAAACAGAGTCATCATTAAGCGTAGTTCTCCTTGTTTTGATTTAGCTCAGTATAGCAGAAAAGTGTTGGGGCTGTCAACAGCTATTTTTCATGTTTTTTTAATTATATGCAGAAATAGGCTGTGGGGTGCGGGGAGATTGTTGCAGGAAGAGTTTGATTTTACGCGGTATGATTTGCTTTTATTTTACAATTGTACTGTTTTATGGACATATTTTGTAGTATAATGAGAGTAATATAAATAATTTGAACCCCGACTATAAAGTCAGGGTTCACGCAGTGGTGCACGCATAAGACATCTTTAAAATTTCAATCCACGCTTATTTAGCGACAACCTAATTGTATCAACCTCTGCTATCTATTGATGTCGCATTGTGCGAAAGTTTATGTAAGTAGCAATCATTTTTATCACTCAAATAGGCATATAGGACAAGATGATGAGCATAAAGTAACACATCATTAAAGAAGAATAGAGTCGGTGAGATAAATGAGTTTCTATCCACGCTCTCCTGACAGTTCAAGCTTTCATAACCTGTACTTGCTCATCAGCTTGTTTTCCACCGAGTTAAGAACTTTACAACCCTTTTTATCACAAGAACTTCTTGTCTTTTTGAGATTGGTAGTCTGCTTATGCGTTCTCATCTGCATCCTCAACGAGGTGTTAAGGATACTCGGTAGAGAATAATCCATTGCTAATGGGGAGGGTTTTATTGTGTTTACTGCGCATATTCAATCTGACACTGGAAGAGAACACAGCATAGCTGACCACAGCCGTGATGTTGCGAGGCTGTGTGAGGATTACGGCAGAAGGGTTGGCCTTGCCTCCTTATGCAAGCTGTGTGCGCTCATACATGATATGGGCAAGTTTACACAAGAGTTCCAAAACTATCTGTATTTTTGCCTACACAACCCGAATGATGCTTGGAAGTTGCGCGGCACCGTCAACCACACCGGCGCCGGCGCACGGTATATCATGGAAACCTATGGAGTCTCCAAAGACCGGTACCGGAACATCTGCGCGCAGATTGTTGCCCTGGTTGTGACGGGGCATCACGGCGGGCTGCCAGATGTTTTGGATTCAGACGGGAAAAGCCCTTTTTTGCGCAAGATGGATTCGGTAGAACAAGAGGTGTATGAGGAGGCAAAGCGCAACTTCTTTCTGGAATGCTGCACTGAACAGGAAATTGACGACCTGTTTAACAAAGCCTGTGATGAGCTGCGTGTGATCAATAAGCTGCCAAAGCCGGAGAATCCGTCATACAACCCCTTATTCTTTTACATACACCTGATTGTAAAGTTTGCATACAGCTGCCTCATTGATGCTGACCGCTACGACACCTACCGCTTTATGTCGGGAAAAGACGATTTACCTGCTATCAATACACAGGCGCTGTGGGCGGAACTATGCGAAAAGATTGAGCAGAAAACTGAAAGCATGCCAAACCGCTACGCAATTGATTCCTTGCGCAAAGAGTGCTCCGACGCCTGCCTGTCCGCCGCAGAAGGCGAAAGCGGCATTTACCGTTTGTGCCTCCCTACCGGACTTGGCAAGACGCTGAGCAGCCTGCGGTTTGCGCTGCATCATGCAAAAAAGACACACAAGGACCGTATCTTCTATATCATCCCCTATAAAACCATCATCGACCAAACTGCCAAAACCTTTACAGAGGTCTTTGACCATCCGGGAATAATGCTTGAGCATCATTCGGACATCATACCTGAAGATGCCGTAAGGGAGCTGCTGCATGATAAAGGAGTATCCGAGGATAACCTTACCGCACTGCAGGAGGAGCTGCAACGCTGGGAGCTGACAACCGAGCGGTATGACAGCCCCATCATACTGACCACCCTGGTTCAATTTTTCAACTCTTTTTACGGTTCCTCTGGCAGCTTGCGGCGGCTGCACCGGTTTGCAAACTCGGTTATCGTGTTTGACGAGGTGCAGACCGTACCGGTCAAATGCATCCATCTGTTCAATATGGCGGTAAACTTTCTAACCTCGATATGCGGTTCAACGGTGGTGCTGTGTACCGCGACACAGCCCGGACTTGAACGAGCACACTACAAGCTTCATATCGGCGATAAAGCGGATATAGTCAGCAACTACGAGGATATCTTTCGTGCAACCAAGCGTGTGGAGATTTTACCTCGCCTTCGGATTGGTGGTTACAACAGTGCAGAGCTTGCCGATTTTGTTCTGGACAAGCTGGACGAAAACCGCAGCCTGCTTGCCATCCTAAACACGAAGACGGATGCTGCTTCCCTGTTTTATGAACTTTCGCGTATCAACGAGGCTTTGCCTGAAGACGAGCGTTTTTTCCTATGCTATCTGAGCACCAGCCTTTGCCCAGCCCACCGTCGGGAGATTATCAAAGAGCTTTCCGAAGCGTTGAAAGACCCCTCTTACCCCCAAAAGATTATTTGCGTCAGCACGCAGATCATTGAGGCCGGTATCGATGTTTCCTTTGCCTGTGTTGTGCGTGCACTTGCAGGACTAGACTGCATTGCACAGGCGGCCGGACGATGCAACCGTAACGGCGATGCGGCGGTCGGGCACGTATATCTTGTAAACATTGCAAAGGAAAACCTCGACAAGCTGCCCGAGATTAAGATAGGGGCGGAAAAATGCAGGCAGATTCTTGAAGAAAGCAACATGGGTCGCCTTCCGTTTGAGGGTGACCTGCTATCTCCTGCCGCCATAAACCACTACTTTAGGCTGTACTATGATGATTTTGACCCAAAAATGGATTACCCGTTCTATATCAATGACGTATCCATGAATGCTAACATATTTGATTTATTAAACCAGAACTATCGTTTTGCTCAAATCGTAAGAGATAATTTTAAATACAAACTCATGCTTCTTCACGCATACAAAACCGCTGCAAGGCATTTTGAGGTGATTGACAGCAACACCATCCCGGTGCTTGTCCCTTACGGCGAGGAGGGTAAGCGTATTATAGCCGCACTCAACGGCAACTGTTCATTAGAGATTCAAAAGCTTGAACTGGGTAAGGCCCAGCAGTACAGTGTAAACCTGTTCCGCTACCAATTCGATGAGTTGGTTAATCATAAGGGTGCCATAAAGCCACTACTGAATGGAGGTGTTTTTGCTCTTAATGAATCCCACTATAGCAACACACTCGGTGTTATATCCGAATCAGAACTAATGCCGTTTTTAAACCAATAACCAGCAAATGAGGTGATGAAATGCAAAAGGCAAACAGCGTAGAACTCCGGGTATGGGGGCGCTCGGCGCTGTTCAGCGACCCGGTCACGCGTCTGGGCGGAGAAAAGTTCTCCTACCAGATTCCCACCTATCAGGCGCTCAAGGGAATACTGGAATCCGTGTATTGGAAGCCGACCTTTATCTGGTATGTGGATGAGGTGCGCGTGATGAACCCCATACAGACACAATCCCGCGGCGTGCGGCCGATTGGCTACGGCGGTGGAAACACCCTGTCGTATTACACCTATCTCAAAGATGTCGAGTATCAGGTTCGGGCGCATTTTGAGTGGAACACAAACCGTCCGGAGCTTGCCGACGACCGCAACGAAAACAAGCACTACTTTATCGCCAAGCGGATGATTGAGCGCGGCGGTCGACGCGATATCTTCTTAGGCACGCGGGAGTGTCAGGGGTATGTCGAGCCCTGTGTATTCGGCGAGGGCGAAGGGGCATATGACGACATTGAGGAGCTTTCATTCGGCATTATGGTACACGGAATCGACTATCCCGATGAAACGGGCAACAATCGGTTGGGTGTTCGCCTGTGGACGCCTGTCATGAAGAGAGGGGTAGTGCGTTTCTGCCGACCAGAGGAGTGCACCATCCGCAGGGATGTCCGCGAGATGACACCCAAGCGGTTTGACCAAAGCAATTTCAGCGGACTATCCGAATTTTATGAGGGGGAGGATTGTATTGAGTTGGTTTGAGAGGCTCTATGAAACATATGACAACTGCAGCAAATTTATCGGCGTAAAACTGGACAAGGCCCCTCCCCTTTTGCCGATTGCACATACCACGCAAAATGCCCATATTGAAATAACCATCCGCGATGACGGCACCTTCTCCGGGGCAGAGATCATCACAAAGTCGAAGGTAGAGGATGAGATTGGGCGGGAGATTACCATCATCCCCTGCACAGAAGACTCCAACAGTCGCGCAGGCAAGGCAGAATTTCCCCACCCCTTGTGCGACAAGCTGCAATATGTTGCAGGAGATTACATAAAATACGGTGGTACAAAGGGGCCTGACTCACATCAAAAGTATCTTGCACAGCTAAAGGCTTGGTGTGATTCTCCGCATTCCTGCACGGAGATACAAGCAATTTACGCTTACTTAAGCAAGGGAACCGTAATCAGTGACCTCATCTCCTGCGGGCTTATGCAGTGCAAGGAGGATGGAACAGTAAAGGGCAGATGGCCGGATGGAATCGACCTTAATGTCGAACCTCTGGAGGCCTTCGTCCGCTTTATCGTTCATGTTCCGGGAGAACCTTTACACAAGGTGTGGCAAAGCCCTGCTGTATGGCAAAGCTATGTCGACTACCTGCTTGACAGCCAGTCTGAGAAAAGCCTATGTTATGTGACCGGAGCGGTGATCCCCTGCTCGGACAAGCACCCTGCCAAGCTACGCCATATCGGCGATAAGGCAAAGCTGATTTCGGCAAACGATACCTCAGGTTATACCTTCCGGGGTCGGTTTACAGATGATGAGCAGACCGTGCGTGTAGGCTTTCTGCCTTCTCAAAAGGCTCATGCCGCGCTGCGCTGGCTGATATCGCGACAGGGAATGCGAAATGATGAGCAGTCGATTGTCATTTGGGGCACGAAAAATGAATCCTTTCCCATCATACTGAAGGACAGTGCTGATCTTTTGAACGAATCAGACGCGCAACAAGAATATGAGGACGACTTTCCGGACATCATGCCCGATGCCCGCTTTGAACTTCCCGAAACCGAGGACGATCTCGCAAGGCGAATAAATTCCTGTATGAGCGGGTATTGGAAATCCTTTAACAATGAGCAATCTACTGCTGTAATCATGGCTGTGGAGGCTGCGACAGTAGGCAGACTTTCCATTACCTATTATCGTGAGCTGACGGGTTCAAGATATCTTGAAAAGCTGATTAACTGGCACACCTCCTGTGCGTGGCTTCACACTTACAAAAGGGAGTTTGATAGCACGGAAGAATCAAGCAAGAAAGGCAAGGCGAGAGTCGTCACCTTTTATGGTGCTCCAGCCCCCATGCAGATTGCAGAGGCTGCATATGGCAAAAACTGCTCTGATAAGCTTAAAAAGGCTACGGTTGAGCGGCTGATGCCCTGCATTATCGATGGCAAACCACTGCCGTATGATATTGTTCAATCGGTGGTTCGGCGGGCCTCGCGATGCACGGAAATTGACGACTACAGTTGGGAAAAAGCACTCAGCATTGCCTGTGCGTTGGTTAAAAAATATCGACTCGATAAGAGTAATAACAAGGAGGAATGGAGTATGGGAGTTGACAACAGTCAATTAAACCGAAGCTATCTGTATGGTCGGCTGCTTGCCGTCGCTCAAGAGATTGAGTCGTGGGCATTGTATGAATCCGATGCCAAAAGGGAAACCACAGCAGAAAGAATGATGCACCAGTTCTCTAAAACGCCTTACAAGACCTGGGCAAACATACGAAAAAACCTTAGTCCGTACCTGAAACGTCTGGGCGATAAAGCAGAGGGGCTGGATGATTTACTAAACCAAATAAGTGACCTGCTATCCTTTGAAGATTACACCAGCACAGAACCTCTTGAGGATGTATGGCTTTTGGGATACTCCTCACAACGCAAGGTTTTTATTGACCAGCGCAAAGAACGTATGGCGGCAGCCAAAGAGAAAAAACTCAAGGCTGATTCCGTAGACAACAAATAATAGTAAAGGAGAATGATTATGAACACATTAAATCATAAAGTAGATTTTGCGGCCGTGGTATGGGTAAAGAATGCTAATCCGAACGGAGACCCGCTCAATGGCAACCGCCCCCGCGAGGATTATGATGGGTTTGGCGAGATTTCGGATGTTTGCATCAAACGTAAGATTCGCAACCGTCTGCAGGATATGGGTCAAAGCATCTTTGTACAGTCGGATGACCGCGCAGATGATGGGTGCAAAAGCCTTCGGGAACGCGCTGATGCTTTCGCCGAACTGAAAAAGGCAGAGTCAAACAAGGATAAGGAGCTTTATATCAAGCTTGCGTGTGAAAGATGGATAGATGTGCGCAGCTTTGGTCAGCTGTTCGCTTTCAAGAATGCAAAAGCCGGCGAAGGTGTCTCAGTCAGTGTGCGCGGGCCGGTATCAATACATACAGCTGTCAGCGTTGCTCCCATCCAAATTTCATCTATGCAGATTACGAAAAGTGTCAACAGCGAGACTGGTGAAAAGAAGACATCCGACACAATGGGAACCAAACATCGCGTTGACTATGGGATGTATGTTTTTTACGGCAGCATCAATCCACAGCTTGCTTCAAAGACGGGCTTTACAGACGAGGATGCAAAGCTGATTCATGAGGCGCTTAAGACCTTGTTTGAGAATGATGCTTCATCTGCTCGTCCGGACGGCAGTATGGTAGTGCGCAAGCTCTACTGGTGGGAACACAACTGCGCAAGCGGACAGTATCCTTCGGCAAAGGTTCACCACAGCGTTCAGGTTGCACTGAAAGAGGGTTGCAACCCCAAGCTGGTTGACTCCTATCAAATCACCTGCACTCCGCTTGAAGGTTTGGCGTGTGAAGAATATGACGGAATATAGCGAAGAGGATTTCCTGCCGCTATCCGGCATACAACATTTCACCTTTTGCCGCAGGCAGTGGGCACTCATCCACATTGAACAAGCGTGGAAAGATAATCTGCTGACCGTGGAAGGCAACATCCTACATGAACGGGCGCACGATGCCGCATATAACGAAACACGCGGCGACATCATCATTACTCGTGGGATGCCGGTATTCTCGCGAACTCTGGGCACAAACGGTGTATGTGATGTAGTTGAGCTTCACCGTAGTGAAAAAGGCATACGGCTAAATGGCAGGGACGGTCTGTTCCTGCCTGTGCCCGTTGAGTACAAGCGCGGCAAACCCAAAGAGGGGGATGAAGATGTATTACAGCTTACAGCACAGGCCATCTGTCTTTCGGAAATGCTCGGATGTGACATAAGTGAGGGATTTCTGTATTACGGAGAACCCGCCCGGCGCACACGTGTGGTCATTGATGCATCCTTAAAAGAGAAGGTTTGCGCATCGTTTGCCGAGATGCATGAGCTATATGCGCGCAGATATACACCGCGTGTTAAACCCACTAAGGCCTGTCAGTTATGTTCCCTCAAAGACCTGTGTTTGCCTAAACTGCTTAAAAAACGGCCGGTATCCGAATATCTGAGCAGCCGCATAAAAGAAATCAAAGATAATGAGGGTGGGGATATGATATGAAAAAGCTGCTGAACACGTTGTATGTTACCTCCCCCGATACATATCTCTCTTTGGATGGAGAAAACGTTGTGGTACTCAAAGAGCAGCAGGAGGCCGTCCGTATCCCGTTACACAATCTGGAGAGCATTCTCGCTTTCGGGTACACCGGTGCCAGCCCTGCCCTAATGGGAAGGTGTGCAAAATCGGGGCCCTCTCTCACCTTTTTAACCGCTCAGGGGCGCTTTTTGTGCCGTGTGGTTGGCGAGACCAATGGAAATGTCACGCTTCGCAAGACCCAATACCGCATCAGCGATGACCCAACTGCAAGTCTGCGTCTTGCCCGCAGGTTCATCCTAGGAAAGCTGTATAACTCCCGTTGGGTACTTGAACGCGCTACTCGTGACCATTCTCAACGTATTGACACCGAACGGGTAAAGCATGCATCACAGCAGCTTGCTAGGAGTATGTCCTCAATCAATGAATGTGAAGACCTTGCACGTTTACGTGGATTGGAAGGGGAAGCCGCAAGTTGCTATTTTGGCGTCTTGGATGAGCTGATTCTTCAGCAAAAGGAGGATTTCCCTTTTTCGGGGCGAAATCGACGGCCGCCGTTAGATAACGTCAATGCACTACTATCCTTTGTTTACACCCTTCTTGCTCACGATTGCGCTGCAGCGCTTGAAGGTGTAGGCTTAGATGCTTATGTGGGTTTTCTGCATCGTGATCGGCCCGGGCGGATTTCACTTGCCTTGGACCTGATGGAGGAACTGCGCAGCATATACGCTGACCGGTTTGTAATCTCGCTGATTAACCGACGTGAAGTAAACAGCAAAGGTTTTAAACAAAGAGAAAGCGGAGCGGTGATTATGGATGATGATACCCGTAAATCCGTTTTGCGCGCATGGCAGGAGAAAAAGCAGGACACTATCACCCATCCATATCTTGAAGAAAAGATTGAATGGGGGCTTGTCGCACACGTTCAGGCATTGTTGCTTGCACGCTACCTTCGGGGAGATATTGATGATTATCCCGTGTTTTTATGGAAGTAGGTGGGTTCGATGCTGGTATTAATCACATATGATGTCAACACCGAGAATGCTGCTGGTAGAAAACGTCTGCGTAAAGTAGCCAAGCAATGTGTCAACTACGGACAAAGGGTACAAAACTCGGTTTTCGAATGTGTAATGGACGCCGCAAAATGCCGTGAGGTTCGCTATATTCTCGAGCAGATTATTGATAAGGATAAGGACAGCCTGCGGTTTTACTATTTAGGCAATAATTACCAAAACAAGGTAGAACACATCGGCGCCAAGCCTTCCTTTGACGTTGAAGGCACCTTAATGGTGTAGTGCGAACCGTAAGTGAACATGAATTCCATGGCAGGTTCGCACCGGCATATTGGGGGTGTACGCTTTAATTTAGACTTTTTGCTCAGATTTTTACTAGGCAAAAACGTATTAACGCAAAAACATGTGCAATTCGTTGTATTGAATGCAGATGTATTTGTGCAGTTTTGCTGTCACTCCCCACACGGGGAGTGTGGATTGAAATTGCGGCCACGACATCAACCTCAACAATGGTCTTGTCACTCCCCACACGGGGAGTGTGGATTGAAATCTCCTGTCCTACCTTTTTGTTTTTATTGCAACCCGCCCAAGTCACTCCCCACACGGGGAGTGTGGATTGAAATGTCTACATTTACCGTCCTGCCAATCTGCTGCGCCTGTCACTCCCCACACGGGGAGTGTGGATTGAAATTTTCCCCCGCAAAAGCTCACATTATCCGCAACAGTCACTCCCCACACGGGGAGTGTGGATTGAAATAACAATCCTTAAAAGTTAATGTGGTTACGCACCAGTCACTCCCCACACGGGGAGTGTGGATTGAAATCGGCGCGTCTGCTGTAGTGTGATTGTGTTGCACGTCACTCCCCACACGGGGAGTGTGGATTGAAATCATTGTTGGAAGTCCGGTAACCTCCTTGCCAAACGGTCACTCCCCACACGGGGAGTGTGGATTGAAATCTTGTCGCAGATTTTACAGGCGACAGTGCCGGAGTCACTCCCCACACGGGGAGTGTGGATTGAAATATTGAAGCCGTGAGAATCATTCGAGAAATGAGGGTCACTCCCCACACGGGGAGTGTGGATTGAAATCAACCTGCGCGGTGCCGACCTGCGCGGTGCCAACCGTCACTCCCCACACGGGGAGTGTGGATTGAAATCCCGCAAAACGGCAACAATCCGCATTACGGAGACCCGTCACTCCCCACACGGGGAGTGTGGATTGAAATTCCATTGACTTTACCTCCTATCAAGCTTGCCGCGTCACTCCCCACACGGGGAGTGTGGATTGAAATGGCGTTAAACAGGGAGCAGGGCACACATGAACGGCAGTCACTCCCCACACGGGGAGTGTGGATTGAAATTCTTTTTTGCACGGTGTGCAGGACATCACGCCATGTCACTCCCCACACGGGGAGTGTGGATTGAAATAAGTGCTTTTTGAGTTGTAATCACTCCCATTTGTTGTCACTCCCCACACGGGGAGTGTGGATTGAAATTGCATATAAAGGCAATCCTGCGGATATATTGCCGTCACTCCCCACACGGGGAGTGTGGATTGAAATTCCCCTGCGAGCTCCTATTACCGCCATTGTAATGATGTCACTCCCCACACGGGGAGTGTGGATTGAAATCAGCGCCTCCGATAGCTCCGAGTGGCAAAGGGCGATGTCACTCCCCACACGGGGAGTGTGGATTGAAATGGCTGACTTTGCGGCTGACGGCGGACAGAAGATGGTCACTCCCCACACGGGGAGTGTGGATTGAAATACTTGGTTTAGAGAGAACGCCGGAAGAATACATAGGTCACTCCCCACACGGGGAGTGTGGATTGAAATCGCGGACGATAAGTATAAAGGCAAGTATGTCAAGGTCACTCCCCACACGGGGAGTGTGGATTGAAATCAACCCGTTATTGAGGCGTTTAAAAAGGCTTATGTCACTCCCCACACGGGGAGTGTGGATTGAAATCGCTGAGTGCTTCGACAAACTGTTCGCACTCGTCGTCACTCCCCACACGGGGAGTGTGGATTGAAATCTGAAGGGCAACTGCCTCGTGGAGTCCCTGTCAAGTCACTCCCCACACGGGGAGTGTGGATTGAAATAAGGCGATGTTTGATGGCATGGTCAATATCGGTGTCACTCCCCACACGGGGAGTGTGGATTGAAATCCTCGGCTCCCTTTGCAGTACGGGCGAGACTTAGAGGTCACTCCCCACACGGGGAGTGTGGATTGAAATTATGGTGAGTATAGAAAAATATATCCTCTGCCAAGTCACTCCCCACACGGGGAGTGTGGATTGAAATAACTGATTCTGGCAGATGGAAGCAACTAGCGCATGAGTCACTCCCCACACGGGGAGTGTGGATTGAAATGTGAGCGCGTCCCGTTTGGTTGGAACGTGCACGGTCACTCCCCACACGGGGAGTGTGGATTGAAATCTGGCTTAAATAGTATTTCTCCGGCACGCTGCCCTGTCACTCCCCACACGGGGAGTGTGGATTGAAATACCTCCTATCAAGCTTGCCGCACTCACCCATGCGGTCACTCCCCACACGGGGAGTGTGGATTGAAATATCCCATGTTGAGTAGGTTGACTCAAATCCATCGTCACTCCCCACACGGGGAGTGTGGATTGAAATCAGCGTATGACAAGGGTCTCCATATTGCGGGTTACTGTCACTCCCCACACGGGGAGTGTGGATTGAAATCCATCGGCTGATGTCTTTTTGTGTGACGCCGATGTCACTCCCCACACGGGGAGTGTGGATTGAAATCGTCCATACAGTCCATGTTGTAGAAACCAAAGTCTGTCACTCCCCACACGGGGAGTGTGGATTGAAATGGAGGTCTAGGCACAACGGCGTCACGGTCTTTAGTCACTCCCCACACGGGGAGTGTGGATTGAAATTGGTATCTCGTTAGAAAAGGATGGATTGTTTTTGTCACTCCCCACACGGGGAGTGTGGATTGAAATAGCTTGCAGTACGTTAACCTTTTGACGCTCCTCGTCACTCCCCACACGGGGAGTGTGGATTGAAATCATGAGGAGAAGAGGAAAACCCTAAAGGAGCGGGCGTCACTCCCCACACGGGGAGTGTGGATTGAAATAATCTGTAAGAAACGCTGGGCTGCATCAAAAAATGTCACTCCCCACACGGGGAGTGTGGATTGAAATTGGCCGAAACGGTAAAAGCGGCGAACGGCTTGATGTCACTCCCCACACGGGGAGTGTGGATTGAAATCCTCTCGTCTTTGTCCATCCTGTTGGAATAAACCTGTCACTCCCCACACGGGGAGTGTGGATTGAAATTAAAGAACACCGGATTGCCACCACACCATCCTTGAATGTCACTCCCCACACGGGGAGTGTGGATTGAAATTTTGACTGTGTTACTAACAACAATACTCCCCGTGTCACTCCCCACACGGGGAGTGTGGATTGAAATATTTAACACAACGTGGCTTAAAATCACAAATTGCCGTCACTCCCCACACGGGGAGTGTGGATTGAAATAGGACGGCGAGCTCGTCCCGGGCTCCGGTGGCGGCACGTCACTCCCCACACGGGGAGTGTGGATTGAAATGTCAAAGGTAAGCCAGATAACGGCTACGCCATGTCACTCCCCACACGGGGAGTGTGGATTGAAATAAGCAGATTGTCCTCACATGGGATGCCCCAGGCAACGCGTCACTCCCCACACGGGGAGTGTGGATTGAAATCTTGCGTGTCACGGTTAACCCTCCATAAGCTCTTGGTCACTCCCCACACGGGGAGTGTGGATTGAAATATCAATTTCACTGCAAAGATGGTTAATACGCTCAGCGTCACTCCCCACACGGGGAGTGTGGATTGAAATGACGGTAACCAATGTTTGAGCGCCGCACCATCCGTCACTCCCCACACGGGGAGTGTGGATTGAAATTCAAAGACCGCAACTGACGAACAGCGTGTCAAGCTGGTCACTCCCCACACGGGGAGTGTGGATTGAAATCGCAGCTGGTTATAGCACCTCAACGACCGGATGTCGGTCACTCCCCACACGGGGAGTGTGGATTGAAATTGTAATCATTGCCTTACCCTCATCAAATGATAAGGGTCACTCCCCACACGGGGAGTGTGGATTGAAATCTGCTTCCCGTGTTTGATTGGATTGACGAAATAAGGTCACTCCCCACACGGGGAGTGTGGATTGAAATTACGTTTGAATAATCTTTTGCATATACGTGAGAAGTCACTCCCCACACGGGGAGTGTGGATTGAAATATCATCAGGACTTGTGACCTGTAGGCGTTCTACCGTCACTCCCCACACGGGGAGTGTGGATTGAAATATTTTTGTTGTTAGCCCAAGATGGATAAGGGATGGTCACTCCCCACACGGGGAGTGTGGATTGAAATTACGTTTGAATAATCTTTTGCATATACGTGAGAGTCACTCCCCACACGGGGAGTGTGGATTGAAATTCGACATTTGAAAGGAGCGTTTATCAATGACAAGCGTCACTCCCCACACGGGGAGTGTGGATTGAAATTACAACCTTAAATGTGCCATATACCTTACCGATGTGTCACTCCCCACACGGGGAGTGTGGATTGAAATTCGCTCCGGTACTGCGCATCCAGTTGGGCAGCGAACGTCACTCCCCACACGGGGAGTGTGGATTGAAATATCAGAAATATACTCTGAAGTTAACATCGTCTGGTCACTCCCCACACGGGGAGTGTGGATTGAAATTACACTGACATATATGCTGAAACAATATCTTAGGGTCACTCCCCACACGGGGAGTGTGGATTGAAATAAAGGTTGCTACGGTCTTGATGTCACCGGCGTTGAGTCACTCCCCACACGGGGAGTGTGGATTGAAATTGTGCAACTGTAATAAACAACATGGCTGTGAGCGCGTCACTCCCCACACGGGGAGTGTGGATTGAAATCCGTTTTTTTGTTGTGGCGCCCAATCTTATTGATTGTCACTCCCCACACGGGGAGTGTGGATTGAAATAAGATGATTTACGCAATCACAACGCATAATTAAACCGTCACTCCCCACACGGGGAGTGTGGATTGAAATATTGTTTGATTATAGCATCGTGTCATCCGAACTGGTCACTCCCCACACGGGGAGTGTGGATTGAAATTATAGTTGTATTGTGAAATGATAACACAAATGCATGTCACTCCCCACACGGGGAGTGTGGATTGAAATCGTTTGAAAATTGAAATCCGCATTTACATTTAGCAAGTCACTCCCCACACGGGGAGTGTGGATTGAAATAGCTTTGCAATATGCTCCGCCTGTGCTTGCGTTAGTCACTCCCCACACGGGGAGTGTGGATTGAAATTCTTTTCTTATCCTATAGGTTGTTATGCCGCGCTGTCACTCCCCACACGGGGAGTGTGGATTGAAATGTGCTTGGCTTTTGTGTGATAGCAGGAGTGCTCCAGGTCACTCCCCACACGGGGAGTGTGGATTGAAATACTTGAGAGATGCAGGTAAGTGTGAGTTGGTTGGTCACTCCCCACACGGAGAGTGTGGATTGAAATAATTATATCCCTACTACACAGCATCAAATACACGTCACTCCCCACACGGGGAGTGTGGATTGAAATTGTAGAATTCTTGTCGTCTATGCTTACGTTTATCCGTCACTCCCCACACGGGGAGTGTGGATTGAAATATGTGCGCGTACGTGGTGTAGCACGAGTTTTACACAAAGTCACTCCCCACACGGGGAGTGTGGATTGAAATTACGTTTCACTTGCATAACGCAAAACGGTACTTGGTCACTCCCCACACGGGGAGTGTGGATTGAAATGTATACGCTTGCGTAGCAATATGCGTATTTAAAAGGTCACTCCCCACACGGGGAGTGTGGATTGAAATCACGGGAGGTATCTCTCAATTGCCCATCGGTTCGGTCACTCCCCACACGGGGAGTGTGGATTGAAATTTGTCTCGGTAGAGATATTTGCGGGCGAGTAACTCGTCACTCCCCACACGGGGAGTGTGGATTGAAATATTGATACATTCGCGAGGTTGTGCGCTGAAAAAGGTCACTCCCCACACGGGGAGTGTGGATTGAAATGTTTTGCATGCCCATACAGTTTGAGTAAGACGACGGTCACTCCCCACACGGGGAGTGTGGATTGAAATGTAAGGAAGGTGCTTGTCCCGCTCTAATAGATAAGGGTCACTCCCCACACGGGGAGTGTGGATAGTGTTGTATTACCTCAACTTCCCAAGCTGAGGTCACGGGCCTTCTTCCTGAACAGCGATGAAAGATGCCGTAACACCTGCCGTTGCAGGTGCAGCGGCATCTTTTCTATTCTCATTCATACCAAAACCTTGACTTTGCCCTTTTGCTTGCGCATAATAAAAGAGTATGTAAAAAAGTGTTCCCCGCTCTTAGTGTGTATCGACCTCTTGCATGTCAAGCAAGCGCTCGATGGTTCATCATGATTCACACATGGCGTGTGGGCTGAGCACTTCCTTGGTAAGGAAGAGGCCAGCAATTCAGCACTTCCGCCTGACCTCTTGAATGGCATTCACGAGGTACCCGTTTCATCAATGTGCATGTGGATTGTACTCACAAGCTGCCACATCATCGCATCTGCCCTGTCGTTCACCATTGCGAGTATGAAGCCCATAGCTTTATGATAACATTCAAACGCATTTCGGAAAAAAGGTGGTCATAACCATGTCACAACAGCTCGAAAAGCTTTACGACCCCAAACAGGTTGAAAGCCGCATCTATGACTTTTGGCTTAAGGGAGGCTACTTCCATGCGGTCGTAAATCCCGATAAAAAGCCGTACACCATTATGATGCCGCCGCCCAACATCACGGGGCAGCTGCACCTTGGTCACGCACTGGATAATGCCATGCAGGATAGCTTAATCCGCTTTAAGCGCATGCAGGGATACGAAGCCCTGTGGATGCCCGGTACAGACCATGCCTCCATCGCCACTGAGGCAAAGATTGTGGAGGATATGAAAAAGGATGGCCTGACCAAGGCTGACCTTGGCCGTGAAGGCTTTTTAGAGCGCGCATGGGAATGGCGCCGCAAATACGGCGGACGCATCATCGAGCAGCTCAAAAAACTCGGCTCCTCCTGCGACTGGGAGCGCGAGAGCTTTACGATGGACGAGCGGTGCTCCCGCGCTGTGCGCGAGGTATTTGTGCGCATGTATGAAGAGGGCATCATCTATCGCGGAGAGCGCATCATCAACTGGTGCCCCCACTGCCTGACCTCTATCTCGGATGCCGAGGTGGAGTACGAGGAGAAGGACGGTCATTTCTGGCACATCAAATATCCGATTGCAGACGGCAGCGGATATCTGGAGCTTGCGACCACCCGTCCCGAGACGATGCTGGGCGATACTGCCGTTGCGGTGCATCCCGATGATGAGCGGTACAAGCATCTGGTGGGCAAGAACGTCATCCTGCCGATTGTCAATAAAGAGATTCCCGTCGTTGCTGATGAGTATGTCGAGATGGACTTCGGTACCGGCGTTGTGAAGATTACCCCCGCCCATGACCCCAACGACTTTGAGGTCGGCCTGCGCCACAACCTGCCCATCCTCAATGTGATGAACGACGACGGCTCCATCAACGAAAACGGCGGCCGTTTTGCCGGCATGAGCGGCATAGAGGCGCGCAAAGCCATTGTCAAGCAGCTCGAAGAAGATGGCTACCTGTGCAAGGTTGAGGACATCAAGCACAACGTAGGCACCTGCTACCGGTGTTCCCACGTCGTTGAGCCGCGCGTATCCAAGCAGTGGTTTGTTAAGATGAAGCCGCTTGCCGAACCCGCAATTGAGGTCGTGAAAAACGGCGAAACCAAGTTTATTCCCGAACGGTTTGATAAGATATACTTCCACTGGATGGAGAACATCAAGGACTGGTGCATCTCGCGTCAGCTTTGGTGGGGTCACCGCATCCCCGCGTTTTACTGCGAGTCCTGCGGACAGATGATTGTTTCGCGTGAGGATATTGACGTATGTCCGCACTGCAAGAGCGCGAATATCCATCAGGACCCCGATACGCTGGATACCTGGTTTAGCTCCGCACTCTGGCCCTTCTCGACATTAGGCTGGCCGGACAAGACCCCCGAGCTTGAGTACTTCTACCCCACCGATACCCTGGTAACAGCTTACGACATCATCTTCTTCTGGGTGGCCCGTATGATCTTCTCGGGTGTGAAGCATATGGACAAAACACCCTTCCACACTGTGTTTATCCACGGCATCATCCGCGATGCACAGGGCCGCAAGATGTCCAAGTCACTCGGCAACGGCATCGACCCGCTCGAGCTCATCGAAACCTACGGTGCGGATGCTTTGCGCTTCACACTGCTGACCGGCAACAGCCCCGGCAACGACATGCGTTTTTCGGACGAGAAGATTACTGCAAGCCGCAACTTTGCAAACAAGCTGTGGAACGCTTCGCGTTTTGTGCTCATGAACCTGACCGACGCGGTCACCGAGGTTGCTCTGCCCGATACATTAGCGGTCGAGGACAAGTGGATTATCAGCAAGTACAACGCCCTTGTTGCCGAGGTTACCGATAACCTTGAAAAGTACGAGCTCGGCATGGCGGTTGCAAAGCTGTACGACTTTATTTGGAACGTATTCTGCGACTGGTATATTGAGCTGACCAAACCCCGTCTGCTTGCGGGCGGCGAGACCTCTGTCGCTGCACAGAAGGTTCTGGTTTATATCCTCTCCAACACCCTCAAACTCTTGCATCCCTTTATGCCGTTTATCACCGAGGAGATTTGGCAGGCTCTGCCGCATGAGGGCGAAACCATCATGACAAGCGCTTGGCCTGTATATGATGAAAGCCTGTCGTTTGCCGCGGAGGAAACTGAGTTTGAGCGCGTGATGCTTGCCATCAAGAGCATCCGCAACCGCCGCAGTGAGATGAACGTTCCTCCCTCCAAGAAGGCGAGCGTATTCATCATAACCGACTATCCCGAAACCTTTACGCAGGGTAAGATGTTCATTGAACGCCTTGCGTTTGCCTCGAGTGTCGAGCTTGTGAACGAGTACACGGGCAGTGACGCGGTAAGCGTTATCACTGACAGCGCGCGCATCTTCATCCCGATGCAGGACCTTGTTGACCTTGCCAAGGAGCGCGAGCGCCTGATGAAGGAAAAGGCAGCCTGTGAAAAGGATGTGGCCTTCCTTTCCGGCAAGCTAAACAACGCAGGCTTTGTTTCCAAGGCACCCGCTGCCGTTATCGAGCAGGAGAAGGCAAAGCTCAAGGTCGCTGAGGACAAGCTTGCGAAGATTAACGAAAGCATCGCAGCGCTTGGCTGATTTGATTTAATGATTTAAGGGCAGAGAAGAATCTCTGCCCTTATTTTTATCATCGACCATCCTTTGATATTGTGCTATACTTTGTGGCGGGCATTGTTGCCCGCCACATTTGATTATCTTTCTACGATAAATGAGGGTTTTGCATGACCTACGATGAAGCGCTTTCCTATATCCATTCCTTCCGCCGCTTTGGCAAGAAAGCGGGGCTTTCAAAGATTACGCGCCTGCTCTCGCTGCTGGGAGACCCGCAAAAGGGACTTCAATTCGTGCACGTTGCGGGCACCAACGGCAAGGGCTCGATTGTGTCGATGACTGCATCCGTCCTGCGGCAGGCAGGCTATAAAACGGGGATGTTTATCTCGCCGTTTGTGGTTGATTTTACTGAGCGCATGCAGATAAACGGGGCCTACATCCCGCCCGAGGAGCTTGCACGGATTACTGCAATCGTGAAGGAACAGGTAGACACCGTGACAAGCGAGCTGGATGCCCCCAGCGAGTTTGAGGTGGTAACCGCCATCGCCCTGTACTGGTTTTGGGAACAGGCCTGCGACATCGTGTGTCTGGAGGTCGGCATCGGCGGGCGGTTTGACCCCACGAATGTTATCGATACCCCAGCTGTTGCGGTGATTGCGAACATCGGTCTTGACCACACCGCCATCCTCGGCGATACGCTTGAAAAGATTGCTTTTGAAAAGGCCGGCATCATCAAGCCAGGCGGCACGGTGGTATGCTACCCTTCCCTCCCACACGAGGTGATGGGTGTAATCTTTGAGCGCGCGGCAGAGCAAAACGCCCGCGTGGTTCAGGGCAATCGCAACGCCGCCCGTCTGCTGCGCGACGAGGTGTTTTCCACCACCGTCGAGTATGCGGGGCTTACGTTTACCCTGCCGCTTGCGGGTGCTCATCAGATTAATAACCTCATCTGCGCGGTGGAGGCTGTAGGTGTCCTGCAGCAAAAGGGCTTTGCGGTAACGGACGATGCCCTCATCAACGGCATTGCTGCTACCCGCATCCCCGCCCGTTTAGAGGTGTTTCGGGGCTTGCCTACCGTTGTGCTGGACGGGGCCCACAATCCGCAGGGGGCCGAAACGGCGGCTGCGGTTGCATCAAGGGTGAGCGGCAGGCGGGTGCTTTTGTACAGCTCCCTTGCCGATAAGGATTATTCCGGTGCTCTTGCCCGCCTTGCTCCGGTGTTTGACGAGGTTATCGTGACCAAAACCGAGGCGCAAAACGCCGAGGATGCGGAGGTCTTGTGTAAAACAGCGCAGCGATTTACCTCCCGATGCACCGCCTGCAAGGACCTAGCCCAAGCGCTCGCCCTTGCTAAGGAGCGCGCGGGTTCGGACGGTACCGTGTTTATCTGCGGGTCGCTGTATCTTGCCAGCGAGGTTCGACCGCTTTTGCTAAAAGATATGGACTAGGATACCGTTTCGCCCTAATACGCCGCGCTACTTCGCGCTTTATTTTGATGATAATCCCTTATCCTTATTGGGTAAGGGATTATTTTTTATGCGGTTTTGTAAACATCTATATCTATCCAAGTGTTCGATATGACTCAAAAGTTAGACTTTTTAAATGAAAGGAAGTCGGGTTTGCATGCCGGTATACATCACGTTTGAAGGAGAGACCATGACGGCCAAGATCGTGGGCGACATCGACCACCACTCCGCCAAGGAGATCCGCGAGGACATCGACACCGCCCTGTTCGACCACAAGCCGAAGGTCCTGTACTTAGACTATCGCGAGGTTACGTTCATGGACAGCTCCGGCATCGGGCTGATTATGGGCAGGTATAAGCAGATGCAGCTGCTCGACGGCGAGCTGCGCGTGGTCAATGTGTCGACACAGCTTAAAAAGGTGATGCGGGTTGCAGGATTAGACCGCCTTGCCGTCATCGAAAACGGCACAAAGAAGAGCAATAGCTAAGGCCAGAATAAAAATAAAGGGATGGATACCGAGGCCTCTATGGAGTCGAATGGGTAAAGGCCGCATGAGCACAGCATCTTTGCCCGATGGACAAGACTACATAAAGCACTTCGGTACAACAAACGGAAGGGACAGAAGAACAATGAAATGCATCAATGAGATGAACTTGGCTTTTCCGAGCAAGAGCTCCAACGAGTCGTTTGCCCGCGTGACAGTGGCGGCCTTCTTCGCACAGCTTGACCCCACGGTGGAGGAGCTGACCGATGTAAAGACCGCCGTATCCGAGGCGGTTACCAACTGCATCATCCACGCCTACCGCGACCAAATCGGTCTTGTGTACATAAACGCAAAGATTTTCCCCGACGGCAGAATCCGCATCCGCATTCGCGACAAGGGCTGCGGCATACCGGATATCAAAAAGGCCATGGAGCCCATGTATACCACCTGCCCCGCCAGCGAGCGGGCGGGGCTGGGTTTTGCCGTTATGCAGTCGTTTATGGACAAGGTGTCGGTAGTGTCCACCGTAGGCAAGGGCACGACCGTGACACTCACAAAGACTATTAAAACCAGAGGCTTGATGGATGACTGAAGCTAAGCTACAAAGCAGAGATGAGGTTGTGGAGAACAATCTTGGGCTTGTGCACTCCTGCGCGCACCGGTTTAAGGGGCGCGGCATCGAGTACGACGACCTGTTTCAGGCGGGCTGCATGGGTCTTATCAAGGCGGCGGACGCGTTCGATTATTCGCGCGGCGTACGCTTTTCTACCTATGCCGTGCCGGTGATACTCGGCGAGATGCGCAGACTCTTCCGCGACGGCGGCACCGTGAAGGTCAGCCGCACGCTTAAGGAGCTATCTCTGCGAGTCGGGCGCGAGCGCGAGCGCATTGCCCAGATTACCGGCCGCGAGCCCACCGTCAGCGAGCTTGCCGAGGTGCTGGACATGGACCCCGCGGAGATCAGCGAGGCGCTCGGGGCTGCCCTGCCTCCCGTTTCCCTCACCGAGGCGGATGAGGACGGCGGCGGGCAGTATGATATCCCTGTAGTCTCGCACGAGGAGGAGCTTGCGGATATCCTTTCCCTAAAGGCGGTCGTATCCAACCTCGAACCAAAAGACCGCAGGTTAATTGTAATGCGCTACTTCTTAAACAAGACGCAGACCGAAACGGCAGAGGCCTTGGGTATGACTCAGGTGCAGGTCTCACGACGAGAAAAGAAAATCCTCTCCTCCCTGCGCAGGGAGCTGCTCGAATGACATATTGGGCTGGATTTGAAGGTTTAAAATAAACAGGGTCTTGGCATTGCCGCTAAATGGCGGCATACCAAGACCCTGTGCTGCATTTAAACCAAGTTTACAATATACTAAGCACAATCTCCTTAATGTCGGCTGCAACCTCCTCGGGGGAGCGCAGCGCATCAACAAATTGGATGTTCTCCTCTTTCGAGAGCAGAGCAAACACCTCGATAAAGTTCTTGCGGATGCTTGCAAGCTGCTGGGCGGACTGCTCGTAAATCTCCAGATACGCCCTGTTTGCATCCACGCGCTGCTTGCACTTTTCGGCATCCATATCTAAAAAGAGGCACAAATCAGGGCGCAGGATTTCGGGGCAATGGCAGTTGCAGGCTATCAGCCAGTCGATGTCGGTGTCAAGCCCCTGATAGGCAAGTGTGGAGTAGTAGTAGCGGTCACACAAAACGTCCACGCCGTTGTTGATGTAGTTCTGTATGCCGTTAACGGGGTTTGTGTTATGGCGGATGCGGTCTGCCAAAAACAAGGCGGCAAGCTCTGCGCTCGACCGCTTCATCTGCCCGCTCAGGGTTTCGCGAATGAGTCCCCCGGCTGCGCCGTCGGTGGGCTCGCGGGTGACGTACACCTTGCGTCCAAGCCGTGCAAGCTCCTTTTCTAGCAGGGTTATCTGGGTGCTTTTGCCCGAGCCGTCCAGCCCTTCAAACACAATAAATCTGCCCTTTTGTGTGCCGTCCTGCCGCATGTTACATGCCCTCCTGTTTGTTTGAAGCCATCTTACCACATTTTGCGCTTGATTTTCAACACCCGTCAGACGAGATGGGCCTATACTCTATAATATTTTGCCAAATATATTGAAAAATCTTAGTAATTAGTTGTATAATAGGTGATAATAGTATCTTCTGTTTAGATGCAGGTATACGGTATATATAATCGACATTTAGGGACGTACCTATGTCCCCTTCTTTTTCTATATTTTCATCACCTTTCTCTGTATGAATGCGCCTTAAACCTTCAACTCATCTTGCAGGTTTCACGACACAGATTATTGTATTGGAGGCTAGTCGATATGTCTCTTTTTCAAAAGAAAAAGGCCCGAATTCCGGCGGCCCCCTATACGATTGACCAGCCCGCTGCCTTGCCTAGCGGGTTGAGCGCAAGCCTGCTTGGTGATTTGATTGCGTTTATTGAGAGCAACCTGCAGGTAAACTGTGCACTCCTTGACGCGCAGGGCAAGCTGCTTCTCGGCAAGACCCCAATCTGCCAAAAGCTCAGCGTCAAGGATACTGAGTTATGCGCGCAAACCAAGGAAAAGGCCATTGCCCTTGTTCATGAGACCGGCAAGTATCACAGTGGCAGCTGCTATGCCGGGGTAAGGTTTTGCTACATACCTGTTACAAACGGCGACCATATCTCTCTGATATGGCAGTTAAGCGAAGAGCAGCGCAAATATAACATCAACCCCGAGCGCTTCCGGTTAGCGCAGCGGGTTGTTACCATGCTGTGCGGCGTTCTCGAGCAGATGCTCAGCGATGCCGCGCAAAACCGCGCCCAGCTCGCAAAGCTCGGTGCCCATATCAATGAACTCAAGGACGCCTTGTCCTGCACCGTGTTTGAAAACGAGGTCATTAGCACCATCTACAGTGCTTCTACTCTTGATAAAGCAATTGAAGATGCGCTTAAGCAGGTGGGTGAGTACTATTCGCTTGCCCGCATTAATGTCCTGCGCCTTGCGTGCGAGTTCGGTGAGCGCAAGCTGCTTGCCCAGTGGCATGCGCCGGGTGTCTCGACGTTTGATGCGCGCTTTGGCACAACCGAAGGCCAGACGCTATTGCAGACGCTGACCACCTCCGTCGATTGGGACTTTGACAAGGACGGCTTTCTTTATATCGATGACCCCGCCGCTGTTTCCGCTCAGCTGGATTCCGTACTTACGGCGGACAACATCGGGGGCTGTCTGTGCAATTTGATTCACAATGAGCTCAGTCCGGTTGCGGTTATTATCCTTGAACATGATAACGCCCAGCCTGCATGGGATGCAACCCGCCTGACAGGACTAAAGGCGGCATCCTCCGTGCTGTGCGGTGTAGTGCTGCAAAAGCTTGCGATGGATTACGCCCAGCACGCAAAGGAGCTCATGTACACCATTGCGGACGGCAACGGCTCGGCAACCTATGCCGTAGACGCAAAAACCCGTGAAATCCTGTTCATGAACCGAACGATGCAGCTGGAACACCCGAACGTAAAACCGGGTGACCTGTGCACGGCTCTGGAAAACCTCGACGAAGGGCAGATTTGCGCCTTTTGTCCTCTTGAGCGCTTTGACCAGAGCGGTGATTGTGCGGACAAGCAGTCCAATCCGTCAAACGATCAGCTGCGCATGGAGATATATAAAAGCAATGTAGACACCTGGTATGAGCTTGTAGCCTCCCGTTTTACCTGGTTTGACGGCCGCGCCGCTTGTCTTATCAGCCAGACCGACATCAACACCCGCAAGGTGTTTGAACTTGAGGTTGAAAAGCTCGCGTACTACGACGCCATGCTCGATATCCCCAACCGCGCGTGTCTGACGAAGGTGCTCAATAAGGTATTTGAGTCCCCGTCGGCGATGGGCTCGGTTATTATATTGGATTTGGACGACTTTAAGTTTGTCAACGATACGCTCGGCTCCCACTACGGCGACGAGCTCTTGCGGTGTATCGTGCAGTACTTTAACGAGAGTGATGAACTGGTCGGCAAGGTATTCCGCTTTGGCGGCGACGAGTTCTTTATTCTATTGCAGGACTATACCCTTGACAAGGCCCAAGACCTTGCAAGCCGATTACTGGCTCGGTTTTCCCGCCAGTGGAAGGTGTTTGACGTCGACTGCACCTGCACGGTAAGCCTCGGTATTGCGGGCTTCCCCAAAAGCGGAAAGGACCCCAAGGAGATTATTGCAAGCGGCGAGTTTGCCATCTACGACGCAAAGACCACAGGCAAGAACCGCTACGTTTTGTATGATGAGGTGCTGAGCAAAAAGCTTGCCCGCCGCCACAAGATACAGGAGATTATGCGCCGCGCCTTAAGAGAAGGCGGCTTTGACGTTTACTATCAGCCGATATATAACATCGAAAAGCGGCGGTTTACTAAGGCCGAGGCGCTTTTGCGCCTGCGGGATGATGAGCTCGGTTTTATCCCGCCTGATGAGTTTATCGGCATTGCCGAAGAGATTGGCCTTATCAACGACATCGGGCTGATGGTGGTTGACAGGGTATGCAGGACCCTCTGTGAGCTTGCCGAGCAGGGGATTGTGCTTGAATCGATGGCAATCAACATCTCCCCCATCCAGCTTGTGCAGGAAAACTTTGTGGACAGTATGTGGGGCGTCATCTCGCGCTATGACCTTCCCCCTACCATCCTTGAGTTTGAGATTACGGAAAATGTCGTTATCCGTTCCTTTGAATCAGTAAAGAGAACCATGAGCGAGCTGCAGCGCTACGGCATTCGGTTTGCGCTGGATGATTTCGGCTCCGGCTATTCGGGTCTGAATTACCTGCTCATGCTGCCTATCAGCAGCCTTAAGATTGATAAGTCCTATATCAATCAGCTTGAGGCCAGCACAAAGAGCAGAAAGATGCTTGCAAAGATTATTGAGCTTGTTCAAGACTTTAACATGCAGGTGGTTGCCGAGGGCGTTGAGACCACCATGCAGGACAACATCCTGCGGCAATTAAACTGCGACTTTATACAGGGCTACCTGTACAGCCGCCCCCTGCCCCGCACCGAGTTTGAAAAGATGGTTGCGCGCAGCCAAAACAATTAAGGGCAGCAAAGTCATACGATACTAAGACGAAAGAGAGGGATGCATATGAGACTATCTACTAAAATCACAGCAATAATCCTACTGCTTATCTTGCTACCCATGCTCATTTTCGGCATCCTGCTCAACGTCAACATGACGCAGTATGCAATGCAGGAAAACTACACCGTGCTTGAAAGCTATGCAAACCGAGTGGGCAGCGACGTTGAGGAATATCTTTCGCTCATAAGCCGCACCGTCGGCCTGATTGCCAAGGAAGAGATCTATGCGCAGTCACTTACCGCTGAAGATAATGCGCAATCCGACCTTTTCGAACACGCCATACAGTCCCTTGATGTGCAGACTGATATACTGACTCAATGCAGAGGGGCATACCTGCTTGATAAATCGGGAACCGTAGTTGCCTCCCTATCCGGAACCCGCATCGGAGAGGCCTATACGGACAAAGAAACCCTGCTCAGTCTTGAGAAGAACGATGCCTATTTCTCCGGCATCCTACATACGGAGGAAGTAAAGTCCTACTTCTTCCAAAGCAGCACTATCTATTCCAACGACACGGTCGTCGGCTATCTGGTCGTTGAGTTTGACGTTTCCTATTTTTCTTCGTTAACCCACAACAGTCTCATGGGTAATGAGGGCTACCTGTTCTTTATCGATTCGCAGGATTTCGTCTTTGCCCACCGGTATCCCGAGAGGCAGCTTCCTGCAAAAACCTTCGACCGCGACAACGGCTTTTATCCAAAACTGCTGGAGCTTCGCCAAAACAACGTTAAAAAGCCCGGCGAAATCATGTATAACTACAACAGTCAGGAAAGACTGCACGGCGTCTACCTGCCCATTCAGTCTATCGGCGGCTACTTAATAGCGGTTCGGACGATGGACGAGGTGCGCAGCATGTTTATACGCCCGCTTGCCCTTATTAACACCATGCTCTTTGTGGTGGGCGTGATGTGTATTCTCGCTTCCGCTGTCATCATATTCGGCGTGAAGCGCCCGGCCAACCGCATTCTTCGTTCGCTTAGCAGCATGCTCAAAGAAAACGGCTATGTCTACTGCAACTACGAGGCAGACAACGAGCTTGGCTGGATTGCAGAGACAGTTAACCAGCTGAACGTTGATATCACAAACCTCTTAGACGAGCTCAAAGAGAGCGAAAAGCGCTACCGCACCGCACTGGAAGCGGTCAGTGATATTGTGTGGGAGTACGATGTCGCAACCGGCAAGTACACCTTCATGGCAAAGGACAAGGGCATGCTCGGCGCAAGACGGGTGGAGAACATCAACATCGTCAACTGCCCGTGGGCCTATGCCGCCGACCCCGAGGCGGAGGAGCGCCGCGATGCCGAGTTTAAGCGCTTCGTAGCCGGCATTACCCG
This sequence comes from Bacillota bacterium, assembly GCA_023415575.1. Taxonomy (GTDB): domain Bacteria; phylum Bacillota; class Clostridia; order Oscillospirales; family Ruminococcaceae; genus Acetanaerobacterium. The sequence continues at coordinate 51,349 of JAEZKF010000007.1, forward strand.
CACCTTCCGCACCGAGTACGAAACCCGCGATATCCGCGGTAACATCGTATGGGCGGAGAGTATTGCTACAGCACTCAAAAACAAGGACAACAAGATTGTCAAGGTAATCGGCTCCATTACGGATATCACGCAGAAGAAGCTTTATGATATGCGCGTATTACATTCGGCGGAGTACGATAAGCTGACCAGTGTCTTTAACCGTGCAACCATTGAAAAGCGCATCAAGGAGGCCCTGCCTGACTTCAGGCACAGCGCCTTGATGATGATAGACCTCGATAACTTTAAGATTATCAACGACACCTTTGGTCACCAGTTCGGCGACCAGATACTCAAGTTTGTATCCTCCAGCATCTGCAAGACCGTTTCTTCTCAGGACCTTGTGGGCCGCATCGGCGGCGACGAGTTCGTGGTGTTTATTAAGGAGTTCGGCACCGAAGAGGCACTTGAACAGATTGCCAACAAGATTGTGGCTGCCCTGCAAAACGGCTACGAAAAGGAAGGCACCACCTACCGCCTATCCGGCAGCGTGGGCGTTGCCAAGGCCTTTGAGTTCGAGGCAGACAACTATAAGGCCCTGCTTGCCAACGCGGACTTTGCCATGTACTGTGCAAAGCGCAAGGGCAAGAACAAGTATAACCTCTTTACAGAGTCGCTCCACCGCGAAAAGGTTAAAAACGATGTTGTTGCAGAACAGCTGCGCGACATCGCAAATAACGATATCCTCACCGTTTCCTTTGAGCCGGTGTATTGCAGCCAAAACGACCGCATCGTGCGGTTTATCGCGGATACGGACATCACCATTCCCGAGTATGCAAGCCTTACAAAGGATGAAATCTACAAGATTGCCGCGGAGAGCAACCAGCAGTCCATCCTGCTTGAAACCATCTTCCGTCGGGTTTGTCAGGCCATTACCTCGGTGGAGGAATACAACACTTATCACACCTGTGTCACCTTCCCCATCCCCATGTTAAACCTTTCAAACGAGGCGGTTCTGTCCATCCTCACGAGGGTAGCGCAGGAGGAAGGGGTCAACCCCAAGACGCTGGGATTTGCGCTTGAGCCCCGGTCTATCAGCGCCTTTGACCATCCTGCTCAAGTCTTTGTTGCCGGTCTAAGACACATCAGCACCGATATTGAGCTGATGGGCTTTGGCGGTATGTATACGAGCTACAACATCGTCAGCGACTTTAACTTTGATTCGGTTCACTTTGCGCAGGATATGGTGGATAAGGCGATGCGCAGCCGCAAGTATCTTTCCATTCTCGGTTCTATTATGGAAATCGCGCGCCAATCCGCTACCGCCTGCACCATGACGCTTGACCGAAAGCAGCATGAGTTCTTCCGGGCCCATCTTGACGGGTGCTACTATTACTGCTCCGGCGAAAAGATGAGCAAGGAGGCATTCATAACAGAAATTAAGGCCAAACAGCTTATCATGAACAAGTATGACTGCCCCGGCTACAAAAGCAGACTACTCGAAAACACCATCATGGGATTATAGCTTTCGTCTTACTAATCAACTATAATACCAGAGTAAAAAGGAGTCGGACAAGATGAGCATCGGATTTGACGTAGAGCAAGAGGAATTTGAGGATACCCTAAAAGGTAAATACCTGACCTTTTCACTGGGCGATGAAGCATATGCCGTGCCCATCCGCTATGTCATCGAGATTAACCGCGTGCTGGAGATTACGCCGGTTCCGGACTTTCCGAGCTATATCGACGGCATCACCAACCTGCGCGGCAAGATTATCCCCATCATCAACCTGCGCAGGCGGCTTGGCATGGAGGTCATCGACTTTACCGATACCACCTGTTTTATGATTCTTTCGGTGGACGATGCCCCGTTTGGCCTGATTGTGGACAGCATCTCAGAAGTTGTGAACATCTCCGACGAGGATATCTGCCCCCCGCCGGCCGAGAGCGAATTTATCTCGGGCGTTGCGACCATCAACGATAAGATTCGTCTTATTATCGACTGCGAGGCGGTCTTTGGCGCATAAAACCTAAGTGAAAAAATCCTGTCTGCCTTGGCGAATGTTCCAATTTATTTAAAACTATTGACTATGCGACGGGTTGTGTGCTATAATACAATCCGTCGCTGAAATGTGCGGGTGTAGTTCAATGGTAGAATTCCAGCCTTCCAAGCTGGTTACGTGGGTTCGATTCCCATCACCCGCTCCATTGCCGTCGGGGGACGTACGGTTTGCGGCACGCAAATGTGACGTAAGCTAACATATGTGCCTGTAGCTCAGCTGGATAGAGCATCCGCCTTCTAAGCGGAGGGTCGTGGGTTCGAGTCCCCCCAGGCGCGCCAATATGCGGTGGGTATAGCTCAGTTGGTTAGAGCGCCAGATTGTGGCTCTGGAGGTCATGGGTTCGAATCTCATTATCCACCCCACATAAAAACGAAAATTCATGCGCCCCTTCCCGCGTCATCCGCACGGGTGGCGCATGAGTTTTTTGCATATTGGGCTGTAGCCAAGCGGTAAGGCACAGGACTTTGACTCCTGCATCCCGATGGTTCGAATCCATCCAGCCCAGCCAAGGACTAACCCTTGAGGAATTCTCCTTAAGGGTTTTATTTTTTGTCAATACATTAACCCTAATGTCATCCTGGATACTTCTGCTGCGGGTTGTTTTTCTTCTATCGAACTTCTAAGAATGGAAAAGAAAAGGCTCGTTGTAATTATCTGAGTGACATGGTAAGATAGACACAATAATTTTTTTAGCATATCCCCTGCCTATGCTCTTCTGGCTCATGACACTAAAATTGAACAGCTTCGAGGTGCCATTATGAAAAAGTACATCCCTTTAGTCCTTGTAGCACTTTACCCTTATTTCATTGTAGCGACCTTGGCGGGTGTGTTATCTAACCTTTTCCCCGACAGCCTCTCTATTATTCTTATCCTCCTGATATCCTCCCTTGTAGGGCTCATTGCCTCGGTTGGAACAGCAATCGTTTGCCTGATTCGCAGGTGGGATGCAAAAGGGATTCTGCGGGCGAATATGATTATAAAGCTTGCTCAAATTCCGGCTTATGTTGCGATATTTATGGTAGGTATGGCCTTCATGATCACCATCTTTACCGCCGCCATTTCCATTCTTCTGGTGATATTTGACCTTTTTGTCATCTTCTTAAGCGGACTGGTTGGTTTAGCCGGTATAATATCTGCCCTGCGGGATAAGCGGATTACCAAAACACAGGCGATTATTCACGGCTTGCTGCAGTTTGTCTTCTGCATCGACGTTGTGAGTGCTATTATCGTGTATAGATCAGTAAAGGCGAAATCTAATCATATAACGCAAGCATAAGTGAGTAAGCAAAGTGGAGCACGGTTTGCAGTATACCGGATTTCGCTTGCACTATACCAGCTTTCTGCGACCGCTGAATCAACCACGACAAGACTCAACAAGGGGGAACTGCTCGATGCAGCTCCCCCTTTTGTGATACCCGTGTTATGTATATACAAGATGTATTATGCGCGCAGCATTATACCCGCCACCGGTTGCCGCAGCTTTGGCAAACAGCCTCCGAGTGGGTTTTGGACTTGGTCTTGCTGTTGGTAATCAACGGAATGATGAGTATAAGGCCGAAAGTGCAAATTGCAAGCAGAATCCACAATGTCCAGCCGAGGCATCCCCTGTGCTTTGTTTTTACCTCGGTTACGGCCTGCACAACAACGTTGGTGCTGCCGCACTTTTTACACCGTATCTCGTCTTTTTTCTTTATAGCCTTTTGGAGATTGGGTTGGTTTATGGCCTTTGCACACTTCATGCAAAAGTTACTGCCGTCGGGGTTTTCTTGACCACAATACGGGCAAATCAATATCATATCCTCCACACTTAATACGAGTGCTAATCAGCATATCCTATTTTGATTATAATGTATATTTCATCTAGCTAAAAGCAAAATGCTTTGATTTCCCATAGTAAGTGTTGGGATATTGCAGCTGTACATATCAAGGGGATGGTACACGAGCCAGTCGTTTTAAACCCGCTTTGGTTTAGCACAAAATTACGGCGGCCAAATAAGGCCGCCGTAAAACTACAAATTGTTATATTGTGAAACGTTATTCCTTTTTGTCGTCTGTTTCCTTCTCATCGGTTTCATCATCCTCGGGAGAAGGGAGCTTCACGACCTTGACGCTTGCGATGCGGCGGTCCTCGACCTCGAGCACCGTAAACTCTACGTTGTTGACCACAATGCTCGGGTGTTCCTCCTCAGAGGGGATATAGCCGAGAATGTCGATGATAAGGCCTGCAATGGTCTCGTAGTCGCCGTCGTCAGGCAACGGAACATCAAGGATTTCGGACAGCTCGTCGATGTCGGTAGCGCCATCCACCGTAAAGGTGGTGTCGTCCACCATCTGGATCTCCTCTTCCTCGTTGTCGTACTCGTCCTGAATGTTTCCGACAATCGCCTCAAGAAGGTCCTCCATGGTCACAATACCGCTGGTGCCGCCGTACTCGTCACACACCACGGCAAACTGTATCTTTTTTTTCTGAAACTCGCTAAACAGTTCTTTTACATGGTTGCTCTCCGGCACAAACAATACCGGACGGATAAAATATTTAAGACAATACTCTTTGTCGTTTTTATTGCTGATTAGGCGGAGTAAATCCTTAACATAGACAACGCCGATAATGTTATCAAGGTCATCCTCATACACCGGTATGCGTGAATACCCCTCGTTAATCGCGAGGTTCACCACATCCTCAATCGAAGCAGTGACATCCACGCCGATGATTTCGGTTCGGTGGGTCATAATCTCGGCGGCGGTAATATCGTCAAGCTCAAAGATGTTGTTAATCATCTCTTTGGCGCTTTCCTCAATTACACCCTTCTCGTTGCCCACATCCACCAGCATGCGGATTTCCTCTTCGGTCACGCGGTCGGGCTCGCTGTTGGGGTCAATTCCAAACAAGCGCACTACGCCGTTGGTAGACTTACTGAGAAGTTTTACAAACGGGCGACTTACCTTATACAGGACGGTAAGGGTGCCGACAGCCATAAAGGCAAACTTTTCGGGGTTTTGCATCGCCAGACGCTTGGGAACCAGTTCTCCCAATACAAGCGAGAAGTAGGATAGGATTACGGTAATTACCACAACCGCAATCAGCTTAAGTATTGATACCGGCAGCGGTATATGAGGTGCGAGTGCAGCAGTAATCGGATCGGCAAAGGTGTCGGCTGCAACTGCAGACGAAAGATAAGCGGAAATTGTTACACCGACCTGAATGGTTGCCAGAAAGGATGAGGGTTCGGCCACAAGCTTTAACAGCTGTTTTGCCTTTTTGTTGCCTTCCTCTGCCATTTTGTTGACCTTATTGTCGTTGACCTGAATGATGGCAATCTCGCTTCCGGCAAAAAATGCGTTGATAAGTATCAGTACGAACAGCAGCGCTACATACAGCAGATATAAAGTACTGTTACCGTCAGGGTCTTCCATGTTGAATTTTTCTCCTTTTTGTGCAAATTGTAATTAGAACGGATAAATCCACACACACTATACTATCGGCATTTTTACCTGAAATAATATAGTTGGCATGCAAAAGACGCATACAATAAATGGAATATCCAATTAGTCATAGTCATTATATAAAAAAATTATATCCTTGTCAAATCACTCTTTTATGATGTTTGCACGCCCCATTAATCAAACTGCATAAAAATTACGCACAATATGTAACGTATGCAACAGGCGCTGCCTCTTTGGGGCCAAAGGTTTACTCAAATTTCACATATTAATATGCTTTAGATATTTACTTTGCACCTTAAAAACGGTATAATTCTTAATGAAATTGTTCTTCGTTATGTTTTTAACATAACGGAGGTGGTTTTTTGCGCTTGCCGCCCCGTGGCAGGCGTTGTCAGGTTGTGCTTACCGATAGTAAAATTCGGTATGCATGAGTCATCTTTTTTGATAGCCCTCTCCTATTATGTCGTATTCGGCAGTTAACCCTGCCGTTTCCTTTCTCCCACACACCAATAAGGAGGATATAAATTATGGCTAGAAAAATGAAAACCATGGACGGCAACACCGCCGCCGCACACGTCTCCTATGCCTATACCGATGTCGCCGCAATCTATCCGATTACGCCCTCGTCCGTTATGGCTGAGGTGACCGACAAATGGGCTGCCGACGGACGCAAGAATATGTTTGGCACCAAAGTTAAGGTTGTCGAAATGCAGTCTGAGGCCGGTGCTGCCGGTACCGTACACGGCTCGCTTGCTGCAGGCGCGCTGACCACCACCTTCACCGCATCGCAGGGTCTTCTTCTGATGATCCCCAACATGTACAAGATCGCCGGTGAGCTTCTGCCCTGCGTCATCAACGTATCGGCTCGTGCCGTTGCGTCGCATGCGCTCTCCATCTTCGGCGACCACTCCGACGTATATGCATGCCGTCAGACCGGTTTTGCTATGCTCGCTTCGGGAAGCGTTCAGGAAGTTATGGACTTAACCCCTGTTGCTCACCTGACTGCTATCAAGAGCAGAGTGCCCTTCTTAAACTTCTTCGACGGCTTCAGAACCTCTCACGAGCTGCAGAAGATTCATGTATGGAGCGACGAGGAACTCGCTTCCATGGCAGACATTGATGCAATCAATGAATTCCGCAAGCGCGCTCTCAACCCTGAGCATCCCGTTCTGCGTGGTACCGCTCAGAACCCCGATATCTTCTTCCAGGCTAGAGAGGCAAGCAACCCCTACTACCTGAAGGTTCCCGAGATTGCTGAGGAGTACATGAACCTCATCAACAGCAAAATCGGCACCGATTACAAGCTGTTTAACTACTACGGCGCTCCCGATGCAGAGCACGTTATCATCGCTATGGGCTCCGTATGCGAGACCATCGAGGAGACCATCGATTACCTCAACGCTAAGGGCGCAAAGGTTGGTCTGATTAAGGTTCGCCTCTACAGACCCTTCTCGGTTAAGCACCTGCTCTCCGCAATTCCTGACAGCGTAAAGCAGATCTCCGTACTCGACCGCACCAAGGAGCCCGGCGCTCTGGGCGAGCCTCTGTACCTGGATGTTGTTGCTGCGCTTAAGGACACCAAGTTTGAGTCTGTTCCCGTATTCAGCGGCCGCTATGGTCTGGGCTCTAAGGACACCACTCCTGCTCAGATTATCGCTGTTTACAAGAACACCGAGAAGAAGTTCTTCACCATCGGCATTGTGGATGATGTGACCAACCTCTCTCTCGAAATCACCGAGAACCCCGATACCACCCCTGCCGGCACCACCAGCTGCAAGTTCTGGGGCCTTGGTTCGGATGGTACCGTTGGTGCTAACAAGAACTCCATCAAGATCATCGGTGACCACACCGACATGTACGCTCAGGCGTATTTTGCATACGACTCCAAGAAGTCGGGCGGTGTTACCATCTCGCACCTGCGCTTTGGTAAGAAGCCCATCCGTTCGACCTACCTCATCAACAAGGCAGACTTCGTTGCTTGCCATAACCCCGCCTATGTCGGCCATTACGACATGGTTGAGGACATCAAGCCCGGCGGAACCTTCCTGCTCAACTGCCAGTGGAGCCCCGAGGAGCTTGAGGAGCACCTGCCCGCTAAGGATAAGCGCTACATTGCCAACAACAACATCAAGTTCTACACCATCGACGGTGTGAAGATCGGTAAGGAGATTGGTCTGGGCGGACGCATCAACACCGTGCTCCAGTCTGCATTCTTCAAGCTTGCCGACATCATTCCGATTGATGAGGCCATTAAGTATATGAAGGACGCGGCTACCGCTTCGTATGGCAAGAAGGGCGAGAAAGTTGTCGCCATGAACCATGCGGCTATCGACGCCGGTGTTACCGGTATCACCGAAATTAAGGTTCCCGAGTCCTGGAAGAACGCTTCGGACGACAAGCCTGCACACGTTGCTACCGGCAAGCGTGCTGACCTTGTGAAGTTCGTAAACGAGATTGAGATCCCCGTTAACAAGCAGCAGGGTGACCGCCTGCCCGTTTCCACCTTCGTGGATATGGCTGACGGTACCTTCCCGCAGGGCAGCGCCGCTTACGAGAAGCGCGGCATCGCTGTTGATGTTCCCGAGTGGCTGCCTGAAAACTGCATCCAGTGCACCTTCTGCGCATATGTTTGCCCGCATGCGGTTAACCGTCCCTTCGTTATGACCCCCGAGGAGGTTGCTGCTGCTCCCGCTGCTACCAAGACTGCGGATATGACCGGTCTGCCCGGCTACAAGTTCGGCATCCAGATTTCCGTTCTCGACTGCACCGGCTGCGGATCCTGCGCAAACGTATGCCCCGGCAAGGGCGGCAACAAGGCCCTTGTTATGAAGCCGCTTGAGACTCAGCTTGAGCAGCAGGAAGTGTTCAACTACGCACACGAGCTGCCTGAGAAGCCTGAGGCACTTGCGAAGTTTAAGCCCACCACCGTTAAGGGCAGCCAGCTCAGAGAGCCCCTGCTTGAATACTCCGGCGCATGCGCAGGCTGCGGCGAGACCCCCTATGCGAAGCTCGCTACCCAGCTGTTCGGCGACAAGATGTATATTGCCAACGCCACCGGCTGTTCTTCCATCTGGGGCGGTTCGGCTCCCTCTACCCCCTACACCGTTAACAAGCGCGGATTTGGTCCTGCTTGGGCGAACTCCCTGTTTGAGGATAACGCTGAGTACGGCTTTGGTATGTACCTTGCTCAGAAGCAGCTGCGTGAGCGCGTAATCGCTAAGGTTCGCGCACTCGAGACCTCCGATGAGGCTCTGAAGGCTGCAATTGCCGAGTACCTTGACACCATCAACAGCACCACCGAAAACGGTGTTGCCACCGACAAGCTGGTTGCTGCTCTTGAGAAGGACGGCAGCGCTCTGGCTAAGGAAATCCTCGCTGATAAGGAATTCCTTGCGAAGAAGAGCATCTGGATTCTGGGCGGCGACGGCTGGGCATACGACATCGGCTTCGGCGGTCTTGACCATGTTATTGCTCAGAACGAGGACGTAAACATCCTTGTATTCGATACCGAGGTGTACTCCAACACCGGCGGTCAGTCCTCCAAGTCCACCCCGACCGGCGCTGTTGCACAGTTCGCTGCAGCCGGTAAGGAGATTAAGAAGAAGGACCTCGCCGCTATCGCAATGAGCTACGGCTACGTTTATGTTGCACAGGTTGGTATGGGTGCTGACTACAACCAGTGCCTGAAGGCCTTCAACGAGGCGGAGAGCTACAACGGCCCGTCCCTCATCATCGCATACGCGCCCTGCATTAACCACGGCGTTAAGGGCGGTATGGGCATGAGCCAGACCGTTATCAAGAATGCGGTAGCTTCCGGCTACTGGCACCTGTTCCGCTTTGACCCGCGTCTCAAGGCACAGGGCAAGAACCCCTTCCAGCTCGACAGCAAGGCACCTTCTGTCAGCTACAAGGACTTCATCACCAGCGAGGTTCGCTACACCTCTCTGACCCGTGCATTCCCCGATCGCGCTGAGCAGCTGTTCGACGCAGCGGAGAAGATTGCACAGGATAAGTACAATCACCTTGTACGTCTTTCCAAGCTGTATGATGTTGAATAACATCTGAGCCTTATATCGCACAACTCCCCCGTTTTGCATCGCAAAACGGGGGAGTTTTTTGCGTCTTGTGGGTGCCTTTTGAAGGGTGTGAATCGCCCGGCATGGGCCTTGCAGCGGACGCTTATTAACCGTCCCCATCTTTTCGCCTTGGGGCGGTTCTCGTTTTTTCCTTAGCGGGGACATTGCTTACGTTGACTAGTCAATGAAATCCGTTGTCGCTTGTAATCCTCTACAGAAAGCAAAAGCCACCCCCGCCTTCCTGGCGGGGGTGGCTTTTATGCGCGTCATGCGCTTTGCGTGTTTATGCGTTTTTCTAACAGACTAATCGTTATGGGAATTAGCCGAGCAGCTGCAGAACGCCCTGAGGCAGAGCATTTGCCTGAGCAAGCATAGCCTGAGCAGCCTGAGAAAGGATGCTGTACTTGGTGAAGGTGGTCATCTCTTTCGCCATGTCTACGTCGCGGATGCGGCTCTCAGCAGCGCTCATGTTCTCAGCGGTGGTGGAGAGGTTCTCGATGGTCTGCTCCAGACGGTTCTGAACAGCACCGAGGGCAGCTCTCTGGGTGGATACTCTCTCAATGGCGTTGTTGATGTATCCGATTGCATCAGAAGCTGCATCAGCAGTTCTCATGTCAAGAGACATCAGACTTCCGTCACCAGCATCACTCAAATCGGTAAGGCCGGATGTATCGTCATCTTTAACCAACAGGCTTGCTGCATCCATTTTCCTGATAGAAACTTCAATCTTGTCTTCATCTGCAGCAGTAGCACCAATCTGTAATTCAAGCGCTTTACCGCCAGCGGCTGTTTCATCAAGGTCTCCGTTGAACAGCTTAATGCCGTTGAAGTTGGATGTTTCAGCTACACGGTCGATTTCGTTGATGCGGGCGTTGATTTCGTCCTGAATCTTCTGACGATCCTCATCGGTAATGGTGCCGTTCTTTGCCTGCATGGCAAGGGTGTACATACGACGGAGAGCTGTGTGGGTCTGGTCGAGCGCGCCCTCAGCGGTCTGCACGAGCGAGATGCCGTCCTGGGCATTCTTGCTTGCCTGCTCAAGACCAGCAATTTGAGCTCTCATCTTCTCGGAGATCGCAAGACCTGCAGCGTTGTCAGCTGCGCGGTTGATTGCAGAACCGGAAGACAGCTTTTCGAGAGACTTGGACAGCATGCTGTTGTTCACAGTCAGTCTGTTCAGTGTGTTCATTGCGCTGATGTTGTTACCAATACGCATATTTTTTCCTCCTTGAGTTTTTATTGTGGGCGGGATTCATTCCCGCCCGTTTTTTGATTATTAAGCGGCATCAATGCGACCAGCGTTAAGCTGGTATGTAATCTTAGCCGAGCAGCTGCAGAACACCCTGAGGCAGAGCATTTGCCTGAGCGAGCATTGCCTGAGCAGCCTGAGAAAGGATGCTGTACTTGGTGAAGGTAGTCATCTCTTTCGCCATGTCAACGTCACGGATGCGGCTCTCAGCAGCGCTCATGTTCTCAGCGGTGGTGGAGAGATTCTCAATGGTCTGCTCCAGACGGTTCTGAACAGCACCGAGGCTAGCTCTCTGGCTGGATACCTTCTCAATAGCAGCATTGATTTTTCCAATTGCTTCGCCAGCCTTATCAGCAGTGCTCATATCGAGCGTGGTTTCGGTTGCACCGAGACCGAGAAGGGTCTTTGCATCCATCTTGCTGATATTAACATCAATCTTATCCGCAGCATCAGCGGTTGCACCAATCTGCAGTTCAAGTGCCGTACCAGTGCCTGCTGCCTTGTATGCTGTACCACCAGCAAACGAGATATTGGAAGTACCATCGGCAACTCCAGTCAGATTGATTGTAGCAACGGTATTACCTGCTCCATCTTCCAAAGTAATTTCATCATCATCGACGCCTATTGTGTAAGTGCCGACAGTATCGCCGTCAGCAATTCCTGTTAGCGTAAACTTATCTCCGGTCGCACCACTATCATACACTGCGCTGAATTTCAGGCTGTTGATAGCATTGAGCAGTTCTGTAGAAGTTTCTGTTGCTTCATTGGCAATAGAAACACTTACTTTAACTTTGGTGTCATCCGATGATGCAGCCGTAGGGGCTTTTCCATCGACAGCCGGAGAACCATCCAAGCTTCCATCAAACAGCTTGATACCGTTGAAGTTAGAGGTTACGGATACACGATCAATCTCATTGATGCGGGCATCGATTTCGTCCTGAATCTTCTGACGATCCTCGGCGGTGATGGTGCCGTTCTTTGCCTGCATGGCAAGGGTGTACATACGACGGAGAGCAGTGTGGGTCTGGTCGAGTGCGCCCTCAGCGGTCTGCACGAGCGAGATGCCGTCCTGAGCGTTCTTGCTTGCCTGCTCGAGGCCAGCAATCTGAGCTCTCATCTTCTCGGAGATAGCAAGACCAGCAGCGTTGTCGGCTGCACGGTTGATTGCAGAACCGGAAGACAGCTTCTCGAGGGACTTGGACAGCATGCTGTTGTTTACGGTCAGTCTGTTCAGCGTGTTCATTGCGCTGATGTTGTTGCCAATACGCATAAATGTTTTCCTCCTTGAGTTTTGATTTTTCCGTAAGTCGGGTCGGAATCATTCCTTCCCGCTTTGCTTACAACTTATATATCGACTAAATCGAGGGGAACTTTAGCGTTTTTTATGGTGCAATTTGTAACTTTGTCACATTAATACTCCGTATCAGCGCGGCTATCAAAATGCAGGATAATCAAGCAAAAACACACAAAATATAGTGGTACCGAGATATCCGATTCAGCAGTATTTAAATGTAGAATCGATTGCTTGCCCACGATTTGCATGCTATTCCCTGCTTTGTATGAAGAGACAAAAAAGAGGAGTGCCGCAAAACAGCACTCCTCTTGATTATTCGTTTGGATTACTTCTTGTAAAGGGTCTTGCCGGCAGACTTTAGGTCGTTGCAAGCTTCCATTACGCGCAGGGCCATTGCCTTTTCGGCAGCGGCAAGATAGCTGCGGGGGTCGTACATCTTCTTGTTGCCGACTTCACCCTCAACCTTGAGCACGCCGTCGTAGTTCTTGAACATATGCTCAACAATGGGACGGGTGAAGGCATACTGGGTGTCGGTGTCGATGTTCATCTTTACTACGCCGTACTCGAGGGTCTCGGCAATCTCATCCTTGCCCGAGCCGGAGCCGCCGTGGAATACGAACCAGAACTTGTTGCCCTCGCCGAACTCCTTCTTTAATGCCTCCTGGCCGTCGCGCAGGATCTTCGGATTGAGCTTTACGTTGCCGGGCTTGTACACGCCGTGTACGTTGCCAAATGTTGCAGCAAACATGTAAGCGCCGCCCTCAACGGAGCTGAGCTCCTTGTAAACGTACAGCATGTCCTTCGAGGTGGTGTACAGCTTCTCGCGGGGAGCATCCTCGTTGCTTACGCCGTCTTCCTCGCCGCCGACAACGCCGGCCTCAACCTCAAGCACAAGCTCGTTCTTTGCGCAGCGGGCAAGCAGCTTCTTGGCAATCTCCATGTTCTCTTCGAGGGTGATGTCAGAGCCATCAAACATATGGCTGTTAAACAGGTTGGGGAGTCCCTGTGCACGACGGCGCTCGGTCTCCTCAATCAGGGGAATCATAAAGCTGTCGAGCTTACCCTTTGTGCAGTGGTCGGTGTGCAGTGCAACATAGATATCGTAATGCTTTGCAACATTGTGCACATGATTTGCAAGGCTGATTGCGCCAAGTGCGCTATCCTTGATGTTCTGACCGGACGCATGTGCGCCGCCGCCAGTGGAAACCTGAATGATACCATCACTCTTGGAATCCGCAAGGCCCTTGAGCACTGCGTTGGCAGTCTCGATATTGCTTACGTTAAAAGCGGGATAGGCATAGTGCCCATCAGACGCCGCTTTCAGCATCTGCTGATACTCTTTGTAGTTTACTACCGGCATTTTCTCTATCTCCTTTGTACTTGGTTATGGCCTGATATAACAATTATATCATTCAAAGTTTGGTTCGTAAACCATTATCGGCAAAAAACAACGCTTTGTGCCCGCTTGTTATAGTATTCTCTGCAAAACACGGGACATTCTTTCATGTTTTAAGGTCAAGTAAAAAGCTGCGCTTGTATGTACTACTTTTATATTTGATGCACGATTTAGACAATTTTTAAAACCAAAAATATCACAAATGTAAATTTGCCCAGAGAAACGGCCCCGCTTCTTGACTTTTGCCATCCGGCATAGTAGTATAAAAAGGTAATAATACGATGATTTTAAACAAAAAATGTTGGGCTTTTACAATATAATCTGTGAGGTGCAACTAACAATGGCAAATGAGAAAAAGATACGGGGAATTATTGAGGCTGCCCAAAAAGGAAAGATGGATAAGGTTCTTTCGTATTGCGGCAACAAGGACCCGGAAATCCGTGAAGGCGCTGCAATGGCCATGCAATACATCAAACACGATGATACATTCAATCAGTTAATCATCATGTTGCACGACCCCGATCCCAATGTTCGTATAGCCGCTGCAAACTCCTTAGGCTTTTCGGGCAGAAAATCCGGTATTGAGCATCTGCGCCATCAGATGAACAAGGATACCGACATTCGTGTAAAGGAAGCGTGTAAAAATTCGATTGCGTCGCTTAACGCAAACGGAAGATAACAAATACATATGTAAAGCCGGCCTGCTCATGCAGGCCGGCTTTTTTGCGGCTTTAGAAGTTCTGCGCGTAGCACAACTGCACCAAATCAACAGGCACACCCGACATAGACGCAATCTGCTCTGCGCCAACGACCCCCAGACCTGCCCGCTTTGCCTCCTCGTGATCAATTAAAAGACAGGCGCAAAACAGGTCTGCCTCCCGTTCGTATCTCGGACAGCAAAAGAAGGTGTCGCGCTCCAGCTCCAAAACGTTGTAGTCACTGTGCAAAAGCGCATGTGCAAGCTCGTGTGCACACACAAGCCGTGATGTATTCTCATCCAGATGATTGTTGAGATAGATAAAGCGATATCCCTCAATCATCTGGTAAAAGCCCTGTACCGTGTCCGGAAGGTCAGTGAAAATAATGTGGATATCAAGCTCCTCGCACAGTAAAAACGGGTTGCGCGTGTGATAACGGCTCACAAGCGACTGCGCAAACGCCATAATCCTGTTCATGAGATTTATATATTCCTTTCATGGCAATGGCGGTAATGGTCTAATCACTCGCCCGAATTTATCCTTTTCCTTGCGCTAAGCTCTCTTGCGCGCTTTGCACCAAGCTCGAGAGCGTCGATAATCTTCTGCGTGCCCTCGGCATCCACGGGCTTGCCGTGGAACATCAAAGCCTTTTGCTCAAGCAGCACCTCCCGCATATCAGAGATAATGTCCTCGAGCCGGATGGGTGTACGCACCTCCCTGCAGCAGCTTTCGCCGAGCAGGTAGTCGGCATTGACTGAAAACACCGAGCAGATGCGCATGAGCATAGCGGCATCAGGCTCCCGCCTGCCCTGCTCATACATTCCGACACAGCTTGTGGAGATACCCAGGATTTCTCCCAGCTGCTTCTGGGTATATCCGGCCTCTTTACGCAACGCACGCAGTTTATCCGCGAACATATATTCTCACCTCAGCCCTACTATAACACATCTTAACTCATATGGCAAGATGTGTTTTTACATATTATTGTAATATTTCCCTTGACATCACACATATCGTGTGATACGCTTTAAATTGAAGAACATATGTTCTCTATATCAAGGTCTTATGGGCTGAACCAGAAAGGACGGGACGTAACGATGAGCCTTACACTGCGAGAGCTTGGGGAGGAGTATCTGCACCAGTGCAGGGTACTGCAATCGAGAATCCGCATGCTCAAGATGATGCATAAAACCGCACCGGCACACGAGCTCCGCTCGCTTGAGCAACGAATTGCCATCCTGTATGATGAGCATGGACAGCTCAAAAAGACCGGGCTTTACCTTGTCAACTACTACTCTCAGCCATCCGCTCCGAGCTGTGCTGCAGCCACGAAAAGAGGTGTTGTCGGATGAAGCGCAACCTTTATATCGATTTTGACAGCCCTTTTGCGCAAGGGGTCGCCCTGCGCATCTATCAAGCAGGGCAAGGTCAAACGAACGCCTGCCAGTACAGACACCTGCAGGCGCAAACGCAGCGTGCCCTATACAGCTGCCTGACCACCCGTCAGCGTGAGATGCTGATAAGCTATTATCTGCACGGCGAGAACATCCCCTCCCTGGCAAAACGCTATGGGCTAAACCGGTCGACCGTCTCACGTCATATTGCGGCTGCAAAGCGTAAGATTAAGAAAACCGTGCTGAAGGCCCTCTCTGCATAGGCTGGTGCATGGAGTATTTCATATCCTGCTGTTCCCTTGGACATGACATAATAAAGCCCTGCCGATCACTTGACTCGGCAGGGCTTTGCGCGTGATTATTAAACACACAGGTAAACCGATGCGTTTTATGGTATAATAGACCACAGTAGCACAGCATCATCCCGGCATCCATTTCACGGCTGCGCCGATGGCGTCGTATCAAAACAACCGCTTATGGGAGGGTAAAAAGATGGATACCATCAACTTTGGCATATTTGCAACCGGCTCAATCGCAGAGAAGTTTACAACAGTCTGTTCGTATGTGGAGGGCGTTCGCGCCTTGGGCGTTGCCTCGCGGTCACTTGAAAAGGCACAGGCCTTTGCCCAAAAGACAGGCGTGCCCAAAAGCTACGGCAGCTACGAGGAACTTGCAAAAGACAGCGATATTCATGCAATCTACATCGCAACGCCCCATCCGATGCATTTTGAAAACTGCATGCTTGCCCTGCAAAACGGCAAGCACGTCCTATGCGAAAAGTCGATGGTCATGACGCGCAAAGAGGCGGTAACCCTGTTTGACTACGCAAAGAGTCAGGGGTTATTTATCATGGAGGCGATGTGGTCGCGTTTTTTGCCCAACATCATCACCGCAAAACGGTGGATTGATGAAGGGGTCATCGGTAAGATTCATTTCATCGATTCCATCCTCTCCTTCTCGGTGGGTGACATTGATGCGGGCCACCGTCTGGTTGACCCTTCCCTTGGCGGCGGGTCGCTGTATGACCTCGGTGTTTACACGGTAGAGATTACGTCCTATTTGGCGGGTGCAAACCCCATCGCATACGCGGGCTTTCACACCGACTACTGCAAGGGCACCGATGCTACTGCGGCGATTGCCGTTAAATACCCGAACAATATCCTCGCCACCATGCGAACCGGCCTTGTGGTAAATACCCGAGAGGTGCTCACAGTGGTTGGTGAAAAGGGGCGGATTGAGATTGAACGCCCGCACTTTGCAAACGACATAAGGCTGTATATCGGCAACCACTTAACCGAAGAGGTGCACATGGATTATGACCTGCCGCGCGGCCACTCCTGGCAGCTTGCAGCGGTACGCGACTACATCCGCGAGGGTGTAACGGAAAGCCCTGTTGTTCCCTATGCCGATACCATTGCCACCATAGAGATGCTAGAGACACTCAAAAAGAGCTTCGATAAGGAGTAAAGCCGTTCTGACACATGAAAAGGCCCGCCAAGCAGGCGGGTCTTTTTGTCTGTTTTATTGGATTCTCATGCACCTACGCCGAACAGGACATCGATTGCATTGGAGACAGCAGGCACATTAACCGCTATATTGAGCGCAAGCGACAGCACAAACATCAGCACGAACATGGGACTGCGCAGCAAAGTCGCAAAGCGTTCGCGCTTGCTAAGCGTCGTATTACTTGCGCCGAGGCGCAGGTTATTGCGGTACTTTGTAAGTGTGAGGATTACGAAAACCAATCCGGTAATGACTGTTGCAATCATCACGAGGACCAAGATGGCGAGTAAAATCATATTATGCGCAGTATAGGAGATGGCTACCGATATGCCAATCAGGTTAATTGCGATGTGGGTGATGATGCAGGGGGTAACCGAGCCTGCCCGAACATACATGATGCCGAGCATAAAGCCGAGGGCAGTCGCATACAGCATCTGGGCGATGTTGACATGCGCAAGACCAAACAAGAGTGCAGATACAATCACCGCGAACCAGTTTCCGTACTTCTTCAAAGTGCCCAAGATACCGCCGCGGAAGAGGATCTCCTCAAATATCGGCGCAACCGCTACCGTCCACACATAGTTAAGCACAACACCCAATGTGCCGGTGGGCATGCTCAAAAACGGGTTGTCGGCTAAGACCTTTTCTATCGAGCCGGATAGAATCAGGTTAACAATTGTTGCGATAAAGTTAATAGCAATGGTGACTGTATACAGCATTGGAATGGCGGCGGCAACCTGGCGGGCAGGCATGCTGCTTTTTGCAAACATGGCCTTGAACTTGCCTTCTTTAAAGATACCCAATACCCACAAGGCGATGGGGGTTGCCACGAGATACAACCCTGCTGCTTCAACCGCAAAGATAATGATCTGCTGCAGGTTATCGGATACGCCCTGCGCCTTCAGCAGGTTTAAAATCGGGATGGTTGATAGGCCAAATATGATGCGCAGGACTACCCATACCGTTATGGCAGCGCCTACCCTCATAGCGGTATTTGCAAGAGAGCGTTTTTCCTGCTGCGCGTCAAAAAATCCGTTTGATGTCGTGATTTGCTCCATTACTCAATTCCTCCTCTTAATGTCATAATGCAAACATATTAAATATTGATTCGCTTAAGCTGTGCTCTCCCGACAAAGGATAGTACTGCCGATACTGCAAGGAAGCATACACCGACCAAGGCTAAAACGAGATAATTTTGAGCTTCGGCAAGCTTAATAAAGGTTTCAATGCTGTTGGAAATGAATATAACCGCAATCGATAGAACGGAAAGGCTTGTAGCTACCATCTTCATGCCGATGCGAAGTATCAGCCAGCCAACAGTAAGGCCCAAGGCCGCATAGAATAGGTGTAAAACTATCTGTGCCAAACATATGGAGATAAGCACCGAAACAATGTTGGGATACTCCTTTGCTGCGGCAGGATTGTTTCTTGCCAGAGCCAGACACACAAGGCTGCCGCATACCGACAGTAAGAACAGCACCCCGATGTAGATAAGATTGAGAAGTCTTGTGTTGCGCAGATAAATCCTTCTCGTCATACCGGCGCCTACGGCGGTGCTGTATCCCGTGGTGTACACCGTGATGTTGTATAAAACCATCACCCACAGGTTCAATAACGCAGCAAGCGTTATATAGGTAAAATACGCAGCTACGGATCCCTTGCTTGGGTTAATTGTGGTCGCCACTATAATAATGCCTAGCAAAAGCAGGTGTATGAAGGCCGAAACTGCAAGGACGATGACTGCACCGCGGTTTGATTCTATGGTTTTTTTAAACGGGCTACGTAACATGGTTTATACCACCCTAACACTAAAAACTTGATATTCTACGAAACATAGTACTTTTTAACGGTTTTCCAGCCGAAGCCGTACAGGATAAGGCCTACCACAAAGGCAGACACAGATGCTATCGCGATTACTTGGTTGCTTATCAAAAACTCCGATCCGTTTATGGCAAACATGGCTATCAGGCCGCCGCACACACCGCCGAGCAAGATGAGTATGATAACCATAATGACAAACACTTTACGTCCGAACCGGTTGACGAGTCCGCCCATCAGGGTGCCGACGCCAACCGCTAAGGTATCCATGCAGAGGGCGATGCCGAGAAGCGGCAGCGAAAGAACCAAAGAGAATATCTCCTTGCCTACCTGTGGCATAAAGGGGAGGGTGATTAGCCCGGTAATGACAAGCGGCATGATCGTTACAAACACAGACGTCACCGCAAACATGATGAGGTTACTGATATAAAAGGCACGACGGGTGCTGCCCATCGACAGGGCGGTTTGAAAGGTACTGGTAAGGCGCGTCGCAGCCATTGAGATCATGCCGGAAGGGATTGCAAGCAGAAGGACCATTGTTAAAAAGGAGCGTGGGTTCCACACCTCGCCATCCGCTATCATGATGAGAAAAAACATAACCGGAATAATCAAGATAAGCTTAGTCGAGTCCCATAACATAGTATAGAAGTCGCTTTTTATCTGCTTTGCGAGCACCTTCATACCAAGGCACCCCCAACGCTTGCTTCTTCACCGTTTTTCTCGTACCGCTCGGTGAGATACACAAAGATCTTTTGCAGGCTTACGGGGGTGACATCCACATCGTAGGCAGCAAGCCGCTCCTTTACGTTGTTTGCCTGCACACAGACGGTCAGGCTACGGGCGACACCTTCACGATGGATAATATCCATGCCCTTGACCGCATCGAGCACCACATCATCCCGGCCGCTGACATAGGCAAAACGCGCACGCAGCTCATCGGTGTTTTCCTTGAGCATCAGCTTGCCCGAATCAACAAGCAGTACCTCCTCAAAGACGTTGCTTGCCTCGTCGATGATGTGGGTGGAGATGACAAAGGTACGCGGGTTTTCCATGTAGTCATCCAGCAAAAGCCGGTAGAACTTCTCGCGCATCATAACATCAAGACCCGCTACCGGTTCGTCCAGGAAGGTGACCGGTGCACGCGATGCAAGCGCGATGATGATGCTGACCATTGAAAGCATGCCCTTGCTGAGCTTATTTAAGGGCTTTTTGATATCAAGGTTAAACTCCTTTAGAAGCTCCTGAGCATATTCCTCATCCCAGTTCGGGTAGAAGATGCGGGCGATGCGCAGCAGGGTTTTCACCTTGCGTGTATCGGGGCCAAATGCAGTGGAGGGGCTGAGCTCACGCGAAAAGCAGATGTTTTCAAGCGCATGCTCATTCTCCCATACCGGCTCCCCGCCGATTGTAACGCTTCCCTCGTCACAGGGGTTCTGGCCGGACAGGATACCGAGCAGTGTCGTTTTGCCCGCTCCGTTGCGGCCGATGAGTCCGTAAATCTTATTCGGTTCAAGGCTCAGGCTGATGCCATCAAGTGCCGTGAGCTTGCCAAACCGTTTAACGATGCCTTCACATTGCAAGAGATTGTTCATCATATACAAGTCCTTTCCCAGTCAAATCAAATCGCCTTATTCCTCTTTGCTTGCGCGCGAAATCATCTCGTACAGCTCATCCGTACCAATGCCGAGCTGTCTTGCCTCGCGCACCACCGCAAGGATAAAGCGCTCATAAAAGCTTGTTTTGCGCTTTGTGATAATAGTCTCCTTTGCGCCTTTGGTTACGAACATACCAATGCCTCTCTTCTTATACAGAATCCCTTCGTCTACAAGCAGGTTAATCCCCTTTGCTGCCGTGGCAGGATTGATTTGGTACAGTGCCGCCAACTGGTTGGTGGACGGTACCCCCTCATCCTCTGCTATGATGCCGCGCAGGATGTCGTCCTCAATCTTCTTGGCGATTTGAATATAGATGGATTGCTCATTTGACAGTGTGGTGTTCAAAACTCCCGTCACCTCCCCGGAACCATATGGGTGGGATGGTTCATTACTTATGTAACTAACTATATATCTAATTGACCTCTTTGTCAATACCCCAAACCAAAAAAGTTAAAAAATTGAATCCGTGCCTGAAATGACTTGATTTTTTCCACAGATATGGTATAGTAATAGTAACAACACAATAAAGCTAAACAGGGAGTAGTTTTAAATCTCAAATCAACACCCGTTCCGCCTTGCGCGGTTCTGGTTTGAGATCCGTTTAGGTAACAAGACTTTTAGCGTGTCCGGATTGTTTTCCGCTGCACGGGCTAAAGGTCTTTTTTGTTGCTAAAAAAGCACATGAGTTTAACCCTGCGGCGCATAATAAGACCAGCCGGCGGCATAGAAAAAGACGGGCAAAGATGTGTTGCAAATTCTACATAATACAAGTCTTTCATTGCGGCTATCCGTTTTCGCATGGCGGGCCTTGCGGGAGGCAAACCGCGGCAGTGCCTGCCCGGATGGTCTGATAAGAGCGTAAGACTTGTAGTAACAAAGGAGTGTCCGTATGAATTACGAGCAAAAGGCGCATAACGAGGTCTGTGCGCAGCTTGAGGTAAGCCCTGCTGTGGGGCTTACAGCCGAGCAGGCAAAAGAGCGCCTTGCGCGCGTCGGCGCAAACAAGTTTGCCGCCAAAAAGCCCAAAACCCTGCTTGGTATGTTTTTAAGCCAGCTCAATGACCCCATGATCTACATCCTATTCGCCGCGGCGGCAATCTCGCTGTTTTTGCACGAGATTGGCGATGCCATCATCATCCTTGCGGTTGTGCTGCTCAATGCCATCGTCGGCATGACGCAGGAGGCCAAGGCGGAGGCTGCACTTGCCGCCCTTGAGCAAATGAGCAGCCCCACGGCCCTTGTGCGGCGCGACGGCAGGCTGATTGAAATCCCCGCCCGCGAGCTTGTGCCCGGTGATGTGGTCATCTTAGATGCCGGCCGCGTTGTACCTGCAGACCTAAGGCTTATCTCGTCTGTGAACCTCAAGATTGACGAATCAGCCCTGACCGGCGAATCGGTGCCCGCAGAAAAGAACGCAGACTTTATCGCGGACGAAAAGACCGGCATCGGCGATAAGCTGAACATGGCCTTTTCCTCCACCAACGTAACCTACGGCCGCGGCGAGGGCGTTGTGACCGCAACAGGCATGAACACAGAAATCGGCCGCATCGCCGCCATGCTGGGCAACGAGAAGGAGGAACTGACCCCCCTGCAAAAGCGCCTTGCCGACCTCGGCAAGCTGTTGGGCATCCTTGCGGTGGTTATCTGCGCCGTCATGTTTGGTATAGCGCTAATTCAAAAGCGGGATGTTGTCGAGATGCTGCTTACCGCCATCTCCCTTGCGGTTGCCGCCATCCCCGAAGGGTTGCCCGCCGTGGTGACCATTGTGCTTGCCATGGGCGTGTCACGTATGGTTAAGGTAAACACCATCGTGCGCCGCCTGCCGTCGGTGGAGACCTTGGGTGCTGTCAGCGTCGTGTGCTCTGATAAAACGGGTACACTCACCCAAAACCGCATGACGGTTGAAAAGGTGTATACAAGCGGTCAGAGCAAGGCGGTATCCGCCCTCTCCCCCGCAGACGATAAGCTGTTTTTGACCGGCTTTGTGCTGTGCAACGACGCATCCATACAAAACAATTCCCGCATGGGTGACCCCACCGAGCTTGCCCTGCTTGACATGGGCGCTCTGGTAAACTACTCGCGCGAGGCTTTGGAAGAAACCTACCCGCGCATCAACGAACAAGCCTTTGACTCTGATAGAAAGCTCATGACCACTGTGCACCGCACACCCGAGGGGGAGGTTATCGCCTTTACCAAGGGCGCGATGGATATTTTGCTCTCCCGCTGCACAAAGATTATGGATAATGACGGCCCGCGCCCGATTGCCGATACGGATATCGCCGCGATTGAGGAGGCAGCCTCCGCTATGGCAAAGGATGCCCTGCGTGTGCTCGCATTGGCCGTCAAATACGGCGACGATACAGCCACCGAGCAGGATCTCGCCTTTGCAGGCCTAGTCGGCATGATTGACCCGCCCCGCCCCGAGGCAAAAGACGCAGTCCAGAAGTTTAAGGATGCCCACATCCGCACGGTGATGATTACCGGCGACCACCGCGATACCGCCCTTGCCATCGCCCGAGACCTCGGCATTGCGGAAGATGAGCACCAGTGCATTACGGGCGCAGAGCTTGACCGCATGACGCAGGAGGAGCTAAACGAGCGTGTGGATGACCTGCGCGTATTTGCCCGCGTCTCCCCCGAGCACAAGGTGATGATTGTTAAGGCCCTCAAATCACACGGCTATATCGTGTCGATGACCGGCGACGGTGTAAACGATGCGCCCTCCCTAAAGGCGGCTGACATCGGCGTTGCCATGGGCATCACCGGAACCGACGTTGCCAAGGGCGCTGCCGATATGGTGCTGACCGACGACAACTTCGCCACCATCGAGAAAGCGGTTGAGGAAGGCCGCGGCATCTACGCAAACATCAAAAAGACAGTCCTGTTCCTGCTTTCCGCAAACTTCGGCGAGATTATCTCGATGTTCTCTGCCATCGCGCTTGGGTTTGCCGCCCCCCTGCGGGCCATCCACATCCTGTGGGTGAACCTGATTACCGACACCCTGCCCGCTCTGGCACTGGGCGTGGACGACAAGGATAAGGACATCATGAAGGCCCCGCCCCGCAACCCCGCAGAAAGCCTGTTTGCCAACGGCGGTTTTGCCTTAACTTTGTTTTATGGCTTTGTGATTGCGGCTATCACGGTGGGTGCGTTCCTCTTCCTGCCAATACGCACGCTACTCTCTCAGAACGCCGCTGTTTCGTTTGATTCGATTAAGCAGATGCTGCTTGACCCCGCAATACTGACCCATGCGCAGACCTACGCCTTTGTAACGCTTGGCGTTTCGCAGCTCTTCCATGCAATCGGCATGCGCAACACCGACAAATCCACCTTTGCCATCAACCACCTGTCTAATAAGCTCATGATTCTGGCCTTCTTCTCCGGCCTTGCGTTGCAGGTAGCCGTAACCGAAATCCCCTTCTTAACTGCGGTGTTCGGCACGGTGGCCCTAACGCTGCAGGAATGGCTGATTCTCATTGCCCTTTCTGCGGTACCGCTTGTGGTTCACGAGCTGATTGTACTCATCAAGCTGATATTTGGCAGAAAATCAGCCCGATAAGCGCAGTTATATCTAAAATGAAAAGGACTCCATAGCCATTTTGCTATGGAGCCCTTTGATTTTCTACTGCGGTTTAAATCTCTTCCTCGTTTGATGCTCTTTATCAAGTATGGCCTCTCTTGCAGGCCTGCCTGTTAGCTCTGTAAGCGAGTTCTGCGCCTGTATCACCCTATCCAGCCACACCTGCTTATAGCTGTCCAGATCGCGGCTTTTGGGGGGAATGTAGATGGGCTTTTCAAACACCAGACGGTTTTCTTCTCCCTCCACCGCCTGCTCAATAAAGGCCGGCAGGACGGGGATATCCAGTACTCTTGCGAGCCAAAACGCCCCGCGCTCGATGTCCTCGGCCTTATCCTTGTTGATGTCGTAGATGGTCCCCTGCGAGAATATCAAAAAGTGCTTGGGCTTTTGGCCCTCGTTATACCACTGCCGCGCGGCCTTTACCGCAGCGATAGACCCGCCGGTGCTTGTGCGGTCGACGGCACAGACCTTTTCAAACTCAAGGATTGGTATGAGTTCTTTTGGGATGGAAACCCCGTTAAAGCAGTTTTCCTTGGCAAACACAAAAAGCCTCGGGTATTCGTCTAAGACATTACGCATGATGTCATAGTAAAAGCTCATGATAAGCGGGGCATCCGAATCGGTTAAGTGGTTAGTGGCTATAATGTAGGAGGTCGTGGTGAAGTTCTTTGGTACATTATATGCCTTAAAGTTGTAGATCTTCAAAAGCGTTTTCTTAACCTCAATCAGCTTGTTTTCAAGCTTTTGGGGGTCATTTACTACGCTTAAAATCTCACGAAAGCCCTTTTCATCAAACAAGGAGCTGGCATTAAACAGATGCATTATAGTCCTCCTGCCTTCAAATCCCTAGGTATCACCATGCTATTAACGTAACAAGTATAGCATCTGGTTCCATTGTCTGTCAAAACGCATTTATCTTTTGCAAACTATCCTAATAAGACTCTGTCAGGCGGCAAAGTCTTTTTGCATGAGCAGAACACTTCCTGTCAATACTATCCACATAGACTGCCGCAATTCTGGAAAGACCACCGCGGCCGCCCAATCAACAAAATCCAAACAGGCGGAAGATGCTTATGAAACGATCCAGAGCACGCCGTGCAAGGGCGTTTGCGCTATCCTTTGGGGTGTCGCTCGTTATCCTGTCGCTGATCTTTATCCCGATTATGCTAAAGATCAGTCCGCTTAAGGAAAGCTATTTTACTACGAGTAGCAAGCCGCAAAGCGAGGCGCCGCTTTCCTATATCCCATCCACCAACGATGTCATGACTGCCCTTGTTATTGTAACCGAGGACGGCGTGGGACGGTACTTTATCTTAGTCCGGTTTAACCCCATCAACCGCCGCATTCCTGTTTCCTCCCTGCCCTACACCATGCGGGTGATAACCAGCGAGCGCACCGATACCCTTGCAGGGTTTGACATCTACGGCGGCACCCTGATGGTCAAGGAAATCCTCGAATCGGTCTTTAAAATTACCATCGACCGGACTGCCCGCCTGTCCTCCGATTCCTTTGTCAAGGCGCTCAATACTTTGGGAACGGTTAAGTACACCCTACCCTACTCCCTCGTGCATAAGGATACCTCCTCCGACACCTACATCAACGTGCCAAAGGGCACCCAGATGCTGGACGGGCGTTCGATTTATGATATGTTCCGCTTCCCCCAGTACGCCGAGGGGGAGGAACATCGCTACAAGGTGCAAAGCGACCTTATTGCAAAGCTGTTAAACCAGCACATAGACAGCTGGCTGGTTAAGCACGGCGACAGCGTGTTTCAGACCCTTGTAGGTCTTGGGGAGACCGACATCTCCTATAACGACTATCAGCAGCGGCGGTCTGCCCTGCGCAGCTTTGCCGAGATGGAGGACGATTTTGCTATCCCCATATTTGTAAGCGGGCAGTTTACCTCGCAGGGCTTTTCCATCACCCAGCAGTCGGTGGACACCATCCATATGTACTTTGCCCCCGAGGATGAAACGGTAAGCGAAGAAGCTGGGTCTGAATAAGCTATAAAAACGGATTAAGGCGGACGCTATTTGCGTCCGCCTTAGTGCTGTGAGCAACAAAAACTATCTACTATTTTCGCATGCAGAGGACTACTGCCGCGTTGTTTCCACCGTGATGTCAAATGCCTTGCGCTTTGCAAGCCGCTGGCTGAAGAAGATAAGCAGTACGCCAAAGGCTGCACACGCCGTGAGTGCTATGACTCCCAAGGCTACAAACCACAGTCCGTTCATTACACATTGAGCCAGCGCATAGAACACCACTGCGATAATCAGCAGTGTGGCAACCGCCTTAAATGCGCTCTGGCCGAAATAAGAATGTTCTCTGATGTTGGTTTCCTTATCCATCCGTACCCCGCTTTCCATGCTCAAAACGCATGGTGGTATGTCATATTTCCCGTCTATGTAAGCCTTGCTGTCGCATTTTGGTCTTGCTGTGTTTGTTTACATAACTATAACATATGACCGATAGCCGTTCAACAACAAAAGGTTTACAATCCGGGTACTGATTTAGTGCTTAAAAAGCCCCGTTTTACTGCGTTTTCTTTGGATTTTTGCTTGGAATCTTACACCACAAGGCGCGGAATATTACGGTTTGGTTACAGCTTGTACCCTAGCCTTGCTTGCGCGCCAACTTGCTACTATAAATATGTCCAAAGACGTTTTGCTATACCTTTGCTTATATTAAGTTGATTAACATAAAAAGGCAGACCGGTTATACCCGTTCTGCCTTATGCGTATGCCAATGAGCGCTCGCTTAAACCTCGTGCGCTGCGGCAGAGGCTGCGGCCTCCTGCGCCGATTTCTTCTTTATCACCTTTAGGCGGGAAAACTCCTCGCGCTCCTTTTCCTCCAGATAGTCGGTGATGTACTTTGCCGTCTCCTGAAACCGGGGGATGATGATGTTTTTAAGGGAGTTTGCCCTGCGCTGGGTCTTTTTGATTGCCATAGCAAGGCGGTAGACGCTGTTTTCCACCTCTGCTAAGGTCGCAGTGAGCTGCAGAAGGTTTGTAAACGACCGGTAGGCTTCATCCAGCTGGGAGGTTGTGTGGTAAAGGCCGTAGTGGGGCTCAATCTTTACCGGCGCAAGCTCGATGTGGGGAATCTCAACACCCATAACGCTGCGAGCGCGAATCTCCAGACCGTTGTAGATCGGCACGGACTGGGCGTCGTTATCCACAATGCCCATATCAAGGTTTGCAAGCTGCAAGGCGCGGTATGCCTCAAAATAGGCGTTATCAATCTGCTCGCCGATGGTGTTTGCCTTTTCAATAAGCTGCATCATCTCGCGTACAAGGATGTTGCGCTTGCGGTCGAGCAGCTCAAATCCCAGTGTGGAGAGGGCAAGCGATTTTTTCGTGGCAATCAGGTTTCCTTTGGTCGGGAATATCTGCTCAGCCATCAGGCATCACCCCTAAGACCATTTTTCGCCCCTTCGACATAGTACTTATCCAAAAGCTCGTTGTCCAAGCGGTCAAGCTCCTCGCGCGGCAGCAGGGAGAGCAGCTTCCAGCCCAAATCAAGCGTCTGCTCGATGCTGCGGTTGTCATCAAACCGCTGGGTGATAAAGCGGGCTTCAAACTCCTTGCCGAACTCGATGTAGCGCTTGTCGGTGGGCGAAAGCTCCTCCTCGCCGATAACCGAGGCCAGCGCCCTTGCGTCCTGCACCTTGGCGTAGCTTGCAAACAGCTGGTTTGCAACTGCGGAATGGTCGGCACGGGTGTAGCCTTCGCCGATGCCGTCCTTCATCAGACGCGAAAGAGAGGGCAGTATCGAGATGGGCGGATATACGCCCGCCTGGTCAAGCGAACGGTCAAGTACAATCTGCCCCTCGGTGATGTAGCCGGTTAAGTCCGGCACGGGGTGGGTGATGTCGTCGTTGGGCATGGTGAGTATGGGAATCTGGGTCACCGAGCCGCCCTTGCCCTTGACAATACCCGCGCGCTCATACAGCGACGCAAGGTCGGAATACAGGTAGCCCGGGTAGCCCTTACGGCCGGGAATCTCGCCCTTGGAGGATGAGAACTCACGCAGGGCCTCGGCGTAGGAGGTCATGTCGGTGAGGATAACAAGGATATGCATATTGTGCTCAAAGGCAAGGTACTCCGCAGCGGTCAGGGCACAGCGCGGTGTGAGAATACGCTCGATGATCGGGTCATTGGAGAGGTTTAGGAACATGACAACCTTCTCCAAAACGCCGCTTTCCTCAAACGACCGGCGGAAGTAGTCGGCGACGTCGTTCTTAACGCCCATGGCGGCGAACACAACGCCGAACTCCGCCCCCTCCTTCTCGGCAATCTGCGCCTGACGCACAATCTGCACGGCGAGCTTGTTGTGGCTCATACCGGAGCCCGAGAAGATGGGCAGCTTCTGTCCGCGGATAAGGGTAATTAGCGCATCAATGGACGAAATACCCGTGCGGATGTAGTTACGCGGATATACACGCGAAACGGGGTTTAGGGGTTTACCGTTGATATCAAGCTTTTTATCATAGTAAATCTCGCCCAGACCATCGATGGGTCGGCCCACGCCGTTGAAGATGCGGCCGAGCAGCTCCTTGGAAACAGGCAGCTCCATCGGGTGGCCGGTCAGGCGGGTGACGGTATTGGTCAGGGAGATGCCCTGCGTGCCCTCGAACACCTGAATGACCGCACGGTGTCCGTCTATCTGCACAACGCGGCCCAGTCGCGTCTCGCCGCCAGAGAGCTTTATCTCCACGATCTCCTCAAAGCTGACCGACGGAACGTTGTCGAGCACGACAAGCGGCCCGTTGATCTCGGCAAGCCCTGTCAATTGGGTGTTCATAATCATCATCTTCCTTTGTGTAAGGATGTGCACAGCAAAAGCTCGGGCGAACTACTTGATGCTGCGCAGGGCACTGTCGATGCTTGTGTAGTATTCATCAAACATCTCAAGCTTATCGTTTGGCACCTCGTACTTCATCTTAATGAGCTTTTCAAAGATGCCGGTTTCAGCAATCAAACGCACGGGGATGCCGGTGATAACAATCTTATGCGCCTGATGATACAGGTACAAAATGACCTCCATCATCTTAAGCTGCTTAACAAGCGGCACATAGGTGTCTTCCTTATGGAAGGCGTTTTGCTGCAAAAAGCCGACGCGGATAACGCGGGCTATCTCGATAATGAGCTTTTGATCATCGGGCAGAACATCGGAGCCGATGAGCTTTACAATCTCAAGCAGCTTGCTCTCCTCCTGCAGTAGGGTTGCAATCTCCTGCCTGCGCTTTAGGAAGCTGGGGTCGACGTTCTGGGCATACCAGTGGGAAAGGTCCTCGACATACTCGCTGTAGCTCGTTGTCCAGTTGATGGCGGCGTAATGGCGCGCATAGGCAAGGGACTTATCCAGCGCCCAGAAGCAGCGCACAAAGCGCTTGGTGTTCTGGGTAACAGGTTCGGAGAAATCCGCGCCCTGCGGGGAAACCGCGCCGATAACCGACACAGAGCCCTCGCTGCCGCACAGGGTAATCATATCACCAGCGCGCTCATAGAACTGCGACAGGCGGGACGGCAGGTATGCGGGGAAGCCCTCCTCAGCGGGCATCTCCTCAAGGCGTCCCGAAATCTCACGCAGGGCCTCCGCCCAACGGGAGGTCGAGTCCGCCATAATCGCGACGTGATAACCCATGTCGCGGTAGTATTCTGCAAGTGTGATACCGGTATAGATGGACGCCTCGCGCGCCGCAACCGGCATGTTGGAGGTGTTGGCAATTAAGATGGTGCGGTCGGTAAGCGCCTTGCCGGTGCGGGGGTCGACGAGCTCCGAGAACTCCTCGAGCACCTGTGTCATCTCGTTGCCGCGTTCGCCGCAGCCGATGTATACGATGATGTCGGCATCGCACCACTTAGCAAGCTGGTGCTGGGTCATGGTCTTACCGGTGCCAAAACCGCCCGGTACTGCCGCCGTGCCCCCCTTTGCGATGGGGAACAGGGTATCAATAACGCGCTGACCGGTAATCAGGGGCTTTGAGATGGGCAGGCGCTCCTTGACAGGGCGCGGGATGCGAATCGGCCAGCGCTGGCAAAGGGTGAGGGCGTGCACCTTCCCCTGCTCATCCGCAAGCTTTACAATGGTATCGTTGATGGTGTAGTCACCGTTAGGGGCAGTCCAAGTGACGGTGCCAGAGAGTCCGGGCGGCACCATCATGCGGTGCTCGACAACCGGTGTCTCCTGACATACAGCATAAATCTGGCCGGCAGAGAGCACATCGCCCTGCTTTGCGGTGACGGTAACGCTCCACTTACGGGTTTCGTCCAGCGCGGGAACGTTGCAGCCCTCGCCGATAAAGGCGCCGGTTGCGCGCTCAATCTCGCGCAGCGGGCGCTCGATGCCGTCAAAGATGTTGGTGAGTAGCCCGGGCCCGAGCGTTACGCTCATGGGGCTGCCCGTGGTGTAAACCGGCTCGCCGGGGCGAAGGCCGGTGGTCACCTCGTAAACCTGAATGGTGGTGGCATCGGTTGAAATTGAGATAACCTCACCAACAAGGCGCTTATTGCCCACGTACACCATTTCCAGCATGGAAAAGTCGGTGGTATTTTTAACGGTCACAACCGGGCCGTTGATGGAGTAAATCACATTGTTCAAGAACGATTCATCCCTTTCTATTGGGATTGCAAAAACGTTTTGCATTTACACTCGGCGTTTGCGCCTCTTTGCGCAGACGTTACAGCTTGCAGTTTTGGTAGAACCAGTCTTTCTGGTCCTTGAGGCGGGTATCTAAAGTCAGGTCTACAACAAAGCCGTTTTGGTCATCCCGCAATAGGATGCCGCCAATGGTGATGTCGTCGGAGTATGCGATTGTGCAGGGGGCGTTGTAGCCCTCTTTCACCGTCTGCTCGTGTACCTTATCCGCCTGCTTTAGGGTAAGGGTAACCGAGCCGTTGTTATGTTCACGCGCAAGGCGCTTTGCCGCAGACAAAAGATACTGCGCATAGGCATCGGTTTTGGTGTATTCAATCAGGCGCTGCTTGACATTTTCAAACACGCTGTTTTCATAGGCCTTACGCGCAGAGAGATACTCTTGCTTCTGCTTAAGGCGCATCTGCGAAATCTCATGGGCCGAGTCGGTCGTGATGTCGGACATCCCGCCCTGAATTATCTCATATGCGGCAGTAAGGGCGGCGTTCTCGGTCAAGGCAATCTGCTCCTGCTTGATTGCCTCCATCTCGTCGAGCAGCTCCTTAGACTTGGCCATCGCCTCGTCCATAACCGCCTTTTCAAAGCGCTCCAGCTTATCCTCTAGCCTTGCCATAATGACCACCTCCAGTGGGTTGTTTCATATCACACATGCGAAAGACCCTCCGGAGTCTAAAGCTTCAGGCCGATCGCTTCGCGAACATACCGTCCGATGGTATCGCCTACCCTTCCCGCTCCGTGCCGGTCGGGAACCGTGGCAATCAGCGGGCGTTGGCGATTGAGCTTGATGTCATAAACAAGCTCCGGGCAGAGTTCCAGCAGCTTTTCGGTCATGAGCACGACGCCAACCTCGGGGTCGTCTGCCGCCTTTTTGAGGTATTCTTCAACCTCTTCGGGCTTGTGCACGATAACGCCCTCCATGCCTGCAAGGCGCAGACCCAGAAAGGTATCCCGGTTATCGCTTATCACATAGAATTTCATTGCCCTGCCCCACCTCCAAGCTGTTTATGGGAAGATTTGAAATATCAAAGTTACGGAATCTTGTTGAGAATCAGAATTGAAATCAGCAGGCCGTACAGCGCAACACCTTCACCCAGTGCAACGAAGATCAGCGCCTTACCGAATGCCTTGGGGTCCTCCGAGAAAGCGCCGATAGCAGCGGGAGCCGCTGCGGCAACCGCAATACCTGCGCCGATAGCGGAAAGACCGGTAACCAGTGCTGCCGCCAAAAAGCCCATACCTGCGGAGCTTCCGCCGGTTGCAGCCGCAGCCGCCTCGGCAGTCTCGGCAGCGCTGAGCATACCGCCTGCAGGCAAAACGATGGCAAGCAGGCAAACGCCGAAGAATGCGGCGATGTTAAAGAGAATTGCGCGCTTTGCCTTTACGCCGGTTGTAACACCGGTGTATACGGGAACAAGAGGCATTAACAAGAGGACAACCGCAGCCAGCGGCAAAAGAAAGAATACAACGCTCATTATAGTTTCCTCCTCAACTGTGTGATTCACAGGGTAAAAATCTATGCAAAAGGGTTTCTCCTCCCTAGGGCTCAAGGGGGATGTGGTACAATCAGTCGACTTTTTGAGTAGTAATACCCATGGTAATCGGGGTAAAGGGCTTGCCGTTACCCTCAAAGAAGCGGCTGAACATCTCATAGAACTCAAGGCGCAATACCTGAATACCTACAATCAGGCCCTCCATCGCCATAACAAAGATGTTGCCGATTACAACAACAATTGGCGATGCGCCGGAGCCCACCATCTCGGCCAGGGTCATAACCACTGCCATCATGCCTGCGTGGCTTAATACAAAGCCGCCGACACGCAGGAAGGACATGGTGTTGGTAATATAGCTCAGTGCGACCTCGAACATCTCAAAGAAGTTTTCGATGATGAAGGAGCCGATGCCCTCCTCTTCCTTCTCCACCTTTTTCTCGGTCTGGGTGCTCGCCTTCTTGGCCTCTGCCATGCCGGCCTCCATCAGGCGTCCGATGTCCGCTAGGGTTTCATCCGAAAGGTCTGTAAGGTTCGAGGGCAGGCGCAGACGCTCAAAATACAGGGAGTTGAAGATGGCGTCAGTCTCGCGGATGGAGGTTGTGGGGGTAAAGTAAATGCCCCAGTAGTACTCCTCATCCTGCTCGGTGATATAGAACAAGAACAGGCGCTCGTCATAGTAGCGCAGCTTGTCAAAGCTTGCACGGGGCAGTCTGCCGAAGCGTGCGGTCAGGTAGGAGCAGTCCAGCAGCTTGCGGATGGGGGTGTTGGTGTCCTCTCCGTGCAGCGACTTGCAAACTGAAATCGCCTCTTCGCCATGCTTTGATTTTTTCGCGTGCAGACTGGCACCGCGTTTCTTGAGCCATTTGGCAATGGGGTGGCGCAGGAAAATCAGCAGTACCGGCAGTACAATGCCGAGTAAGACAACAGCCGGATTAAAGATGTTAATGCCGTAAACAAGCTTTAAAACAGCGCCCACCAAAACGGTGCAGTACAAGGCGATGCCCGCAATACCGTTTTGACTGAGCAGGGCGCGGGAGGGATCCCGCTGCTTGATGCCCATGATGATGTTGATAATGATGGCGATGACGATAATCACAACGCCTACACCAACTGCGCCGATAAGCACAAAATTCGTCATCTCAGGGGCTAAAACCTCAATGGGCTTTTCGTGCAGGCCGAACACCTTTTGATAGAAGGGGTCAAGCAGGTGCTCGTAGCCGAACACCGAGCCGTACAAGAAGCCAAAGATGGTCGAGGAGATGCCGATGCGCTCCATGATTCTGCCGAGCGTCATCCGCTTGGTTTTCCACAGAATAAGTCCTAAGAGGGAGATGCAAAGACCCTGACCCACATCGCCGAACATCAAACCGAACAGCAGCGTGTAGGTGATGCCGACAAACACGGTGGGGTCAATATCGGTGTAGGCTGGCAGGCCAAACATATCCACGAACATCTCAAACGGCTGGAAGAACCGCGTGTTCTTAAGCTTTGTCGGAGGCTCAAACCGCGTGTCGCTTTCGCAGGGCTTGATGGTGGCGGTCACACCGGGCAGGTCATCAAAGCTCTTTTTGAAGGCCTCGGCCTCCTTTTCGGGAACAAAGCCGACGATATGAAACACATCATTAAATACCGAGATATACTTGCGCATCTCAAAGGTGTCGCTTAAGAACTTGACCTGCGCGAATATATCGTAGAAATACAGCTTGCGGCGGTTTACGGTCGCCTTAATCTCGCTCATGACCTCGGCGAGCTCGTTCATATCCTCACGCAGGGTCTTGGATATCTGCGCGTGGGATTGCTCGGCTGTGCCGTGGACGGAATCGGGTATATAAAGGCGTTCGTAGTACAGCGAGTTAAACACCGCATCACATTCAGCGGCATACTCATTCGGCACAAAGTAAACGCCCCAGTAGTACTGGTCATCGTTGTCGAAGCTGTAGAAGATAAAGGGCTTGTCGTCGTAGTAGGACAGCTTGTTATAGCTGTCGACTGGCAGGCGGCCAAACCGAATCTTAATGTGCTGACAGGAGAAGATTTCATCAAACGGGATGCTCAATCCCTCGATATGGCTAAGCTGAATGAGCGCCTGCTCGTTGCGGGCGATGCGCTCGGCAAGGTCGTTCTTCTTCTCGTTAAGCGCGAGCACCTCGCGGTCGAACTTCTCCATGTTTTCTAAGAGCTTCTCACGGTCGATTTGAACGCCTTCCTTGCGGCGCTTGAAGCCTTCGGGGTTTAAGAAGATATCGCGCGGGGCGCCGATGCGTTCAAAGTTCTGGCTAAAGAAGTAGCGATCTACCGTTTGAACTACGCTTTTTGATGTGATGTATACGCCCCATTCATACTTCTTATCCGATTGCAGGGGGTAGAAGATGTAG
Organism: Bacillota bacterium; assembly: GCA_023415575.1. Taxonomy (GTDB): domain Bacteria; phylum Bacillota; class Clostridia; order Oscillospirales; family Ruminococcaceae; genus Acetanaerobacterium. Next base: position 86,019 of record JAEZKF010000007.1, read on the forward strand.
TTCTTGCCCGAGTTATCCTTAATCTTCTTGTAGGCCTTAAGCGGCATTCTGCCAAAGCGGTACTTCACTAAGTCGGACAAAAAGACCTCGCTCTGCTCAATCTTCTTCTCCTCAAGCCTCTCCACCAAGGCGCGTATTACATCTTCATTCGCCCGAATGGAGTTTATCTTGGTCGGGAGGTTTTGGATGTAATCCAGAGTAAAGGTATTATAGCTCTGCGCATCCTCTGCGGAAAGCTCAAAGCCTGCGTGTGCACCGATTTCGGTAATCTTGCGCAGCAGCGGCGTGTAGGGGTTTTCCTCGTTATAGGTGGGAAGTGCCCCCATACTTTCGTAATACATAGATGCCTGCTCGGGATGAAAGTTGTTTCCGTATGCACATTTGAGCACGGCAGCCTCGAGCTGCCGGACATCGCCGTCAATGTTTACAAGCTTCATCCTTGTTATAGCCATACCCTATGCACCACCTTTCCTAGTAATTCGGGGCGGCAAATGCGCTCCGCTTAACTGTGTCTGTTTAAGATGTTTGCTTTTTTGATTAGCGCGTATATTTTGCCCATAATAGTATGCGCTACATTACAAGTAGCTTTGCGATGTCGCTTTCGGGCAGCTTATAGCGTACACCCTCGATGATGCTTGTGATGTTCTCTATCTCAATCTGGCTTAGGATTAAGTAGGAAGCAAACACCACCGCAGGGTATATGGAGTAGGAGACATACCGCCTGTTGATATCGTACCGTCTGCGCTTGTTTGCATACTCGATAGACGAGAACCTGCCGTCCTGTGAATAGACGTTATGGCGGTGGCTGCGGTTTAAGATCGCAAGCATATCCTCCGGGGTCTTTGCTGCAATCAGCGCCTTCATGCGGCGGTCAATCCTATCGTCGTGCGTTTTTAAAACGCGGGACTCAATGACCTGCGGGTCGGCGTTAAAGTACCGCTTCAAGCGGTAGATGCTTGAGATATTACCAAGCTCAATCTGCATGGTAAAGATCTCGCGCAGCTGCTTTTTCTGCTCGCCGCTAAAGTGTTTATCAATGAGGGCAAAGGTCTTGTCATAGAAGAACTGCCTAAGGGCAAACTCACACACAAACAGGTCAGGGCGTTCGCCGGATGCCGGCCGCAAGGGCAACAGAAGGTCGTAGTAGTCGGTTTTTGCTAAGGTTTCAAGGATATCGTCAAAGCTGCGCGAACGCGCAAGCTGTATGACATCAAACGAGAGGTAATCCATGAGATATCCCGGCAGGGTTTCAATATAGCTTTCGGTTAGTCCCGAGTTCATAAGACGCAGGCAGGTTAGTATCTGGTCAATCTCAAGGTCGATGATGAAGTATCGGTAAAAGCCCTTGTCGGGGGAGTTCTCGTAGCGGGAAAGGCGCACATACTTGCGAAGGGTGTCGCGGCGAATCAGGTTTTCTAACTGGCCGCGGTGTATGAGGCTTTCCTGTATACCGGCGAGGGTGTTTGCATAGGCGGTTTCGGTTCTCAGATAGGCGGCAATCTCGCTGACCGAATGACGGTTTAAGAGTTCTTTGTAATTCTCCGGCGTCAACCGCTTGCCGTACATGGCCCGTGCCTTTGTAAGTATTGCATTGCTTGACATCTGCATTGACCGCTTTTTCCTCCCTTCGCCTTTCGCCTATTGATATAAAATGTGAAAATCCGCGCCGCTAAAAATTGGCACGGAAATGCTGTTCGGTTTTAGGATGTGCATAAAATTATAAGAGCTCGGTGCAGCGCGCAAACAACGCATCCTCCCAAGCCTTGTGATTGGCCTCGAAGGTCTGGGCCAGCTGCTGCATCGCGCGTTTTCCTTCCGCCTCGATCTCCTGCTTGCGGACCTGGGCCTCGTTGGTAGTATCGGTTTTTATCTTTTCAATGCGGCTTTGTGCACGCTCAATGATTTCTTTTTCAAGCCTTGCCTTTGTTTGGGCAAGCTCAAGCTCGGCATGGCGGCGCTGCTTCTGCGCATCCTCTACCATCGCGCGGGCCTTCTTATCCATCTCTATCAACTGGCGGATGATATCCTGCTTGTTAGCCTCCATCAATACATCATCCCTTTCTTCCTTCGTACATAAGCCTTCATTGGCTTCTTAACATCTAGCACTTATATAAACGCAGGTCAAATAGTGAACCCTATCATAAACAGGCGTAAACCGGAGTATATGAAAGATATTTGCGCTATTTGCCCACCTATTGCAAGTTATCGCCAAGTGCTGGAATATACATAATAATATAACTATTATAACAAGAAAACAATAGCTAATTCGTGCAAAAAAGAGATTTCGCAGCATTTGATTCTGTATATAATTATACCAGTTTGCTATGATTTAACTTTAAACCGTGAAAATGTCCTCGCAAAAAAAGATCCCTCCCGCCATTACGCTTGTATTTTACACCCTTTGCGAATATAATAATGAATGGGAATTCCTGCTGCGCTGCGCCGAAAATGCCTGTATCCTGGGCATTTTTGCGTGTTTACAGTATGATATGTTATTCCCGGCGGCCCCGCCACACGCCGCTTTGCGACGGATGAGAGAACATTGCACTTTTTAATAGGATATTAGCGGCGCCTTGGGGCGCCTTTTGAAAGGCGGTTACGAAGAATGGGCACAATCGGAGCGGTTATTATGGCCGCAGGAGACGGCAAACGCATGAAGAGTACCCAGCCAAAGCCGATGCTCGAGGTGTTGTTCCGCCCTATGGTCGACTGGGTATTTGACGCCGCAAAGAAAGCGGGCATCGAGGAGATTTGTGTCATCTGTCCCCCCGGCAGCACCATGCAGGAGCATTTTGCCGGTCGCGCAAAGACGGTTGACCAGCGCGAGCGCTTAGGCACCGGTCATGCCGTGACGCAGGCCCGCGCCTTTATCGAGGAACTTGCGGATGGAGAAGTGATTGTCTTAAACGGCGATATTCCCCTGTGTACGGGAGAGACAATCCGCAGTGCTATTGACTATCACCGTCAAAACGGCAACGATGTCACCGTCATCACCGCGCGCGTTAAGGACCCGGCCGGGTACGGGCGCATCGTGCGTAACGACACGGGCCTTGCCCGCATTGTAGAGCACAAGGACGCGGATGAAGCGACCCTTTTGATAAACGAAATCAACTCCGGCGCGTATGTGTTTTCTGCAAAAGCGCTGCTTGATTCGCTTGATAAGCTGCAAAACAACAACGCCTCGGGCGAGTACTATTTAACCGACACCATCGAGCATATAATCGGTGCGGGCGGACGCGCCGATGCCTTTGATGCGGGCGATGAGCGTGTGGTGCTGGGTGCAAACGACCCCTGGCAGCTGTATGAGCTCAACCGCATTGCAAATGAATTGTCTCTGCGCATGCACGCGGCAAACGGTGTGCGTTTTGTAAGCCTTGACGGCATCATCATCGCGGCGGATGCAAAGATTGGCGCAGATACAACCATCCTGCCCGGGACTATCATCAAGGGCGGGTGCGTCATCGGCTCTGGCTGTACCATCGGGCCCAATACGATTGTTGACCACAGCCGCATCGGCAACAACAGTATTGTGAATTCTTCGCAGGTTTACCATTCCCGCATCGGAGACGGCGTGACCATCGGGCCCTTCTCTCAGATTCGCCCCGGGTGCGACATCAAGGACCGCGCCAAGGTGGGCGACTTTGTGGAGGTTAAGAACTCGGTGGTCGGCGAGAAGACCAGCATTGCCCACCTAACCTACATCGGCGACAGCGATGTAGGCAGTGGCGTAAACTTCGGCTGCGGCGTTGTAACCGTAAACTACGACGGCAAGCAGAAGGCGCGCACCACCATCGGCGACCATGCCTTTGTAGGCTGCAACGCAAACCTGATTGCGCCGGTTACAATCGGCGACGGTGCTTACGTTGCGGCGGGCACAACGGTGACCGAGGATGTACCTTCCGGCGATATGGCCATCGGGCGCGCGCGCCAGATTAACAAAAAAGGCTACGCCCAAGGGCGTTTTACTAAAAAATAGACCCTTCATCGGGCAGACAAGATAGATAAAGGATAAGACAGATGTTTTTTAAAAGGAATTCAAATCATACAAAGAGCGACCTGCAGGGCGCTGTGGGTGCCGTGCAGTATATCATTGTCGGGCTTGGCAACCCCGGCAAGCAGTATGAATACACCCGCCACAACGTCGGTTTTTTAACCCTTGACGAGCTTGCATCCCAACACGGCATAAAGGTTGACCGCCTGCGCTTTAAGGCTCTTTGCGGTATGGGTGAAATTGCGGGCAAAAAGGTTCTGCTGCTCAAGCCCCAAACCTTTATGAACAACAGCGGCGAAGCAGTACGCGATGCCATGCAGTTTTACAAAATCCCCCCGGAGCGCACCATCATCCTGTATGATGACATCACATTAGATGTGGGCCGCATCCGCATCCGCCGAAAGGGCAGCGACGGCGGTCAGAAGGGGATGCGCAGCATCATCTACCTGACCGGCAGCGACAACTACCCGCGCGTGCGTCTCGGCATCGGTGCAAAGCCCCACCCCGAATACGATTTGGCTGATTGGGTGCTTTCCACCTTCCCAAAGGCGGACGGCGAACGCCTTGAGCAGGCCATCTCAAACGCCTGCGAGGCAGTAAAGTTCATGCTCGCGGATGATTTTGATTCCGCCATGAACCGGTTTAACGGATAGAACCAGTAGTTTTAAAGTCAAGGGCACGCACTGTGTGCCCTTACCTGTGTTGTGTATGGCTTAGTTTATCAAGGCAACGGATAAGACGTTTTAACAACGATTACTTTGCCTCCGAAAGGAGCAGTCATGCAGCTATATAACCAGCTTTTTGAGCGCCTGCCCGAATACGCGCGCCTGCGCACTGCGGCGGGCAACAAGACATCCTGCGATGTGGTCGGGCTCTCGCCTATCCACAAGGCAGGGCTCATCCACTCCCTGACCGCAGGAACCGACCGCCGCGCCTTGTGCATCGTGGCGGATGAAGCGGAGGGGCGCAGATTATGCGAGGATATCAACGCTATGTCCGGCGAGGATGTGGCGCTTTTGTTCTGTTCGCGCGATTTCACCTTCCGCCAGGTAGAAGGGGTATCGGGCGAGTTTGAGCACGCAAGGCTTGCCGTGCTCGGGCGAATCCTCGCCAAAGATTACCGCGTTATCGTCGCAAGCGCAGAGGGCGCCTCTCAGTTCACGGTACCGCCTGAAACTTTAGGACGGGCCTCTGTGACGCTAGTTTCGGGCGGCACCCATCCGCTTGACCAGGTTTTACAGGCCCTTACCTCGGCGGGCTATCAGCATAGCCCCCAGGTAGACGGCGTCTGCCAGTTCTCGCACCGCGGCGGCATCGTGGATTTCTATCCGCCCGACCTGCCTGCCCCTGTGCGCATCGAGTTCTGGGGCGATGAAATCGACACCATCTCAAGCTTTGATTTAGAGAGCCAGCGCCGCACCGACACCATGAAAAAGGTGCACATTACCCCGGCTACCGAGGTTATCTGCTCTGACATTGACCGCCTTTGCAGGCAGATTCGCGACCTTGCCTCCAAGGTGCGCGGAAAGCTTGCCGCAGAGGTGCGCAGAACCAGTGAGCAGGATATTGCCGACCTTACCGAGGGCATCTACCGCGGAAGTTTGGATAAGTACCTGCCGCTTATCTATGAAAAGCCCGCAACCATATTCGACTACTGCCCGGACGACCTCCTGTTTGTGTCCGAGACCTTCAAGGTAAAGGACACCCTAAAGAGTGCCGCCTGGCAGCACCATGAGGATTTAAAGCAGCTTTTCAGCGAGGGCATCCTGTATAAGGGGCTTGACCGATACACCATCGATTTTACCCAGCTTGCGTCCTACTTTGAGCAGCGGGGCGCCATTCATCTAAACACCTTTGCGCGCAGCATTGCCGACATCCGTATTCAGGACCTCATTCACATCAACGCCTCCTCCCTTTCGGTGTGGGGCGGTGAGCTTGCGCTCTTGCGCGACGACCTTGAGGGCTACCTACGCCGCGGCTTTGCGTGTGTGGTTTTGGCGGGTACCCCCCGTGCGGCGGATACCCTGCGGCGCGACCTTGCCCGCGAAGGCATGCCCATTCTCGACGGCGATTCCCAGCCTGTGGACGGCAGGATCCTTGTAACCGCGGGCGCATTGTCAGCAGGATTTGAACTGCCCGATGCGCGCTGTGCGCTGATTACCCACGGGCGTGTAGCAGCCCTTACGAAGTCCCGCGCCAAGGCCAGGCGGTCTGCAAAGGAGATTGTACGAAACCTAAGCGACCTTACGGTGGGCGACTATGTCGTGCACGTTTCGCACGGCATCGGCATCTTTGAGGGCATCCATAAGCTTGAGATGCAGGGTGTTGTTAAGGATTATATCAAGATTCGCTATCAGGGTGCGGACACACTGTACGTGCCGGTTACCCAGCTTGACCTTGTTTCCAAATACATCGGCCCGCGCGAGGACGGCGCAGTACGTTTAAATAAGCTCAATAGCACCGAATGGACCCGAACCCGGTCCCGCGTCAAGAAGGCGGTTGCCGACATGGCAAAGGAACTGATTGAGCTTTATTCCAAGCGCATGCAGCAAAAGGGCTACGCCTTTTCTCCCGATGATGACCTCCAGCGCGAGTTTGAGGAGCGGTTTGAGTTTGACGAGACCGATGACCAGCTGCGGTGCATTGCAGAAATCAAGCGCGATATGCAGAGCAGTGTACCCATGGATCGTCTGCTTTGCGGTGACGTCGGCTTCGGCAAAACCGAGGTTGCCCTGCGCGGTGCCTTTAAGTGTGTTACCGACGGTAAACAATGTGCTATCCTTGTGCCCACCACCATCCTTGCGTGGCAGCACTACCAGACAGTCCTGCGGCGCTTTGAGGGCTACCCGGTGCGGATTGAGCTTTTGTCCCGATTCCGTTCCCCAAAGGAGCAGGAGAAGATTATCCGCGCCCTTGCACGAGGCGAGGTTGACCTGATTATAGGAACCCACCGGCTTGTTCAGAAGGATGTGCGGTTTAAAAACCTTGGGCTTGTGATTGTAGACGAGGAGCAGCGGTTTGGCGTTGCGCAGAAGGAGCGGCTCAAGGAGCTGTGCACCAACGTCGATGTGCTCACCCTCTCGGCGACCCCTATCCCCCGCACCCTGAACATGGCGATGTCGGGTATCAGGGATATGTCGGTCATCGAGGAGGCCCCGCAGGACCGCCATCCCGTGCAGACCTATGTGCTGGAGCACGACGACAACGTATTAGTAGAAGCCATGCGCAGGGAGCTAAGGCGCGGCGGACAGGTTTACTATATCCACAACCGCATCGAGAGCATCGAGTCGCGCGCGGCGCAAATTCTGCGCGATATCCCCGAGGCCCGCATCGCAACGGCCCACGGCCGCATGGGCGAGGAGGAGCTTTCGGAGGTATGGCGCAAGCTGGTTGACCACGAAATCGACATCCTCGTTTGCACCACCATCATCGAAACCGGTGTGGACGTCGCAAACTGTAACACCTTAATTATCGAGGACGCGGACTACATGGGGCTTTCGCAGCTTTACCAGCTGCGCGGACGCGTTGGCCGTTCCAGTCGCCGGGCCTTTGCCTATATGACCTTTAGGCGCGGCAAGGTCGTCAGCGATATTGCGGCAAAGCGCCTGACTGCCATCAGAGAGTTTACCAAGTTCGGTTCGGGCTTTCGGATTGCCATGCGCGATCTTGAAATCCGCGGCGCCGGCAACATCCTAGGCGGCCAGCAGCACGGCCACATGGCATCGGTCGGCTATGATCTCTATGTCAAGCTCCTAAACGAGGCGGTACTCGAGCAGCGCGGCGAGCAGCCCGATACCCTGGATACCGCCGAGTGCCTCATTGATGTGCGCATCGAAGCCCATATCCCCGAAAAATACATTGAGGACACCACCCAGCGCATCGAGGTCTACCGCCGTATCGCGAGCATTCGCAACAACAACGATGTATTGGATGTCATAGATGAGCTTATCGACCGGTTCGGCGAGCCGCCGCAGGCGGTGCGCGGCCTGATTGATGTCGCCCTCATGCGCAACCGCGCTGCACGCTTTGGCATCACCGAGATCTCCCAGCGGGGCGACAGCCTGCTTTTGTATATGAGCAACTTCTCGATGCAGACTGCAAGCAACCTTGTAGCAGCCCTGCCGGGGCGCGTCCTGTTCAACGCCGGCAACCGTCCCTACCTTGCAGTGCGGATGCAAAAGGGTGAGCAGCCCACCGATACCATCACAGCGGTGCTTGACGCCTTAGACGAGCAGGTCGAGAAAAACCGCGCTGCGGCAAACCCGTAACGCTGTTGCCGAGTAAAGTTAGCAAACCGCCGCGCTATGGACAATCCGCCCCAAAAGGTGTATAATCAACAAGGCTTGTCGTTTGGTCTTGGGGCTTGCTATCGCTTGCCCAAACGCTTTTATCCCAATCGATTTTTCCCCTGCTTTGGACAAGCTCTGCCGCGCAGGGCACCGCAAAGCCGGTGTATAGCGGCATCATATTTTGCGCAGAAAGGCATGGTTTTTGCATATGAAGAAAACCCTACGTTTCGTTTCGTTGATTCTGGTGACAGTAATGCTGTTTTCGCTCACCGCCTGCGCGGGCAGAAATGAAAAATATGCAGTCGAGATAGACGGCAAGCAGATTCCCATCGGCGTGTACCTGTACTACCAGTTCAACGCCTACCAGGAGGCCTACTCCCTCAGAGCCGACACCAATACTGACGTCTTAAAGCAGAAGATTGAGGACCAGGACGCGACGGTTTGGATTCACCAAAAGACCATTGAGTACTGCAGAAAAAAGATTGCCACTGAGAACGAGTTCGAGCGCCTTGGCATGACCCTTTCCGACTCCGACCTTGCTTATATCGATTCGATGGTGACCTACATCCTCGCCTATTACAGCGACATCTTCGCCAAAAACGGCATCGGCGAGCAATCAGTTCGCACGGCCTGCACCACCGACCAGATGACCTCCGCCCTGTTCTATAAATACTACAGTGCCGACGGCCTTGAGCCGGTCAGCGACACCGAGCTTATGAACTACTACAAGGATAACTACTCGGTAGCCTATATGTTCGGCACATCCTTAAGCGGCCTTTCGGAAGAGGAAGTAAAGACGGCAAGAGATGCTGCCAACACCGCAGTGGAAAGCCTCAAGGCAGGCAAGGGCATTGCCGAGACTGCTCAGGCGATGACAAAGGCCATCGATCCTTCCGCTGAGCTAGATTCTACCGTGACCGATGACTCCTACCGCTCTATCATCGGGAAGAACGATACAAACTATCCCGAGGCCATCCGCAACCAGATCTTCACGGCAGCGGCAGATGTCCCCACCATCTACGATCAGGATAACTACCTGCTCGTGTTTGTCCGCAAGGATACCGCTTCGCAGACCGAGGTTTATGAAAGCCTTAAGAATACCATCCTGCAGGCCATCAAGGGTGACGAGTTCTCCGATAGACTCAAGGAGATGGCAAACGCTCTGACTGTGAACGAGAACACCGCCGCAGTCAACTACTACAGCCCGAAGAAGATTAAGAACTTTGACTAAATAAATGAACCCTGGGGGTTAATCTGAATCGCCCGAGATTAGTGGACATGAATAAAAAGCTCTCCTAATGTAGGGTGGAAGAGTCAAGCAATAAACTGGCATCGCAATTCCAGCGGTGTCAGTTTGGTTTTAGTCTGAATGCGCTGGTGGTTATAGAAATAGATATAATCGTCAATAAGTGATTTAGCTTCTTCATAAGACTGAATTTTTACTCTGTTAATGCACTCTGTTTTGAGGATGGAAAAGAAATTTTCAGCCAGGGCGTTGTCATAAGGGTTTCCTCGTCTTGACATTGAGGGCGTAATACCGTATTGTTGAGTTAGCTTAAAGTACGCTTGGGAAGTATACTGAAAGCCTTGGTCACTGTGGAGCTGTAACTCTGCGGTGACCTTCTCTTTTCTCTTAGCAGCCTTGATTGTATTGAGAACAAGATGGATATTTTGCTCTGTGCCGGTTTTGTAAGCAACAATGCTGTTGTCATAGATATCACGGATAATAGACAGATATAGAAAGCCTTGGGCGGTACGGATGTATGAAATGTCTGTTACCCACTTCTGGTTGGGTCGTTCAGCTGCAAAGTTCCGATTGAGCAGGTTTGGATAGCGGTGCAGCGCTTCACCATACCTCACATACCGCTTTCTTCTGACCACAGACAGTAAATGATACTTGTTCATGACACGCAACACAGTTTTGGGATTGCAACATATGCCGTTACGCGCTAACCAAATATGTACCCTGCGATAACCGTATGTGTTGCGGCTCTCAGTTTGACACTGGCGAATCTTCTCAGCCAGCGCCAGATCTTTTGCCGGTCTATTCATCCTGCCGATATATGCATAGTAGCCGCTGCGGGATACCTCAAAGAATCGGCACATTTCGCTAATGGAATACTTTCCTTGATGGCGATAGATAACGTTGTATTTGACGCGGGCCTTCACTTCCTTCCTGTGAGCGAGAGAAAATCCCGGAGTAGTTCATTCTCCATCTTTAATCGACGAATCTCATATTTATATTCTTCTTCGCTCGTCATTTCTTTCTTGCGTGGGCGTCCTCGACGTTTCGGGGGCAGACCTGCCTCCATTTTTGCTTGCATTCTATTGTAGCGGCTTACCCAGTTCTTAATCTGCTCCTTCTCCAATCCCAGAGCGTCTGCTATCTCCTGCCTCGTCTTTCCTGATTTTCGCATCTCAATAATTAGTCCTTCGAGCGCTCGGATGTTTGTCCATTTCCTCTTGCTCATACAAATACCCCCTGATGTAGTTCTATTTTCCTACATCAGGGGGCTCTTTGTCTATTGTCCGTTTTTACTGGTGCGGTTCAGTTGGGATGCGGGGGTATTATTATAGTAAAAATCGTATGTCTTTATTTATTGAGCATGTCCAGTATAAACTCTTTGCTTCTTGCGCCTACCGCGGTGGATGCCACCTTTCCATCCTTCATAACAACAAGGGTGGGGATGCTCATAACGCCGAACTGCTGGGCAAGCTCGGGTTGATCATCTACGTTGATCTTACCTACCTTGGCCTTGTCGCCAATCTCGTCGCTAATCTCTTCTACAATCGGGGCGACCATGCGACAGGGGCCGCACCAGGGAGCCCAGAAATCAATGAGTACAGGGCCTTGCGCCTCTAGTACCTCTTTTTGAAAGTTGTCCTTTGTAATGGTTAATGCCGCCATTTTGTCCTCTCCTTTGCTTTTCAATTATGATTAGTATATACAATCCCGCTGCGAATATCGGTGACTTTATCACATGCGCGGGGTGTGATTTTCATCCTTTGATTTTACATCTTGATACATCATTTTAGGCTACATTTTCCTGTGTGTCAAGATAAACGATTTTTGATTAAATCAAATCAAAGGAGACACATAAGATTACAAAAACGCGGGAAAGATGCATCTGATTTTTGGTTTTTGAATTGCTATCCTTGGTTGACTTTGTCCGTGAAATGTGACATAGTTTACTTACAATCAACCATTCCTATATTCTATTAATATACACTTACCGTCTTTAACAAGGCGGCATTGATGGAAGGAAGAATCTGCTATGTTTCAAGCTTTAAGCAGTTTGCATCCGGTTGCGCTCGCTGCTATCGGCACGGGCTTTACCTTTCTTGCAACCGTATTGGGTGCTGCAGTCGTATTCTTCTTTAAAGGGAATATGGGTGCAAAGCTTCAGACGATTTTCCTCGGCTTTGCGGCCGGCGTTATGATTGCGGCCTCGGTATGGTCGCTGCTCATCCCCGCCATTGATATGGCCGAGGAACAGGGGCATATCGGATGGATACCCGCTGCGGGCGGCTTTGTTTTGGGCGCTTTATTTTTGATGCTGCTCGATAAGCTGCTCCCTCACCTACACCCGGAAAGCAACACGACCGAAGGTGTACATTCCTCATTAAACCGCACAACACTGCTTGTATTTGCCGTAACACTGCACAACATTCCCGAGGGTATGGCAGTAGGACTTGCTTTCTCCCTTGCCGCACAGCAGGCGGGAGTGGGCGAAAGCAGAGCCGCGCTTGCAAGTGCTCTTGCGCTTGCGTTTGGTATGGCGCTGCAGAACTTCCCCGAGGGCGCTGCAATCTCTCTGCCGCTTAAACGCGAGGGGCTTTCAAACTTCAAGGCCTTTACCTATGGCGGTCTTTCGGGTATTGTTGAGCCGATTTTCGGTGTGATTACTGTTTTGATTGCCGGAACCATCACCCCCTTGCTGCCCTGGCTGCTTGCGTTTGCCGCGGGTGCAATGATCTATGTCGTTGTAGAGGAGCTCATTCCCGAATCCCACCTCGGCGAACACGGCAACGTGGGCACTATGGGCGTTATGCTCGGATTCTTAATTATGATGATTCTGGATGTTGCGCTTGGCTAAACGTAAATATATAGTGAAAGGGTGCCGCACCCGCGGCACCCTTTTTGCTGCATCAAATATTTACTCGGGTCTTACAGATACTCCACACGGCTGACCTGTACCTGCTTTCGAATATCCTCAGCGGCGGCGTCAATCGACACATCAGCGCGGCGGATTTCAAGCAGGTCGTATCCTTCACACAGGGCAAAGGGGCGTTTGGACACAAACAGCCTGTGCTGCGTTTGAAGCTTTAAAACGGCTTGCTCTGCCGCGGCTATCTCCTGCGGCTGACCCAAAGCGCACAGGCACACCGCCTCCGGTGCAAAATCAGTGCTCATGTGCAAAAGATTGACGCACGGACGGTGAAGAACTGCGTTGATAAGCTCCCGCTGGGCGGGACTTTGCGACGGCGTGTAGCAGATATTGAGGATGCCGTCGACTAAGGTATAGATTAGAGAGTCTACACCCTGCCCGGACAGGATGTCGCGCAAGGCCCTTGTATCCTCGCCAGGGATGCACACAAGGTTGCTCCAGCGAACCTCTGCCGGATGATACCATGCGGCTCCGCCCATCATAACGACAGGCAGGCGAAGCTTGAGTTCATCAAACGCCTTGGGCAGAAACGGCGGCATGTGCAGGCTGTAAACGGTCACTGCCCGATGCAGGTTGGTTAAGCGATTGATGGCAACCTTTTCGTGGTCGCTCATCTTGCCGTCCAAATCGTATAGGTACAGGGTGTCTCTGCGCTTGCGGATGGGGATATGAGCCGCATTAACACCCAGAGAAACAAAAATGCCAATCAATGTATCGATTACCCTGCCAAGGGCATACAGGTAGACGTTTGCATCCGCACCATGGGTGACGGTCGTGCTTAAAAACACCACGCAGGTAATGGACGCGGCCGCCGGCATCTTGATAAGCACAGTCGAGTAGATAAGCGGGATAACACACAACGAGATAATCAGAAACTTTACCGGTTGCGGTACGTCAGGATATATAGAGCGCTCTGCCAAAAGCAAAAGTAAGCCCGCAACGCCCCCGAACAGGGTTCCGAGCGTGCGGTATAATGACAGCTTTACGCTATCCGCTACCGACGGCTGCATACAGATTATAGCGGCAATCGCCGAGTAAAACGGGCTGCTGCCGATACCCACAATAGGGTAAACCAAGAAGCACAAGAAAACCGCAATCGCAGTTTTGATCATTCTCATACCGATTTTTGGCATCACAAATGCTCCTTTCCCAATGGGCATTGGGTGTCAAATTAAGTGTTAATGCATGCTTTGCGAGTCAAAGTGCGTATATTTTCATTGTACCACGGAACAGTAAAAACACCAACTTCCTTTTAGTGAAAAGACTTTCTTACAATATATTGTGTATTTTAAGTTTCTATATTGACTTTTCTACCAATATGCAGTATCATCATAATACACTAAGTCAATTGCCGGCAGCTCTTTGCTTTTAAGGGTTTTGGTGCTCTGGCTCCACCTTGATGAAGCCGCTATTTAAAGGCGAAGGATTGCTGACTACAATTGATAACTCACCTATGCCGCCGTTGCGACGGATAAAGGTGTTAGTGGCCCTTCTTAATACACTATTTTAGTGTAGTTTATGCAACGCAAGGGGCAGGCTACACAGAATTTCTAGGGAAAGAAGTGACACAAGATGATGACAACGATAATCTCCACCATCAAGAAAAGAAACGGAGAGTTGGTTCCGTTTAACAGCGACAAGATCCGCATCGCAATCGGCAAGGCAAATGCAAGTGTTGAGGGCGAGCGGATGAATGACACCCAGCTGGATGAGCTGACCGCAAAGGTCGTTGAGCGCGCCGCCGAATCCGGAGATGTTCCCTCCGTTGAACAGGTACAAGATATTGTAGAGGAGACGCTTATCGCCTTTGGCTATGCAAAGACAGCTAAGGCATACATCTTATACCGTGCCGAGCACGCGAAGATTCGCCAGAGCGAAGGCGACCTCATGGACATCTACAAGCAGCTGACCTTTGCGTACTCCAAGGATGTTGACCTCAAGCGCGAGAACGCAAACATCGATGCCGATACCGCCATGGGCACCATGCTCAAGTACGGTTCCGAAGGCGCAAAGTACTTTATCGATAACTATATCCTGCCCAAGGAGATTGCCGCGGCACACATCAACGGCGATATCCACATCCACGATAAAGACTTCTACATGCTGACCGAGACCTGCTGCCAGATTGACCTCATTAAGCTCTTTTCGGGCGGCTTCTCCACCGGTCACGGCAACCTGCGCGAGCCCAACGACATCCAGAGCTACTCCGCCCTTGCGTGCATTGCCATTCAGGCAAACCAGAACGAGATGCACGGCGGACAGAGCATCCCCAACTTTGACTACGCAATGGCGCTGGGCGTTGCAAAGACCTTCGCCCGTAACTATTATAAGTCGATGGGTCAGTACCTGCGCATCCGTTTTATGTTGTCGGATGAAAAGGCTGACGAGATTATCGCAAAGGTTAAGAAAGAGATTGATGTTCCCGTAAAAATGGGCACCGCCGAGGAGTTTAAGACAGCCCTTATCCCCTGCCTCTTAACAAGCGACCTCCCCGACGCAGACGAAAAGTCTATTGCGCAGCTGCACAAATATGCGTATGAGACAGCCCTTGCCGATACCGAACGCGCCACCTATCAGGCGATGGAGGCCTTTGTGCACAACCTAAACACCATGAACTCCCGTGCAGGTGCACAGGTTCCCTTCTCCTCGGTTAACTACGGTACCGATACCTCCCCCGAAGGACGTATTGTCATTGAAAAGCTTCTGCTTGCTACCGAGGCAGGCCTTGGCGGCGGCGAGACCCCCATCTTCCCCGTGCAGATCTTTAAGGTAAAGGAAGGCATCAACTACAACGAGGGCGACCCGAACTACGATTTGTTCAAGCTTGCGATGCGCTGCTCGGCAAAGCGCCTGTTCCCCAACTTCAGCTTTATCGATGCCCCCTTTAACCTGCAATACTATAAAGAGGGCGACTACAACACCGAGGTTGCCTACATGGGCTGCCGCACTCGCGTGTTGGGCAACAGCCATGACAAGAACCGTCAGGTCACCTGCGGACGCGGAAACCTCAGCTTTACCTCCATCAACCTGCCCCGAATCGGCATCGAGGCAAAGGGCGATATCAACCGCTTCTATGAGATTCTCGACAAGCGCATCGACCTTGTTATTCAGCAGCTTCTGCACCGCTTTAAGATTCAGTGCAGCAAGAAGGGCCGCAACTATCCCTTCCTGATGGGACAGGGCGTATGGATTGACTCGGAGAACATCGGCCCGGATGACAGCGTTGCCGAGGTGCTCAAGCACGGCACCTTAAGCGTTGGATTTATCGGCCTTGCCGAAACGCTCAAGGCGCTCACCGGCAAGCACCACGCAGAGAGCGAGGAGAGCCAGCGCCTCGGTCTTGAGATTATCAGCCATATGAGAAAGCGCATGGATGATGAGTCGGAGAAGACGGGGCTTAACTTCACCCTGCTTGCAACCCCCGCCGAGGGACTGAGCGGCCGCTTTGTGCGCATCGACCGCAAGCAGTACGGCGTACTGCCCGGCATCACCGACCGCGACTACTACACAAACTCCTTCCATGTGCCGGTTTACTACCCCATCAAGGCATATCAGAAGATTGCCATCGAAGCACCCTACCATGCCCTGACCAACGCAGGACATATCAGCTACATCGAGATGGACGGCGATACCTCCAAGA
This sequence comes from Bacillota bacterium, assembly GCA_023415575.1. Taxonomy (GTDB): domain Bacteria; phylum Bacillota; class Clostridia; order Oscillospirales; family Ruminococcaceae; genus Acetanaerobacterium. Next base: position 102,108 of record JAEZKF010000007.1, read on the forward strand.
ACCTCGAGGCGTTTGAATCGGTGATTCGCGCCATGAAGGAGGCCGGAATCGGCTACGGCTCGGTAAACCATCCCGTAGACCGCGACCCGGTGTGCGGCTACAACGGCATCATCGACAACGAGTGCCCGCACTGCCACCGCACCGAGGATGACGGCGGCCCGAAGTTTGAGCGTATCCGCCGCATCACGGGTTATCTTGTCGGAACAATCGACCGCTGGAACAATGCTAAGCGCTCCGAAGAGAAGGACAGGATTAAGCATGGGATATAAGCTAAAGGTATCGGGTATTGTGGATGAATCGTCGGTGGACGGCCCCGGCCTGCGCTACACGGTGTTTACCCAAGGATGCCCGCACCATTGCCCCGGATGCCACAACCCGCAGACCCATCCCTTTGAGGGCGGCAAGGAGTTTGACACTGATACCCTGCTTCTGGATATCCTGTCAAACCCGCTCCTGCGCGGCGTCACCTTCAGCGGCGGCGAGCCCTTTTGCCAGCCCCGGCCCTTGGCCGAGCTTGCAAAGGGCATTCACAACCGGTCAAAGATGGATGTTATCACCTACACCGGCTACACCTGGGAGGAGCTCATGGCAAACCCGGACCCTGCCGTGCATGACCTGCTTGCCGAGACCGATATCCTCATCGACGGCAGGTATATTGAGGCTCAGCGCGACCTTACACTGCGGTTTCGCGGCAGCACAAACCAGCGGGTGCTGGACGTAAAGAAAAGTCTTGCCGCGGGAGAGCCTATCCCCGCAGCGGGAAACTGGTAAGTATAAACCCAAACACACTAAAAAGGCTGTATGCAAATTGCATACAGCCTTTTGTTGTTCAATTTTAAATCAGCAGCGGTAAAAAGCGAGGTGCCCCGGAAAACCCGAGGCGCCCCGCTTTTGTGATAGCAATCAAGCAGAAATGACGAGCAATCACTGGATGTCAATGCGCCGAGAACGCTCGGTGCGGGATTGATCCTTAGGCAGGCGGAGGGAAAGCACGCCGTTTTTGTATTCGGCAGTGATGTCCTGCGACCGGATGCCCGAGATATCAAAGCTGCGGTAGAAGGAGCCGTAGCTGCGCTCGCGGCGAACAAAGTTTGCGTTCTTTTCCTCCCGCTCCTCGTTTCTCTCGGCGCGGATGGTCAAGCGGTCATCGTCGATGTTGACCGTGATTTCATCCTTTTCAAAGCCGGGCAGGTCGGCCTTGAGCAGGTAGGCGTCACCTTGATCGACGATGTCGGTGCTAAAGCCCGCAAAGTTGTCGGAAAGTCCAAAGAAGTTCTTCTCAAAATCATCAAACAGACGTCTTAGTTCATTATGCTGTCTGCGTTCAAACGGCATCAGATTAAACATATCATTTCCTCCTTCTAAATATTGTATCGTTTTTCTATTCCATCTATATGAACGGGGAATCCAGCAGATGTACGATCGGGACTAGCTTTGACCTTTTGACCTTTACGGTACATCCGGTCGTTTCCCGTTTACATCTATATTGTATCCACCGTTTTTTAAGAAATGGGGAACAATTTGTGAAACGGGTGTTAATTTTAGCACTCTCATGTCAAGAGTGCTAATTCGCCCCGCCATTGTGTTACACATTTCCACAAAAATCGGTATATTCCATAAAACTTTTCATAAGGTTATTGTATTTTTGTGTAAAACTTGATATATTGAAAATAGAAGGAGGTATTATCTATAATATCCAGAAACTAAGAAAGGGGTAACGATATGCAAAGAGAGATCACTACACCCGGACCGCTCTTAGATAAACACGGCAGGCTTTGTGTGGCAGGCTACAGCAAAAAGCCGATGCTGGAGTACGACCGAAATGCCGTAAAGGCCGGCAAGCTTCGCATTAAGGAGTGGGATTACTATCTTGTTTGCAATGACCATTATGCAGTCGCCTTGACCGTTTCGGATAATGGTTACATGGGGTTTGTCAGCGCAAGCCTCTTAGACTTCGATGCGGTCAGTCAGCATACGGCCAGCGTTACCACCCTTATGCCGCGCGGCGGCTTCGGTATGCCGAAGAGCTCCTTAGTAGGGGATGTTTCGTTTACAAATGAGCGTTGCAGCGTTTCCTTCCAAATTACCGCAGAAGGGCGACACCTGCAGTGTGAGTTTAAGGACTTTAAGGACGGCAAACCCTTACTTGCGGATATCCTCCTCACCGACGAGCCGGAGGATTCGATGAATATCGCAATCCCGTTTGAAAGAGCAAGAAGGGCGTTTTACTTCAACCGTAAGGTCAACTGCATGCGGGCAAGCGGCAAGGCGGAGTTCGACGGCAGGGTTTATGAGTTTACGCCCGATACCTCCTTTGGCCTGCTAGACTGGGGCCGCGGTGTCTGGACGTACAAAAACACCTGGTACTGGAGCAGTATGTCCGGGCTTGTAAAGGGCGTGCCGTTTGGGTTTAACCTCGGCTACGGGTTTGGCGATACCTCGGCAGCCACCGAGAACATGCTGTTCTACGATGGCAAAGCCCACAAGCTTGAAGGCGTGGTGTTCAACATCCCGAAGGACTCGCAACGCCACCATGACTACCTAAAGAGCTGGGTCATCGGAACCAACGACGGACGTCTCAACATGACCTTTATGCCCATCCTTGACCGCGCTGCCAAGATTAATGCGCTTGTATTGTGCTCCGACCAGCATCAGGTATTCGGGCGCTTCTCCGGCACCGCAAAGCTTGATGACGGCACTGAGATTAAGTTTAAGGATATGATCGGCTTTGCCGAGAAGGTGTCAAACCGCTGGTAGTTACATAACAGACAATATAAGGGGCTGCATCACCGTGTGGTGGTGCAGCCCCTTTTGGCTAGTCTTCCTGCTCTTTTTCAGGCGCAGGGTTGCTTTCCATCTTGTCGATGAACTGTTCAAAGGCCGCTTTGCCTTCCTCGCTCCACCACGCGTCGTAATATCGCCAGCCCCTATGCCCCTGCCTGATGTTGTATTCATGCCAATGCCAGTCTTCATGCCAGCCTTCACGCCAGCCTTCATGCCAGTCTTCCTCGTCGCAACGCTTGTGGTCTTTATCGGACCCATTGTGGCCACCGCCAAACCCAAACACCATGCGGGCAAGCAGCACAATGCCGGCTGCCTGCAGGTAGGTAATCTCAGGCAAGGCAAATAGCGAGGGCATTAGCCAGTTCCACAGAAGCATTACAAACAAACCGAACAGCAGGGCGAATGCACAGCCGGCAAGCACCCCGAATATTGTAATCATCACAATGCGCAGCGGTTTTGGCACGTGAGAGAAGGGTCTTTTTCTTTCCATACAGGTTCATCCTTTCATGTCGTAGAATTCACTAAGTTCCCGCCTTAGTTTCTTGGTTGCCCTGCTCTTGCGGGAGAGCAGGGTGCCGATTGGTTCATCCCACAGGTCGCAAAGGTCCGAAAAGCTCTTGCCGTCAATCTCTGTGGCAATCCACACCGCACGCTGTTTTGGCTCAAGCGAGTCAAGCGCACGGTAGAGACTATCCCAAAACTCGGTGCGTTGGGCAGCATGGGCGGGGTCAAGTCCCGCATCGCACAGCAGGGACTGTAGGGCATCCCCCTGCTCCTGCATCTGGTCAAGCGAGATGCTGTCGCGCTTTTTGCGAAGGTAGTCCGCCACCCGATTTTGAATAGACCGGTAGACATACGCCGCCAGGTTTTCAATGGGGTAGGATACATCGGCCCGGTTGTAGATGCGGACAAAGACCTCCTGCAGGATATCCTCTACATCCACGTCCGATGCATCATGCAGCCGCCGCCTGATAAAGCGCAGCAGGGTATTTTGTTCTTTTTCGTAGTACTGCGCAACGTCATTTTCGGGGGTAGGCTTCTCCATACGTTTTCCTCACACTGTCGGTTTATAAGCGCTTACATCTATTACGACGCGATTGGCTCCGTTTTATTGCATTCTATAATAAAAAATAAGGGCGAAAGTGCCATCATGGTCTTTCGCCCAAATTATACCGTTATATTTGCTCTGCGACAAGCGACAGATTAGCTGATAAAGGCGTCGTGGATTGCTGCAACAGCCTTCTCGGAATCCTTCTTGTCAATCAAAACCGAAATCTTAATCTCGCTGGTGGAGATCATCTGAATGTTAATGTTGGCATCCATGAGTGCCTCAAACATCCTTGCGGCAACACCGGCATGGGTCTGCATGCCTGCGCCGACGATAGAAACCTTTGCGATGTTGTCATCACACAGGATGTCCTTCGCACCGATGGTGTGCACAAACTCCTTGAGCAGCTCCAACGCCTGGTCCTTGTGGGCGCGCGACACCGTAAAGCTGATGTCCTTAGTGTTGTCACGGCCGATTGACTGCAGAATGATATCCACGTTTATCTTGTTCTTGCCAAGCAGCGAGAACAGCTTAAAGGCAATTCCGGGTTGGTCGGGTAATCCCACAACCGAAATTCTGGCTACGTTTACATCGCTGGTTACACCCTTAATCAGCATTTTTTCCACTTTGACAGCCTCCTTCACCTGTGTACCGGGTACCCGCTCCAGACTGGAGAGCACCTCGAGGTTAACCGCATATTTCTTTGCCATTTCCACAGAACGGTTGTGCAGCACCTGCGCGCCGAGGGTTGCAAGCTCAAGCATCTCGTCGTAGGTGATTTCATCAAGCTTTTTCGCGCCCTTTACATGGCGGGGGTCGGCGGTGTAAACACCGTCTACGTCGGTATAGATTTGGCATACCGATGCGTGCATGGAAGCGGCAATCGCAACTGCAGAGGTATCCGAGCCGCCTCGGCCGAGGGTTGTAATGTCGTCGTAGCGGTTAATCCCCTGAAATCCCGCGACGATGACGATGTTTTTCTTGTTAATCTCGTTGGTCAGGCGCTCGGTGTCGATGCGCTTGATGCGTGAATCGCCGTGTGTCGAATCGGTCAAAAAGCCTGCCTGCCAGCCGGTGAGGGACTTAACGGGGTATCCCAGCTTTTCAATTGCCATTGCCAGCAGGGCTATAGAAATCTGCTCGCCTGTAGAGAGCAGAACATCCATCTCCCGTTTAGAGGGCTTATCATTGATTTCCGCCGCTTTTTCAATCAGGTCGTCGGTGGTGTCGCCCTGGGCGGACACTACAACGATGACGTCGTTGCCCGCAGCATATGTGTCGGTGACGATGCGCGCAACATTAAATATGCGCTCAGCGTCTCTGACCGAGGAACCCCCGAATTTCTGTACGATTAGGCTCATCTGCCTGTTTCCTCCCTATGTTTTATGCTTATGGTCCATGTATGTCAACGCCTGTGATAGGCTATCTGCACATAAAAGCTATATAAAGTAGGTCAAGCCCTCGCTTGATTATCCTATGCGGACATTTTGTGATATGCTACAGCAAGCCATCCTTTTCGATGCGTGCACCGCGGTTATCGATAACGAGCGGCAAAAGCTGCCACGAGGTCTTGCCGAGGTCATCGAGGGCCTTGCGCGCCGCCTGTTCAAACTGGGTATCCTTGCCGTCGGTGATGGCAAGTAATGTGGGGCCCGCTCCGCTGATAAACACACAGTACGCGCCCAAGGCATAGCACAAGTCAAAGACCTTGTCGGCGCCTTCGATATACGGCAGGCGGTAAGGCTGGTGCAGGCGGTCGCCGACAGCCACGCGGAGGTTTTCGTACTTGCCCTCCAAAAGCGATGCGGACATCAGCGCCGCGCGCGACAGGTTGTGTACGGCGTCGCGGCGGGAAACGGTATCGGGCAAAACGCCGCGGGCAAACTCGGTGGAAAGCTCAAAGTCGGGCACAAAGGCATACAGCTTAAGGGCACCCGCTATCTCCTGCTTAATATAGTATACGCGGCCGTTATCCATTACGGCTGTAACAAGTCCGCCCAGCAGGGCCGGAGTGGTGTTATCGGGGTGGCCCTCAATAGCTGCTGCGAGGTTCACAAGTGCTGATTCATCAAGCGGGTTGCCCAGCAGGGCGTTTGCACCCACCAGACCCGCGATGATGCAGGCCGACGAGCTGCCCAGGCCCCGCGTCATCGGGATGTTGTTGCGCTGGCGGATTTTAAGCCCCTTTAGCGTCTTTCCGCACACATCAAACACGCTTCTTGCGGCAAAGTAGATGAGATTGTCAGGGCCGGTCGGCACCGCAACATCATCAAGCGACGCGATGTCAATGCGGTCGCTTTGCTCCATCCGCACCTCGTTATACAGGTTTACGGCAAGCCCCAGCGAATCAAAGCCCGAGCCCAGATTCGCACTGGTTGCCGGTACAATTATCTTCATGAATACGCTTCTTTCAAAATACAATAGGATTAGTAATCCAGCATTCGGATAGCGGACATTAGGGTATAGCCCTTATCTGCAAGCTTTTTGATATACTCCGCATGCTCGTGCTCGGAGCATTCGGGTGTGAGCATTGCACACTCGCCCTGAGCCTTGCTGCGGGCAAGCGGTGTGACCTCTCCGTACAGCTTGCGCGCATATGCAAGCGCTGCCGCCGAATCCTCCGCCTTGAGGCAGAGATACATCTTTGTGCGGTAGTTGGCGCTGTCCTCGACGTAGTTCTCAGTAGCATCCTCCCAATAGAGGGTGCGGATGGTATCTTTATTCTTTATCGCGTCAATAATATCGGCGACAACCGCACTGGCCGTAGGCAGCTTGCCTGCGCCCTTGCCGTAGAACACGACGTCGCCTGTCGCATCGCCGCGTACAAGGATGCCGTTAAATACGTCATCGACGCCACCGAGCTGGCTGTCTCTTGACAGGAGGGCAGGACTTACCATAATCTCGAGCTTGCCGTTTTCAAGCTTTTTGCAGCGACCAATCAGCTTGATAACGCAGCCCGCACTCTCGGCATAGGCGACGTCGGCAAGGGTAATCTTTGTAATGCCCTCGGTCTTCACCTGCTCGGGATAAACATGCTTGCCGTAAGCAAGGGATGCAAGGATACAGATCTTGCGGCAGGCATCGTGGCCTTCAATATCGGCGGAGGGATCACGTTCGGCGTAGCCTAGGCTCTGCGCAAGGGCGAGCGCATCGGAAAACGAGGTCTGCTCGTGAATCATCTTAGTCAAAATAAAGTTAGTGGTACCGTTGAGGATGCCTGCTACCTCATTAATCTCGTTGGCAGCCAGGCACTGATGCATGGGTCGGATAATGGGGATACCGCCGCCCACGCTTGCCTCAAACAGGAAGTTCACGTGGTTTTCACGCGCAAGGCGCAAAAGCTCCGCACCCTTTGTCGCGACCAGCTCCTTGTTGGAGGTGACGACGCTCTTGCCGCTTTCGAGGCTTGCCTTGACAAAATCGTACGCGGGATTAATGCCTCCCATAACCTCTACGACAACATCTACATTATTGTCATTTAATATGACGTTAAAATCCTTCGTAAATCGTTGTTTATATGGGACATCAAACTCACGCAGGTCTAAGATGTGCGTAAGGTTAATCTCCTCCCCCAGTTTTGTCTCAAGCGATTGCTTGTTTTTGAGCAATATCTCGGCAACGCCTGAGCCAACCACGCCGTGACCGAGTAATGCTACGTTTGCCATATGTCATCGTTCCCTTCGCGTAATCTGTTGTTTTGCGCAAGTGTTATGCTATGCTGTATGTTATTCTCCAGCAATCAGGCGGACATCCACAATGCCCTGTACTGATTTGAGGTGAGATAGCAGGTCTCCGAGTTCCATCCGCAACGCATCGCCGCGCGCGGATACCGACACCAAGGCTACGCCATCCACCGGGATGTTCTGATTGATGGTCAGGATGTTGACCCCCGCCTCGTAAAGCTCCCCAATCAAGCGGGAGAGTACACCCGGCTCATCCTGCAGGGTGGCGGTCAGGGTGAGCATGCTGCCTGCAGAGGATGTGGTCTGGGCAAAAACGCTGTCCTTATATTTATAGAAGGCGCTGCGCGAAAGCCCTGCCATCTGCGCCGCCTGCGATGCGGTTTTGGCGCTGCCGTTTGCCAAAAGAGCCTTTGCGTTTACGACCTTTTCAAACACATCGGGCAGCACGGCTGTATCAATGAGCAGATATCTCGGCATCGCTCTTTGGGCCTCCTTTGTCAATGTTGAATGGGATAAACCTTTATTGCGTATTCAGATACCTTTACTCGCCTTAACCCGGCCGTATTCGTATCTGTATGAAAAACGATTGTAGCTGCATGAACTACACTATACCACGCAAGTGCAGATTGATCAATTCAGAATCCACGGAATATACGGCTATTTTTCTCGTTTTATCCCATTTTATAGCGTTTAGTTCTGCGATGCTTTGAATATCTTCTGTTTTCTTGTGTAGATAGTTATTATGCTTTTTATTTTGTGCAGGTTGTAGACAATTCTGTATGTCCTGTCAATGAGACCCCTAATTGTATTGTGAGGTTTTGCCTTCTTGTCTTTTATGTGTTCACAGTTGATTGCGTATTTACTACGGAATGTGCGCGCAATTGTTAACATTCACGCATTTATCTTGATAAAACTGCCGCTACACAGTAGTATGATAGTATAGGGTTTTACTTCCCGCCTTCTTGATAGAGTTGGAATACAGGAGAATCCTGAAAGGATCACCTCCTCTGCTTTAGGATAAAGCCGCAAAGAAAGGACATGATTGCACAATGAATATTGACAAGGTTCAACGACGCCGGGCGTTTATTATCAACATCGTGTATTGGGCCGTTATCCTCGCCCTTGTATACCTTTGCCTGAAGTACGTTGCAGTTTGGGTTATGCCTTTTCTCATTGGCTTTTTGATTGCCTACGCGCTAAAGCCGATAGTAGAATTTCTGCACCGCAAATGTAAGGGCAACCGAAAGGTGTGGGCAATTTTAGTCATTATTATCGCCTATGGTATCTTGGGTCTCTTGCTGTGGCTTGTCGGCTCTCGTATCGTAATCAGTATTGATCGGTTATTTGAGATGCTGCCGAGTGCTTATGCCAACAACTTTGAGCCCGCATTGGCTAAGATAAACGATATGACATCGGAGTTTTTATCCGGCTTAACGCCTACCATATCTGATACCCTTGACAGCATCATGAATGCCCTCAAGGATTTTGTCATTAACACCTCAAAGAGTGCGGTTTCATGGCTTGCCCATGCCTCTGCGCGGCTGCCATCCTTCCTGCTTGCCTTGTTGTTTACCATCATGTCCTCGGTATTTATCAGCCTTGACTTTGGCCGCATCCGGTCGTTTATCGTAAAGCAGCTGCCCCCCAAGTACATCGGCTGGCTGTATGACGCAAAAAGCTACCTGACCGACACGGTGCTAAAATACCTGCGCGCTTATTTGATTATCATGAGCATCACCTTTGTGGAGCTCAGCATAGGACTTACCATCCTGCGGGTGGAAAACTCCATCCTTGTGGCGATGCTGATTGCGTTTGTGGATATCTTCCCGGTGCTCGGTACCGGCGGAATCGTCATTCCGTGGATTGTCATTGAGATCATCAAGGGCAACTACAGTCTCGCACTGGGGCTACTCATTATGTATGTCATCATCACCGTTATCCGCAACATCATCGAGCCGCGTATTGTAGGCCAAAGCATAGGCCTCCACCCCCTGCTTACCCTTATGAGCATGTACGTTGGACTTGTCAACTTCGGGATTGTCGGTATGATTGGATTGCCGGTGCTTTTGATGGTTGCAATCAACTTCCAGGAAAGCGGCAAGATTCGGTTCTGGAAAAGCTAATAACACGAAAATCAAAAACGAGCGGAACCTTAGTTCCGCTCGTTTTGCGTTGTGTGAGAGTATTGCATAAGCATTAAGTAATACTTATTGCTTTAGCCCTTTTCCCTTGCGCTCGGCAAGTGTGCGTTCTAACCAGATGCCGCCGATATCAAGGGCATCGTACACGCCGGCCTTTTCACCGTGCTTAAGGATTCGCTGTGTACCGTTTTCAAGCTGGATGAGATTGACCTCAACGCGGCATGCAAGCTCCATATCATCCATCTTTTCAGATTCTAAAACCTCAAGCTTAAGCATGAGCTTATCCTCGGGATTTCCGTAATAGATGACGTTACCGCTTCTCACAAGCGGCCTGCCATGGTACGTAAGGGTCTTGGCCTTCTGGGGCGCAGCTTTTTTCTCAGACATGATAAAGTCCTCCTTCTCGTCCCTAATCAAAAATAAAAAGCGGTCTTGTAAGACATCTTATGCCGAAGACCGCTTTGCAAAAGTTACAGCAACCAAAGCGCAACTTAATCGTCGAGGTACGACTTTACAAGAGCCTGCAAAAGTTCGTCGCGGTCTATGCGTCGAATGAGGCTTCGCGCGTTGTTGTGTGTGGTAATGTAGGTTGGGTCTTCAGAAAGGATATAACCGACAATCTGGTTGATGGGGTTGTAGCCCTTTTGGCGCAACGCATCATAGATTGTGGTCAGAATTTTCTTCATCTCTACCTGTTTGTCGTCATGAATGGAAAAGGAAATGGTCGGTTCATTCACAGCAAAAACCTCCTCTGCACAGGCACATACATGACAAGCCATGTGGGAAAAGCAGGCAAATAAACTCTGACGTGGCAGAAAAAGTTTGTTCGTTCTTCCCTTCTTTATAGCATACACCAATTAGCAGAATATATCAATATTTCGCTTCGCCAAAAATTATTAACAAACTATGAAATCGATTGCGCGCAAAGGTATTAGAGACAGTTAAAATGACGCATACGGTCGAAATAATCTCTCCATTTTTAGGATTGTGGTCTGTCTTTTCAAATACCACATATCATCTTTTCTTGTAATAATCCCCACCATCAAAAGTAATGCAAATCAATAAAGGTCTGCCGGTATGTTTCCGGCAGACCTTTGATTGTTAGGGCTCTCTTTGAGGTCTACTGTTTAGGCTTCCTTCTTCTTACCGATGCTCAGAAGCAGGTTGAGCAGGATTCCGAACAGGGCAGCGGTTGCGATTGCGGGGAGCTTGAAGCCGAACATCGGAATCATGCCGCCTTCGAAGCCAAAGCTTCCGCCAAGACCGATAATGAGGATAGTGGACATTACCGCGAGGTTGCGGGAATCGAACATATCCACGTTTTTGCTCATGATAATGGTAATACCCTGAGAAGCGATTACACCGAACAGGTAGATTGAAATACCGCCGATTACCGCGTTGGGAATTGAGTAAACCGCAGCGCTGAGCGGAGTGAAGCAGGAGATAATCATGGTGATGATTGCCGCTGCAATCAGTACAGGGGTGGAGAAGTTCTTGGTGATTGCCATGGTGCTAAGGTTCTCGCCGTAGTTTGTTCCGGCAGGACCTCCGATGACACCCGAAATCATATCGCCCAGACCGTCACCGATGAGGTTGAGACCGAGCTTGTCCGCAATCTTGTACTCCTTGTTGCTGCCCTTCTTCTTTGCAAGGTCATTGACATAGATGTCAAGCTGATAGAGGTGGGCAGTGGACTCGGGGATGGTTGCGATTGCGATGGGCATGATAGCGGCAACCGCAGCCCAATCTGCCTTAGGCAGAGTAAAGTGCGGCAGCGCAAAGCCGATTGCCGGGATTACGAATACCGATTCTGTAGTACCAATCTTAGCAAAATCGCAGAAGTTGATTCCAGTGATAAATTCAAGAATCAGCGCGAGAAAGTATCCGGTTAAAAGACCGAGCAGGATGGGTACCTGAGACCATGTTCCCTTGAGATAAACGGAAAACAGGATGGTGGCAACCAGAGTGACAAGGCAGATTACCCATGAAAGGTTGGTTGCCAGTGCAGTATTTGCCTCGGTTACGTTGGACGGCAGAGAAATCGGATCGGTCATTGCAGTGCCTGCAAGCGAGAGGCCGATTACGATTGCGATGCTGCCGGTGATGCTGGGCGGCAGAACACGCTCAATAGCCTCTTGTCCGAACTGCTTGATGATAAGGCCTGCGGCAATCGAGACAAGACCGGACAGTACAATACCGAACTGTGCTGCAGCAATCTTATCATCCGCTACGGGACCCGCAAAGGCCTGTGCCCCGGTAATGGAGCAGATGGCTGCGATGTAAGAGAAACTGGAGCCGTAGTAAAGCGGTATCTTTCTGCCTGTAACGAGAATAAACCCGATAGTAGCCAGACCGCTTGCGAAGATGGTTGTGGAAACGTGGAATCCGGTCAGAAGTGCCACAAGTACCGTGGCGGGGAACATAACGATAATCTGCTGAAGTGCAAACAGCAGAAGCTTGGGCAGGGGCGGACGTTCATCCGGCAGATACCCTGCTACGATTTTTTGCTGTGCCAAACAGTATCCCTCCTGTTGTTTTTTCGTGCTGAACCTTTATGATTATACCGTGTCGACGGCGTTTTCGCAATATTCTATCTGATATTTGTTCACTAAATAATCAATTTTGTCTAAAATGGATGATTTGGTTTGATATTCCGGTATAGGAAGTAATATTTAAGCTAAGAAGCACTGGGTCTGTAATACTGGCGCTTCTACATTATTAATTATAATGTGTGTTGAAGAGGCGCATTATCCGCCCTGTATATTGCAGAGAGATTACATCAAATAAATGCGAAAGGTGAATCACTATAGCATGCCCTCGTTATCCTGATTACAAGTGTCTTTAAGCATTAAAGTGGCTTATGAACTCTTTAACTCATATACTGAATTGAGGCTTATAAATATAAAATGAAGGGATAACGATATGGCAAACAACTTTCATAATAAGCAGCATTATCAAAGATGTAATTGCTGCCACAAACCGAATATGCATCCAAATCCATGTTATCATCCGAGTTGATGCGGTTGCCATAGTCATATTGTTGGGCCCAAAGGTCCGACCGGTCCCATGGGCCCAAGAGGTCCACAAGGGTATCCGGGCTGTCCGGGCCCTCCAGGTCACCCCGGCCCTCCAGGGCCGACTGGTCCTACAGGTCCGACAGGAAGTCTTAACGTCGGTGATGCCCTGTTTACGGTAATAGGCACAACAGGATCTGCAACAGTGGGAATGGGAGAAAGCATCATATTCCAGTCCTCAACACTTGAGATATCTGTCACACAAGGTTCTGCAATTGTAAACATAGAAGAATTAGGTGGCCCTACGGGTAACTATGGCCCAACCGGCCCAACGGATCCATCTGGTGATACCGGGCCAACTGGTCCAATTGGTGACACGGGTCCCACCGGCCCGACCGGTCCAATGGGAGATACAGGTCCGACTGGCCCGATTGGAGATACCGGCCCAACGGGCCCAACGGGTGATACTGGTCCAACAGGACCAATCGGTGACACGGGTCCAACCGGTCCGACTGGCGACACTGGTCCAATCGGTCCGATGGGTGACACTGGTCCGACCGGAGATACCGGTCCTGCAGGTGCAGGCAACATCATCCCCTTCGCATCCGGTGCAGTTACCACCTTAACTACAGAACTCGGTGGGCAGCCAGGGACGCAGGCTCTCATTGGCTTTGGCAGTTCTCAGTCTGCGCCACTAGTAAATGATGAGATTGACGTTGCAGGCAGTTCTAGCTACGCCTGCATGGTTCCGAAGGATACTACAATTACGACAATCTCTGCTTACCATAGTCTCGCCACAGATTTGAACTTTGGTGGGTCTACTGTTACAATATCCGCTCACCTTTATAGCTCTACTACGCCAAATGATGTCTTCCAACTCGTTCCGGGTTCAACCGTTACACTATCCCCATCGCTTGCCGGAAGTGAACTTGCAGGATTCGTTTCAAGTAATACCGTAGCAAATCTCTCCATACCTGTTGCAGCGGGCACAAGATTAATGGTTGTTTTCTCTGCTGAAATCACAGCAGGAAATGATGCAGAGTTTGTGATTTCCGGGTATGCAAGTGCCGGTATTAGTCTCGAGTAGTTATATAATTTGAGTATGTAATAGACTAAGCCCCTTATGTAAAATCAGCTGCATAAGGGGCTTATCTTTGTACTCCAATATCGTAGGAAATCCCGTCGAGATTAAAAGCCCTCTCCCCCTTCCTATCATACTGGGTGTAGAATGTAAGAACCCGTGATTTTCTTGTACCTTAATTCATTCTTGCTAAAGGTTGTGATGATTTCACTAAAGCAAATCAAAAACAGCGGTACCCTTGCGGATACCGCTGTCTGTTCACCTGTTAGGTGTAATTACCCGTAAGGGTTAATTACTTGCTAACCTTCTTAACTGCTACGAAGCCAGCAGCTGCAAGAGCAACTACGGAGAATACGATAGCAACGTTAACGATGTCGTTAGCGCCGGTCTCGGGGATAGCGGGCTTCTCAGCCTCGCCCTCAGCCTTTGCGCCGTAAGCAGCGAAGGTGCCGAGAGTGGTGCCAGCGGGAACGGTGAAGATTACGGAATTGTGGTTTACAACCTCAGCCTCAATAGCATCGCCGGTGGGCTTGCCATCAACTACGCTGTAAACATATACGGTCTCGCCGTAGAAGTTCTCGTTGTCGGGGTTGATGGGCATGGTGATGGTAGCAGCGTCCTTAACACGGG
>JAEZKF010000034.1 GCA_023415575.1 Bacillota bacterium
TGTGTATGTATTGCCCTTAACTATGGCGGACGCGATGAAATCCTGCGAGCTGCAAAAGAAGCGGTAAGCCGTGCGGCAAGGGGAGAGTTATCACCTGAGGAAGTTACCGAAGCGTACTTTTCCTCGCTGCTTTACACAAAAGGGATTCCCGACCCTGACCTGATTATACGCCCAAGCGGCGAACACAGAACATCTAACTTCTTACTTTGGCAATCAGCATATGCGGAATACGTATTTATGGATGTGCTATGGCCTGATTTTACGCGCAGTCACCTGGATGCGGCGCTGCTTGAGTATTCAAAACGGACGCGGCGCTTTGGGGGGGTATAACCTTTGAAACAAAGGATTATAACCGCAGTTGTCGCGCTGGTAATTCTTTTTATTGTTATTTGCTTTTTTGAGACTCCGGTATTTAACATTGCCATCGGAGTACTTTCGGCAATTGCGGTTTTCGAGCTACTACACAGTACAGGATATATTAAAAATCGACTTCTACTCGCCATTTGTACCTTATTTGCATTTGTTTATCCCCTTTTGCATTTTAAGGTATTTAATCCGCATATTATTCTTGTAAGCATATTCTTTTTAATTGCACTCGGCTTTTGCTATCTCATCTTTCATGAGGAGATTATGCTACCGACAATATGTACCGGCTTTTTGGTCTCCCTTCTCATACCGGTGGTCTTTTCGGTCTCGATTGTAATACGCGACCGTTATTACCCCGATGGTCTGTTTTTCTACCTGCTTGCCTTGGGAGGCGGCTGGCTGACCGACTCCGGTGCGTATTTTGTAGGGGTTTTCTTCGGTAAACACAAACTGGCCCCCAAAATCAGCCCGAAAAAGACGATTGAAGGGGCAATCGGCGGTATACTTACAACAGTTGCAGGCTATCTACTGTTCGGTCTGCTGTACTACTCCTATCTGAGCTCGATTGGAGACGAGGTGCAGATTGCGTATCCTGTGCTGGCGGTTGGTGCATTGGTTTGCGCTGTCGCCGCCATTTTGGGAGATTTGTTTGCCTCGGTGATTAAGCGCCAAACCGGCATTAAGGATTACGGCAACATCTTTCCCGGGCACGGTGGGGTAATGGACCGATTTGACAGTGTTCTGTTTGTATCGCCCGTAATCTATGCGATTATCAGATTTTTCCCCATAATAATAAGAGGATGACAAAACGCAGCCACATTTTCTTCGAGTCATCGAAGGGATGTGGCTTGTTGCAAGCATGGCACTTTTACCATCCGCAGAAACATAGAGGCAGGAAAGCATGAAAAAACTAAGTATTCTCGGGTCTACCGGCTCAATCGGAACGCAGGCATTGGATGTCTGTCGGCAAAATGGATATTTGGTCGCAGCACTTGCTGCGGGTTCCAACACCAAGTTATTAGAGCAGCAGGTGCGAAAGTTCTCTGTACCGGTTGCAGCCGTATATGATGAAGCTGCTTACCGCGATTTAAAGCAGCGGCTTGCTGATACCTCGGTGAAGGTGCTGGCGGGCGAGCAGGGGGTTTGTGAAGCAGCGGCACAGGATGAATGTGATACTGTACTAAACGCCATTGTCGGCATAGCAGGACTTCGCCCAACTATGACCGCAATTTCGGCGGGAAAAACGCTTGCCCTTGCAAATAAGGAGTCGCTTGTTACAGGCGGAAACCTTGTAATGCAGGCTGCAAAAGAGCGCGGGGTCTCTATCCTTCCGGTAGACAGCGAGCACAGCGCGATATTTCAATGCCTTGAGGGGAACAATAATTCGGATGAGATTTTTAAGATTATACTCACGGCATCCGGCGGGCCCTTCTTTGGTAAAACAAAGGAAGAGCTTTATAAGGTTACAAAAGAGCAGGCTCTTAAGCACCCCAATTGGGATATGGGTGCAAAAATAACGATTGACAGCGCCACTATGATGAATAAGGGGCTGGAAATCATCGAGGCAGCATGGCTCTTTCGTGTGAATACTGACCAGATTGAGGTTGTGGTGCACCGTGAGAGTGTGATTCATTCTGCGGTTGAGTTTGTGGATGGCTCAGTGATTGCACAGCTTGGTGTGCCGGATATGCGTCTGCCTATCCAGTATGCGCTTACCTACCCAAACAGGGTAAAGGGGCCTTCACACAGGCTTTCACTGACCCAATACGGCACGCTGACCTTCTTTGAACCGGACTACGAAACCTTCCGCTGTCTGGGTGCGGCAAAAGAGGCACTTGCCATGGGTGGGCTAGCCCCCTGTGTCGTAAACGGCGCCAACGAGCAGGCAGTCGCCCTGTTCTTAGATGGAAAGATACGCTTTATTGATATCGGTGAACTAGTTTGCAGTGCGCTCCACCACATTAAGGTGGGCTCGGCAAGTAGCATAGAGGATGTTTTTGCGGCAGATAAGGCCGCGCGTGAGTATGTACTAGGTCAATACGCGAGCGTACGCTCGTAATACAGAATGGATGGTTTTTACAGATGGCGACAAACCTTTCTTCGGTGCTTGACGTGGCTGGCACAGTGCTGCTGACTGTTGTGATTTTTGGGTTGATCATCTTCATCCATGAGCTGGGTCATTTTTTAACGGCTAAGTGGACCAAAATCAAGGTGAATGAGTTTGCGCTTGGTATGGGCCCCGCTCTGTTTTCCTTCACAAGAGGGGAAACAAAGTACGCCCTGCGGCTATTTCCAATCGGCGGCTTTGTAAACATGGAAGGTGAGAACGAGAATAGCGATGACGAGTCGGCCTTTGGTCGCCGCCCGGTATGGTGCCGTATTATTGTGGTGGTCGCGGGCGCAATCATGAACCTGATTTTAGGGTTTATCATTGTTTTGATTATCACCGCAAACCAACCGGCCATAGCCTCTACTACCATCGCGGCCTTTGACAGCGAGGCAACCAGTAATTCTTTACTGCAGGAAAACGACGAGATTCTCAAGATAAACGGTTCTCCCATCCGCATCGATTATGACATCATCTTCTCCCTTGTTCGAGATACAGACGGTAAGGCTGATTTCGTGGTGCGGCGCGACGGTGAGATTGTCAACCTTTCACAGGTTCCGTTCCCTGTGCAAAAAGGCGCGGACGGAGGGCAGACCATCCGTCTGGACTTTAAGGTATACCCTGTAGAGAAGAATATTCTGGCTGTGACGCGACAGGCATTCTTCTATTCCGTTACCATCGGCCGCGTGGTGTGGATATCACTTCTTGACCTTGTAACCGGCAAATTTGGTGTTCAGCAGCTATCCGGGCCGGTTGGGGTATCGCAGGCCATTGGGCAGGCATCCTCAATTGGCTGGGAGTCGGTATTCTCGCTGGCTGCCTTTATCACGATCAACGTCGGTATCTTTAACCTTTTGCCGCTACCTGCATTGGATGGCGGACGTTTGCTCTTCTTGTTAATCGAGGTCGTGCGGCGTAAACCCATCAACCCCAAGTATGAAGGGTTTGTTCACACAGCAGGCTTTGTGCTCCTAATCTTATTGATGATTGTAGTGACATTTAATGATATAATGCGATTGATTCAAGGCTGATGAATGTGAAGGGAAGAAGCACGTTTAAATCTATTTCACAGATGAGTAAGGTATTTGCGCCATAATCGTGGGAGGAAGTACAGTGACAGACAGGTTTCATACCAAAAAGGTTGTAATCGGCAACCTCACAATCGGCGGGGGAAGTCCCATTGCGATTCAATCGATGCTCAGTGTTTCCTCCCGGGACATAGAAGGGAATATCTGTCAGGCAAAGGCGCTTGCCGATGCAGGCTGTGATATCATCCGTGTAGCAGTCCCCGACGAGGACGCGGTAAAGCTTATATATGAGATAAAATCAAACGTGGATGTGCCGCTTGTTGCGGACATCCATTTTAACTACCGTCTAGCGCTTGAGTCTGCCGCGGCCGGTGTCGATAAAATCAGAATTAACCCCGGCAACATCGGCAGCGACGAGCGTGTAAAGGAGGTCGCGGATGCCTGCCGCAGCAGGGGTATTCCAATCCGCATCGGCGTGAACTCCGGCTCGGTTGAAAAGGAGATTCTGGCGCGTTACGGTGCGCCTACAGCCGAGGCCTTGTGCGACAGTGCCCTTTACCATGCATCCCTTTTAGAGCGGTTTGACTTTACTGACATCGTCATTTCAATGAAATCATCCGATATTCGCACGATGGTACGGGCATACCGCCTTGCCGCCGAACGATGCAGTTATCCACTGCATCTGGGTGTAACAGAGGCGGGTACCGAGCGTATGGGTATTATCAAGTCAGCGGAAGGACTGGCCCCGCTTTTGCTTGATGACATCGGCGACACCGTGCGCGTTTCGCTCACCGATGACCCCGTAAAAGAGGTCTACGCGGCGCGTGATATTCTAAAGGGTCTTGGCTTGCGTGGCGGTGTCAACATCATATCCTGTCCCACCTGCGGAAGAACAAAGATTGACCTGATTGCGCTTGCAAAGCAGGTGGAGCAACACATCTCAAAGCTTGATAAGAACATTACAGTTGCCATCATGGGCTGTGCTGTCAATGGCCCCGGAGAAGCGCGCGAGGCTGATATCGGTATTGCAGGCGGAGATGGCGAAGCAATCCTGTTTAAAAAGGGCGAGATTATCAAGAAGATACCTGAACAGAATATCGTATCAGAATTACTAAAAGAGATTGAACTCATGTAAAGAACTAGGACGTCGGAAAGGCATGGTGTTTTACCGATGATGCGAACCTTTGCCAACCTTTTTGCCTCAACAATTGGAACGGAAGGGATTCCGTCCGTATTGCTTGACGGTGTGGTACAGCACCTTGACATTAATAAAGAGCGTGGAACACTGGGTATAACAGTTCGCCTGAGCGGTACGGTATCAAAAAAGGTGCTTTGGGCACTGGAGGACCGTATTGCCGAGAAGATGCAGCTTTCTTCGGTATCCATTTTCCCGCAATACGACCCATCGCTACTTAGCGTGGATTATTTTCCCGATCTTGTGTGTACCCTAAGGCGGATGGGCAAGATTGTCAACGGCTTTTTGGATGATGCTACGGTTAAGATTGACGATAAGACGATAACCATCACACTGTGTCATGGCGGAAGAAAGCTCTTGACCCAAACCGGGTTTGAGCAGGCACTGAACATGCTCATACATAAGGAATTCTCCACAACCCGAGAGATTGTTTTTGACGGCGTGTGTGAGATATCAGAGGATGAAGCAAAGCCGACGGCTCCCCCTGTTTATCATCAAAACGATGTCGATAATCAAGAAGTCAAAAAGTCAGCAACAAAAGAAGAGCAGAAGATAACACCGAAGAAAGAGGAGCGCATACCAAAAGAAGGCTCGGATAAAAAACGAGGCGATTCATTATTTGAAGGGTTGCCGATTGTTCCGGGCAGCGTAAAGGTGCTACTCGGCAAATCAATCAATGAACGCCCCATTCCGCTTAGCGAGGTGACTGCCGAATCGGGCAAGGTTGTTGTATGGGGTGACATTATAGCCATAAACACCAAGGAGACCCGTGACGGCGAGAAGTACATATACGCAATCGACTTTACCGACTATACCAATTCCAACACGCTTAAGCTAGTTTGTCAGAAAAAAAGGGACAAAGCAAAGATTGAAAAGCTAGGCGAACTGAAAACGGGCATGACCATCCTTGTGCGCGGCGATGCAAGCTACGATACCTTTGACAAGGAGGTCAGCATCCGTGTATTTGACCTCTCCACCGCGCAAAAAGTCAAGCGTGTTGATACCGCTGAGCAAAAGCGCGTGGAGCTGCACTGCCACACCAATATGTCCGCAGTCGATGGTATGACAAGCGCCAAAGACCTGATTATGCGCGCCTACCAATGGGGGCATAAGGCCATAGCCATTACCGACCACGGTGTGGTACAAGCCTACCCTGAGGTTATGAACACTGTTAACGATATCCGCAAGGGAGGCGGGCAGTTTAAGGCAATCTACGGCATAGAGGCATACCTTGTGCCCAACTCGATCGATGCGGTTTCGGGTGATTTTCATGCGCCCTTTGATGCCGAAACGATTGTTTTTGATGTGGAAACTACCGGTTTTTCGCCCTACAATGACCGCATTATTGAAATCGGTGCAGTTAAGCTTGTAAACGGAGAGATAACCGATACCTTTTCAACCTTTGTAAACCCACAGCGCCCCATCAGCCAAAAGATTACCGACTTAACATCCATAACCGATGAAATGGTTAAGGATGCACCCTTGGAAGAAGAGGCAATCCGTGCGTTTATAGAGTTTTGTGGGAATTCACGCGTAATGGTCGCCCATAACGCAGCGTTTGATACCGGCTTTATTGACGCCGCAACTGCGCGGTATGGATTAAAGATGGAATATTCCTCGGTCGATACTGTGCCGATTGCGCGCGCCCTGCTGCCCGAGCTGCCCAACCACAAGCTGGACACTGTTGCAAAGGCACTGGAACTGGACAAGTTCCAGCATCACCGCGCGTGCGACGATGCTTTGATACTTGCGAAGATCTATCTAAAGTTCCTTGAAATCATGCGCACGAAGCACGGCATATCCGATATACAAAGCATCAATGGCGGCCTTGTTGTAGAGGATTATAAAAAGCTGCCCGCATACCACGCTATCATCTTAGTAAAAGAAAAGGCAGGGCTTAAAAACCTCTATAAGCTCGTTTCCGTATCGCATATTGACCATTTTTATAAGAAACCACGTATCCTGAGGTCAGAACTGACCAAATACCGCAAGGGTCTAATCGTCGGCAGCGCCTGTGAAGCAGGTGAGCTTTACAGGGCTATGCTGGAGCGTAAAAGCGATATGCACCTTGAGGAGATTGCAAGCTTCTACGATTATCTTGAGATCCAGCCAATCTCCAACAATGCGCACCTTGTACGTTCAGGCCGCGTCAAGGACGATGACCAACTTATCGAATTTAACAAACGCATTGTAGCGCTTGCTGATACCTTGGGCAAGCCCTGCGTTGCCACCTGTGATGTACATTTTCTTGATGAGAGCGATGGCATCTTCCGCAAGATTCTTCTTGCCGGGCAGGGCTTTGCGGATGCCGAAAACCAGCCTCCGCTTTATCTACGCACAACGGACGAGATGCTCAAGGAATTTGCCTACCTTGGAGAGCAGAAGGCGCATGAGGTGGTTGTGGAAAACACCAACAAGATTGCAGATATGATAGCTGACGACATCCGTCCCATCCCCGAGGGCACCTATCCGCCGAGCATCGAGGGTTCAGAGGAGGAACTGCAGCGCCTGACATGGGGCAAGGTTCATGAAATCTACGGCGAAAATCCGCCCGAGGTTGTTTCCTCACGTCTGGAAAGAGAGCTAAGCTCCATAATTAAGCACGGCTTTGCGGTGCTTTATATGATTGCGCAAAAGCTCGTCCACAAGAGCGAGAGCGATGGTTATCTGGTCGGTTCGCGTGGTTCGGTTGGCTCGTCCTTTGTTGCCACGATGGCAGGTATTTCGGAGGTAAACCCCTTACCGCCGCACTACGTATGCCCGCACTGTAAGAATAGCGAGTTTTTCCTTGACGGCTCTGTAGCATCAGGTTATGACCTGCCCGCAAAGGATTGTCCGAAATGCGGTACACGCTACCGTCAGGATGGCCACGATATCCCGTTTGAGACCTTCCTAGGCTTTGACGGCGACAAGGCGCCGGATATCGACCTAAACTTCTCGGGCGAATATCAGGCTACGGCCCACCGCTATACCGAAGAATTGTTCGGCTCAGACCATGTGTTCAAGGCCGGTACCATTGCAACTGTTGCCGATAAAACGGCATTTGGCTATGTAAAGAAGTATTTGGAGGAGCACGGCAGAACTGTTCACCGGGCTGAGATGAACAGACTTGTTCAGGGACTGCTTGGCGTAAAGCGTACCACCGGTCAGCACCCGGGCGGTATGGTTGTTGTGCCCGCCCAGTATGACGTTACAGACTTTACCCCCATACAGCATCCGGCCGACCAAAAGGACAAGGGGGTTACTACAACCCACTTCGACTTCCATTCACTCCATGACACCATTTTAAAGCTTGATATTCTTGGTCATGATGTGCCCACACTCTACAAGCACCTTGAGCGCTTGACGGGTGTAAACATTAACGATGTGCCGATGAACGCGCCGGAGGTAATCAGCCTGTTTACCTCAACAGAGGCACTGGGTGTGACACCCGAGGATATCGACTGCCAAACCGGCTCGCTTGCCATCCCTGAGATGGGAACCGAGTTTGTGCGCGGGCTGTTGGTGGACGCCCAGCCCAAAACCTTCTCCGACCTCTTGCAGATTTCCGGTCTATCCCACGGAACCGACGTATGGCTCGGCAATGCGCAGGAGCTGATTAAGAATAAGATCTGCACCATCTCTGAGGTTATCGGAACGCGTGACTCCATTATGTCCTACCTCATTTATAAGGGTGTGGATAAGAAGCTCGCGTTTAAGATTATGGAATACACCCGAAAGGGTAAGGCGCAAAAGGAGTTTACCCCCGAAATTATTCAAACCATGCTCGATCACGGTGTTCCGCAGTGGTATATCGATAGCTGCTTAAAGATTAAGTACATGTTCCCGAAAGCACACGCCTGTGCATACGTTATCGGCGCAATGCGCATGGGCTGGTTTAAGATTCATTACCCGCTCGAATTCTATGCTGCCTTCTTCACCGTACGCGGCGGCGATTTTGACGCAGAAAGTGCAATTGCGGGCAAAAGTGCCGTGAAGCGCCGTATGCGCGAGCTCAATGAGCGTAAAAACGAGCGTTCCGCCAAGGAAGACGGCATGTATGAAACCCTGCAGATTATAAACGAGATGCTTGCTCGTGGGCTTGAGTTCTTGCCCGTTAGCCTGTATCGATCGCACGCGACGAATTACCTGTGCGAGGACGGGAAGATTCGTCTTCCTTTTGCTTCACTCAAAGGTGTGGGCGAGAGTGCAGCGCAGGCCTTGATGGCTGCACGCGAAGGCGAGCCATTCCTATCGGTCGATGATCTTGCCCAGCGGTCGGGTGTCTCCAAATCAGTGATTGAGATACTCTCTGCAGCTGGCGCCTTGGACGAATTGCCCAAAACCAGTCAGCTTACCTTGTTTTAAATGTACGATGTCACAGAAATATATCAATCCGAAAACCATTGATTGACAAGCGTAATTCAACATGGTAATATAGTAGCAAACTAAAGCGTTGCGGAGCGGATTGAAATGAGACGGTATAATACCATGACTCCGGAGGGAATCCGAGATCTATTATTTGAGGAATGCGTTGCGCGCAGAACCTGCGAGAAAAATCTGCGTCAGCTGTTTACCGGATGCGGATACAACGAGGTTGTTACCGCAGGCCTGGAGTATTATGACGTATTCTCGGAGGATAACAGGCATTTTCCTCAGGAGGCCATGTATAAGCTCACCGATCATCACGGCAGGCTGCTTGTATGCAGGCCGGACTCTACCGCGCCAATTGCTAGGCTTGTAGCCACCAGACTTCGGGAAGAGCCCTTGCCAATCCGCCTCTTTTACAACCAGGATGTCTATCAGATGACAAAAAGCCTATCCGGGCGCAGCAATGAGATTGTCCAGATGGGCATTGAGCTCATTGGCTCCGGCTCACGCCGCGCGGATTTAGAAGTTATCATCATTGCGCTGGACGCGCTTAAGGCTTTAAACAGTGCAGATTTTCGGTTTGAGATAGGACATATCGGCTTTTTCAATGCCATTTCAAAAAGCCTGCCGGTGGATGACGATGTCCGCGAGGAGATTCGCACCCTCGTAGAGGCAAAGAATTACGCAGCCCTCAACGTTTTACTGGACCGAATCGGCAACGCAAAAGGGCTACAGGCATTAAAGCGGTTACCGTCCCTGTTTGGCGGCGTTGAGGTCATAGACGAAGCGATAGACCTGTTTGACAGTCCAGAAACCGCTGAGATACTCTGCTACCTAAAGGATTTATATAGCGAGATCGTAAAACTTGGGCTCGGAGACAAGGTGATTATCGACCTTGGACTTGTTCACCGATGGGAGTACTACACCGGTGTGGTGTTCCGCGGGTACATTGAAGGCTATGGGGAGCAGGTTTTGTCGGGCGGCCGATATGATACGCTACTTTCCGACTTTGGCAGACCTTTGCCTGCTGTCGGGTTTGGCGCCGATATCACAGCGATTGTTGCAGCCCTTGCGCGGAGCGGCAGAACGGTAAAACGCCGTGTTGCGGATGCCCTTATATTTGCAGAACCTGCATACCAGATTGAAGGCCTTGTGTTCATGCAGGAGCTTACCAAAAAGGGACTGCGGTGTGAGAACGCACTGAATGATAGCCTTGAGGAGGCAACCGCATACGCAAAGCAAAAGGGGATACCTAAGCTTTACTATGTGCGGGAACAGACTGAGGAGATTAGTCTTTAATCGAAACCGACGTCGGAAAGGATATTGCTCATTTGGGCAAGGGGCTTACTATGAGACCACTGCGTATTGCATTAACCAAGGGTCGACTTGAAAAGGAGACCATAATGCTGTTTGAACGGATGGGGTTTGACTGTGATGCCCTCATCAACAAGGGCCGCAAGCTAATTTTGACCCTGCCGGAAGCAAACCTAGAGGTATTGCTTGCCAAGGCTGCTGATGTAATAACTTATATCGAGCACGGTGTGTGTGATCTCGGCGTGGTGGGCAAGGATACCATCATGGAGCAGGGAAGAAGCTTTTATGAGATGCTTGACCTTGGCTTTGGCCGCTGCCGATTTGCGCTTGCAGCGCCCAAAGGCACCGATTTTTATAAAGGATACAGCATGAAAACCATTGCCACAAAGTACCCAAATGTAGCTAGAGAGTTCTTTGAGTCTAAGGGGATGGATGTGCGCATTGTGAAGATTGAAGGCTCGGTTGAGCTTGCGCCGCTTATCTCGCTTGCGGATGCAATTGTGGACATCGTTGAAACAGGCTCCACTTTGCGGGAGAACGGACTGGAGATTATCGAGGAGATCGCTCCCATCTCGGCACGGGTCATCGTAAACATAGCGTCACTCAAGCTGCGCAAAACAGAGATTGAGGCACTACTATCCCGCATGAGCGCGCATTTGCAAATACCGGTCTGACAATTTGATTATGGGGTGCAAGGTTATGATAAACATGGTATACGCAAACGGCAAGGATGAACTAGCCCTGTTGGATGCCCTCAAACAAAGGAGTGTCGAGACAGGCAAGGAGGTTACCGAACAGGTATCAAAAATCATTGAGGATGTTCGCAAAAATGGCGACCGCGCTGTTTTGGAGTACACAAGCCGCTTTGATCGGTTTGTGCCCGAAACGATGCTCGTATCAAAAGATGAGATTGATGCTGCCGTTGCGGCTGCTGACCCTGATTTTGTGTACGCTCTGCGCAAGGCTGCCGACAATATTGCCCGCTTCCACGAAAAACAGCTGACCCATGGCTTTGTTGTAACCGATGAAAACGGCGTTATGATGGGCCAGCGTGTGCGCGGATTGCATAGGGTTGGCCTCTATGTCCCCGGCGGCACGGCGGCATATCCGTCATCGGTGTTGATGAACGCAATCCCCGCGAGGATTGCCGGAGTAAAAGAGATTATCATGGTAACTCCTCCTGCACAGGGTGGGGCAAACCCCGATATCCTTGTAGCCGCAAGCATAGCAGGAGTTAGCAAGATTTATCTGGTTGGCGGGGCACAAGCGGTAGCAGCCCTTGCTTATGGTACCGAGACGATTCCCAAGGTAGATAAGATTGTAGGCCCCGGCAATATCTATGTCGCAACCGCAAAACGCCT
The DNA here is from genome assembly GCA_023415575.1 of Bacillota bacterium. Taxonomy (GTDB): domain Bacteria; phylum Bacillota; class Clostridia; order Oscillospirales; family Ruminococcaceae; genus Acetanaerobacterium. Next base: position 11,722 of record JAEZKF010000034.1, read on the forward strand.
GCTTTATGGTGTAGTAGATATCGACATGGTGGCAGGGCCTAGTGAAATACTCATTATTGCAGATGAAACCGCAGACCCCGTGTACCTAGCTGCAGACCTGCTCAGTCAGGCCGAACATGACGTGCTTGCAAGTGCCATCTTGCTCACGAACAGCGCCCGCATTGCGGATGAAACCATAAAGGAGCTTGCTAGGCAAACCGAGGAAGCTCCGCGCCGCGAGATTATCGAGCGGTCGCTGCGCGATTACTCTGCTGTGATTGTATGTGAGAATCTCGATCGTGCGGTTGAGCTTGCAAACGAACTTTCGCCCGAACACCTGGAGGTTATGACCGAAAACCCAGCCGAATACCTCGGCAAGCTCGATAATGCAGGCTCCATCTTCCTCGGCAAATACTCACCGGAACCCCTTGGCGACTACTACGCAGGACCAAACCATGTGTTGCCTACAAGCGGCACGGCGCGCTTTTTCTCGCCGCTATCCGTGGATAGCTTCGTGAAGCGCTCCAGCTTTATCAGCTACACTGAGAAGGCGCTTCGCTTAGCTAAGGATGACATCATCCGTATTGCGCAGCAGGAGGGGCTATATGCGCACGCGAATTCGGTGCGCGTGAGATTTCCCGATTAACCCTTATTTCCCCGGAAAGGAAGTAATCCAATGCCCTATGAAATCTGCGAGAAGATTAAGAAAATGACCCCCTACGAGCCCATCAGCGGCAATTATCCCATACGCCTTGATGCAAACGAATCCTTTCTGCAACCGGATGAAGGGTTACAGCTAAAGATAGTAGAAGCAGTCGTCGATGTTTCACTCAACCGCTACCCCGATGCATTGGCAACCAGGGTTTGTGAGGCGTTTGCAAAGCGGTATGGTGTAGGCGCACAAAACGTGACGGCGGGTAACGGTTCTGACGAGCTGATTTCCATTATCATCGGCACGATGCTGCAAAAAGGCGAGCCACTGTTAACCTTTGCGCCTGACTTTTCGATGTACCGTTTTTATGGAGAACTACAGGAGCTAAACCTTGTCACCCTGCAAAAGAGCGAGGATTTGACCATCAGCGCAGGGGAGATAGTTGATGCGGCAAAGCAGTGTGGCGCTAGGGCAATCATCTTTTCTAACCCTTGCAATCCCACCTCTCTTGTGATGACTGCAGAAGATGTCCTGTATATCGCCGAGAATACTGATGCCCTAGTGATTGTAGATGAGGCGTACATGGACTTTAGCAACCAGTCCATCCTGTGTAAAGCTCCTGAGCTTGACAATGTGATTGTGCTGAAAACCTGCTCTAAGGCAATGGGGGCAGCAGCACTACGTCTGGGCTTTGCGGTAGCCAATACAAAGTTAACAGATGCACTGCGCGTGGCAAAATCCCCTTATAATACCGACAGCTTTTCGCAGGCAATCGGAACCGTTTTGCTTAGCGAGGACGGCTATCTTGATTACTGTGTCGATGCAATTATTCAAAGCCGCGACATCCTGTATGATGGCTTATCCTGCTTATCGGCGTTTAAGAAGGACAAAATTATCAAGGTTTTCAAGACCCAGACCAATTTCGTTCTTATGAAAATGACCGACGCAAAGGCTTGTTTTGAGGCACTCTTGACGGAAGGCATCGTTGTGCGGCAGATGGGTGAATACCTGCGCATCACAGCAGGAACTGATGCAGAAAACGCTGCGCTATTATCGGCGCTGGCAAGGATTCTATAGCATGCAACAAGGAGGGCAGACAAACCATGAGACAGGCACAAAAACAGAGGACCAGCAAAGAAACGGATATCTTTGTAAGCATTAACCTTGATGGAACGGGTAAGACCGATATTTCCACGGGAATCGGTTTCTTTGACCACATGCTTACGGCGCTGACAGTACACGCGGGCTTTGACCTTGTCGTACAGGCAAAGGGCGACCTTGCGGTGGATTGCCACCATACGGTGGAGGATACCGGTATCGTTCTTGGGCAGGCCTTTGCTGAGGCCCTTGGCGGGAAGAGCGGCATTGCCCGGTATGGCAGCTTTACCGTGCCCATGGATGAATCTCTTGCCTTCTGCTCGCTTGACATCAGCGGCAGACCCTATCTTGTGTTTGATTGCCCGTTTGTAAATCAATCAATCGGCGCAATGGATACTGCCATGGTCGAGGAGTTCTTCCGCGCATTTGCTTTCCATGCCGGCATTACCCTGCACATTAAGCTGTGGTATGGCGCAAACGACCATCACAAATGCGAGGCCGTGTTTAAATCAGTTGCGCATGCCCTGCGTCTTGCAGTAAAAACCACAGAGGATAAGACCCTCTCCACCAAGGGGATGCTCGACTGATTCTAGTCATAAACCGAATGCGAAAGGCATGGTTTTTCTCATGATTGCAATCATCGACTACGGCGCAGGAAACTTGTTCTCAGTCAAAAACGCGCTCGATTATCTGGGCTATGAGAATCAAATCACCTCTGCACCGCAGGTGCTTGTCGATGCGGACAAGCTGATACTGCCCGGCGTTGGGGCATTTCCTGACGCGATGCGGATGCTGCACGAAAGCGGGCTTGTGGATACCATCAAGCAGCAGGCAGTAATAAAGCCGCTATTGGGTATTTGTGTTGGTATGCAGATGCTGTTTGAAAAGGGATACGAGTTTGTCGAAACGGATGGACTTGGTTTTTTATCCGGCTGCGTTCGTAAGATAGAGAGCGGAGGACTCAAGATTCCGCATATCGGGTGGAACGATTTGACCTTTCAAAACCCCTGCCCAATGGTAAACGGGGTTTCAGAGCACAGCTACGTATACTTTGTGCACTCCTATTGCGCCAGTACCGATGATAAGAACATTTCAGCCTATACCGTGTACGGGCAGAAAATCCCGGCACTTGTGCACAGCGGCAACGTGTACGGAACACAGTTTCATCCGGAAAAGAGCGGTGACATAGGTCTTAGGATGCTGAAGAACTTCTGTGAGCTGTGAATGCTTACGGTGTTTCAACTGTAAAGTTCCATAAATAAGAATAATGATATATGCCTGATGAAACAGGCCATGTTGAGAAAGGATGCCCAAAAGCATGCTGATCTTTCCAGCCATTGATATAAAGAATAAAACCTGTGTGCGCCTAACCCAAGGGGATTTCAGCACTGCCCAGCAGGTGGCAGATAGTCCATATGAAACTGCGCTCCGCTTTCGTGATGCAGGCGCTGAGTGGATTCACATGGTCGACCTCGACGGCGCAAAGATCGCCACTCCTCAAAACAGCGAAATCTTCTTAGGCGTTGCCAATGAGACAGGGCTGAAGGTGCAGGTCGGTGGTGGCATCCGCACAATGGAAACGGTGGAGTTTTATCTTTCCGGCGGTATTTCACGGGTCATTTTGGGCTCTGCCGCGGTGAAGTCGCCTGATTTTGTGCGTAAAGCAGTAAAAGAATATGGAGACCGCATTGCGGTGGGGATTGACGCCAAAAACGGCATGGTTGCTGCTGAGGGCTGGTTGGATACCAGCACTGTTCACTACATTGACCTTGCAAAACGCATGGAGGGAATAGGTGTAAAGTGTATTATCTTTACGGATATATCCAAGGACGGAACCCTATCGGGGCCTAACATTGAGCAGCTATCTGAATTGCAAAATGCGGTATCCTGCAACATCATTGCAAGCGGTGGTATTAGAGACATCGGCCATATTAAGACCCTATCTTCCATGGGCTTATACGGCGCTATCTGCGGTAAAAGCCTGTACGGAGGAACCCTTGACCTTGCCGAGGCCATTAAGACAGCAAAGAATTGAGGGGTAAGGTATGGCATACGTCTTATCCCAAGCAAAAAGTAGATTAAGCTTATGCAGATATGTGGAGCAGGTAAAGCCAGATACTACACTGGTTAAAACAAGTGACATAAAGGTTGTGAGAAGATGCATGCCAAACGAATCATTCCCTGCCTTGACGTAAAAAACGGTAAGGTGGTTAAAGGGATAAACTTTGTTGATATCAAAGAGGTTGGTGACCCGGTACAGTGTGCCATCGAATACAATCGACAGGACGCCGACGAGATTACTTTCCTGGATATTACGGCTACCCACGAGGGCAGGGGTACGATGATTGATGTGGTGCGCCGTACCGCCCAAAACGTCTTTGTCCCGCTTACCGTGGGCGGAGGTATCCGCACCGTCGATGATTTCCACGACATTCTTCGGGCAGGGGCCGATAAGGTATCGGTTAACTCGGCGGCAGTCCACAACCCTGAGTTGGTTAAAGCCGCAGCAGATAAGTTCGGCAGCCAGTGTGTTGTGGTGGCAATCGATGCAAGGCGGGCCGATGATGGCACCTTTCATGTGGTCATCAACGGCGGGCGCATTGATACTGGGATTGATGCTGTTAAATGGGCCCAGCAGGTCTATCGTTTGGGTGCAGGTGAGATTCTGCTGACCTCTATGGATGCCGACGGAACCAAAAACGGCTTTGATATAGAGCTGACTGATTTGGTTTCGCGCGCGATTGATATTCCCGTTATCGCATCGGGTGGGTGTGGAAGACTGGAGCATTTCTCTGAGGTGTTTCAGAAAACGGGTGCGGACGCTGCCCTTGCAGCATCCCTGTTCCATTACGGTGAGCTGACGGTATCACAGGTGAAGCATCATCTTGCTGATAACGGCATTCCCGTACGGCTTTTGCAGGAATGATCATTGTCGTATCAATAGGGGAAAGGAGCGACAGCATGGACTTAAGCTTTTTTTTTCAAAAATCCGAACTAATCCCCGCGATTATTCAAGAGCAGGGCACCAATGAGGTGCTTATGCTCGCATATATGAATAAGGAGAGCCTTGCAAAAACAATCGAGACGGGCTACACTTGGTTTTACTCCCGCTCTAGGCAGGAGCTTTGGAACAAGGGAGCGACATCCGGTCATCTGCAAAAGGTTTGTTCCATTACTGCGGACTGCGACAACGATACACTTTTGGTTGTGGTACAGCAAACGGGCTGTGCCTGCCATACCGGTAGCAAAACCTGCTTCTTCAACCCGATTGTAACCGATAAGGGGGATAACGAGCGATGATGGATACACTACAGGGGCTGTATGATATAATATTAGAGCGCAAGGCAAATCCGCAGGAAGGCTCATACACCTGTTATCTGTTCGAAAAGGGCCTTGATAAAATCTTAAAGAAATGCGGCGAGGAATGCAGCGAAACGATTATTGCCGCCAAAAATAACGATAATAAAGAAACTGCAAACGAAATCTGTGACCTTCTGTATCACCTCTTGGTATTGATGGCAGAACAGGGAATTACCCTTAGCGAAGTTGAGGCCATCCTTGAGGAGCGGAGGGCAAAAATCGGCAACCTCAAGCAGTTTCATCAGACGGATAAGAATTCCTAACATTTTGCGCAAAACCTGAAAAATGCTTGTATTTCACTCTTGCATTCTTTGCAAAACTATGTTAATATTTATAGGCATTTAGTGTTCCTCCGGATTCATGATGGTTTCATTTGATAATCATGTGTTCGGTGGGGTTTGATGCCCGGTTCACAATGAATCGCGACATTAAAGCTGACAGTCCTCTGCCGTTAGCGCTTTTATAGCGGGTATGAATGTCTGATAATTAAGGAGGATATATAAATGGATGCCCTGAAGCAGATCTCCGATGCGCATCTGAAAAATGAGATGCCCGAAATCAACATCGGTGACACCGTGAGAGTACACGTCAGAATTAAGGAAGGCGAGCGCTCCAGAATTCAGACCTTTGAAGGTACAGTAATCGCCCGCAAGCATGGCGGTATATCCGAGACCTTCACCGTACGCCGTGTTTCCTATGGCGTAGGCGTTGAAAGAGTGTTCCCGATTCACTCACCGAATGTGGAAAAGGTTGAGATCGTAAGAAACGGCCGTGTTCGCAGAGCGAAGCTTTACTATCTGCGCGGCAGGGTTGGTAAGTCCGCCAAGGTTAAGCAGCAGCTTCAATAAGGTGATAAAAAGGGACATCATTGTCCCTTTTTTGCTTTTGTTTTTATTTAGTTGACAATTATATGGGAAGAAGGGCTATCATGAACCAGAACGCAGAGCTTCATACACAGCAGCAGGAAGCTGTTGCGGCACCGGAGCCTTTAAAGGCAAACCCGCTTATGACTGCATATGAATGGGTAGAAACTCTCATATGGTGTTTTTTGTTTGTCGTAATTCTGTTTACATTTGTAGTTCGCGTTGTTGGTGTCTCCGGCCCATCAATGCAGGATACCCTTCACGACGGCGAAAGATTAGTTACTATTAACTACTTCACCCCGAAATATGGGGATATCGTAGCAATTACACAGCCGAAAGAACTCGAGGTTCCGCTTGTAAAGCGTGTGATTGCAACTGAGGGACAGGTAGTTGACATCAATTTTGAGACCGGAGAGGTTTATGTTGATGGAAAACTGTTAACCGAACCCTACATTAAAACCCCCACAAATGTTTCGGGAGATGTCGAGTTTCCCGTGACAGTTCCCAAAGGGCGCGTCTTCGTGCTCGGCGATAACCGCGAGGTATCGCTGGACAGCCGCTATTCCGAGGTGGGAATGATAGATGTCCGCTATATCTTTGGCAAGGTAGTCTTTCGCTTGCTCCCTATGAACAAAGCAGGCGTACCCAAATAGTGAACTCATCTGATGGGTTTAAATGAAATTTGGTGAACACAATGACTGATATTCCATCCATCCAGTGGTTTCCTGGACATATGGCAAAAACGCGGCGGCTTATGAAAGAAAGCCTGCCGCTTGTTGACATTGTGGTGGAGCTGCTAGATGCGCGTATTCCTGCCAGCAGCAGGAACCCCGAAATTGATAAGCTGGTTAAGAACAAGCCCCGTGTGGTGCTGCTGAATAAATGTGATACCGCAGACCCCCAGATAACCAAACGCTGGTGCGATTATTTTGCGCGCCATGGTATCCGTGCCTTGCCGGTGGACTGCCGAACCGGATACGGCCTCAAGGGATTTATTCCTCTTATTCATGAGCAGCTGCGTGATGAGCTTGCGCGCAGAGAGAAAAAGGGCATGGCAGGAAGACCCCTGCGAATGATGATTGTTGGTATTCCCAATGTCGGAAAGTCGTCCCTTATCAACCGCCTTGCCGGTTCTAAACGTGCTAAGGTAGAAGATCGCCCCGGTGTTACACGCGGTAGGCAATGGGTAAGCCTTGACGGCGGGATTGAGCTACTCGATATGCCCGGCGTACTGTGGCCGAAGTTTGAAGATAGCCTTGTGGGCGAGCGGCTTGCCTTTACGGGTGCGGTTAAGGACGATATCCTTGACATCGAGCACCTCGCAATCCGCCTGCTTGGCCTGCTTGCGCGCGATTACCCCGATTTGCTTGATGCCCGATACAAGACGGGAGATGTAACTGGCTTAGAAGACCACGAGCTGCTTACACTGGTGGGCAAAAAGCGCGGCATGCTGATTTCTGGCGGTGAGGTGAACACCGAACGCGCGGCTGTAGCGGTGCTTGATGAGTTCCGCAGCGGTAAAATCGGGCGGATTTCTCTGGAGGTTCCGCCAAACGACTAAGCGATCGGAAGTGCCCTGACAATATTGACAAGGGGAATCTCTATGAATGACCTGTTTGCCTTTGATAATATATATTATGAAAAGGGCTGTAAGGCACTGTGCGGCGTAGACGAGGCGGGCAGGGGCCCCCTTGCCGGACCGGTGTTTGCCGCAGCGGTCATTCTTCCGACTGATACTGTAATTGACGGCTTAAACGATTCAAAAAAGCTCTCGGAGAAAAAGAGGGAGCTTTTGTTTGATGTGATAACCTCAAACGCGGTTTCTTACTGTATTGCATACGCAACAGAAGCTGAAATTGATGAATACAACATCCTGCAGGCGACCTTTCTTGCCATGCAGCGGGCGGTTGCAGGGCTTTTGGTGAAGCCCGATTATCTCTTGATAGACGGCAACCGGCAGCCGGCCTTTTCGGTTGATTGCGAATGTGTTGTAAAGGGCGATGGAAAAAGCGCTTGTATAGCTGCGGCCTCGATTCTTGCTAAGGTCGCTCGAGACCGCTATTTATGTGTGCTGGATGAGCAGTATCCGCAATATTCCTTTGCGCAGCATAAGGGCTACCCGACAGAGCTCCATTATGAGAGGCTTCGCGCCTATGGAGCTTCTCCTGTTCACCGCAAAAGCTTTTTAAAGAAGTTTTTCGCGGAGGAAGTGCGATGAATAAACTCGGCTCTTTTGCAGAACAATACGCCGCATCCCGTCTTGCGCAGGATGGTTATGAGATTATTGCTCAGAACTATCACTCCCGTTACGGCGAGATTGATATCATCGCTGTGAAGGATAACGTCATCGTGTTTGCGGAGGTCAAGGCGAGGTCACCGAAATCGGTCTATTCACCAAGCGAGGCTGTAACCCAAGTCAAGATGAAAAAGATTACAGCGACGGCTCTATGTTTTTTGCAACAGAACCCTTGCAATCTGCAGCCACGTTTTGATGTGATTGAGCTTGTTGCTGTTGACAAGGACGGCCCTCGGGTACTATCCTATAATCATATTGTCGGGGCCTTTGACGCGGTTTACTAATGCCCCTAGTGCGTACCATATCAAATGACTGTCAAAGCTTTATAAGGCTTTTGATGGACGATGGGAGTGACTTATGAATTACTTTGACCTACACTGCGACACACTGTCGGAGATGCTCAAAAACAATACCCCTCTTTCAGACGGCGATACGGCCGTCAGCTTAAAAAAGGGGGAGGGACTTAAATCCTGGTGCCAGTGTTTTGCTGTTTGGACACACGACTCGGTCAAAGGGGATGCTGCGTACCAGAACTACAAAAAACAGATCTCCTTGCTAAAGGAACAGGCCCTTCTTAACAGTGACCGCATGAGCTTTTGCAAAACAAGAGCGGATATTTCTCAGACGGTTGCCGATGGCAAATGTGCCGCTATATTAACAGTAGAAAACGGCGCTGTGATAGCCGGTGATCTTTCTCGCATCAGCGAGCTGAAAAAAGATGGTGTAAAGATATTCTCCTTTACATGGAATGGCAAGAACGAGCTGGGCAGCGGTGTCGGAGGAAATCACACCCTTTCGATGATTGGACGCAGCGCAGTGGTGGAACTCAATCGCGCGAATATTACAATCGATGTATCGCATATCTCGGACAAGGGATTTTATGATATTCTAAACCTTACAAGCAAGCCGATTATTGCGACCCATTCCAATGCACGCAGAATCTGCAAGCATCCAAGAAACCTCACGGATGAACAGTTTGAAGCGATTGTTCACACCGGCGGCATTGTGGGTATCAACTTCTATAAGCTGTTTTTAAACAATTCCAAAAACGCGGGAATTACGGATATCATCCGTCATATAGAGCATTTTTTGTCGCTGGGCGGCGAAAACAGTATTAGCATCGGCTCGGACTTCGATGGGGCAGAACCTCCGGCAAAACTCAAAGACCTCACCACGATAGGTACTCTGCGCGAGGAGCTGCAAAAGCAGTTTGGCGAGGAGCTCACCGAAAAGATAATGTTTAAAAACGCATTTGATTTTGCGATGAAGAACTTCGACTAAAGCCCACCTGGTCGGTAAAAACCTGCATAAGGAAAGGTTGAACTGTGACATGGAATACAAAAGTACCCGGAACTCTTCGCTGCGCGTTTCATCCGCACAGGCTATTGCACAAGGAATCTCGGAGGATGGCGGCCTGTTTGTGCCTGAATATATCCCGAGCCTGACGCAAAACGACATCAAGGCCTTGTGTGAGATGAGCTATATTGAGCGTGCAGAGAGCATTCTGCTCAAGTATCTCACTGATTTTACGCTTGATGAGATTAAGATGTGTGCGCAAGGGGCATACGGCAACGGAAAGTTTGATGATGACATCCCCGCGCCGCTTGCCCGACTGGGGGAAAATGCCTACATGCTCGAGCTGTGGCATGGACCCACCTGCGCATTTAAGGATATGGCACTTCAGATTCTGCCTTACCTCCTGACCGTCAGCGCAAAAAAGACGATTGACGGCAAGGAGGTTGTCATCCTCGTTGCAACCTCGGGTGATACCGGAAAGGCGGCACTTGAAGGTTTTAAGGATGTGCCCGGAACCCGTATTATGGCCTTCTATCCGCAGGACGGCGTAAGTGAGATGCAACGTCTGCAGATGGTTACCCAAGAAGGTGACAATGTTTTTGTCTGCGCGGTTAAAGGCAACTTTGACGATTGCCAGCGTGGCGTAAAGCGAATCTTTACCGATAAGGAAACGGTTTCAAAGCTATCTGAATACGGCCTTGTTTTTTCCAGCGCAAACTCAATTAACTGGGGCAGGCTCTTGCCGCAGATCGTTTACTATATCAGCGCATACTGCGATCTTGTTAAGGATGGCTGCATCAGCCTAGGCGATGCAATCAATGTTGTGGTGCCCACCGGCAACTTCGGCAACATCCTTGCCGCATACTATGCAAAAGAGATGGGCCTGCCTATCGCTCGGTTTATCTGTGCATCCAATGCAAATAAGATACTTACCGATTTTATCGAGACCGGTGTGTATGATACAAACCGTCCCTTTTACACCACCATCTCTCCGTCGATGGATATCCTTGTTTCCAGCAACCTAGAACGGCTTTTGTACCATCTCTCGGATGATAACGACACTTACATGAAAAACTGCATGTCGGCGTTGTCAACAAAGGGAAGATATGAGGTAACCCCAGAGGTGCTCATAAAGCTCAAAGACTTGTTTGTGGGCGGCTACTGTGACGACGAGCAAACCAAAAAGACCATTCACAGCCTGTTTGAGGATTTTGCGTACGTTGCGGATACCCATACTGCGGTTGCGTATAAGGTGTATCAGGATTATGTAGCCAAAACAGGCGATAAGACGGTAACGGTAATCGCATCGACCGCAAACGCATATAAGTTCCCCGCAAGTGTATATGAAGCAATTGCCCAAGAAACGACCACCGCGTCGGAGTTTGAGCTTGCAAGAAAGCTTTGCGAAAAAACCGGCGCCGAGATTCCGGCGCCGCTTGAAGGGCTTGAAAACCGCAAGGTTCGCTTTGAAAAATGCTGTGACAGCGACACAATGCGCGAAGCGGTGTATAGCTACCTTGGTATAAACGGGTAAATCTATTGCAGTTATCGGTGCTCAAAGGTCACACAGGCCGTATCATTCTTTGTTGCCGCAAAGTTAGGGCCTACCTTAATGTGCGGTGCTGTGCAGTAATGGTTTTGCTCATTGTATATGCAGTTGTTTACATCGCAGACTATGCCTTCGAGATGCCGACCGGTCGGCTGTTCTTCAAACGATTTTGATTTATCCATCATCAATATCACCTCCTCTCAAAAATAGTATTGATGTTGCGAAATTGAATATACTTTGGTCAAAGGAGGTGCTTTGTGGCGCTGTTTGTAATATCTGATTTGCATTTGTCACTCGGTGAGGATAAACCGATGGACATTTTTCCCGGATGGGAAGGCTATATAGACCGCATCCGCCAAAACTGGCTGGACAGCGTTTCCGATGAGGATACCGTTGTAATCGGCGGGGACATCTCATGGGCACAGAGCCTTTCTGGAGCGCTGAAGGATTTTCAATTTATCGACGCTCTGCCGGGGAAAAAGGTTATCATTAAAGGAAACCACGATTATTTTTGGACCACCAGGACCAAAATGGAAACCTTTTTTAAAGAAAACGGCATAAACAGCATCAGTATATTGCACAATAATTGCATATGTGCTGAAGGTGTTTGCCTGTGCGGAACACGCGGCTGGATCTTTGACGGCAGCGAGCCTGCCGACCAAAAGGTGATTCTTCGCGAGGCAGGCAGGCTTAGAACCTCGCTCGAGCAAGGAAAAAGAACAGGGCTTGAGCTGCTTTGCTTTTTGCATTATCCGCCCCTGTTTGCACGAGAACGATGCGAGGAAATACTAGAAGTGCTGCATCAATACCCGGTAAAGACCTGCTACTACGGACATATTCATGGCAACGGCTGTAATTATGCGGTGCAGGGAACGGTAGACGGAATAGAATATATTATGACCTCTGCCGATTACCTGAGATTTAAGCCGCTTCGGATACTGTAACCGGGGCAATCGCATACCGAGAATGAAGTGTATGTAAAAAATAAATAAACTAGTAGATTTAGCAAAACGATTGTGGTATAATCGAAAGGATAGATTGACCCTGGGGTAATCTGCCCCATAGGGTAAAGCGCAGTGGAACGTTTACCACCTAGATTAAGCGGTGACGAAAGGATTGTACAAAATGCAGTTAAAATCATCCAAGGAAATCGAAAAAAACAGATATGAGCTTGAAGTTGCTGTGGGAGGCGAGGAGTTTACCGAAGCCGTAACCCGCGCATTCAAAAAGAATGCTCCTAAAATACAGATTCCCGGTTTCCGTAAAGGCAAGGCCCCCAGAAAGATGATTGAGAAGATTTATGGCGAGCAGGTATTCTGGGAGGATGCCGTAAATGAGTTATATCCCTCGGCTTATGAGGATGCTGTTAAAGAAGCAGGCATTGAGCCTGTTGACCGTGCTGAGGTAGAGGTTACCTCGATTGACGCAAACGGCTTTACCTTTACCGCAAAGGTTTATGTTAAGCCTGAGGTTACTGTTAAAGCTTACAAGGGACTTAAGGCTGAAAAAGAAACTCCCACCGTTACAGACGAGGAGATTGAGGAAGAGCTTAAGCGCTATCAGGAGCGCAATGCCCGCATCATCAACGTTGATGACCGTGCAGCCGCTATGGGCGACAGCACCGTAATTGATTTTGAAGGCTTTGTAGACGGTGTTCCGTTTGAGGGTGGAAAGGCTGAAGGCTACACCCTGGTACTTGGCTCCGGACAGTTTATCCCCGGCTTTGAGGACCAGATAGTCGGCCATAACATCGGCGAGGAGTTTGACGTAAATGTCACATTCCCCGAGGAGTACCATGCTGAGAACCTCAAAGGCAAACCCGCCGTATTTAAGGTAAAGATTCACGAGATCAGCAGCAAAGAGCTGCCCGAGCTTGATGACGAGTTTGCAAAGGACGTCAGCGAGTTTGATACCCTTGCTGAGTTTAAAGAGGATATCAAAAAGCATATCCTTGAGCATAAAGACCATCATGCAAACGAGCATGTGGAGAACGCACTCATCGACCAGATTATCGATGCGATGGAGGGCGATATCCCCGAGGTTATGTACCAGAGACGCGTAGACGAGATGGTACAGGACTTTGAGTACCGCTTAAAGTCTCAGGGCCTTGACCTTGATACCTACCTGCGCTATACGAACTCCACGCTTGAAACCTTCCGCAAGACCTTTGAGGAGCAGGCTACCCGTCAGGTAAAGATTCGTCTTGCACTCGAGAAGATTGCCCAGATGGAAAACCTGACCGCCAGCGAAGAGGACCTCGACGCTGAGTATAAGAAGATTGCCGATGCCTATAAGATTGAAATAGAGCAGGTAAAGGGCTTTATCGCTGCTGAGGAGCTTTCCAAGGATATCGTCGTCAATAAGGCGATTGACCTTGTACGTTCCAGTGCGAAAATCACTGAGAAGGCCGCTGCTGAGGAACCGAAGAAGGCAGCTCCTAAGACAAAGAAGGCTGCTGCTAAGAAGGAGCCTGCACAGGCCGAGGCTAATGATGAAGCCCCCGCAGAGAAGAAGCCTGCAACCAGAAAAAAGGCTCAGCCTAAGACGGAAGAATAAGGCTTTGTATCTATTCCAAACAAATTGCACAAAATACTGCGGTGCCCCATTATGGGGGCCGCGTTAGAAAGGCAGGAGATAAACGATATGAGCTTAGTACCAATGGTAATAGAGCAGACCAATAGAGGTGAACGTTCTTACGACATCTTCTCGCGCCTACTCAATGACCGTATTGTTATGCTGTCAGAAGAAGTCAACGATACAACGGCTAGCCTTGTGGTTGCCCAGTTGCTTTACTTGGAAGGACAGGATCCCGATAAGGATATCCACCTTTACATTAACAGCCCCGGTGGTTCCATCACCTCGGGTATGGCGATTTATGATACTATGCAGTACATCAAGTGCGATGTATCAACCATCTGCGTCGGCATGGCGGCCTCTATGGGCGCCTTCCTGCTCTCGGCAGGGGCTAAGGGCAAGCGTTTTGCCCTGCCCAATAGCGAGATCATGATTCACCAGCCCTCTAGCGGCTTCCGCGGACAGGCGACTGATATCAAGATTCATGCAGACCGCATCATCGCCATCAAGGCAAAGCTCAACAAGCTCCTTAGCGAGCAGACCGGCCAGCCCCTTGAAGTGATTGAGCGCGATACAGAGCGCGATAACTTCATGACCGCCGAAGAGGCAATGAAGTATGGACTGGTTGATAAGGTAATTACTACAAGACAGTAAAACAATAAAAGCAAAAGCAAAGTCGTTATGGCTTTGCTTTTGCATTAAATCGCCCGTATTTTCGGGGCGAATTATAGCTGTGTTGCGGCAATGTATCATGTAACATTGAGATAGTGTTGACTCGTATGGATACTTTTGCTTACCAACGCGGCGGAATGGGATGAGGGTATGATATGGGCAAGGATGATAACAAATCCATAAGATGTTCATTCTGCGGCAAACAGCAGAATGAGGTAGACCGGATTATTGCCGGTTCGGGCGTATACATTTGCAACGAGTGTGTCGAGCTTTGTCAGAGCATCCTTACCGACAGCTCACCGCTTTCTGGCTCGCGTCCGAGTAAACAGAAGAGCGACTATAATGTAACGGTTCCAACCCCTGAAGAGATGAAAAAAGCTCTGGACGAGTACGTTATCGGGCAGGACAGGGCAAAGATTACGCTTTCGGTTGCAGTATATAACCATTATAAGCGCATTTTCTATCACGGCAGCAATGATGTGGAGCTGCAAAAGAGCAATGTACTGCTACTGGGCCCGACCGGTGTAGGAAAGACGATGCTGGCGCAGACACTGGCAAAGCTTCTGGATGTTCCGTTTGCCATTGCAGACGCTACCACACTGACCGAAGCCGGTTATGTCGGCGAGGACGTTGAAAACATTCTTCTGCGCCTGATTCAGGCGGCAGATTATGATATAGAGAAAGCCGAACGCGGTATTATCTATATCGATGAGATTGACAAGATTACAAGAAAGTCTGAAAACACTTCCATTACCCGCGACGTAAGCGGTGAAGGTGTGCAACAGGCTCTTTTGAAGATTTTGGAGGGCACTATCTCCAACGTTCCCCCGCAGGGCGGCAGAAAGCACCCGCAGCAGGAGTTTATACAGATTAACACTGCAAACATCCTCTTTATCTGCGGCGGTGCCTTTGACGGGATTGATAAGATTATCGAAAAGCGCGTAGGCGTATCCTCTATGGGCTTTGGAGCACAGCTCAAGGAAAAGCGCGAGGTAGTTTCTGAGAAGTTAATGCAGCAGGTAACCCCGCATGACCTTGTGAAATATGGTCTGATTCCGGAGCTTGTTGGTCGTCTGCCGGTCATCACCGTTTTGGAAAACCTCGATGAGGATATGCTGGTTCAAATTTTGCGTGAGCCGAAAAACGCTCTGATTAAGCAGTATGTGAAGCTGTTTGAGATGGACGGGGTAAAGCTTGAATTTGATGAGGAGGCACTCAAAGAGATTGCACACCGTACGATTGTGCTGAAAACAGGAGCGCGCGGATTGCGTTCCGTCCTTGAAAATGCACTTTCGGACCTCATGTTCCAAGTACCGAGTGACCCGACGGTTGAGACCATCCGCATCACTAAGGGCTGCATTCTCGGCGAAGAGCAACCACTGTTTATCCGTAACCCCGAAAAGCGTGCTTCCGGTCTGATGCTTGCTTCCAAGCGTCCGAAGCCCGCCAGAAAGAATTCGGTAAGCTAAAGATTATAACGAGCAAAATGGTAAAGTCGACACCTTTTTGGTGTTGGCTTTACATTTTATTACTCCTTATATTGAATTGCGGATTTAATCCTTCCGCAAAAAAGCAGGTTCCTTGGCGTGAAGTGTTAATATAATTGATAAGAATTGTTGTCATTATTTTGTTGAACTGATACGTGTTTTCTAATATAATGGGTTAAGACCGTGCTTTTGCAATCCCGCTTGTAAATGGAGGACCCTTATGGAACAACAATCATCTCAGATAAAAACTGCAAGGCTCCCCATGCTGGCACTCAGAGGCCTGGTAGTATATCCGAATATGGTTTTGCATTTTGATGTTGGCAGAAAGAAGTCCGTGCTTGCCCTTAATGAAGCAATGGGCAACAATCAGCTTGTTTTTCTGGTGACACAAAAGGATATCCGTGAAGACGAACCCAAGGACTACGACCTTTATTCCGTCGGTGTCGTAGCCGAGGTTAGGCAGATATTAAAGATGCCGGGTGACAGCCTGCGCGTTTTGGTTGAAGGTCTATATCGTGCGAAGCTAGTCGATATAATACAGGAAGACCCCTTCATGTCTGCAATGGTAGAGGAACTGCCGTTAAAAACAATCCGAACCAAATCCCAAAGGGACACCACCGAGGCGCTCATGCGCGCGGTAAAGGACCTTTTTGAAGAATACTCCTATCTTACTCCCCAGATGCCAAAGGACTATATGCTCAACGTTATGGCAAGTGAGGACCCCGTTTACCTGTGTGAATACATAGCGGGCAACCTGATGCTAAAAACGGTAGATAAGCAGCGTATTTTGGAGGAGAGCAGCCCCATACGTCGCCTTGAGCTGCTTGCACAAATCCTTGAGGATGAGAACAGCGTTCTGACCATTGAAAAGGACTTGTATGAAAAGGTCAAGCAGCAGGTCGATAAGAACCAGCGCGAGTACTTCCTGCGTGAGCAGATGAAGGTTATCTCAAGCGAGCTTGGCGAAGGGGACAGTGTTCAGGAAGAGGCGATGGAGTACTTTGACCGCATTGAGCGGTTAAAGCTGCCAAAAGAAGCAGCCGAAAAGCTCACCAAAGAGGCGGAGCGGCTGTTTAAGATGCCCTACAACTCGCAGGAGGCATCGGTCATCCGCACTTACCTTGACACCTGCCTTGACCTGCCTTGGAACAAGGAAACCAAGGATAAGATTGATATTGCAAAAGCACAACGCATCCTTGACCGTGACCATTACGGTCTTGTAAAGGTAAAGGAGCGCATTCTGGAGCTGCTCGCAGTGCGCGCACTCGCACCGGATATTACAGGTCAGATAATTTGCTTAGTTGGCCCTCCCGGTGTAGGTAAGACATCGATTGCACGCTCGATTGCAGCGGCCTTAGGCAGAAAATACGCTCGCATCTCACTTGGCGGCGTAAGGGATGAGTCGGATATCCGCGGTCACCGCAAGACCTATGTCGGCTCGATGCCCGGCCGCATCATTGACGCAATCATCCGTGCAGGCAGCAAAAACGCGCTGATACTGCTTGATGAGGTAGATAAACTCAGCCACGATTTTCGAGGCGACCCAGCATCTGCCTTGCTTGAGGTACTTGATTCCGAGCAATACAAGGCCTTTCGCGACCACTACATAGAGATACCCTTTGACATCAGCAACATCCTGTTTATCACTACAGCAAACGATAAAAATGAGATACCGGCTCCCTTGCTCGACCGTATGGAGGTCATTGAACTTTCCAGCTATACGAGAGAGGAGAAGTTTAACATTGCCCGCAAGCACCTTGTGGCAAAGCAGATAAAACGCAATGGTCTTTCCACGAAGAGCATAAAGATTACGGATGGCGCAATCTATTCAATCATCGATTACTATACTCGTGAGGCGGGCGTGCGCAAGTTAGAGCGCGCGATTGCTTCCCTATGCAGAAAGGCCGCAAAGCGTATTGTGGATGGCTCGCAGACCAAGGTCGTCATCACAGACGCGAATATCGCCGAATTCCTAGGTGCGCGTAAGTTCCGCCCCGATGACATCCTCAAGAAGAACGAAGTTGGCGTTGCAACCGGACTCGCATGGACCAGCGTGGGCGGCGAGATTATGATGATTGAAGTCAATGTGGTCAAGGGTTCGGGCAAGATTCAGCTCACCGGCTCGCTCGGCGATGTGATGAAGGAATCTGCGAACATTGCGGTAAGTTATATTCGCAGCAAAGCGGATAAACTAAAGATTGACGAGGATTTCTATAAAGAACGTGATATACACATCCATGCACCTGAAGGTGCAGTGCCCAAGGATGGCCCGTCTGCAGGTGTTACCATGGTTACAGCTCTGGTTTCGGCACTTACCGGTACTCCCGTAAAACGTGAAGTAGCCATGACCGGTGAAATCACGTTAAGGGGAAGGGTACTGCCCATCGGCGGCCTCAAGGAAAAGACCATGGCAGCCTACCGGTCGGGTGTAAAGACGGTGATTATCCCGGAGGATAATCGTGCAGACTTAGAGGAGATTGACGAAACGGTCAGAGAGTCTCTCAACTTTGTGTTTGCCGAGGACATCGATACCGTGTTAAAGACTGCTTTGTTGTACTGCACCGAGCAGGAGAACAGCGATGTGCGCAAGACGGAAAGTCTCGTTCACAGCAGCGTGGATATGGGTAAAAAGATACCGGGCGGCATCGATACCACGATTATTCCGCAGTAATAACCACGTTAAAGCGCGGCAGTCACGTCAATAAACGTGACTGCCGTGTCATGTATAAAATAAAAGCAAAGGGTGAGGGCAGATGAACTTTAGCAACGCAGTTTTTGAGGCTTCATACGGTCTTTCCTCCCAGTTGCCGCAGGATGACGTTATGGAGATTGCCGTCTCCGGCCGCTCCAATGTAGGCAAGTCCTCTCTAATTAACAAGCTGCTGGGTCGAAAATCACTTGCCAGAGTAAGCTCTGTACCGGGTAAAACTGCGACAATCAACTTTTATAAAATTACTAAAGACGTTCGCCTTGTAGACCTGCCGGGCTATGGGTACGCAAAGGTTTCAAAGAGTGAAAAGCGCCGCTGGCAGGACTTAATCGGCTCCTACTATTCGCAAGGCCGGAACCTCATGCTTGTAGTGCAGCTAATTGATATGCGCCATCCGCCTTCTGCGGACGATCAGAATATGATTTCGGCACTCATCGAGCATGAACTGCCGTTTATCATCGTGCTGACAAAATGCGATAAGCTGTCTGCAAAACAGCGCGCTGAGCGCATGGAGGGCTTTTTAAAGGAGATTCCCTATGCCGATGAAATCACCATGGTGCCCTTTTCGTCTGTGACAGGAGAGGGTGTAGATAGACTTAGGCAGATCATCGAAGAGGTAACCGAGCCCGATGAAGAGGAATAGAATAATACGATAGCCTATTTTTGCGGAATGTAAAAGAGGTAGTTGTATGTTCAATCCGGACTTTTTAGTAGACTCAAGCGGACAGTTGACAATCGGCGGCGTGAGCTGTACTGCGCTTTGTGAAGAATACGGCACACCGCTATTTGTCATGGACGAATACGCCATCAAACAGCGGTGTAGGAATTATTTGCGTGCCATGCAGCAGTATTTTGCTAACGGTCGGGTTGCTTACGCATGCAAGGCCTTCTGCTGCAAGAAAATATGCCGTATTGTAAACTGTGAAGGGTTATACCTTGACATAGTTTCCGGCGGGGAAATGCACACAGCTCTTGCTGCGGGAGTGCTGCCTGAACGCTTAATACTGCATGGTTATAACAAAACAGCGTCCGAGCTTTTGGATGCCCTACGATTTGGGGTAGGGCGCATTGTGGTCGACTCATTTGAGGAGCTTCGGCTGATTATTGAGCTTGCCTCAATGAAACATACGAAGGCAGATATCCTGCTGCGCATAACGCCGGGAGTGGCTGCCCATACTCATCAGGCGGTTATCACCGGGGCGGAGGACTCTAAGTTCGGTTTCCAGATTTCAAACGGTGACGCACTAAGGGCAGTTAAAGCTGCGCTTGATAGTCCGCACTTAAACTTGTGCGGACTGCACTGTCACATTGGCTCGCAGATAGTTGATATCGCCCCGTTTGAAGCGGCATCCGAGCGTATGGTTGATTTTCTACATGAGATTTACGTTGCAACAGGGAAGATGCTCCCTGAGCTTAATATGGGTGGAGGGTATGCGATACCCTATTGTGAGGATGATGTGGTACCCCAGCCGGAAGAGTACATCCGACGAATCTCTGAGGCGGTTCACCGCAAGTGCAATGAGACGGGTATTGAGGTTCCCGTTGTTACCATTGAGCCGGGGCGGTCTATTGTAGGGCCGTGCGGAATCACGCTTTACACAGCAGGTTCAATAAAAAAGATGACAAACGGCCGAATCTATGTTGCTATTGACGGCGGCATGACGGATAATCCGCGCTATGCCCTGTATCATTCCCGCTATACTGCGACGGTTGCAACCCGGATGAATGAGCCCAAAACGCAGCTTGTCACACTTGCCGGTCGCGCTTGTGAGAGCGGCGACCTCATCGGCGAGGAGATGCCCTTACAACCGGTTCATACAGGAGATATCATTGCGGTGTTCAGCACGGGTGCTTACAACTTCTCTATGGCATCCTCGTACAATCGCTTGCCCCGTCCTGCGGTTGTAATGGTAAGTGACGGACGTGCGCGCCTTGTCGTAGCAAGGCAGCGCATCGAGGACATTTTGTGCGGGGATATCTAAGAAAAAGCAGTAAAAATAGAGGTTTATCCTAGTAAACCTGCAAGGTAGGGCATTTACTTTCACGTTGTAGTGTGTTAATATTAATATGATTCAGGACTAGCCCTGAAAACTGTGTGTTAGCATTTCATTACTACAATAATCAAAACAGATCCTATACTTTGTGTAGGACGGAAAGGCTTGGTTTTTTCTATGAATAGCAAGCTGCAAGACCCCAACATCGAATATCTATTTAAAGCCATTTTAAAGCTAGAAACATTAGAAGAATGCTACAGCTTCTTTGAGGATCTTTGCACCGTTCCTGAGCTCAAGGCGCTTTCACAGCGGCTGCAGGTAGCAAAAATGCTCAGTGAAAAGCATGTGTATAGCGATATTGTAAATGCAACGGGGGCAAGCACCGCCACCATCAGCAGGGTAAACCGCTCTCTAAACTACGGCTGCGATGGCTACAGCATTGTCTTTAGCAGGCTGGAACAGGATGAGAAATGAGCGGTTATCACGTCTTTGCAAAATACTATGATCAGCTGACGCACAATGTAAACTACGAGCAGCGCGCCGCCTATTTCGACCGGCTCATCAAGCAGCACGGGAATGGCGGCAATCTTTTGCTTGACCTTGCCTGCGGAACCGGCAGTCTCTCCATTCGGTTAGCCGAATTGGGTTATGATGTAATCGGAGTAGACGGCTCATACGAAATGCTCAGCCGTGCGATTGACAAAACACCGGAGCATCTTGGAATTCAGTATCTGTGTCAGCAGATGCAGAACCTTGATATGTATGGCACGATTGATGTGTGCATCTGCGCGCTGGACAGTGTAAACCACATCACATCAGAAAAACTCCTACGCCGCTGTTTTGAAAGGGTATCTCTTTTCTTAGACCCCAATGGTGTGTTTATATTTGATGCGAATACCCTGTATAAACATGAGCGTGTTTTAGCCGATAATACCTTTGTTTACGATTGTGATGACGTCTATTGTGTATGGCAAAACACCTACCATCAGTCAAGCCGAACGACAACGATACGGCTTGACTTTTTTGAGTACCTAAAAGCCGATGAATACCGCAGAAGTACCGAGGAGTTTAGCGAACGCGCATACAGTCTGCAGGAGTTTACAAGTATGTTAGACGAAGCAGGGCTTTGTGTAGTAGCATGTTACGGCGATGATACCTTAAATCCCGTAGGGGAAGAGAATGAGCGTATGATTGTCGTTGCAAAGAAAAAGCAAGGCTGATGGACAGCTCGGTCTTACACAATTGCACAAACAGAAAGGAACATAAAGATGGCAAAGCTCATACGCGCTATCTCCGCTGACGGCGGAGTGGTAGCCTATGCAATAGACAGCACCGACATTGTCGCGCGTGCCGAACAGATTCATGTCACCTCAGCCGTAGTAACGGCTGCTCTTGGCAGACTGCTCACCGCAGCCTCCATGATGGGCGCGATGCTCAAGGGAGACGACTGCTCATTGACCCTGCGTCTGGCGGGTGACGGCCCTGCCGGCTCGATTATTGCGGTTTCTGACAGCCACGGCAACGTGCGCGGCTATGCATCCAATCCCGTTGTGGAAATTCCGTTAAACGCCAAAGGAAAGCTCGATGTAGCAGGCGCGGTAGGCAAGAGTGGCTCGCTCTATGTTATCAAGGATTTGGGCCTCAAGGAGCCGTATATTGGTCAGGTGCCGATTATTTCGGGCGAGATAGCCGAGGATATCACCGGCTATTATGCTGCAAGCGAGCAAACACCGACTGTATGCGCTCTTGGAGTGCTTGTAAACCCCGATTTGACCGTAAAAGCAGCTGGAGGGTTTATTGTTCAGCTTTTGCCCGGGGCAGATGAAAACAGCATCACCGCTTTGGAGCATAACCTGGAAGGCCTTGATTCGGTTACAAATATGCTATCTAGCGGCATGACACCTGAGGATATCTGCAGACGCGTGCTCACAGGGTTTGATCCTGAAATCTTGGACACCACTGAGGTCGGTTATCGTTGTACCTGCAGCAAGCAGCGGTACGAAAAAGCACTTGCCACCATCGGCAGCGATGAGTTGACAGAGATCATCGAGCAGGATAAGCAGGCAGAGGTAGTATGTCATTTCTGCAATAAAAAATATCTGTTTAGCGAGCAGGAGCTTAGAAGCATCTTAAAAGAAAGTAAATAAAAAGCGGCGAAACCGCATTGCGCGGCTTCGCCGATGAGGTCTTAGTATTTTTCGTTGTATATGTAGCTTAAAACCTCGTGCACCCGAACCCATTCATCGTGGTTGAGCGAGTAATATCGCCACAGCCCGGACTTTCTGCACACCACAAGGTTGAGCTTTTGTAAAACCTTTAAATGATGTGATAACGTAGGCTGCGTAATGTCCAACTCGCTCAAGATATCGTTTGCACATTTCTCGCCGTAGGATAGGATGTCAACAATCTTGAGTCTGTTGGGGTCAGACAGGGCTTTGAGTGTCGCTCCCAACACCTTGTAAGGCATAGCTTTGACCATCCTTTTCTATATCAAGTAGCATTTTTAACCTAATTATACCCCTTTATTTTGCAAAGTCAAGGATTCGAGTTCTTTTGTATTGACTGATGTCAATACATACTTTTAATGAATTTTTATATGCATTTTTGCAGGCAAAATAGTGATTTGGAGTGTTGACAACCAGCCCGAAATATAGTATTATATATTTCGTTGTCACGCATGATGGCAGCGACGTGGGAGCATAGCTCAGCTGGGAGAGCATCTGCCTTACAAGCAGAGGGTCACAGGTTCGAGCCCTGTTGTTCCCACCACATGGCCTGGTAGTTCAGCTGGTTAGAACGCTAGCCTGTCACGCTTGAGGTCAGGGGTTCGAGCCCCCTTCAGGTCGCCACCAAGTGCTTCTGTAGCTCAGTTGGTAGAGCAGAGGACTGAAAATCCTCGTGTCGTTGGTTCGATTCCGACCGGAAGCACCATGGTTTTTGCG
>JAEZKF010000024.1 GCA_023415575.1 Bacillota bacterium
GACCTACGCTGCCGGTTACGTCTGCCCATACTTCATCTAGGCCAAATGGCTCAACTTTATCGGAGTAATCAAGGTAAATCTCTCTTGCAAGCTTAGCAAAACGCAAATATAAGGGATAATTCGGCGGCAAAACCACAAGGTCAGGACACTTTTGCCGAGCCTGCCATAAGGCCTCGCCTGTTCGGATATTGAATCGCTTTGCAATCATATTTTTTGCAAGGATAATACCATGTCGCGCCTCGACATCTCCGCCGACTGCAACCGGCTTGTCTCGAAGCTCCGGCCGGTGCAGACACTCAATAGAGGCATAACAATTGTTTATATCAATATGCAAGATTGAGCGCTCCAAACCACCACCCCCCGAACACAAAGAACATATGTTCGTTATTAATGATATATTCGATGATTGGGATTGTCAATATTAATATTTTAGTAATGTTGTCCGGCATCCTTCGTGCTTTTACCACGAACGCCTAGCAGTATTTTGTGAATGAAGGACTTTTCTTGCTCTCTCGGAACGATAGAGCTTATTTACAAAGACGGACTAATTAATTGAATAACAAAGCGTTGAGTTTTCCGAAAGAATGACTCAACGCTTTGCTTTAGATTTCTCTACGTACAAAGAATCAGTTCTTTTAGTTTTTATCCATCCCGCAAGGAGTGGATATGCTGTTTAACGCTTTATCGTTACGGACTGCATCGTAGAATCGGAAGCCGCCGGCAAAGTTATACGCATCAAAACCGTTGCCAACAAGGATTCTGCTTGCAATATAGCTTCTCAGACCGCTTTGGCAAATGACATATACCGGTTTGCTGCGGTCAAGCTCGCCAATACGTTCACGCAGATCATCAACGGGAATATTGATAAAGCCTTCTGCATGACCCTTGTTGTATTCCATCGGGGTACGTGTATCAAGAAGTATTACACTTCCGTCACGGGGAAGTTTTTCATCATCTTCATAGTACCACTGCTTTACAACACCGTTTTTAATGTTTTCTATCATGAACCCTGCCATATTAACGGGATCTTTTGCAGAGGAGTATGGCGGTGCATAAGCAAGGTCAAGTTCGGCAAGGTCATACGCCTTCATTCCGGCGCGGATAGCGGTAGCCAATATATCAATTCGCTTATCAACACCATCAAAGCCGACAATCTGAGCTCCTAAGATGCGGTAAGTTTCTTTCTCGAAAATCACCTTCATAGTCATCATTTTACCGCCGGGATAATATCCTGCGTGACTCATAGGGGAAAGAATCACCTTATCGCTCAAGAGCCCAAGTGCTTTGGCCGTCTTCTCGTTAATTCCCGTAGATGCTGCGGTCATTTCAAATATCTTGATAACCGAGCTGCCTTGCCCCCCTGAGTAGTGACTGTCACCGCCGCAGATATTATCAGCAGCAATTCTGCCTTGTTTATTGGCCGGACCGGCAAGGGATATCAGCGTATCTGTATCGGTTACAAAATTCTTAATCTGTACCGCATCACCGACAGCATAAATGTCAGGAATGGAGGTTTCCATTCTATCATTTACAACAATACTGCCTTTGACCCCGAGTGCTAAACCCGCATTTTTGGCAAGTGTAGTATCGGGAGCAACTCCAATTGCCATTACCACCATATCGGCGTGAAGTGTGGAAGCATCTTTTAGCTTTACATCGATACCGCCATCTGTATCTGCAAAGCCTTCAACCATACGACTAAGTATAAGATTTACACCGTTCTTGCGAACCTCTGCATGAATGAAAGATGCCATGTCACTGTCAAAGGGAGCCATAAGCTGTTCTGCAGCTTCTACAAGCGTGACGCCGATTCCAAGTTTCCGCAGATTTTCTGCTACCTCAATTCCAATGAAGCCTCCGCCCACGACAACAGCGGATTGCGGATGACACTCGTCCACATATTTTTTTATCTTCAGTGTATCCTCAACAGTACGGAGAGTGAATATTCTGTCACTGTCGATGCCCTCAAAGTTTGGCTTTATCGGCTTTGCGCCGGGCGAGAGCAGGAGTTTATCATAACTTTCGGTAAAGACTGTACCATCTTCAAGGTTTTTCACGGTAACGGTCTTGCTGTCGGGGTGAATTGCCGTAACCTCATGATGCACGTTCATCTTAACACGGAAGCGCTGCCAAAAGCTTTCGGGTGTCTGTAAAGTCAGATCGGCTTCATCCTCAATGGTGCCGCCGATATAGTACGGCAATCCGCAGTTGGCATAGGAAATAAATCCTGAACGCTCGAAAACAACAATTTCAGCCTGCTCATCAAGCCTGCGTATTCTTGCCGCTGCTGTTGCACCTCCTGCAACACCGCCTATGATTACAACTTTCATGATTTGACCACCTTTTCACGGTAGCTACTGATGCCGCCAATATTTGTCGCATTAGTGTAGCCCATTCGTTTTAGATAGGACACAGCCTGTCCGCTTCGGCTGCCGCTGTAGCAGTGAACATAAAGCGGCGTTTTCTTGTCTTTTACAATATTCTCAATCAGATGAATTCTATCAAGAGGCAAATTGACGCTTCCGTCAATGTGTCCGTTACGATATTCCTCTGCCGTTCTCACATCAAGCAATAACGCGCCTTTAGTCTTTTTGTATTCCGCAACACCCTCATTTATGTCGGCGGTGCGGATGAAATCAAATAGTCCCATAATACGTTCCCTTCCTTATAGCATTGCCTCTAACTGCTCTTTTGGTCTGTAACCGACAACCTAGTTGATTACAGCGAGCATCGGGATGCTCATTACCTGAACCTGAGCTGCAAGCTCAGGTTGTTCGGTTTTCTTTTTTAATTTTAATAACAGAGGTTTTCGTGCCCTCCAATGTTCTATTGTGTCCTTAATTATAAACAGTTAATAAACAGCGTTCCGTAATGATATGACTTATTCCCTTCATTACGACCTGAACGAAGGCCAATATCATCATGTTTGCTCTTGTTAATCATTGCAATAATACTCTTTAAGAACATCAATAACTGATTCAACACGATGATCGGCTATCGAATAAATAATGTTTTGTCCTGATTTAGAATAATCCAAGATCCCGTGTGCCTTTAATAGAGCTAGATGCTGTGATAATGCTGATTGTGTGATATTCGGCACTGTTTCTGAGAGCTTGCTCACTGACTGCGGAGATTCGATCAATGCACATAATATCATCAGACGGTTTTCGTTTGCCAAAATTTTAAGTAGTTCGGCAACCTTCTTTGCTTTATCTTTCATTGGCTGTTTCCTCTCTGTGCTTTATCTTACATATGCCCTGCGTCATCGCTCCCATTGGGCAATAAACACACCATGAACGTGGTTTGAATAGATTCATCGTCACTAACCCCAAAATTGTTGAAGTCAACATGACACTGTAGAATCCAAAGGCAAACTGCGCAACTCCCGGATGGACAAAGGAAGTGTTAACCCAATTCCACGGAAATTTAAATACCCACAATAAGGTGATAACCTCCTTTAAATTTGCGCCAGCGAAAACCAAATAGGTCGAATAAATCATCAACCCGAACATCGTCATAAAAAAAGTCAAAAAGCCATATCTAAACCAGTTTGAACGCAGAAATTTCGGTGGAGCTTTTTTTCTTGATAAGCCAAAATGACCGCCTAACAGTTCGAACAACTGACCACGCCCACAATATTTATTACAACATGCTTTATTGCCTTTTATAACCGAAATCAATATTGGAGTAATAAAGCAGATAAGTCCAAGCCATGCAAATAAAATATTAAAAAGGCCCAAGCAAAGATAGACGATCGAAAAAATCCAGAGATAATCATACCACCTTTTTTGCTTTAACATATGATGCCCCCCTCTCAACAATTTGAATTACCTCGGCAGGACAAGCCTTAGCACATTTTCCACACCCAATGCATTTACTTCATCTATTTTCGCACGTATTCCTTGGGGAACCGTGATGGCCTGCATAGGGCATATTTTCATGCAAAATCCGCAGGCAACGCATTCGGACGAAATTTCCGCAATTCTTTTCATTTTTATCTCCCTTATAGCATTAATATATAAGCATATTCTAATATACTAAAACATAAAGGGGGTGTCAAGTGCCCCATGTTTTTTACAGAAAACTTTTCTCGTGGAATAGACAATAAGTAAAACAAGGCACCCCAATTGAAATAGGTAATATGGCTGCAATAAAGAAGATGGTTTCTAGTGGTTTAGGCATGAGTTTAATTTTGTTATGCAAAAGACACCTTTTTCCGCGATCGGTATATGAGATTTTATGAACTTCTAAAACAGACATTATTGAAATAAGAAATAGCTAGTGACATCAAGACCAACGCCGGCAAGAAAAACTAAACTTCATGTTTACGCATATTCGCAATGCAATTATTGCGGATATCGTACATCAAAAGTTTTTGGTGATCAAATATTGGCTTGTAGCATGTCATGTGGAAATGCCTGATGGTTGGGGTACATTGAGCCGATCAGCAGCAATGTTGGTCGGCTTTGTTTTGCCCATTAATCCGCACTCACTGGAAGAAGCAATAAGGAAGGTTTGATGGACGGATCTTCCCTTGCTGAACACCGTCCAAATCGATAACCCCCTTTTTCGTAAGAAAAAGGGGAAGCAGCCAAGTGGTGCACACGAAGGTGTTTTGATCCAATCCTACATTCAATAGAAACTGCTAGTGAAAAAAGTATACTTAACCAAGAAAGCTAGTCGTATCAAAGGTTTGAATGCTAAGAAACTATATCTTTATTAGGTCTGTAATGAGGATATAAGTTTTGACCGCACCCCAGCAAAGGATAGACAAGGTATTGGCTAGCCTTTTCCGGGGTGCGGTTTGTAAGATTATATTTGATAATGTTTGAGTGCTGTGCGTCATCGTACTAATTACCCTCTGTTACAGCTTCTTTGCTTCTTTGGTGTGTCAATTATTATTGCGATCATTTATATGAAAGTGTTTAATAATTAAGTATAGAAGCGGGAACTTCTGTTAAGTAATGAAGAATTGGTTGTATAAAATAAATATGCTAACGTTCGCATATTAAAATGCGAGAAAAAGAGTAAAAAAGAGTGCCTTGAGGGTTAAGTTTGCCGGCCAATATGCGAACGTTCTCGGAACGTTCCGATAACGTTCGCATATTGAGGCTGCTATCAAAGGGTGAAAATGGGGTTAAGGTCGGTATTGAGACGGGATTTGACCAGTTTTTTGCTGTTTCAATATGCTAACGTTAGCATAATGTTAGCATATTGAGGAAGTGGTACTAATGATTGCGCACTTTTCTCATGCTCATAAGGCATTTGTTTTACAACTCATACCCCTTTTTCGCAAGAAAAAGGGGAGCAGCATGATAATGATACACGAACGTGCTTTGATTTCAAACTAACATTCTACCGAATATGTAGGCCTCCCAACAAACAATCACAAGTCTTGAAGCAAGAAGAAAGGCCCAACCGAAAGGTTGGGCCTTCTGCTATTCGTTTACTTCTTTATTTGCCGATAGCGCAGAAGATCCTATGACCGTAAGGTGATGTGGTAAAGAAAATGCCAGATGTACTACTTCAAGTTTTGAGACACAATTACAAATCTGTGCTCTGTAGTGGAAATGAACCCTCGCAGTTCAAGCTCGTTCTGCAATGCGCATAATCTCTCGAAATTCTTTTCGACCGAAAACCCAGGAAAAGACCATTCAATGATCTTTGCCCAAAAGACAATAGCCCCCACATCAAAGAATTTCAGTTCTGGAAAGGATTCAGCTGCGTACTTAACAGCAAATCCGCATTCTTGGAATACAGGCAATTCTGTTTGCAACGAAAAAGCTGGACGGGCATATTCTTCAAGGTTAATACGTTTTTCCAGAGAAGCACAGTTTTCGCTGCCGACCTGCTGAGTAATAAACAAACCGCCCGGTTTTAGCACACGTTTGACCTCAGGCAAATCATACGATTCATGGCGATTAATCACAATATCGAAGCTGTTATCTGCAATGGGCAGAGGGGCATCTTCCTGTACAGGATAGACCTGAATGCCAAGAGGCGCGAGTCTCTCCCTGCATAGTTGGATATTGGGTGCCCACGCTTCGGTAACGGAGGTATTTTCATAAGGATGATTGAGAGAAAGCAAAAACTCTCCGCCGCCGGTCCCCATATCTAAAAGCTGGTCAGTAGGGCAAAGGTGCTCCATAATAATGGATTTGTAATCCCAACCAAGCGGCTCATGCTGCCATCTGGATTGGATGTGGGAAAAATCCCATCCCTGAAAGGCGTGCTGTTCTTCTGCTAACCAATAGCTCTTCAATTCTTCGCAATTCATATTTGCTGCTCCTTTTTTAAAATAATAGATAATTGTTGAAAAGGCACAGCAATCCCGACAGCCAAGACAATATAATTACTCGACACAATTAGCTGTCAAAACACTGTGCCGAGCAGTTACCTCGAAGAAAGTATTTGCATCTAATGTGATGCAAAATCCTCACCCGCTTTCAAAGGAGTTGCTTGAAGTATTACCCGCTGCCTGCTTTGCACCAGACAAGGTATTCATTATTTGCATACCCCTTTTTCGTAAGAAAAAGGGGAGCAGCATGAGAATGAAACGTGAAGGTATTTTGATTTCAATCCAACAATTTACCGAATGCGCAGATGTTAAAAATATGGATTTTTGTCTCAAAAATCAGGCTCAAAAACTTGTACTTTTTCCGTTAAAATTGGGCTAAAAAACTTGTACTTTTGCCTTTTTCAGCGAAAAGTAAAAGTACAAGTTTTTTAAAGTGGAACAAACCCAGTCGTATCAATGGTTTGTGGGCATTTTGAGGGGGAGAAAAGTATACTGAGGCGGGGGACATATCCCTTAGAATTTAGTTTATTTTTGATATCTGTATCTGGATTTTTAACCACGCCCCCGGGAAAGGCTAGACAAGGTATTGGCTAGCCTTTCCCGGGGGTGGTTGTGTGTATTTAACTGATATTATTATAGATATACTTACAATTTCCGTATCTTGTTGCACCATCATTAGTTACATCTGTTGAATGACTTATTATTCATAAACGAGCACAATCTAATTATAAATAGAAAATATTATCCAATCGATGGAAAATAGTAATTTCGATTTTTTGACTCTTAATATCTATGTGGTATCAAACTTATAGTACTTTTGAATCCCAAAGGAGGCGATACATTCCCCAATTACGAAGAAAGTTTAAAGGCAATTGAGAGGGGGAAAGACTTATCGAAAAGGTACTCGTCTCTCTGAGTGATGTTATGCAGCAAAAATGCTTCCCGATATATCAAAAAGCATAGCCCAAAATACATCCCCAAGGTTTGAATACCCAGATGGATCAAAAAGCTTGCAATAAAAACCCCACGAATCTTTGACGTTATTGGATTCGTGGGGTTTTTGATTATGAAATCAATTTTTTGCATTAAAAAGTGTTACACCTTGACTGGTTATTTGCTCATATGCTAAAGTAACTATGGATATATTTTCCGAATATTAACGTGGGGATACATGAATGGAAAGATATACTGCTACTTATACGGGTATCAAAAACAGCTTTGTAATTCAAAATATTGACCGTCCCAATAATGTGGATAGTTATTACAGCCTTCTATGTGTTATAAAGAATATTTTAATGAGGGGCAGGGTTACCCGCCCCTCTCAATATTTATTGTCTGAACTTGGGGAAGTAATCCCTTTTGAACCGAATCAAAAGCCTCTGATGCTCTTCTCGCATGAGATGCCGCATTGGAATCAACGCATTAAGGGAAGCCGTGAAAGCAACGATTATCCTGCTGAGGACTTCTTTCTTAATGTTATACCCGAATATCTTCCGGAGTATAGGTTCATTCAGGGGTTAATGCTTCCCGAAGCTAAGATTGAAGATATAACGCCTAACGCCCCAACCAGCTTCATAAATCAACAAGTTGACTTCTATTTACCCCAAGCAAACCTTGTTTTTGAAATTGACGGAAAACAGCACGATAATGAAACACAGCAACACAAAGATATACAAAGAGATCAATATCTTAATAAGAACGGAATAACAGTTCTGCGTATAAAGGCATCGTCTATAAAAAACAGAGATGAAGGGTTAAAGACTTTTATCGCGACACTGAAAGAAATCATAGAACAGAATGAAGTCATTAAGGAATATGGCCTTATTTTTCAAAATGATAACTATTTTGAACCCTTCACTGATCACCTAAAATTTGATGTTGTTATGCGCTTTCAGATTCTTATAATTACTATGCTGCAGAAAAAAGTGCTTTCACTTTCTGATACTAAATGGGAAATTTGTCTGATTAGTAGGTTCCCCACTGCAGACAAGCTATTTCGTGTTGCCTTTGAAGATGTATTTTTATGGTTTTATCACTTGTGCCGACTCAGCAAAATGGAGTATATAAAACCTTCAATTAAGGTTAACGAGGATGGCATGGAAAACCCTATAAGGGTTGACATGGACATCTTAAAAAGATGGACAGATGAGGATGTTATTAACCCGGACACAATATATATCCGAAACGATTATTTTGACAACATGGATTATTTTCAAGTCAATACAGCAGAATCTATTCGGTATAATGTTGAAATCAATGAAAGGTATACTGACGAGCCCAGCCTGAAGTTTTTCCTGAGAAACCTATTTGATTATGATGATTTTAATGACGGTCAGTTGCCGATTATTACTCACGCCTTGAATTTAAATGATACGATTGGTATTTTACCTACCGGGTCAGGTAAGTCTTTATGTTATCAGTTTTGCTGCCTTTTGCAGCCTACTGTTAACTTTGTGGTTTCACCGATATTATCGCTCATATATGATCAGAAGGAGAACCTGGATGAGTTTGGAATAACCAGGACAGCCTATATTACCAGCGATCAAACGGGGGAAGAAAAAGGCAATATCATCGCCCATTTTGGTAATGGGGGTTATCTGCTTGTTTGGATTTCTCCCGAACGGTTTCAAACAAATGATTTTCGTAAAGCATTGCAGGAAATCAATGAGAAACTGAATTTTTCCTATGCGGTAATTGATGAGGTGCATTGCCTATCTGAGTGGGGACACGATTTCCGTACTTCTTATCTCAACCTCGCAAGAACCATAAGAAGATATTGCCCGCAAGCAACCTTCTTGGGACTTACGGCTACTGCCTCTCAGTTTGTTCTGGAAGATTTAAAAAGGGAGTTTGAGATAAACGCTGAATCCATCAAATCTGTATCATCTATGAGCAGAAAAGAGCTCACATTTCATATTTTAAAGTCTGATTATTCGGTGAAGTATGCCCAGCTATTACAACTATTAAAAAGCTTTAAAGAAAAGAATGGAGAGATATTTAATTTAAAGGGCGACCAAACAGTCTGTGGCCTCATTTTCACTGTTACTGCTGGCGGGAAAAGCGGATGCAAAAGCCTCGCATATAAATTGTCCAACGATTTAAAGATAACTGCCGAATCGTATTATTCAGGTTTAGACCATGATTATGGAAAAGGAAAAAAGAAAGCAGTTCAAGATGATTTTAAACAGAATCGTATAGCACTTATGGTC
Organism: Bacillota bacterium; assembly: GCA_023415575.1. Taxonomy (GTDB): domain Bacteria; phylum Bacillota; class Clostridia; order Oscillospirales; family Ruminococcaceae; genus Acetanaerobacterium. Next base: position 9,508 of record JAEZKF010000024.1, read on the forward strand.
GCCACGAAGGCTTTTGGCATGGGCGTAAATAAGAAAAACATATGCTATACGATTCATTATGGCCTGCCGTGGTCAATTGAAGCGTTTTATCAGGAAGCCGGCCGAGCTGGGAGAGCAGGACAAGATTCAGATTGTTACATACTATATTCTCCTGAGACATGCGATAAAGAAATAATAAAGCAAATCTTTGCTCTGAATACAACGATGGAAGAGTTGGAGCAGCTTAGGGGAGAACTTGCAAGTGATTTATCATCACTTATGTTTTTGTGGCAGCGCAATAACGATGGTATAGATGCGGATCTGTATATGATGCGTTGGGTAATGAACTACCTGCACAAGAATAAAACCACCACAATTGCTTGCGATGAATTACATAAGAAGAGTGTGGTCGAAAAAGCAATCTATCGTTTAACATTACTTGGATTCTTATGCGATTGGACGGTTGCAGAATGGGGGGAGGACACCGGGAAGTTTGAAGTTATACTGAACGACTACTCCCTTGAGAACATTCGAGACACTTTCACAGACTACATCCGAAGATACGACCCTGTTTTCTCCCTAGATAATAATGCGGATAGGTATCAAGCATATCAAGAAATCATAAATGATACCACATTAAAACCATATGTCAGGTATATGAAGGCGTTGCTGCAATGGAGCTATGACAATATCGTTTATAGCCGAAGACAATCCATCAATAACATCAGGGTACTATGCGAAAGCGACATGGATAGCGATCAAATAAAACTATATGTCGATCAATACTTTAAGTTCTCTGAGACCACGATTTTTCTGGACAATATTGTAGCAAAGCCCAACGACTATACCACATGGTTTGATATCCTATATACCAAAAACACAAGGGAAGATTTTCGTATTGAATTTGACGCAATAACCACAGATAAAGCTGCTGAAATTCTAGTTTCCTTACAGCGTTATCTCGAAAGCTATCGTTATAACACGGGACTAAACTTTGTTTATGGCATCCTGCGTATTAAATGCAATCAGTTTTATGGTACAGATGGACCTGATCGTCTAAACGATGCGTTTAACACCATAGATAGCTTTGACACCCACACGCAGGAAGAGATTTTTGCTAAATGTCTTGATTTTGGCTCAGCCATGGAAGAGGAAAGCAGAGGAATCCTTGGAGAGTATCTTTCTAATCGATATCCGGACAAGGCAATAAGAATCTACACAGAGTTGCAGGACTACGGTTCACTTACTGTGGCATTGTCGGGAATGGTAAAGAGAGTAAACGTAATAAAGGAGAAGTTTATATGGTAGACTTGCAAAAACTCGATTCTGTTATCGATGATTTAAGCGAAAGTGCGGCCAACTTTGTAAAAGTTTCGGACATTACTGAAAAGGTAAAGAAGACTGTTTTAATTGTTGACAAGAGCGTTTCAAACCTAGGTAATGTAGTCAACGAAGTGCATGAACTTAACAAAAACCAATTTACTATTCAGGAAAAAGTCAGTGCGACCTATCAAAATCTTGAGGAGCACTTTAAGTCAGTTCAGCTTCAAAATGCCCAGTTTACTAGTCAAGTAAACACACTTCTATTAGAAATCAAGAATGAAGGTCATGCCTTAAACAAACAGCTTGAAGATGTACTGGTAGCCAAACTTGAAATAATGAAGTCTGATATCATCTTAGAAAACAGAATCAAAGCTTTGGAAACACAAGATAAAATAACAGAATCCTACAATGAGCTAGTAAATACAAAAAAGGAATTGGCGCAAACACTTGAGCTTGTTTCCAAAAAGCTAATGATTTCCTACGCTATCGGGGGAGCAGGTATACTGATTGCCGTAATAACAATGTTGCTAACATTGCTGAGATAGTAATCTTTCTAGTTATGTGAAGTTATATTCTTCGCAGTCCGAAAATTCTATGATAATTGTGAACTGGAGCGTTATCTACTTATCGAGATATCACTTGAGGAAAGGAATAGGAGGATAATGATTAGTACCGATAACTTTATCCAAGGACTTACTAATATGCCGTACGCGGAACTCATTCGTGTGAGAGATAATTTACTGATAGAGATCCGAAAATTTGAGGAAGATAATCAAAATACTTCTGAAGGTATGATCAGCCCGTCTCCCGCCGCAATATATCAACGCAATTTGAAGTATTTAGAAAAGGTATGTGAACTAATAGCTGGTAGATTCAAAAAGGAAATCGATATACACGAAAATCAAGGTCGCGAAAGTCAAGGTAGCGAGAATTTTCTTTTTAAAATTCGTGAATATTTAGATTCAAAAGGGTTAAGAGATGAAAGCATAATATGTGAGCAATTAAAAAAACGTAAAGAAGGGAAAACGTACTCTTTTGAGGAACATATTCGTGCGATGATTTATGCCATGCTTTCAAATCAAACAAAATGGTTTCGTATTGAGCCCCACCTTACTGAAATCGATAAGCTGTTTTTTGACTATAATCCGAGTATTTTGAAATCTACACCGGGTGAGTATTTTGAGAAAAAAATATATGATTTAAAATGTGGGAACGTCAGTACTAAATATCAGATGGAAGCCCTTCCTTATAACATCAGTATTTTAGAATCTATAGAGAAGGAATATGGCAGCGTAGATACGTTTGTTTTATCTGCTCCGGCATATGTAATTGTTAGAAAACTCTCTAAAAAGGATTCTAAATATAAGTTAAAAATGCTTGGTGAGGCATTAACGTGGGAATATCTTCGCAACGTCGGTATTGATGGTGCAAAGCCGGATGTCCATCTACGTAGATTTTTTTCTGGTAGTAGAATGGGAAACGGAACTCGTACTCTTGCAACTCCCGAAGAAGTATATCGTACCGTTCTAGACCTTTCAAAAATCACAGATCTTCCAATGGCTATAATAGACAACTACATATGGAGCTACTGTGCAGATGGACATGGTAAAGTTTGCGCTTCAGAGCCGAACTGCAGTATTTGTGTAATAAGACAGCATTGCAATTATTGCAAATAAAGTTTCTCAGAGTTGTATATAAATCCCCCTGGCTATGCCGGTTTTTTATCTGGAAAAAGACTACACAAAAACGGTGAAATGATATATAATATCAATAATGTAAGTACCTGTAATCTATATGCGAGTGTAAAATAGAGCTGAATTTTCATCTGCTTTACTCATATGCTAAGGAGTCAATACAGTCATGAGAAATAGAAGATACAGCCGAACATCAAACAGAAAAGAGAGAAACAGAAGGGTAACATCTGTTTTTGACAGAAACATCGTGATCAAAGACGCAAAAGCAGCCAACCGCCTTCTTCGCATGCTTATAAAAAACCGTCCCACATATATATTTTCCCCTAATTACGAAGAAAGCTTGAAGGCAATTGAGCGAGGGAGAGATTTATCTAAACGATACTCGTCTTTACTCAGCGATGAAGACTAATCACAAACAAGACCTCCAATTATTTTTGGAGGTCTTTTTAGTTTAATTTCGGCTGTTGAAAACCTGTTGAAATGTTCGTTGTTCATTTTTGGCACGCATAAAAAACGCCGAAAACCCGCATGATTATGCGAAAAAAAGAGGTTTTTACGGTCGGAAAACTCCTTTCTATATCTTTTAGCTTAGTTATATAGCTAAGTCATAATATATATGATAGCTTAGATTAACATGCTGCCTAAGTAATTATTAATTATAGCTAAGCTATAATATACAGATAACAAATCAATCGAGGAGCGGGCTGATTATTCACCCGCTCTTTTGATTTTTTCGGCTTATAAATAATTCCCTATAATATTACTGTAAGGTGCAAATGGAGGGAGGGGCAGCCCCAAGCGTGTACTAGCAGCTTAGCTGGGGAGCAGGTTCATATAAGGACGGAAAATCTTAAAAGGCCTCGCAATTTTAGCTATCTCCTTTCACTTTTGCAGTTTTTTGTTTTTTGCAATAAAGAACTCTATATGTATTAGGCAAGTCCCATGCCAATTAAGTATCCTCAATGACATCAGTTTAAAAGAACAAAGATTTGGCAAACGTATTAAAGAAAGGAGAGACGCTGCATGAGGATTGAAGTTAACAATCAAAGCAAAATCATATCCATATGGTTTAGCAATGAAGAAAAGAGCGGCAGTTTAGCAGAGAAACTCAGACAACAGTATTCTTACTTTGCTAAACAAGGATATCTTGTAGCGGAGTATTGCTCAGGAAAACAAGAGCTTTTAGAATGCACACGCAATCTTCTCATTAGTAACATCCAAAACAAGTGCAGGACAAACCTCCGCTCATGATGAATACTGAGGTACAGGCTGCAAGACATATTTGCAATCTGTACCTACATATAGTACAATGTTATATGTATAGTAATCGGAAGGAGAGATTATATTGGTAGAGACATATGATATTGCTGGATATTGCAGAATCTCTGTTGACGATGAACTTGATAAAGATAATACATCAATTGAGAACCAGAAAGCTATAATACAAGATTACGTTTTAAAGCACTTCCCGGGCAGCAGATTGGATTTCTACGAGGATCGCGACAAATCTGGCTATACGTTTGAACAGCGTGAAGGCTATCAGAGAATGCGCCCGCTCCTACTTAACCATCACTATGATATCCTTATTGTGAAGGATTTCTCGCGTTTTGCGCGAAGGAATAGCAGGGGACTTGTCGAGCTAGAGGATTTGCGAGACCAAGGTGTTCGTATTATTTCAATTGGTGATAGTATAGACTATCCAACCTATGATGATTGGATGTCAATTCAATTCCGCTTTTTGATTAACGAAATGCCTGTAACAGATACAAGTAAAAAGGTGAAATCGGTTATTGCCCGTCGTCAGAATGATGCAAAATGGATTTGTGCAGTACCATATGGTTATGTTATAACCAACACAAAGTCGATGACCTTCGAGATAGACCCACCCGCTGCTGAGGTCGTTCGGTTAATCTTCAAGCTTTATAACGAGGGATGGGGCTATAAAAAGATCGCAAATCATCTTACTGAGTTAAAAATCCCAACACCCCGCATGAATGAAAAGGCTCGTAAGGAGCTGGCGGGTGAGGAAACCAAAATTAAAGCAAAACCGCAGTGGAGCATCATCACAGTCCAAGGTATTCTAGATAACGATTTTTATATTGGTACCCTGCGCCAAGGCAAATACACACGAAAGAAGATAAACGGTCAGGATAAGAAAGTTGATGAGTCTGATCACATTGTATTTGAAAAGCATCATGATCCGATAATTGATTACCGTACATTTGCAAGAACGTGTGAGCTGCGGAAGCTGCGTACATCCTCTAACTATCGCGGCATAAAGAAGTATGACAATGATTATTCGGGATTTCTGGTTTGCGGTGATTGCGGCAGTCCGATGTTTGCTATGAGCCGGAATGATTTAAAACCTGCTTACACCTGCGGTGCCTATCATCGCAGGGGCTTAAAGGGGTGTACAAGCCATCATACTCGCGTAGAAGTACTCGATAAACTGCTGAAAGAGTACATCAAAAAGATTAAGGAGAATTCAGCCGACATGCTGGAGGCTTTGAATGACTCCATTAAAAAGGAAAGTACGGAAGTAAAGCATAACGAGCAGACTGTGTCGATACTCAAGCGGCAGCTTGACGATGCGTACGATGAGCTTAAGGCTACCAAACGTCAAAGAATCCGTGAACTCATGAAAAAGCCCGACAATGAAGCAATCATAGAGCAAACCTATGATGAGCTGGAAGCGGAATTAGAAGACCGCATTGCGGGACTAAAGAATCAAATAGAGCTTACCGAGAACAAACGCAATGCAATCATTCAAATTAACCGCATTGCCAAAACCGCAATGGAGATCTTTGACGAGATACTTGAGAAGGATAAGCTTGATAAACAGGATTTGGGCTTCCTTATTGAAAAGATATATGTTTATGAGGACCATATCAAAATCGAGCTGAAGTCCGATATCGACCATCTGCTCCAAAGCGGGGAGTTTTCCTATGAGGATTCAAAGGTTGTGGTTGATAAAAAGACGAAAAACGTTGTTGTAACCTCAAAAAAGCGGGCTGAAAAGGCTGATTTAGCCAATGTTATCAGTGGCGGTGACCCCCTAGAGATATATACAGACAACGATGGTGAGGTTATCTTTAAAAAGTATTCCCCCATCGGTGAGCTTTCATCCTTTGCTACACAATATGCCGAGGTCCTGTATAAAACCGGCGGCGAGCCGGTAGTAGTGTGTGACCGCGACCATGTTATCGCCGTGTCCGGTATTCCCAAAAAGGAGCTTATAGAGCGTCGCGTTTCCCCGCAGCTTGAGGAACTCATGGAGCAGCGCAAGACCTATGCCTATACCGGCAAGGAGCAGCGCAAGATGCAGCCGGTCGAGGGAGTGGAACGTTATGCACTGGTGTGCGCCCCGATTATTGCGGCCGGTGATGTGGCAGGCTCGGTGATGTATCTGTGCGGAGACACCCCCAACCCCGCGTCCGAGGTTGAGGTAAAGCTGGTTCAGGCGGCAGCGTCGTTTTTGGGCAAACAGATGGAAGAATAGTAAGTTTTTGGAGCATTTGGATGCGTAACGATAATCTAATTCATAATAATGTAAGATAACGCTTGCAAATATGCCGCGATTATGGTATCGTTAATAAGGTAATGACAGTTCGTGTGAAAGAGTGGGACGCCCCACTCTTTCCTGCGTTATATGGTCTTGGATTAAGGTGTATGCGCGGCTGCCATCGTGCCGTCGGCCCATCCCCTTACGGAATGGAGGATTTGTTTGGCAAAGCAGAAGCAAAAAAACACAGTCGAGATCGTGACCGAGATTTGCACCCCCGTTGCCCAACGGTTGGGCTTTTCTATATGGGATGTCCGGTTCGAGAAGGAAGGTGCCTCCTGGTTTTTGCGCGTGTTTATTGACAAGGAGGGCGGCGTTACCATCGATGACTGTGAAGCGATGAGTGTTGCGATTGACCCGCTGCTCGATGAGGCGGACCCAATCAGTCAGAGCTACTACTTGGAGGTATCATCTCCGGGGCTGGACCGCGAGCTTTGCAGGCCGTGGCATTTTCAGCAGTATATCGGCAGTGTGGTGGATGTTCGCACCATCCGCCCGGTAGACGGCGTACGCGATTTTACCGGCAAACTGCTTGGGTATGAGGACGGTCAGGCGCACATCGAGCTTGAGGACGGTACAAAGAAGGTCTTTTCCAAAGACGAAACCGCCTATATACGACTAAATATTGATGAGTTTGATTTTGGAGGAACATACGAAGATGAGTAACGAGTTTTTTGACGCGCTGACCCTGCTTGAAAAAGAAAAGGGCATACCCGCTGATTACTTGATTGAAAAGATCAGAAACGCGATACTCAATGCAGTGAAGCGTGATTACGGCGCGTCGGACAATGTGATTGTAGAGATTGACCCTGTCAGGGGCATTTTCAATGTAGCAATTCGCAAAGAGGTAGTTGACGAGGTAGAAAACCCCGCAACCCAAATCCAGAAGGAAGACGCAAAGCAATATGCAAAGCGCGGCAAGCTGGATGACCATGTAGATATCGTGCTTGAAACCAAGCAGTTCGGACGCATAGCTGCTCAGACTGCCAAGCACATCATCCGCCAGGGTATTCGCGAGGCGGAGCGCGGCCAGATGTATCAGGACTTCCAGAGCAAGCATCACGAGATCGTGACCGCTGTTGTACTTAAGCTTGATCCCAAGAAGGGGAGCGCAACGCTTGAGATCGGCAGAAACGAGGCAATGCTCCCCAAGAGTGAGATGGTACCCGGCGAACAGCTGCGTGAGGGAGACCGCATTAAGGTGTACGTAGTAAATGTCGAGAACACCGAAAAGGGCCCGCGCGTGATGATTTCGCGCACCCACCCGGGACTTGTAAAACGCCTGTTCGAGATGGAGGTTCCCGAAATCTACGACGGCACCGTTGAGATTAAGGCCGTTTCCCGCGAAGCGGGCTCCAGAACCAAGATTGCCGTATATAGCAAGGACGAAAACGTGGATCCTGTCGGCGCCTGCATCGGCCCGAAGGGAGTACGCGTATCCCGCATTGTAGATGAATTAGGCGGCGAAAAGATTGACGTAGTGCGCTACAGCGAAAACCCCCAGGAGTTTATCGCCGAAGCACTCTCCCCGGCAGACGTACTGCGCGTAGAGGTCATCGACGAGATTGCGCGTTCCTGCCGTGTTACCGTGCCGGATAACCAGCTCTCGCTTGCCATCGGCAACAAGGGCCAGAACGCCCGCCTTGCTGCAAGGCTGACCGGCTACAAGATAGACATCCGCCCCGAGAGCGGCTTTTACGGTGAGGATGACCCCACCGATATTGCGGCGGATTTGGACGACTAATAAAGCGACACCAAATACCGGAAAGGTAGGATGACGATGCAGGCAAAACGTGTGCCCCTGCGCATGTGCACCGGCTGCGGCGAGATGAAGCCAAAGCGGGAGCTAGTGCGGGTGGTAAAAAGTGCGGAGGGCGAAATCAGCCTGGATGCCACCGGCAAGAAGGCGGGCAGAGGCGCATATGTATGCAGGGATATCGCCTGCCTGAAAAAGGCACGCAAATCAAGACGGATTGAAAAATCGTTTGCCTGCCGCATACCGGATGAGGTCTATGATAGACTGGAAAAGGAGTTGACCGAATGATGGCCGGTGATGCTAACGAGCGACTACTTGCCATGATTGGCATGAGCAAGCGTGCAGGCAAGCTGACCGCAGGGTTTGACACCGTGACAGAGGGTGTGCGTATGGGAACCATCAATCAGGTGTTTTATGCATCCGATGTCTCCGCTAAAACGGTCAAGGAGCTTGAGTACATCTGCAACCAAGAGAACGCAACCGTCACTGCCCTGCCGGTGACAATGGACGAGATAAAGAGGATTACCGCAAAACGCTCGGGGGTGTTCGCCATAACCGACGCGGGCCTGCGAAGGAAGATCAGCGAGATGATCCTTAGTGATGGAGGTAAGGTATGATAAAACACAGACTATACGAGGTAGCCAAGGATATGGGGCTTACCAGCAAGGATTTGATGGACTTCCTTGCGCCGAAGATGGAACTTGATAAGAAGCACATGACACTCCTCGACGAGCGGGCAATGAATATGGTTTACGACTATTTCACCCAGAAGCACGCCGTCAGTCAGTTCGACCTCCCCGTGCCTTCGCAGGACAATGCACCTGCAGCTCAATCTAAGTCGCAGGATGCACCGCAGGAAAAGAAAGCACCGAATGCTCAGCAGCACGACCAAAAGCCTGCGCCTGTGCAGAGCAAGGGTCAGCCCAAGGCAGTGCGCCATGTGGATACCCGTGCGGCTGTCGTTGACCTTGAAAAGTTCAACGAGAAGTATGAGACAATTGCGCCGACCAATGCGGTACTCAAGGACAATGTGCAGAACAAGCAGAAGTTCACCCAGCGCGCTCAGCGCGGCAAGCGCCGTTTCAACCAGCGTGAAACCGAGGCGGAGAAGCTGCGTAAACTCGAGATGATTAAGAAAAAGCGTCAGGAGCTTACGGTTTCCATCCCCGAGATGATTACCGTAGGTGAGCTTGCCCTGCGCCTGACCGTCACCGCGAGCGAGGTCATCAAAAAGCTCATGCAGCTCGGCGTTATGGCATCCATCAATCAGGAGATTGACTTTGATACCGCCGCCATGGTAGTAATGGAGTTCGGAGCCAAGGTTGAAAAAGAGGTCGTTGTCACCATCGAAGAACGCCTGATTGACGACACCGAGGATGACGAGAAGGATTTGGTTGAGCGCAGCCCCGTTGTCGTTGTTATGGGTCACGTTGACCACGGCAAAACCTCGCTTCTGGATGCCATCCGTGACACAAACGTCATCGCATCCGAGGCGGGCGGCATTACACAGCACATAGGCGCTTACCGTGTAAAGGTAAACGACCGGTACATTACATTCTTAGATACGCCCGGACACGAGGCGTTTACCGCCATGCGTGCCCGCGGTGCACAGGTTACCGATATCGCCATCCTTGTTGTTGCAGCCGATGACGGCATCATGCCGCAGACGGTAGAAGCTATCAACCATGCTAAGGCCGCAGGCGTATCAATTATTGTCGCGGTCAACAAGATGGATAAACCCACTGCAAACCCCGACAAGGTTTTGCAGCAGCTCACTGAGTATGAGCTTGTTCCCGAGGAGTGGGGCGGCGACACCATCTGCGTGCCTGTATCCGCGCTCAAGAGAACAAACATCGACCGCCTGCTTGAGATGGTTCTGCTTGTTGCAGACCTCAAGGAACTCAAGGCTAACCCGAACCGCCTTGCAAAGGGTACGGTTATCGAGGCAAAACTCGATAAGGGCCGCGGCCCGGTTGCAACCCTGCTGGTTCAGAACGGAACACTGCATGCAGGCGACTTCGTGATTGCAGGAACCTCCACCGGCCGCGTGCGCGCCATGCTCAATGACCGCGGCGAGCCGATTAAGAGTGCAGGTCCCTGCGTGCCGGTCGAGATTACCGGTCTTGATGAGGTGCCGGCAGCCGGCGATATCTTCAACGTGGTTGAGGATGAGCAGCTTGCCAAGAAGCTTGTTAACGAGCGCCGCCATACCGCGAAGGAGGAGCAGTTCTCCCGCTATACCCGCGTAACGCTCGATAACCTGTTTGCACAGATTGAGGAAGGTTCCATTAAGGATTTGAATATCATCGTCAAGGGCGACGTGGCAGGCTCGGTTGAGGCTGTTCGCCAGACCCTTGAAAAGCTGTCCAACGATGAAGTGCGCGTTCGCGTTATCCATGGCGGCGTAGGCTCCATCAATGAGTCCGACGTCATGCTTGCCGATGCTTCCAACGCCATCATCGTCGGCTTTAACGTTCGCCCCGACCCCGTAGCGCGCACCAACGCCGAGAACATGGGCGTGGAGATGCGTATGTACCGCGTCATTTACGATGCGGTTGACGATGTCAAGGCCGCTATGAAGGGTATGCTTGCACCCAAGTACCGCGATGTGGATCTCGGTCGCGCCGAGGTGCGCCAAACCATCCGCATCACCAGCGTCGGCACGATTGCCGGCTGCTATGTGCTTGACGGCAAGATTACAAGGGCAGCAAACATCCGCATCGTGCGCGACGGTATTGTAATCGCCGAAGACAAGATTCTCTCGCTCAAGCGCTTCAAGGACGATGTCAAAGAGGTTGCGTCGGGCTACGAGTGCGGTATCGGCCTTACCAAGTTCAACGACATCAAGGAAGGCGACATCTTCGAGGCATATATCGTAGAGGAATACAGGGAAGACTAAGCTTAGTATTTCTCTATCCACAGCAATAACTACTGCGAAAGGCGGACTGCTGTGCTATGGCAGGATATAAGATAGGAAGAAACAGCGAAGATATCCGCAGAGAGCTTGCGGACATCATGCGGTCGCTGAAGGATCCGCGCATCACAGGGCTTTTGAGCATTGTACGGGTAGACCTGTCGGGCGATATGTCCCACGCAAAGGTGTATGTCAGCTCAATGGACGGAATCGAAGCGGCGCGCGAGGCGGTAAAGGGACTTCAGCATGCGTCGGGCTTTATCCGGCGTGAGCTCAACAACCGCCTGAAGCTGCGCACCTCTCCTGAACTGAAGTTCATCGCGGACAATTCCATCGAGCACGGCGCTGAGATAAGTCGTATGCTCAAGGAGCTGCTGCCGGAAGATAAGCAGACACCCGATGAGCCGCAAAGTCCCGAAGATAGTGAGTAAGCCCGAAAGGCATGGTTAACAAAGCATGAACAACATCAGCCTGAAAGAGGTCTGCAATACCCTGCTTAGCAGCGATAAAATCCTCATCATCACCCATCAAAGCCCCGACGGAGATACGTTCGGCAGCGGTTATGCCTTGTATTTTGCCCTCAGGCAGCTGGGCAAGCGCGCCCGTGTCGTATGCTCGGACGAGCCTCCCGAGCGCTACATGTTTTTGCTCGAAGGCTATGAGCACGACGAATTTGAGCCAGAGCTGATTGTCGCGGTGGATTTAGCCGACCGCCAGCTCTTCGGTGAAAAGTATGCACACCTTGCCGATAAGGTGGATATCTGTATCGACCACCACCCGTCCAATACCCGGTACGCCCGCAGGGTTCTTTTGCGCCCCCGCGCATCGGCCACCTGCGAGATTATGTACGATGTCATCAAAAAGATGGGCGTGACCTTCGATACCCAAATCAGCACCTGCATCTACACGGGAATTGCCACCGACACCGGGTGCTTCCGGTTTTCCAACACAACGGCTAAGGCCCACCTTATTGCGGCGCGAATGATGGCATGCGGGGTCAACATCGGTCAGATAAACAGGATGATGTTTGAAACAAAGAGCGTCAGCCGCATCATGATAGAGCGGCAGGTGCTCGAATCAATCGAGTACTACTTTGACAATAAATGCGCGCTGATTTACATTACACAGGATATGCTCAAAACCTCGGGTGCCGAGGAGAGCGAGCTGGAGGGAATCTCCACGCTGCCGCGGCAGATTGCTGGGGTTCAAATCGGTGTGATGCTGCGCGAAAAGGAGACAGGCGAGTTCAAGGTATCCCTGCGCACCAACGAAGGCTACGATGCCTCCAAGATCTGCGGGGAGCTGGGCGGAGGCGGCCACATGAAGGCGGCAGGCTGCGTGGTGCCCGGCGGACTGGAAAACGCAAAACGTACAATTATACAGACCATTGCCCGGTACATTCAGCAGTAATACCTCGGGCATGAGGGGGCACTGAGATGGATGGTATCCTACTGGTCAATAAGCCGCAGCGCTTTACCTCGTTTGACGTGGTAGCTAAGCTGCGCGGTATCCTAAAAACCAAAAAGATTGGACACGGCGGAACACTCGACCCTATGGCAACCGGTGTTCTGCCGGTGTTTGTCGGTTCCGCCACAGGCGCATGCGACCTTGTGCCCGATACCGACAAGACCTACATAGCCGGGCTACGCTTAGGTGTTGTCACCGACACGCAGGATATCTGGGGCAAGGTGCTGCAAAAGAATGAGTACTCCGTCACCCTTGAGCAGTTTTCTCAGATTGCGGGCCGTTTTGTGGGTGACATCATGCAGACCCCGCCGATGTACTCCGCCGTCAAGGTTGGCGGAAAGCGCCTGTATGAACTTGCGCGGCGCGGCGAGGAGGTCGAACGCCCTGCGCGCCTTGTGACAATTCATTCGCTGCGCATCCATTCAGCCGATGTAAAGAAGGGCGAGTTTATCATAGAGGTAAACTGCTCAAAGGGAACCTATATCCGCACCCTGTGCGCCGATATCGGAGACATGCTCGGCTGCGGAGCGACAATGACCTCACTTGTGCGCACCTGCGCGATGGGCTTTACGCTTGAAAGGTGCTTAACCCTTGAGGAGATAGAGCGCCGTGTGGCGCGCGGCGATGTAGAAGACCTGCTTATACCCACCGAGCGGGCCTTTATCAGACTGCCCGCTTTGCACCTTAATGACGACCAAACCCGGCGTTTCCAAAACGGCGTAAAGCTTGCAATTGATCTGCCCGACAAGGGAGATGTGCGGGTTTACGGAAACGAAGGCCAGTTTATCGGCATTGGCTACAGCGAACCGGAAACCGGCAAGCTGCGTGTAAAAAAGTTCTTTAGAGGTTGACATAAATCTAATTTAGATATGCGCAATATTGGCTTTCTCTCTTATGCTTTAAAGCATTTGCACCGAACAACTGAAAGGAAGCAAACGCATTGGTTATCATAGATACGCTCACCAAGCGGACAATCGACCGCCCTACGGCGATTGCCCTCGGCTATTTTGACGGGGTGCATCTGGGGCACCGGGCGGTGATACTGGCAGCACGCAGCCGCAAACAGCAGGGGCTTGCAACCGCCGTGTTTTCGTTTGCGGTTACCACCCAAAACCCCGAGAGCGGGAAGGGCCGCACGAATATTATCACATCCACCCTAAAATGTGAGCAGATGCGGCTTTTGGGCGTCGACTACTTTGTGCTCCCGGATTTTTCGGAGTTTAAGGGTCTTTCTCCGTCTGAGTTTATCGACCTGCTCGTTACAAACCTCGGTGTGCGGGAGATATTCTGCGGCGCAAACTTCCGTTTTGGCAAAGGGGCAAAGGGCGATACCGCTCTCCTGCTTGATTTGTGCAGGGAGCGGGGGGTTAAACTCTCGATTGTGCCTGATGTGCGAAAGGAAGGCAGCCCCGTAAGCAGCTCGCGCATCCGCGCCCTGCTTGCCGAAGGAGATGTAGGCGGAGCAGCCGACCTGCTCGGCAGGCCCTACTCCTACGATTGCCCGGTTGTTCAGGGGAGGCACCTTGGCCGCACCATTGGCGCGCCTACCATCAACCAATACTTTGAGCCTCAACTTCTGGTACCCCGGTACGGGGTGTACGCATCCTTTGTACGCATTGATGGCAATGTACTGCCCTGCGTGACCAACATCGGCACCCGTCCTACGGTGGACAAGGATATCCCGCCGCTGAGTGAAACCTGCATCCTCGATTATAGCGGAGACCTATACGGCAAGAGGGTGGAGGTCAACCTCATTCGCTTCATCCGCCCGGAGCAGCGGTTTGATTCGGTGGAGGAGCTGGGAGCGGCAATCAGCCGTGATATTCAGACGGTGCGCGACCATTTTGATGAGTGGTATTCTGAGGTAGTGCCAAAATAAAAAGACTATTATATCCGCAAGCGGATTGCTAATATCAGGTAAGGTATTTACATAATTATCTGGGTATGCTATAATAAACCCCGTGGTCTGCGTACCGGCGATAGTTATGTCAGGTACCATACACAATAATCTACCCTATTCCCGGCTCAGGGGTTAAGCCTTTTTAAGGATTTACCCCGCCCTGGGCTGCGTTTAGGGCTAAATCTTAAAAGGGGTGCAAACCAACATGATCAAAGAGCAGAAAACACAGATTATCCTTGAAAACGCGAAGCACGAGGGCGACACCGGTTCTCCTGAGGTGCAGATTGCAATCCTCACCCAGAGAATCAACGACCTCACAGAACACCTGAAGGTACACAAGAATGACCACCATTCCCGCAGAGGCCTTCTGAAGATGGTAGGTCGCCGCCGTAATCTCCTCAACTACCTCATGAAGAAGGACGTTGAGAGATACCGCGAGATTGTTAAGAAGCTGGGTCTTCGTAAGTAACAGGACAATGGGAGGCAGGCGGAACACTCCGCCTGCCTTTTGGACGTTTGTTTGGGTAATGCCGCAGGGTTAGCAGTGAATCGGGTGCTTTGACAAGGCCAAAACATCGGATTTATTGCTAAACCACGGCTACCCCATAACAATAGAGTACATAACAAAAGATGGAGGTAGTATATGTTTAGAACTTTTGAAACGACCCTTGCAGGCAGACCCTTGGTGGTAGAAACCGGCAAGCTGTGTGGTCTTGCAAACGGGTCCTGCATGGTGCGTTACGGCGAGACCGTGGTACTGTGCAACGTTACTGCGTCGCAGAAGCCCCGCGAGGGCATTGATTTCTTCCCCCTCTCAGTGGATTTTGAAGAGAAGCTTTATTCCGTGGGCCGCATCCCCGGCTCCTTTTTAAAGCGTGAGGGCAGACCCAGCGACAAGGCGATTCTCGCCTCGCGCCTGGTTGACCGTCCCATCCGTCCGCTCTTCCCCAAGGATATGCGCAACGATGTGTCGGTTGTCATGACCGTGCTCAGCACAGACCCCGATTGCTCCCCTGAGATTGTAGGCATGATTGGTACTTCAATCGCCATTTCTATCTCGGACATCCCGTGGAACGGCCCCATCGGCGGCGTAAACTTAGGTCTTGTAGACGGCGAGATTGTCATCAACCCCACCTCGGCCCAGCGCCAGAAGAGCGATATGCTCGTAACCGTGGCCGCCACCGAGAAGAAGGTTGTTATGATCGAAGCTGGTGCTAATGAGGTTCCTGAGGACGTTATACTCAAGGGCATTGCACAGGCACATGAAGTCATTAAGGATATCATCAAGTTTATAAACGGCATCGTTGCCGAGATTGGCAAGCCGAAGTTCACCTTCGACTCTATGGAGGTTGACCATGACCTCTTTGAGGCAATCAAGGAGTACGCAATCGACAAGGTGAAGTATGCGCTTGATACCGACGATAAGAACGAGCGCGATGCGCGCCTTGCTCCCATCGTTGATGAGGTAACCGCGAAGTTTACCGAGGAGTACCCCGACCTTGCGGGACAGATTCCCGAGGCGCTGTACAAGCTGCAGAAATTTATTGTTCGCCGCTGGCTGCTTGACGAGGGCAAGCGCGTAGACGGCAGAGCCATCGATGAGATTCGTCCGCTGTCTGCCGAGGTTGGACTGCTGCCCCGCGTACACGGTTCCGGCCTGTTTACGAGAGGTCAGACACAGGTTCTCACTATTGCAACACTTGGTCAGATGAGAGATGCCCAGATTCTCGACGGCATCGACGAGGCCGATACCAAGCGCTATATGCACCAGTACAACTTCCCGTCCTACTCGGTAGGCGAGACCCGCCCCAGCCGCGGCCCCGGACGCCGCGAAATCGGCCATGGTGCGCTTGCAGAGCGTGCGCTTGAGCCGGTTATCCCCTCGGTAGAGGAGTTCCCCTACGCCATCCGTCTGGTTTCCGAGGTGCTTTCGTCCAACGGCTCCACCTCGCAGGCTTCTATTTGCGCATCCACACTTGCGCTCATGGATGCCGGTGTGCCAATCAGAACCCCTGTTGCGGGTATCTCCTGCGGTCTGGTTACAGAAGGCGACCGCTTCATGACCATGGTGGACATCCAGGGCCTTGAGGACTTTTTCGGCGACATGGACTTTAAGGTAGGCGGTACCCATAAGGGTATTACCTCCATTCAGGTAGATATCAAGAACGACGGCCTTACCCCTGAGATTATTGCTGAGGCGCTTGAGAAGTGCCGCAAGGGACGCCTCTACATTCTGGATGAGGTTATGGCTAAGGTCATTGATAAGCCGAGACCTGAGCTTTCCAAGTATGCGCCTAAGATGCTCACCATGAAGATTGACGTTGACAAGATTCGCGATGTAATCGGTCAGGGCGGCAAGGTCATCCAGAAGATTTGCGCCGAGTGCGACGTTAAGATTGATGTCGAGGAGGATGGAAGCATCTATGTTTCCTCCATCGATATCGAAAATGCCCGCCGTGCTATCCGCGTGATTCAGACGATTGTCATGGATCCCGAGGTTGGAGCAGTATATAAGGGCAAGGTAACCCGCCTCATGAACTTCGGCGCGTTTGTAGAGATTGCCCCCGGCAAGGAAGGCCTTGTGCACATCTCCAAGCTCGATACCAAACGCGTAGAAAAGGTTGAGGATGTAGTATCGGTAGGCGATGAGGTTGTCGTAAAGGTCACCGAAATCGACGCCCAGGGCCGCGTAAACCTCTCGCGCCGCGATGCGCTTCTTGAGATTGCAGCAAAAAAGGAGAATAAGGGCTAATCCCTTTTCTCTCAATAACTAAGATAACGCACGGACAAGTATGCCCGTGCGTTTTTCATTATGAGTAGACATAATAAAATGACCGAAAATCAAAGCGAAATTTGGAGAATATCGCCTGTTATTTTCTTGAATTATGGGAATGGATATGGTAAAATATATAAAACCTTGAAGTGGTGCTCTATCAAAGACTTGAATTGAGGCGCAATTAAATGAGAATCCGGCTTAACGGAAAACTGAACCTATTGCACGAGTTTGAAGACCGCAAGCTAGAACAGGAGTACGCGCGGGCACAGATTATTCAAACCCTTCACTATATGCGTAAGCTCACCTTTGGCCTTGGAATTGCGTTTTTCTTATTCATCATCGCCGATTACATACTAAACAGCCAACCGTCTACCGTGTTGTTTATCCTTGCAAACCGCACCCTTATCTGCCTTTGCGCCTTCGGGCTTTACTGGGGGATGGGTGTATCCAAACGGTACGAGCTTTTTTATTACTTCTATAACCTAACAATCTTGATAGCCGCCGTGTCGTTTTACCTTATCTGCATCAGTTACGAGCACCCGAACTTCCTCATACAGACGATGGGGCTGTTTGGGATCATCTTGGTTATTTTCATGGTGCCGAACCGGTGGATTTACAAGGTAAGCGTATCAACCGTTGTTGCGGCCGCATTTTTAGTGATAATGCGCATCGCAAACCATGATATCAGCTTAAACGACTATCTCGCTTCAGTTGTCTATACCGCACTGGTGGTGGTTCTGCGCGCTGTCAGCACCTATAAAAACGAGGCCCAGCGACGTCTGCTTTATCTTAACGGCAGGCAGCTTGAGATTTTGTCTAAAACCGACTCTATGACCGGCCTTTACAACCGCGAAACCTTAGGCAACGACCTTGAAAACCGCATTGCTCAGGTGGACTCACTCGGGAGCGACTTTGGTATCGTTTTGTTTGACATAGACGACTTCAAGATTATTAACGATACCTACGGTCACCTGACTGGAGACAGGGTATTGCTTGAGATTGTGAACCTGATTGAGGGCGTCCTTCCCGAGGAATGCTCCATGTATCGATGGGGCGGGGAGGAGTTTATCGTCCTGTTCTCGGATTGCGCGCTGCATAACTGTGTGGAGCACTCCAAGCAGTTTTGCGACATGATTGACCAGTTGATGGTGGAGAACATCGGTGTCACCTGCAGCTTTGGCGTAGCCTGCTTCCATCCCGGGGATACGATTGAAACCCTTCTTGCGCGCGCGGATAAGAATCTCTATGAGGCTAAGCGCTCAGGCAAGAACTGTGTGGTCGCGCAGGATGTTCGGTGTGAAGTGTGCGAGAATAGGTACTCGCCTGCTCATTAAGAAATCAGAATTCAAAAAAGAGACGCTTATCTGAGGTCGACATAACCACAGATAAGCGTCATTTTTTGTGCTCATTTCAAGGCTACTCATTAGAGCTTGCGATTAGCGCGGCCGATAACGGTTTGAACGGCTGCGGCGGCTTGCGATAATCGAGCCCACGATCATAATCACAAGCAGCAGAACGAAGACCCCAATGCCGATATAGAACCACACGGTCCTGGTGGCAGCCTTTAAAATCTCAAACCAGTACAGGATGTCGCTGCGCTCGGCACTCTCCTCGGCAAGCAGGTTTACGCTGCCAACGCGCGCACCCATCACCATAAGCTCCACGGTGCCGATCACATCGCCCTTTTTCACCGGCGCGTTTACAAAGGATGGAACGTTAAAGCGGTGGATGACATCGCCTTCACCGACCGATTTCGGCACCAGAGCGGTAAAGCCCGTTTCGGGACGCAGATGCAGATAGTCCTTGTCCCAGTTTAGCTTCAAGGGAACCTCGGTAATCGGCTGCTCGTTGTTAAGCAGCTCTTTCACCTCAAACGAATCAAAGGCCCACTGGTAAAGCTGTTTTGTATCGGCAAATGCCTTGTTTTCTTCGTAGCGGTTTCCCTGTGCATCGTTAATCGGCGCACCCAACAACACTATCAGATAGGTGTAGCCGTCCTTGGTGGCAGTGGAGATAAAGCACCGCCCGGCCTCATCGGTCGTGCCGGTTTTTATACCGCGGATGTAGGGGTAGTATACATCCGAGCCCTGCACCTGCATGCGGTTGGTCGTATTAATGTACTGGGTACCGCGCTTGTTGGAGGCTACCAGGGTATAGGTGGGCGTAGCTGCGACATCCATAAACCCGGGAATCTGCATCGCATATTTGGTTATCAGATACATATCCTGCGCGGTGGTATAATGCTCATCATCGTGCAGGCCGTGCGGGTTCACAAAATGGGTGCTCACGGCGCCAAGCTCCTGTGCCTTTTCGTTCATCATCGCGACAAAGTCAGACCGCGAGCCGCCGATGTAGGATGCAACAATACTTGCCGCTTCATTAGCGGAGGGGAGCATCATGCAGTAGATAAGGTCGCGCATCGAGCGTTCTTCTCCGGGGATAATGCCTGCGTGTGAGACGTTCATGCCCATAAATTCATCCCAAACGGTCGCTCCGCATTTGACCATGGTATTATCAAGATCTGTGGTGTTCTCGTAGGCGAGGATAGTGGTCATGATTTTTGTGAGCGACGCCGGATACATCTTTTTATTCGCGTTCTTTTGATAAACAACGGTGTCGGTATCCAGATTGACCATATATACAGCCTCTGCGGACACCTCAAAGGGGGGTGTATATTCCGCATAGACGGAAAAAAACGGTGCAAACAGACATATAAGCACCGTGAAAATGACAGCGACGCTCAGCTTTCTCATATGGACAATCACTCCGTAAGTGTGTATTATATAAGTATTGGCAAAAAAACTGACAAGCTTCTTTTATTATAGCAGAGAATGCGCAAAATAAAAAGGATAACTTATCCTGCAATGCGCATCTGCCACGGTAAAATCGGTCGGTACGACCAAGAGGAAAGGATGAACCTACGATGAAGGAACAGCTGGAAAACCTCGGTTTTGATACCCTAACCATCCACGCGGGCCAGCAACCCGATGGCGAAACCCACTCTATTAGTGCTCCTATTTATCAAACCACTGCATATGAGTTTGAAAGTGCCCAGCATGCACGCGAGCTGTTTGAGCTCAAGGCAAGCGGAAACATATACTCCCGTATTATGAACCCCACCTGTGATACCCTCGAGCGCAGGGTCGCAGCGCTGGACGGCGGTATTGCCGCCCTTTCGATGGCATCCGGTCATGCGGCAATCTACGCCACGATGCTAAACCTGGCAAACGCGGGCGATGAAATCGTCTCATCCATGAATATCTACGGCGGTGCGATTAACCTGCTCGGCGTTACGCTTAAGAACATCGGCATCAACGTCAAGTTCGTCAATGCGGACAACATCGAGGAATGGGAGAACGCCATCACCGATAAGACCCGCGCCTTTTTTGTCGAGGTCGTTGGCAATCCCAACGCAAATGTCGCGGACATCGAAGCGATTGCAGCGGTTGCCCACCGTCACGGCATCCCCCTCATCGTAGACTCCACCTTCACAACGCCCTACCTGTGCCGCCCCATCGAGTTCGGCGCGGATATCGTCATCCACTCCGCAACCAAGTTTTTGGGCGGACACGGCACCTCTATGGCGGGTATTGTTGTGGACAGCGGAAACTTCAACTTCGCGGACAACCCGCGTTTCCCGCAATACAACGAGCCGGATGTCAGCTATCACGGGCTGGTGTTTGCGCGTGACTGCGGCAACGCAGGCTTTATCACCCGCCTGCGCGTTTTAATGCTGCGCGATTTGGGCGCCTGCCTGTCTCCCTTTAATGCCTTTATGATTCTGCAGGGCATTGAGACCCTGCCGCTTCGTATGCAGCGCCACTGCGACAATGCACTGAAGGTTGCCCAGTATCTTGAGCAGAACGACGCGGTGTCCTTTGTCAACTACCCGGGGCTTCCCAGCAGCAAATACTACTCCCTCGTTCAAAAGCAGATGCCCAAAGGCGCCGGCGCGGTGTTCACCTTTGGCCTCAAGGGTGGCAGAGAAGCGGGTGTCAAGTTTATCGACAGCTTAAAACTCATTTCAAACGTAGCAAACGTGGGCGATGTGCGCTCACTGGTTATCCATCCCGCCACCACCACCCACAGCCAGCTTTCGGATGAGCAGCTCAAGGCGGTTGAGATATCCGCTGATACGGTGCGCCTTTCCATCGGCATAGAGGACGTAAAGGACATTATCGCCGACCTCGATCAGGCAATCCGTGCGGCCGCACGGTAAGCTCACCCGATACTTTTACCCTCCAGCGTGCGGCTTGACAATATTGTGAGGTGGACTTAGTTGATATACATCACAGGCGATACCCATGGCGACATCAGCCGTTTTAAATCAAAAGCGGTGCGAAAGCTAAAGCGGCAGGACTACCTGATTATATGCGGGGATTTCGGCTTTGTTTGGCAGGGCACAAAGGCTGAGCAAAAGCAGCTTGCATGGATTGGCAAGCGCCGATTTACCACCCTTTTTATCGACGGCGTACATGAAAACCGCGCGCTCCTTGACGCCTTCCCGCGCGAGGAGATGTTCGGCGGTACGGTGCGCAGGCTAGGGCAGCGTCTCTTTATGCTTGAGCGTGGACAGGTGTTTACCATCGACGGCAAACGCATCTTTGCCATGGGCGGCGGAGAGAGCGATGAGAGCGTCGAGGCCGACAACCTACACGAATCGTGGCCGGCGGACCTGCCCACGTCGCAGGAGATTGTGGAAGCGGCAAACCGTCTTGCAGACGCAGACTACACAGTGGATTACATCGTAACCTATGAAGCGGCAACCACCATCAAGAACGCGATGAACATCCGCCAGGATACCATCAACCCACTAAACACCTTTTTGGACCGGGTGTTGCGCCGCTGTACATATAAAAAGTGGTTTTTCGGCTGTTACCACATCGACCGCAGACTAAGTCCGGCACAGCGTGCCGTTTTCCGGGACGTTGTGTCCGTGGAAGAATAATAATAGCAGTGGGTAAGCAGATTAACCGCGACAATATCGCGCCGATTGTTGCCGCGGCAAAGGAGCTTTTGGTTTAGCGGTAATCGTTATGTGCTGATGAATTGAAACTACCTTCACTGCATAACTTAACGATTTGATTTACTAATAGGCTACATATAAGATATAAAGGCCGTAGATAACCTCAAAAGGTTATCCACGGCCTTCTTTTTATATGGATTGGAAGAACAAAAAAATACGCCTTGCGGCGTATTTTATCCAGTATTAACTTAGGGGAGATTATCTCTTGTTGGAGAAGCACTCACTGCAGTAAACCGGGCGGTCCTCCCTAGGCTGGAAGGGAACCTTGCACGCACTTCCGCAGGAAGCGCAAACCGCATCAAACATCTCTCTTGCGGGTCTGCCGGCATTCTTGCGAGCATCGCGGCAGGGCTTGCATCTCTGAGGCTCGTTTGTAAAGCCCTTTTCCTCGTAGAAATCCTGCTCACTAGCAGTGAACACAAATTCCTGTCCGCACTCTTTGCATACCAGCGTCTTGTCCTGATGATTCAATGGAAATACCTCGTTTTAAATAATTTGCCTAAAGAACCTTTAAGCATCGAAACCAAGTATACAGCACATTATACGATTTGTCAATTAGCATTTTTGCGCAATTTCTAAATATTGTAATTGGATGCTTGTCTTGTGATAAAATTACTGCGATTTGTCCTAAAACAGTTTATGTTATATGTTGGATTGCTTTACCGATTGAAGATAGCGTATGGAATGTATTGCTACGCATCCGGGGAAAACTAAATAATAGTACTTTCCTTTTTGAGCTTTCTGTAGTATACTGTGATTGTATACTTTGTGGAAGCATTACCCAAGCAGAGATAGAAGGGAGTGTAGCGCGATGTTTCATGGCTTATGTTGCGCCAATAAAAACTATAGAAACCTGTATAACGGCGAGTGGGTAGAATCGTCGTCCGGAAGTACGATAGAGATATATTCTCCGGTGGATGGCTCACTCGTGGGCCGAATTCAATCGATGACAAAGACCGAGGTCGATAAGTCAATTGCCAACACGAAAGAGAATTTAGCGGAATGGGCGAAGATGCCCATCTATGAGCGGGCAAACATCTTCTATAAGGCTGCTCAGCTTTTGGAGCAGAACGCACAGGAGATTGCGCAGGTACTGGTGATGGAGATTGCCAAGGACGAAAAGTCCGCCCTCTCTGAGGTGCTGCGCACGGCGGATTTCTTGCGCTATACCGCCGATGTGGGCAAGAGCATGGAAGGTGAGGCCATCAGCGGCGAGAACTTCCCGGGCGGCTCGAAAAATAAGATGTCCTATGTTACCCGCGTGCCGCTGGGCACGATTTTGGCTATATCGCCCTTTAACTACCCGGTTAACCTGTCTGTCTCCAAGATAGCCCCCGCCCTCATCGGCGGCAATGCGGTTGTGCTGAAGCCCCCGACACAGGGTGCCATCAGCGCGCTGCATCTTGCGCAGGTATTCAATGAGGCCGGACTTCCGAAGGGTATTCTCAACACGGTTACGGGACGCGGCAGTGAAATCGGCGATTACATCGTCACCCACCCCGGCATCAACTTTATTAACTTCACCGGCAGTACAGAGGTAGGCCGCCACATCGCAGGACTCGCGGGCATGGTTCCGCTTATGCTCGAGTTAGGCGGCAAGGATGCCGCAATTGTGCTTGAGGATGCAGATCTTGATTTTGCTGCGGAAAACATTGTGTCGGGTGCATATTCCTATTCGGGTCAGCGGTGTACAGCGGTAAAACGCATCCTCGCTCCGGATTCGGTAGCGGATGCCCTTGTGCCCAAGCTGCTGAAAAGAATAGAGAAGCTCACGGTAGGCGACCCGCGCGATAACGCGGTGATTGTACCCCTTATCAATAAATCGTCCGCGGATTACGTCCAGACGCTGGTCGACGATGCGCTGCAAAAGGGTGGGCAGGTTCTCATCGGCAACAAACGCGAGGGCAACCTGTTTTACCCGACGCTCATTGACAAGGTCACCACCGACATGAAGCTCGCCTGGGAGGAGCCGTTTGGCCCCGTCCTGCCTATCATCCGCGTCAAGGACATGGATGAAGCAATTGAGATTGCCAACCGCTCTGAGTATGGACTTCAGTCCTCCGTTTTCACACACAACATCAACCATGCCTTTTATATTGCAAACCGTCTGGAAGTAGGCACTGTTCAGATCAACAATAAGACGGAGCGCGGCCCCGACCACTTCCCCTTCCTCGGCGTAAAGGCGTCCGGCATGGGAACACAGGGAGTGAAGTACTCCATCGAGGCGATGACAAGGCCGAAAGCCGTCGTCGTAAACCTTGAATCAATATAGCTACTGTGTGATGGATTATCTTCTAGGCCTTCTATAATATAATATAGTTACATCCCCTGCCTGTTTGTGTATCGGTAAGAAGATATATGACAAGGCAGGGGATACCCTTGTTAGTTTTCTTGTATTTGATATAGTATAAGAGCTTTTCTCAACCCCTAGTCAGTACTTTAAAGCCCATTTTCATAGGCGTTTCAAGCATGTTTTAAATAAAACGAAAAAAGAAACGAAAAAAGCAAAAAAGGGTGTTGACAAGGCGGGGTTAACGTGATATTATAAATAAGCCGCTTGACGCGGGGCACCGAAAAACGGCGCCGCTAAGCCAAAAACGGCAAAAAGCTAGTCAAGAGATTAGCGAAAAAATGA
>JAEZKF010000009.1 GCA_023415575.1 Bacillota bacterium
GATCTCGGTGGTGCCTAAGTTTGCGTGTCCCAGTATCTCCTTGAGCATGCGGATATCCACATGGCCGTACTGATACATCAAGGTTGCCGCTGTGTGACGCAGCTTATGGGTGGAAAAGCCTTTGCCATCAAGCCCTATGGCAGCAAGTTGGCGCTCGACAATCTGTTGTACACGGCGTCTGCTGATACGGGTTCTATTTCGGGATACAAACAGGGCGTTGGGATTATCCCTTGCTACAATATTATTAGCCCGCTTGTAGGCAATATAGGCGTTGAGGGCATTCTGGCAGGCATCATTGAGATATACAATCCGCTCTTTGTTGCCCTTACCGAGCAGGCGGAGCTGGTTGTCCCGAATATCGGTATGGTTGATACCCACAAGCTCGGATAAGCGCATACCGCAGTTTAGAAGCAGCGTAAGAATACAGTAATCACGGTCTCGGGTTTCGGTCTCCTCTTCTTCGGCACTGGCAAGGAGCTCGATGCTGTTTTCTAGAGTAAGGTATTTCGGTATCGATTTTTTTAGGGATGGCACTTCGAGTTCCCGTACAGGGTTTTCCTTTAATAGGCCAGCTTTAACTGTCAAATAGCCGAAAAATCCGCGCAGGGAAGACACCTTGCGCGAACGTGCGGCAGCACTGTTTCCGCGTTCGCTTGCAGTAAAATGCAAAAACTCATAAACATCAGATAAAGTAACAGTCCGCAAGAGCTCAACATCGACATCCGATATGGTGATTTCTTCAAATGGAACTGAAGGGGAGACGCGGTTTTTTATCCGCTTGAGATAGCGCAGAAAGGTGCGCAAATCAATATAATAGCCCTCAACCGTCCTTGGAGAGCGCCCCTTGATGGTTTCCATGTAAAACAGATAATCGCGCAAAACGGAAGGACAATCTATGAGCAGATTCTGGTTCATTCTCAGCACTCCAGATGAAAGAAATCTGTCTACTTTATGATTATTATAGTATTAAACGAACCTCTAAGCAAGGATGAAATCGAAGCGTGTCCAAGATATAATGATTGCTGAGGGGATAGGCCTGTTTTAAATCTATTTGATATCAAGTTTTGCTTGCGCAGAATTGCTGTCCTTACAACGGCTTTCACAGAGGCCCATCTGGATTGAGATAGTAGTAAGTGTATCGCCTAATTGGGTAAAGATTGAGCCGAGTGCGCTTAGCTCATCTGCACTTTTTCCTTCGGAAATAGCTAGGGCAGTGGCAGTGATAACAGAAACAAGGCAATCTGGTGATAACAATGTAATCCCTCCCACCAAATATATATGCATGAAAAGGGTCGAGTAAATATCTCAGATGCAAAGCAAAATTAAATATGCAACTAAACTTTCGATTGCAATGCTTAAACTATAGTGAGTGAAATTCTATTTTTGCATGGTTTCGTGTTTTGCTCGCACCGACAGAATGATTATCGTCATTCGGTCCTAATCGATTCGCCACAGGGAAGTGGCTTCAATCAAGAAGATACATTGACTGACCGTCTGAAAAAATCAGACTAACTATTACGCTAAATGAAAATTTAGTGAAATTAGGGGGAGTTCAAAATAGATGGCGGAGATAAAATCCGCCATCCTTAATGCAAATTAAAATTATATGATCAAACAAACTATTCTGCAGAGATATCATCAGAAAATACCGAATCGGCATTTTGCTCATCGCCTTCTGCTTCTTCTGCCTTTTTCCCTTCATAATAAGGATCAATACAATACTTCTTAATGTACTGGAATGAATTAAAGCATACAATCAACTGAATCAAGGCCGGTACGATCAGTACAATCAAGACAATCGTAATAGGCATAAACAGAATTGTGGGTATCGCAATCAGTGCAACAAAGAATGTTGTAATCAGATTCGTCTTAAGGCCCAGTATGCTCATTATCAAAGCGTTCTTATAAAGCGGAATCAGCTTTAAATCGATTGTAATCATGAGTAAATAAACGTAGTAAGACGAAAATAGCAGCAAAATACCAATCATTAACGATAACCCAAATGGGATGAAATAAATCTTGGAGTTTGGAATATTTGCATAGTAAAAATTGGTTGAATAATAGACGATTACACTCGCAAGCATCTGGACAATACCTGTAACGGAGGCTTGTTTCCAGTTGTTTTTCATTGCGTCCCAGAAGTCGGAAAACAGGAATGCATGTTGCTCTCTTGCATAGTTACGCATGATGTACGTAAGTCCGGCAGTTGCCGTACCGGCTATGGCCGCCGAGATTGCAAAAGCAATCACAGTGATGATGGTTCCGAAAGTGGACTCATTCCCCCACATCACATACAGAACAAAGGACAAAACCATGGGGACCAAAAATAAAGCATAAAAAAGGTTTGTCTGTATTACCTTCCAGAACTTACGAAATAGAATCTCCCAAAATAGAAAGAAACGTTTCTTTTCAGGTTGATTCTTAGAAACACCTTTTCCGGGCTTTGAATAATTGCCTAAACCTAAAAAACCCATTGTACAGCTCCTTTGATTGTTACATTATTACGCGCGCGGATGACACCTGTTGTACACATCTTTAAACTTGTTCTTCATAATTTGAGCGTAAACCTGTGTAGATGAGATGTCAGCATGCCCGAGCATTTCCTTTATGTCCTTGAGCTGAGCTCCGTTCTCGAGCAGATGTGCGGCAAAGGAATGGCGCAGTGTATGCGGCGTAATCTCCGTTTTTATATTGGCTTTTTCAGCGTATGTTTTTATTATCTTCCAAAAGCCCTGTCTAGTCAATCGGCTGCCGTTTAAATTAATAAATAGTGCATCAAAATCGTTATCCGGCACAATTGCAATACGAACTCTATAGATGTATTCACTAAGAGCTTTGAGGGCTTCCGGATAAATCGGAATGATTCGGCTGGCCTTGCCGTTATGGCAATTGAGTATGCCAACATGCAGATTTACATCCTGAATATTAAGTGAAACAAGCTCAGAAACCCGGATGCCTGTGGCATATAAAAGCTCAAACATCGCCTTATCGCGGCAGCCCTTCGGCTCGTTGACATTCGGGCTGGAGAGCAATAACTCGATCTCTTTATTAGAAAGTATCGCGGGCAGCTTCTTTTCGACCTTTTCAAGCTTCACACTGCGTGCGGGGTTTGTGGATGCATGTCCATTGAGAACCAGGTACTGGAAGAATGACCGCAGTGAAGCAATGCTCCTGGTTATAGTAGCATTACTCTTGCCGAGCGATTTAAGGTGGTCAACATATTCTTCAATGACGGTACTCGTAACATTAGAAGCCGTGACAATGCCCTTTTGCGCCGCAAAAGCAATAAAGGCATTCACATCCCTTACATACGACTCCAGCGTATTTGCAGCAACATCCTTGCTGTTTACGAGATAATCCTTAAAGCTGTTTACATACTGTGTCATTTTTCTCGTCCCATTCTGCCGCTGCGCAAAGGCATAGATTTCGTCATACTCAGCTTATCGTGCACAGCCAATTCCGATAAGCAAAAAGAACATATGTTTTTACTGGATGTATATTATAGGAATAATCATACGCAAATTAGATTGGCGCACCAAACAACATACAGCAGATACCGTCTAGCAACGCGGAGATAAAGGTAAGAATGGTATAGATGATGTATTTTGTCAGACATGCACCGGCGGCTTCCGGCACCGTTGTATCCGAAACACCGCGGCTAAAGAGCGAAAAGTAGATTCTGGATAGTCGATAAGAGCTCGCGCAAGCGAGAACCAGCACAAAGGAACTGATGACCGCAGAGGGTATTTGATGCTGCAGGGCAAAGATGATACCCGTATTCCCTGCCGTCATATATAGATATCCAATTGAAACTCCCATGCTAAAGCCTCGCGCAACCGCGACAAACAGCACAATCGGCGGAGCGATTGCACAAAAGCCTAAAAACAACAGTAGGAGCAACACCAGAAAATTAACAGTAAAAGAAGACAAAAACGCCGGTAGAAACAGGCGCTCGGCACGGTTTGCAATATAGGTGCCCATTAGTCCGTCCAGCTCGTTTAGTACCCCCTCCCCGCCGTTTTTTACGGCGAAGGAACCGGCCATAATGCCAAAAGAAAACAGTAAAAAGATGATATAAACAAGCCTGTGTTCGGATAAGAATTGCGCAGCTTCTTTTAATCGTGAACCTCCCGAACCCAGCCGGGAAAAGGTTGTCCTTCTCATTTGTACACCCCGTTTCGAGTAGCTATATACAAGTTATAACTATTCAAAACGAAAGGGTTTTAGAAGCTATTTGCCCAGTTCGTAGGCGCGGTCGATGCATGCCTGTAAAGCGGCGCGCACGGTTTGCTCAAAACCCTGTTTCTCAAGCGATGCAAGCCCCTGCAGGGTTGTGCCGCCGGGCGAAGATACCATTTTAATCAGTTCATCGGCAGAAAGGCCGCTGTCAGTCAGCATTTTGGCGCTGCCAATGAGTGTTTGAGAAAACAGCCGCATGGCTGTATCGTAGTCAATTCCCTTTTCCTTTGCAAACTCCGCGACAATCTTCGCAAACAGGTAGACAAAGGCCGGTGTGCTGCCGTTAACGGCGATAGCCTCCCGCAGCTTGTCGGCTGGAATCTCCTCGCTGATGCCGGAGGATGCAAAGATGCTCTGAACAAAAGAAAATTCCTCAGAAGTGGTGGGATCGATACAAGCAAGCGCGCTTGCGCCCTCTCCAAGCATTAGAGGGGTGTTTGGCATTACAAAAACAAGCTTACAATCAAATCCAAGCTGATTCTTTATATATTGTGCTCCAATGCCTGCGGCAATGGATACAAACACATTATGTTGACTTGCGCTTTGTTTTATTGAAGCAATAACCTCACCGAAAACCTGCGGCTTAACGCACAAGAATACATATCGGCAGCTTGCGGTCAAGGATGCTGCATCCTGCATGATTGTAATGCCTTTGTGTGCGAATGTATCACATTTATTATTATTGACATCAAAGGCTGCAATGCTAGACGGGGCGATAATTTGTTTATGTAATATACCATTAATAATGGCGGATGCCATGTTGCCAAGACCGATAAAACCAACCTCAAAGGTCGCTGCCATCTGTGCAAAACTCCTCAAATCATTTGTAGAATTCGTACGAAAAATGAATCTGTTATAAATATAATATATTTTTAATGCATATTCAACAGAATTCAAAATATTAATAAAAATTTGTTGCTAATAACAAAAATTATGTAAAACTAATTATGTATAACCTCCAATTTTATGTCATAAGTATTATGTTAACCTGTTCTTTCTCGTTTACAAAGTGTATATATAATCACTATCACCGGTACTTTGTATGTTCAAATTCTGGCCTGATATGATATAATTTCCCTGATAATCTCAGCGGGATGTGTTTGAATGAAGTATATTGAAAAGGAAGACCTTATCATCCGGCGTTCGTTCTCCCTGCCCTACGCAAATACTCAGATATGGTGCTTTCACCTTGATGCTCTTTCTGTACATACCGACGTTGCTACAAGTAAGTTTCTGAAGGAACTGCCTGAGCTCTTTCGCCCGTCCGCTCCGTCCATTGTATTTCTCAATCTAACCGACACATTGGTGACCAAAGAGTTTGCAGAGCTCATGGTATCGAAGCTCGTTTCGCTTGGAAGACTGAAAAAGGTTGCATTTGTGGGCCTTACATGGATGATGCGCTCATATATTGCTTCACTGCTACGAAAGCATGACTGCTTCTTTGCATACGGCTTCTTTTCCGACTTAGAAGAGGCAAAGATTTGGCTTGTGAGCAAGGGGTTATAAGCGTAATGAAATAGAAAAGCGCCGACACTGGTCATAAGACTTTTGTCGGCGCTTTATTGATTTCATATTCTTTTGTAAAGCGTGTATGTCTACTCGTTATCCATATCCAAAAGTGCTGCCTTCATCATAATGGCGCACTCCAAGCGCTTCTTTTCAAGCTCGCAGGATATCTGATGCGGCTTAAACAAGTCGCCACGGTACTGAACGTTGTTTGCGTTGCATCCGCCTGAGCAGTAGAACTTCGCCCAGCACTGGCTGCATTCTTCTTTGCCGTAGATGTTGGCTTTGGCAAACTGCTCCTTAAGGGTTGTGTTGAGCGTATCATCAAGGACGCTGCCCATCTTCCACTCTTCCATACCCACAAACTGATGACAGGGATAGATGTCGCCATCCGGCGTAATTGCAACATATTCGTTGCCGCAGCCGCAGCCTCGCAGGCGTTTGATAGCGCAGGGGCCCTGCTCAAGGTCAATCATGAAGTGGAAGAAGTTGACGCCGTCATTGTTTTTGCGTAGCTCAAGCAATGTATTGGCAAGACGCTCATACTCGTCAAACACTCTCGGCAGGTCCTTTTCGGTGATGGCAAATTCGTTGTCTTCATTTGAAACTACCGGTTCAACCGAAATCTGCTCAAATCCAAGGCGTTTAAGTTCCAGTACATCCTCGGTAAAGTCGAGGTTTTGCTTTGTAAAGGTGCCACGCACATAATACTGATTCTGTCCGCGCTTTTCTACCAGCCTTTGATACTTGGGAACAATCACATCGTAGCTGCCGCGGCCGTCTACGCGCGTTCTCATACGGTCGTTTACCTCTTTGCGGCCATCGATGGAAAGCACGATGTTTTCCATCTCGCGGTTGAGGTAGTCAATCGTATCATCGGTAAGCAGCATGCCGTTTGTAGTGGTTGTAAAGCGAAATCGCTTGCCAGTCTCTTTTTCCCTGCTTCTTGCGTATTCTACGATCTCTTTGACCACATCAAGATTCATGAGCGGCTCACCGCCGAACAGGTCAACCTCTAGGTTCTTGCGGGTGCCGGAATGTGCAATCAAGAAATCAATTGCCTTTTTGCCGATCTCAGCTGGCATCAGCTTGCGCCCTTTGCCGAAATCTCCGGTGCTTGCAAAACAGTAAGCACACCGCAGGTTGCAGTCGTGCGCAATGTGCAGACACATGGCCTTGATGGGCGAGTTTGACAGCATATTGCGAAACTGCTCGTAATCATCCGCAGAAAAGAGCGCACCGTCCTCATAAAGGCTATAAAGCTCGGCGTAGCTGTCTATAACCGCTTGTCTATCAAAACGGTCTTGCAGCGCATTAAGAACCGATTCCGGGCAGTCTTTGGCTAGCGGAGGAGAAACCAAATCGAGGATATTATATGTAACATCATCCACGATATGAACGGCACCGCTATGTACATCTAAAACGATGTTATAGCCGTTTAAAGAGTATTTATGAATTAAGGACTGCTTGCTCATAGGGTTTAATCCTCCGTCAACATAAACTGCAGGAGACTGCCACAAGGGCAATTACGCCATAATGGCAAAAATTAAGGGACAGTACATCTGTCCCCGGACAGCATCTGTCCCTTTTTGGATTGTTCATTTGTAATGGGGTTTTCGGGTTATTTATTGTTTACGTTCTCGCACTTCTGATTTGCTACCGTGCAGGACGTTTTGCAGGCCGACTGGCAGGAAGCCTGGCACTCGCCGCAGCCGCCCTTTGCGGTGCTCTTCTTCAGATTAGCGGTATTTAATGTCTTAATATGTTTCATTGTTTTCCCTCCCGTCACTGATTCAATGCCTATTTTAACACATATCAAAGGATGATGCAATCGTTATTTTCGTTTTGTCATGATGTTAACGCCGCTAATTCCGCCGATTGCTGCAGCTGTCAACATTAAAAGCAACTTTGCAAGAGCAAACAGGCCAATCCCCGAGCGCACAAACAGGATACTGAGCAAAAACATGATGACATATACGGTACCACCCGTCAAAAGGCCTAGTGGCAGCCCTTTGGCCCTCGTCATCCTAGCAGCAAAGAATCCGCCAAAAAAGAAAGCAATCGCCACTGAAAATACCGATATAGGAACTAATAGATTGGTCGGAATATCGGTCGCTGCAAATAAGGCTGCAAATATCAAGGATAATATCAGCAGCAGCACCACAGTAAATACAGCCGACACAATCGTTGGCTTAATAAAGGAGACATGTCTTTTATCTTCATGCTTTGCGTTCGCTGCAGCATTGTTCACAACAAATCGACCTCCCAATCATCCTTGCTAAAGGATATTCGGAGGTCGCAATGTTTATGACTGTCGATAGCTATAGGCTTTGGGGCTTATTTTGTTGCTGCGTCAGGGTCTTCGTGCGCGGTGTTGTTTGTCTGAACCGCCCATCTTGCAATGCGAATTTTGCTGCGGTCAGAGCCGGTCTCAATCACAACGGTATCCTCACGGATGCTGACAACACGACCAATGATGCCGCCAACAGTGACGATTTCATCGCCAACCTGCAGGTTAGAGCGCATCTTCTGAATCTCTTTTTCCTTCTTCTTCTGAGGTCTGATCAGCAAGAAGTAAAATACGATAAAGATAAGAATAATGGGTCCAACCTGAATCAGCATTGCCAGTGTGGTATTTGCTGCACTCGCCTCACCAGAAGCTGTTGCAGCGGCATCCGCAGCGGCAGATAAAAAGAATAAGTTGTTCATCTTCTTCCTCCAGCTAGTTTTCGGTAAACTATTTTAATAAAGAATAAACTTTTATCATTATACATAGAAAAAGTTCTACGCGCAATAGATTTGGTAAGAATACATAAATTGTTTACCATTACGGTAACGTATTTCGCTTATCCAAAATGGGCAGATATCTTTCGCAAAACTGTGCAAATTCGCCTTTTTCAATTGCATCACGAATTCGTTCCATCAGCGTATTATAGAAGTAAAGGTTGTGCATAACCGCAAGACGCATTCCGAGCATCTCACCCGCCTTGAATAAATGCCTTAGATATGCACGGGAATGATTGCGGCAGGTAGGACAGTCGCAGTCTTCGGATATCGGCCGATCGTCGCGCTGGTATTTTGCATTGATGATGTTAATGATGCCGTCAAAGGTAAAGAGGTGTCCGTGGCGGGCGTTGCGGCTGGGCATCACGCAGTCGAATAGGTCAACACCCCTGCTTACCGCCTCTATGATGTTACAGGGTGTGCCCACTCCCATCAGGTAACGGGGCTTATCTTGTGGCATATAGGGCTCTACTGCATCGATGACGCGATACATATCGGCAGCAGGTTCACCTACTGCAAGCCCGCCAATGGCGTAACCGTCTAAATCAAGTTCTGCAATCTTTTGCATATGAGAAATGCGCAAATCCTCATAGGTGCTGCCCTGATTGATGCCGAAAAGCAGCTGGTTTGGGTTGATTGTGTCCTGTAAAGCATTTAGCCTTTCCATCTCGTTTTTGCATCGAACCAGCCATCTGTAGGTGCGGTCACAGGATGCTGCCGCGTAATCATAGGGTGCGGGGTTTTCTACACACTCATCAAACGCCATAGCGATGGTCGAACCGAGGTTTGATTGGATGCGCATGCTCTCTTCCGGCCCCATGAAAATCTTCTGTCCGTCTACATGGGACTGAAAGTAGACGCCTTCTTCCTTGATTTTACGAAGTTGTGCAAGCGAAAACACCTGAAAGCCGCCGCTGTCGGTGAGGATTGGGCCATCCCAGCCGATAAAACGATGAAGACCGCCCATATCCTTAATCAGGGTATCAGACGGGCGAATGTGCAGATGATAGGTATTGCACAGCTCAACCTGACACTTAAGATCCTTTAGGTCATAGGAAGAAATCCCGCCCTTGATTGCACCTGCCGTAGCAACATTCATAAATGCGGGGGTCTGGACCGTACCATGCACGGTGGTTATCTCGCCGCGTCTGGCCCTTCCGTCTTTTTTTAATAGTTTGTACATATCATTTCCTCAAATTCCTAGTAGATAAACATCGCATCCCCAAAGCTGAAGAAGCGGTAGCGTTCTTTAACAGCCGTCGCGTATGCCTGCATAGTATTCTCATAACCGGCAAACGCGCTCACAAGCATAATGAGCGTACTTTCGGGAAGATGGAAGTTTGTTATCAATCCGTCGAGTACCTTAAACTCAAAGCTCGGATAGATAAAGATATCGGTATTCCCCTCACAGGAGCAAATCTCGCCGTGTGTTGCATATGCTGCTTCCAGGGTACGGCAGCTCGTGGTTCCTACGGCGATAACCCGTCCGCCGTTTTGCTTTGTCTTGCGAATCAGCTCAGCGGTCTGCTCAGGTATAGCGTAATGCTCGGTGTGCATCTTGTGGTCGAGGATGTTATCCTCCTTCACCGGCCTAAAGGTCCCGAGTCCGACATGAAGGGTGACAAATCCGATGTTAACCCCAGCGTCCTTAACGGTGTTAAGCAGCTCATTGGTAAAATGCAGGCCTGCAGTCGGTGCTGCGGCGGAGCCGAGCTCCTTTGAGTACACCGTTTGATACCGTTCGCGGTCTTTAAGCTTCTCTTTAATATACGGCGGAAGCGGCATCAACCCAATCTGTTCAAGCACCGCAAAAAAGCTGCCGTCACATTCAAATCTGGCAAGGCGGTTACCGCCTTCGAGCACATCCTCGATGGTTGCGTACAGGAGTCCGTCGCCGAATACAAACCGGTGTCCGGGTTTTGCGCGCTTGCCAGGGCGCACAAGAATCTCCCATAGCTTCTCTGCCTTTTGCTCAAGCAGCAAGAACTCAATATCATTGCCGGTATCGGTTCGCTTGCCGTACAGGCGCGCGGGCAGAACACGAGTATCGTTCAAAATAAGTGTATCCCCTTTGCGCAGCAGGGTCAAGATATCGTGAAAGTGCAGGTGGGTAATCTCCCCTGTTTTGCGGTCAAGGGCCATTAAACGAGAGGCATCGCGGGGTTCAATTGGCGTCTGTGCGATGAGTTCTTCGGGTAAATCATACCAAAAATCGGATTTTTTCATATGCAAATTCTCCTGAAAGGACGATTTTTACAAATTAAATTGACATATCGATACTTGAATGATAATATGTCTTTATTGAAATGGATAGAGGCGCGGGTTCAATGAGTAGCCATACGCAAGATCGGTCGGGATCGTTTGAGCGTTGGTGAAAGGTGAAACCGCCGAAGGAAGCAGAACCGGCGGCTGCTGTCCTGGTTGCATGACCGAACAGGCTTGCAACTGTCATCATTATAATAATGATGGAGAGCTATACACCAATTTCACAATTTTATACTATATTTGTGTTTTGGTCAATAGCCCCATATTTATTAAATTGGTACACTATCCGGTTTTCAAGCCGGATTTTTTGTTACCCTTTCGTCGATATATAAAATCTAAAAAGTGTAACAATTCCATCATCATATTCGCAAAAAGGAGAACAGATGTTATGAAACAGTATCAGGTCGGCATTATTGGTGCAACGGGAATGGTCGGGCAGCGATTCATCACCCTGCTTGAGAATCATCCGTGGTTTAAAATTAAACTGGTTGCGGCCTCTCCGCGGTCTGCAGGCAAAACCTATGCCGAAGCTGTAGGAAACCGCTGGGCGATGAAAACCCCGATGCCCGAGCAGGTAAAAAATCTGGTGGTGATGGATGCGACTGCTGATGTGCAGAAGATTGCCGCACAGGTGGATTTTGTGTTCTGCGCCGTGGATATGAAAAAGGATGAAATCAAAGCGCTTGAGGAGACCTACGCAAAGGCAGAGTGCCCGGTTATCTCCAACAACTCGGCGCACCGCAATACACCCGATGTACCCATGATCATCCCCGAAATCAATGCCTCGCACATGGAGGTTATCGCTGCTCAGCGTAAACGCCTCGGCACCAAGCGCGGATTTATCGCAGTAAAGAGCAACTGTTCTTTGCAGAGCTATGTACCTGCGCTGCATCCCCTAATGGAGTATGGTGTAAAAAATGTGCTCGCATGCACCTATCAGGCGATTTCCGGTGCGGGCAAGACGTTTGAGACATGGCCCGAGATGATAGATAACGTTATCCCCTTCATCGGCGGCGAGGAAGAAAAAAGTGAGCAGGAACCGCTTAAGATTTGGGGCGAAGTCAAGGACGGCCAGATTGAGCTTGCCTCTTCTCCGTCCATTACAACCCAGTGCATCCGTGTTCCCGTAAGCGACGGTCACCTTGCGGCGGTGTTTGTATCCTTTGACAAAAAGCCTTCGATGGATGAAATCAAGGAAAAATGGGCGAACTTTGCGGGTGAGCCCCAGCGGCTTTCTCTTCCCTCTGCACCAAAGCAGTTTATTCACTACTTTGAGGAGGATAACCGCCCGCAGACCCGCCTTGACCGTGACCTTGAAAACGCAATGGCGGTATCGGTTGGCAGACTGCGCCCCGATACGCAGTACGATTACAAGTTTGTATGCCTCTCTCATAACACGGTGCGCGGCGCTGCCGGCGGCGGTGTTTTGATGGCAGAGCTGCTTGCTGCTAACGGCTATTTTGACTAGGCTTTTTTGCGCATATCCTTGACACCTTTGACATTATTATCTGACAGGGAGGGTTTTTCATTGAAGAAGACGGTTTTTACTGGCGCAGGCTGCGCCATCGTTACCCCGATGAACCCGGATGGCTCGATTAACTATACCCTACTCAATGAATTGATCGATTTTCAGATAGAAAATGGTACCGATGCTATCATTATTGCTGGCACCACCGGTGAAGCATCCACATTTACTGATGCGGAGCACATCAATATCCTCTACCACGCAGTCAATGCGGTGGCGGGTCGTGTTCCTGTTGTAGCGGGCGCCGGCAGCAACGATACCTCATACGCGGTAGCACTCTCTAAGGAGGCCAAAACTGCCGGCGTTGATGCCCTGCTGCATGTTACCCCCTACTACAACAAGACCTCGCAGAAGGGTCTTGTAAAGCACTTTACGGCGATTGCAGATGCCACTGACCTGCCGGTTATTCTGTATAACGTACCAAGCCGTACTGGTATGAGCATCAGCCTTGCCGCTTACAAGGAGCTTGCAAAGCATCCCAACATTGTCGGCACCAAGGAAGCCTGCGGCAACATCTCGGCCATTGCCGAGATCGCGGCTGAATGTGACCTTGACATCTATTCCGGCAACGACGATCAGATTGTCCCCATCCTCTCTCTCGGCGGCAAAGGTGTTATCTCGGTGCTATCCAACATTATGCCCCGTGAGACCCATGATATATGCCGGCTCTACTTTGAGGGCGATGTGGCTGCAAGCTGTAAACTACAGCTTGAACTTTTAAAGCTTATTAACCATCTGTTTATTGACGTAAACCCCGTGCCCGTAAAGGCCGCGCTTGAGATGATGGGCTATCCAGTAGGCCGCTGCCGTCCGCCCCTTGATACCTTAACCGACGAGCATGCGGCTATTCTCAAACAGTCGCTTGAGCGTCATGGACTGATAAAAGCTGCAAACAACGGCTAGTTTGGGAGGAACGGACGTGAAAACCAGAATTATTCTCTCTGGCTGCAGCGGTGCTATGGGAAAAGTGATTGCCCATTGTGCTGAGCAGCGCAGCGATTGCGAAATCGTTGCAGGTATCGACATCAATGCAAATAGGTACGCTGATTTTGACGTATTCACCTCACCGGATCAGGTCACAGTCGATGCGGATGTAATTATTGATTTCTCTCATCCCACTGCCCTGCCTCCCCTGCTTGAGATGGCAAGGCTTAGGCACCTGCCCGTTGTCGTCTGCACAACCGGACTTAGCGAAGACCAGCAGGACTTAATGAAAACTGCCGCCAAAGAGATTCCTATTTTCCATTCCGGCAATATGTCACTGGGTATAAACCTGATAATCTCACTTGCCAAAAAGGCAGCACAGGTTCTAGGCAACGAGTTTGATATCGAGATTATCGAAAAGCACCACAACCGCAAGCTGGATGCACCCAGCGGCACCGCGCTCATGATAGCAAACGCTATCAATGAGACTCTGGATAACCGATGCCGGTATGAGTATGACCGTCATATTCGGCGCGAAAAACGCCCGAAGAATGAGATTGGCATCCACGCTGTTCGCGGCGGAACCATCGTAGGTGAGCATGAGGTTCTGTTCGCTGGCCCCGATGAGATTGTAACCATCTCGCACAGCGCCCGTTCACGCGATGTGTTTGCAACAGGAGCCATCAATGCGGCCATTTTCCTCTATGCACAGCAGCCCGGTCTTTACGACATGGCCGACTTGCTCGCATAAAGGTAAGCTAATCTAAGTATAGGAAAGGTAGGGTATTTACGATGAACGGCGTATCAAGGCTAACCGTTACCGATGATGTTGCGCTTATTACGATAAACCGCGCCCCCGCAAACGCCGCACTGCTTGCGCAGATTCTCACGCAGTTTGCGGATGCGGGTATCAACATTGACATGATATCGCACGCGGCGCCTCAAGGAGAGTATACCTCACTTTCCTTCTCTATTCTCGGTGCTGACCTTGTAAAGGCGCTCGGTATTACCGCAAAGATATCCGAAACGATGCCCACCATCAAGCCCTTGGTCAGCAGCGGCAACTGCCAAATCCAGCTGTTTGGCGAGGAAATGGAGACAACACCCGGCGTTGCGGCACGCGCAATGCGTGCAATTGCATCGGCTAACGTGGACATCACCATCATCACCACCAGTGCCGTGGACATTTCTGTTTTGGTATCGAACGCTCACAAAGAGGATGCCCTGGCGGCTTTGAAAAGAGAGTTTTCGTTGTAAAAATTTTCGATTGAAAAGATAAAACCGTTAAAAACGGTTAATCCATCGAAAACAAGGCTCTGCAATTCTACAGATTTTCTACGTCATAAGCAAACGGATATGTACGTGCTGCGTACATATCCGTTTTTTGATTGTGGTTTATTCAGCCAGTTCAGCCCATTCATCGAGATATTCAGATAGGTTAGTTTTGAGCATTTGCAAGCGCTCGCAGCACTCCTGCATGCGTTTGTAGTCGCTGTACACCTCTTCGCTTGCGATATCTGCTTCAAGCTCGCTTATCTCCTGTTCACAGTTGCCGATGAGGTTCTCAAGCTCCCGAACCCGCGCTTTGCGTTTCGCTTCAAGGCTTTTTTGTTCGCGGCTTTTGTAATACCCATTGTGCTTTGAGGGCACTTCTTGTTTTATTGCAGCGGGCTGTGCTGCGATGGCCTGCTCTCTTTCCCGGGCAATCTCGTTCATATAGCTGTCAAAGTTGCCGTTGTAAACCTTTACGCCGTCGAGGTGAAGCTCTACAATCTTAGTCGGTACCCGATTGAGTAAGTATCGGTCATGCGATACAAAAATCAGAGTGCCTTCATAATCAAGCAATGCCTGCTCAAGGTCCTCTTTTGCATGCAAATCAAGGTGGTTGGTGGGCTCGTCAAGTATCAGTACGTTAGTTTTGGTAAGCGTGAGGATAGCAAACGACAGCTTTGCTCGTTCCCCACCGCTTAATACGCTAACCTTCTTGTAGACGTTCTCACCGGTCAGCAGCACCCTGCCAAGGGCAGTGCGCATCTCGTACTCAGTGCGAGTGGGAAAGCGATCCCACAGTTCGTTTAGGGCAGTCTTTTCAAAGTTAAGGTTGGCATTTTCCTGCTCGTAATACCCAATGACTGCATTCTGCCCCCACCGGTAGCTTCCCCCGCTGATCGGCAGCAGTCCTTGAAGTGCCTTAAGAAGCGAGGATTTGCCCACCCCATTTGCGCCGATTAAGGCAACTCGTTCGCCACGCTTAATACTGAGAAAGAGGTTATGAAACAATTGCTTTTTCGCTTCGCCCTCGCCTACTGTAAGGGATAGATTTTCTATCTCCAGCAGATCCTTATAAGGCGGGCGATCAACCGGAAAGCGCAGGGTCATATGTTTTTCATAGACCGTGGGTTTTTCCATGACCTCAATCTTTTCAAGCGCTTTTTGGCGCCCCTTTGCCCTGTTTGAGGTGGATGCGCGGGCTATGTTGCGGTCAATGTAGTCCTGCAATGAGGCAATATGCTTTTGCTGATGTTCATACTCCTTTTGCAGCCGCTCAAACCGCTCCTGTTTAAGAATCAGGTATTTTGAATAGTTGCCGGGATATGCGGTCAGCTTGCACCGCTCAAGCTCCCAGATCTGTGAAACCACCTTATCGAGGAAGTATCGGTCATGCGATACGACTATAATTGCACCATTGTATTCAGTCAGGTATTGCTCCAACCACATCAGAGTTTTGAAATCCAGATGATTGGTCGGCTCGTCGAGGATGAGAAGCTCCGGCTCCTCAAGCAGAAGGCGGGCCATCGCAAGGCGGGTTTTCTCGCCGCCGCTTAGAGATGAAATAGGCGTATCGGGTGCCGTTTGGCCAAATCCCATACCGTTGAGGATGGTTTTAATCTTTACCTCGATTAGATACCCGTCAGCATGCTCAAATGCAGTCTGCTTTTTCGCATATTCGGCAGAGAGCTTGTGCAGTCTTTCGCTGTCGTCACCGTACAAGGCCATCTCCTTTTCGATTGCGCGCATCTCGTTTTGCAGGGCAAGTAGTGGCGCAAAGACGCTCAGCATCTCGTCATACAGGGTACTGGTGCGGTCCAGACCACTGTTTTGCTCTAAAAAGCCTATCGAAAGCCCGCTTGTGCGAGCAACTGTTCCCTCATCCGGCTCAAGGCGGCCGGTGATGATATTGAGAAGCGTTGATTTTCCTGCCCCGTTTGCCCCAATTAGGCCGATTCGATCAGCCTTTTCTACCGTAACGTTAATATCGGCAAGTACCTTTTTATCCAAAAACCCTTTATGCAGGGATTCTATATGTAATAACATCTGTCAAGTTGTCCCCTTTACAGTTATTGCGCTGTTGGATGCAGTGATTATTCGCATGCAAGTGGCAGAATTCCGCCAATATCAAGTAGCTCGCCATCTGTTAAGTTAATATGCTTTACATTATACTTCTGCAAAAAATCTAACATTATTTCGCTGTCGGGATGCCGTTCCAGCACGCCGGTAAACGCCAAAACCCCTTTGTCAATCAATCCGCAGCATCCGCCGATAAACCCATATGGATAGCCGTCCAAACGAATGTGTCCGGCACTGATTTTGAGCACATCTATTCCCTCTTGCTTGCATATTGCTGCGATAGAAGGGTCTGTGGTGATAATCGCGTTGTCGCTTACAACGCAAACCGAGCATCTGGCATAGCCTTGAGCGCACATAAGCTGCTCTATTCCCTTGTTCTCACAGTAGCGGGTAATCTCAGGCGCCGGATTCCTGCCGCAGATTATGCGATTTCCGAGCCTTAAGACGTTGAGCGTGCAATCAAATGGATATGTAGCCCCAAGGGGCTGTGAAATTGCTGCTACACTAAAACCGTATTTCATTAGCTCTTGGGCATCTTTCGTATGCTCATTGTGAATCAAAAGCTCTCTGCCTCCAAGATGGTGCAAAAGCATATCGGCGTGATATTGCACCGCAGGAGGTAGCCTATCACACGCGTCAAGTTTGATACAGGAAATGCCCACCCCTTCAAGCGCAGCAATGACCCTTTCATACTGGTGCCCGACTGCCGCGACCGTTACCCGAGAGGAAGGCAAATTTGGAGAATGTATATGCTTCATATCAAAAAGTCCTATACGTTTACTCATTGCGCAGTGCATCCACGGGATTAAGCTTAGACGCCTTAGACGCAGGATAGACGCCGAAGACGGTTCCGCTTAAGACAGAAAATGCAATGCACAGCAGTAATAGCCTGATATTCACAATCGGCGCTATCCCGACAATCCAAAACGCCATAAAGGATAAAAGCAACCCAATACAGCATCCAATCAGGCTGCCGAGCAGAGAGATAGTAAAGGCCTCCAACAGAAATTCGCTGAGGATAACTGAGTTGCGGGCGCCTATCGCCTTCTTGATGCCAATCTCACGCGTTCTTTCGTTGACCGAAACCAGCATAACCGTCATAATGGATAGTCCGGCAACAATAAGGGAGATTGCTGCAATAGCAGAAAGTACGTAGGAGATAATGTTAAGCAGGTTATTGAGCTTGTCCTTTTGCTGGGCGATGTTCTGTGTTTTGTATATCTTTCCGTTGCCGTTAGTCTGCTCAAGTCGGCGCACAATCTCATTGCCTACTGCTTCTAAGCTTGCGCCGTCTTTTGCCTGCACGGCAATTTGGTCAAAGTGGCCCCTGCCCGCCGCCTTCTGCATAGCGGTATATGGAATGTAAACAAATGTCGGGATATAGCTGCTCAGCATTGATTGTAGCATATTGCCGCCCGAGTTTACAACCCCAATAATGGTAAACTCCTCGTTTGCGCCTCCAAGGCGCAGGCGGATGGTTTTGCCGACGATGTTGGTTCGTTTATAGGTTTGGTAGGCAAAGTTTTTATCCACAAGGCATACGTTATCGCCGCTGCCTACATCAGCTTTGCCTATCAATCGTCCGTGAAGGATTTCAAGCGAAAAGATTTGCCGTGCACCCGCATCAATTCCCCACACCGCGCTGTTTAGCACCAGGTTCTTTGTATAGGCATTGGTGTACTCAAGCATGACAGGGATAGCATCCTTGACATTCTCGGAGGCCTTTACCACAGCAAGGTCATCGATGCTCAGCGTTTCTTCGGTAATCCGTTTGTCAGTCTCTATGGTAAGCCCGCTGATGCCGATGGAGTCGAGCTCATTGTTAATTGCCGACTTCCCCATATCGGAGATTGCCCCGATAATGATGACTGAGCAAACGCCGATAGCAATGCCGATAATCGTCAGGATGGTTCGAAATCTATTGCAAAACAGGTTTTTGAGTGCATATTTGAGATAGTCGCTCAAAGACCCAACACTCCTCATCCATTTGAGGCGAGGCGGACTAAGCGCTCGTCCCCTTCTATCTTGTCCGGATTTGTTACTACAATCTCGTTTTCCAGCAAGCCGCCGGTCACCTCAACGCCATGAAGCAGCTCGTTACCTGTTGTGATGACGCGTTTATAGGCCTTTCCCCCAACATAGACATACACATACTCATTCTGGTCGTCATCCTGACAAATGGCTTCATACGGTAAAACTAAGGCCTCTCGGCCTTGTTCCACTACAATCTTCGCCTTTGTTGTATAACCCGGCTTGAGCTGGTTGTCGGGATTTAAGATCTCCAGCACGACATCCACCGTTGCATCAGTTGTCGAGGAAAGCACAGGCCGGTTTGCCGTCGGATATATCTTTTGGACTACACCGCTATATAATGTTCCGCTGTTTGCTATAACAGAAAGGAGCGCCTTCTGACCAATCTGTACCATTGAGATATTGTTTTCGGAAACAGAAACGCG
Source organism: Bacillota bacterium (assembly GCA_023415575.1). GTDB lineage: Bacteria > Bacillota > Clostridia > Oscillospirales > Ruminococcaceae > Acetanaerobacterium. The sequence goes on from JAEZKF010000009.1 coordinate 19,048, forward strand.
TGCAATAAGATTGTCTGTCTGCGCGATGGATATGATGGGCACAAGGGCGGTTGCAAGCTCGTTTTCGTATGCATTTACTGCGGTTACAACCCCGCTTTCGGGCGCCTTAATGATGTTTGGGATAGACTGAATCGCTTTTTTGTTTTTCTCATAAAAATCAATGATGGAGCTTCCGCCGGAGTTGACAAACTGACTGAGCAGTTCATCCGAAATACCGGACAAACCTCCGCCCATAATGGCTGAGACTGCCATCGTTGAATCAAGGTTTGAATAGGCGGCAAGCGTTGCATCTTTATCTACTACAGCAATACGTTGCCCTTTTTTGACGTAATCCCCTACCTCGACATCAATGCGAGACAAAACAACCGGAACATCCAGTGAAACATCGCTCTTTTTCTCCTGTTCAATAGAGCCTGAACAGCTTAAGTATTGATTATATACAGATTTTTTGATTTGTGTTACACTGACCTCCGGTATGGTGGCAAGAAAGATATTCGGAACAAAGATGCTTGATATTAGCAAAACAACACCAAATAACAGAATTGCCACCCTTAGCTTCATACCCGTCACCCATTCCGTCGAAACTACGACATTGTTCTATTATTGCACTAAATCTGAATTTAGCGCGATATGTAGCCTGTTATGCGTTTGCAAGCCCTTACTTCTCCTATTCTGACTATACTATTGTGAGTTGAAAGGCACGGTTTTATTTATGAAAGATGTGTTAAATTTGGGCCTTAAAAAACCATCAAAAAATCCGCCCAAAGCAAGCGCTTTAAGCGGATTATCTATGCATTTATTCAATGAGCCTGGAATGTCTGGGTGACCCATTGTCAAAAGAATCGCCTGCTACTACATGACCAGGTATATCATTTAAGATGTGAGATGCCATTCGGCCCATCAGCTCAGAAGCCTCTCTGACCGAATGCTCAAAAAGGTCTTCGAAGCTTTCGGTTCGTGTGATTTCCGGACGGGATAGGCTTACCCATGGACGGTGGTCATCGTTCATCACGGTGGTGTCATAGCACTTTGCCCGAAGCAAATGATATACTATCCTCTTTTTGCCGATGATAGCATCCACTGCTTTTGCAGCATAACCTATGCCCATGCGATCAACGATAAAGCGGAAATACCGGCGCGCACCGATAAAGCTACGCCTTATCTCCTTTGGCTGAACAGTGATATTATATAATACATACAACAGGTTTGCATACAGCTTACTGATTGGCTCACAGACAGTGTTATCCTGCATGACAGCAGCAGGAAACCGAAACTCCTTGGCACTAATACCCAGCCTGCGCTTGACAATAATGCAGTCAATATCGCTTTCAATCTTATGGTGAATTGAATGTAGCCGCGGATTTTGACGCTCCATCTCGGTTTGCAGCCAGTACACATAGGGATGGCAGTTTTTGTCCAAAACATAGTGGCAGCAAAAGCCGAGAGTGTAGGAGAATACCGCTTTGAAATCGGGTGTATCCTTTATGCTGATGGCGTACTGCTGCAGCTTGAGAAATAAGCTGCTGGTCTTATCTTGGTGCATCACAATACCATAGCGAGGGAGTCTTCTGCTCCCCGCAAGTAAGGCAAAAAACAGAAGATCCGGCCCTTGCAGACCCCATTCAAACGCCGTGCAATCAAGTGGATAGCCGCAAACAGAGGCACCCTTTTCGAAATACTCGCAGATACCCGTATCCAGCACGGCGGCTCCAAATAGACTGTGCGTGATGTGTGCAGGCATAGCGCGCGCCCCTTTTATGGTCTTGTGCAAGCTTATCCTTTGAAAATGAAAATAGGTTTATTTACTATCGTTACTTAATCGGAATCCGTCCTTGTTTTGTGAGCTTCTCCAGTGCCTTTAATACTGTAAACATCAAAGCAACCTCTATGGGCAGCAAGGCGGCGTTCTTCAAAAGTCTGGTTGGCATCATTGCGATAATCGGAGTACCGTATAGCAGCTTGAGCCAAACGGAATTTAAGCCTATCTGTACAAACAATGAGATCGTAAGCTTTGCAAATATAACACGAGGCAGAGATACGTTCTTCTTGTACAAGAATATGCCGTAAATAAAGCCGGACAAAAAGCCGCTGATTGTAAATCCGATAAAGTAGGGTCCGGCAGGACTTATGGCATAGCTGATAAGATCGGCGGCTATGCCAACCAAACCACCGAAAACCGGTCCATACAAGGCACCGATAATGCAAAGCGGCAAAAAGGCAAAGGAAATCTTCAAAAACTCGGTTGGCCTTAGCGTATAAAAGCTAAGCACAACGACGATGGCTGTCATCATTGCTGATACGGCAAGGGCCGGAACACTTTTTAGGTTCTTTGCAGAACCAACAATGGATTGAATCAGACTTTTCAAAAAAATACCTCCTATATGAGCATTGTAAAGATTTGCTACATATAGGAGGGAGAATACAATATTAACCTATTATGTAGCAGCGGGATGCGAAAGCTGTACCGCAAGATAAAACTTTTCGTCCATGGGCAACTCCCCGTCCGCATGGCACTTTACGCACAGCTTCCTACTCTGCTATAAATCTTTCTTGTGATACTATAACACACACAACTTGTTTTTTCAACAATTAGAGTAAAATTATAGAAGTCGTGTTACAGTACTACTTTGTGGTAAACCTTTTTACCTTTTCTGATAATAAGCTCTCCGTCTTTAAAGTCATCTCGCTTAACGGTAGCTGCAATATCTGCTACCTTCTCGCCGTCGATGGTGATACCACCCTGCATAACAAGGCGTCTTGCCTCGCCCTTGGAGGGTGCAAGCCCTGTCTTTGTAAGAAGATCAAGCACAGAGATAGCATCATCTGCAAAATCATCGCTAGCAAGCTGAGTGGTGGGCATATTTTCACTATTGCCGCCGGCGGCAAACAGGGCACGTGCAGCACTCAAAGCCTTATCAGCCTCTTCCTTGCCGTGAACAAGGTTTGTGAGCTCATAAGCAAGGCGCTCCTTCGCCTGATTAAGTTCACTTCCCTGCCACTTTTCCATCTCGCGGATTTCTTCAAGCGGCACAAAGGTAATCATCTTCAGGCATCTGATGACATCGTCATCCGCTACATTACGCCAGTACTGGAAGAACTCATACGGGGGAGTCTTTTCGGGGTCGAGCCAGATTGCGCCCTTTTCGGTCTTGCCCATCTTCTTGCCCTCTTTTGTGGTAAGAAGCGTAAAGGTCATGCCGTAGACGTCCTTACTATCGCAGCGACGAACCAAATCCACACCGCTGATGATGTTTGCCCACTGGTCATCCCCGCCGAACTCCATCTTACAGTCGTAATCGCGGCTGAGCTTTAAAAAGTCGTAGCTCTGCATCAGCATGTAGTTAAACTCAATAAAGGTTAAGCCTCTCTCAAGCCTTGTCTTAAAGCATTCAGCTGTCAGCATGCGGTTAACCGAGAAATGCACGCCGATCTCACGCAAAAAGTCGATGTAGTTGAGCTTTTTGAGCCAATCGCCGTTTCTGGCTATGATGGCCTTGCCGTCCGAGAAATCGATGAACCTGCTCATCTGGCGGCGGAAGCACTCCGCATTGTGGTCAATCTCCTCGGGTGTCAGCATTTTACGCATATCGGTCTTGCCCGTCGGGTCACCAATCATGGTGGTTCCGGTTCCAAGCAGTACTATGGGACGGTGACCTGCGCGCTGCATGTGTGACATGACAATCAGCTGCAAAAAGTGCCCGACATGCAGGCTGTCAGCAGTAGCATCAAAGCCGATGTAGAAGGTGATCTTCTCCTTCTCCAAAAGCTCCCGAATCTCGTTTTCATGTGTCATTTGTGCAATCAAGCCGCGTTCTTTGAGTTCGTCAAATACACTCACTGTTTTATCCTCCTCAGATTTTGAATCATGTTGTTTGTAATGGCTCGTCAGTAATAGGATTACCAATCGCAACCGTATTTTGACAATCAAAAATCCCCCTGCACAAAGGATTTAGCCTTTGTGCAGAGGGCGTATCAAACGCTGTACCACCTCTGTTTATCGCACACCTCGCGATGTACGACCTCACTGGGTACTATCATACCCATTCGCTGTAACGTGCGAACCCGGCACATGCCTAGCATTGCAGTTAAGTACAATGTTCAGCAAGGCTGCTCAAGGGTGTATTCACACAGGGCTACATACCTCCTTACACCAACCGGAGGCTCTCTGCGCTGTAGGGTCCAGTGCTACTATCCCTATCACTGCATTTGTGTTGACTAATTTACTGAATTATATTACAGTATGCTCGGTTTTGTCAAGACTGATACTCTAGTTGCCCGCGAGCCGGAGCATCTCGTCCGCGCCGGACAGAGTAAGCTCGGTGATGACGTCACCGCCCATGATGCGGGCAATCTCCGCCTTGCGCGCCTCGCGGTCAAGCGGGGTAACCTCGGTATATGTCTTGCCGTCATGAACCTTTTTTTCGATTAGCATGTGATGGTCGCCAAGGGCTGCAATCTGCGCAAGGTGGGTCACGCAGATAACCTGACGCCCATTTGCAATCTCCTTGAGCTTAAGTCCTATCTTCTGCGCCGCCCTGCCGCTGACACCGGTATCGATTTCGTCAAAAATCATGGTATCTACATCGTCGGTTCCCGCCAGTACAGTCTTGATAGCGAGCATGATGCGTGAAAGCTCGCCGCCCGATGCAATCTTTGCAATCGGCTTAGGCGGCTCGCCGGGGTTTGTGGAGATAAGCAGCTGAATGTTGTCGATGCCGTTCGGCCGCAGCTCGCCTTTTTCGTTTTGAATGACAAACTCGACGTTGGGCATATCAAGAAAGCGCAGTTCTTCCTTTACCCTGCGCGAAAACTCCTTGGATACCTCGTCGCGCTTTAGGGAGAGCGCTTTTGCTGCCTCATTCGCTTCGTTAAGGGCCTGTTCTCTCTGTGCCGTCAGCTTTTGCATCAGCTCGTCCGAAAGTTCAATCTGGGCAAGCTCCGCTTGGGCATCGGCCAGATACTGCAGAATATCCTCCACAGTGCCGCCGTACTTCTTTTTCAGGCGGTAGATACGGTCGAGGCGGCGTTCTATCTTGTCAAGATTCCTCGGGTCATATTCAAACTCATCTAAGATAAGGCGGATATCGTGTGTAAACTCCTCAAGCTCGATTGCTATTTCGTCGATGCGCTGGGAGATGCCTGCAACCTCCTCATATACCGGAGCGATTTCGGAGAGGGCGCGTCCCGCCCCACTGATTAGTCCGGCAGCTCCCTCAGCGCCATCAGCACCCGAGAGCAGTTCATAAGCAGAGCTCAAGCCTTCCAGAATACGCGATGCATTGCCGATACGCTTGCGCTCGGCAAGCAGGGACTCTTCCTCGCCGGGCTCCAGCGCCGCCTCTTCAATCTCGCGGATTTGATAAGTAAGCAAATCAATGCGCCGCGCCTTTTCTGATTCATTCATGCTGATGGATTGCAGACGCTTTTCAATCTCACGCAGCTGTATGTAACAGGCACTATACCGCTCCAAAAGCGGGGAAAGACCGCCAAAGGCATCGATAAAGCGCGTGTGCTTTTCAGAATCAAGCAGCGAATGGCTGTCGTGCTGGCCGTGGATGTCAATTAAGTGTTCGCCAAGCTCTCGCAGCATCGACACAGTGGCAGGCTTGGAGTAGATGCGGCAGTTTGCCCTGCCGTCGGTGGTAACCTCACGCGTGATAAGAAGTGAACCGTCTTCCTCCGGCTCATAGCCAAGTTCCATGAGTTTTGCGCGAACTACGGCAGATATACCGGTAAACAGGGCGGTCACACTGGCCTTTGTGGCGCCGGTGCGAATCAAGTCACGGGAGGTTCTCTCCCCCAAAACCGCATTGATGGCATCAATGAGGATGGATTTACCGGCACCCGTTTCTCCGGTAAAGATATTAAGCCCCTTTTCAAACCGAATAGAGGCTTCCTCAATAATGGCAATATTATCGATGTACAGTTCCGATAGCATGGCTGTCACCTGCCGTATGGAATAAAGGATGGATTATTATGATTCGAGCTGCTTGGTCAGCTCCTTTTTCAGCTGTGCTGCAATCTGCTCAGAACGGGTGAGGATAAAAATAGTATCGTCGCCTGCAATGGTACCTATTACGCCCTGCCATTCGAGAGAATCGAATGCCGCGCAAGCAGCGTTGGCCATACCGGTATAGCATTTGACACAAACAATGTTACCTGCATAATCCATACTGATAACCGACTTGATAAACAGGTTGTGAAAGTTATATTGAACATCCAAGTCCTTTTCACGGACCGATGTGGCATAGCGATAGGTGCCGTTGTCGCCCATGGTCTTAACTAGCTTTAGCTCTTTGATGTCGCGCGAAACGGTCGCTTGGGTAACGTTAAAGCCATCCTCGCGCAACAGGGCGAGCAGTTCCTCCTGTGTGTTGATGGGTGTTTCGGAAATCAACTCCAGTATCTTCGCGTGGCGTTTTGTTTTCATCTTAGCACATCCCTTCATCACATTGTAGCGGTGCATGACCGCAACCTATGTATCTCTGCGCTTTGGTAACCCGATTTGATCGAGGTCTACGGGATTTTGAAACACCTTAGCTGCGCAGCATAATCTTTTTATTAAAAACTCCAAAAAAGCTTCTGTCGTCAAGACGCAGAAGACCTGCCGAAATGTCAGACCGTTTCGCGATTATCTTATCTCCGGGTAAGATAGGCACAACAATCTCGCCGTCAATGTTCATGTCTGCGTCGAACTCGCCGTTGTCGTAACAGCCTGTTACCATTATAACATCATTTGGCGCAAAAAGCATGGTTCGAGATAACAGCGAATGCGGGCAGATGGGTGTCATGATTATTGACTCAATACAGGGCGATATGACAGGGCCACCCGCTGACATGCTGTAAGCGGTAGAACCGGTCGGCGTAGCAAGGATGATGCCATCAGCTCGATAGGAACTGACTAAGCAATCGTTGCAGTAAAGCTTGAGGTCAATGATGTTAGATTTCGCACCCTTTGATATCACTGCATCGTTTAGGGCATGAAACTGTTGAGTGCTGCCATTTTGCGAAATCTTAGTGATATCCAGCATCATGCGGTTTTCAATCCGGTACATACCCGAGGCAAGTCTATTCAATAGGGAAAGTTCCCCCGGCTCGAGCATAGTCATAAACCCAAGGCGACCGACGTTGATACCCAGCACGGGCTTGCTGTTAAATGCGGCCTTTTTTGCCGCATGCAACAGTGTGCCGTCGCCGCCTACCGTAATAACGAAATCGCAGGTCTGTATAAGCTGGTCAAAAGTAGCATAACAGGAGCAAACATCTGTAAAGTCGTTTTGATTTACAACATCCATGCAAGGCGTGATGCCGCAGTTGTTTAGCTCTGCACATACGTCGCGCGTGCAGGATAACCCATTGGGTTTATCTAGGTTTGGTATTACAAACGCCTTCATATGTGCTCCTTTCATAATGTCGCTCAACCCTCAAACTGCCTATGTGACCGAAGAACCAAATCCGGTAAATCTATATCGGGTGCGGTCACCGGATTGTGGGTTTTCTTTAAATAAAACAGGTACTCGATATTTCCCTCCGGCCCTTTGATGGGAGAGTAGTCCGCACCAAGCAGCGAAAACCCGTTTTTTACCGCAAAATCAGCAATCTTGCGTACAACCTCCAGATGGATTTCCGGCTCCCGGACAACCCCCTTCTTACCTACTTTGCCCTTTCCTGCCTCAAACTGCGGCTTTACAAGGCATACAACCTCACCGTTTTCACCCAGCAGTGAATGGGCAACGGGCAATACAAGGGTTAGCGAAATAAATGAAACATCAATACTTGCAAAGGAAATGGCTTCTCCAATCTGCTCGGGTGTTACATAGCGTATATTGGTTCGTTCCAGGTTGACGACACGCTCATCGGTGCGCAGCTTCCAAGCAAGCTGGCCGTAACCGACATCCACAGCATAGACCTTAGCCGCCCCGTTTTGCAGCATGCAATCAGAAAATCCTCCCGTGGATGCCCCGATATCCATGCAGATGCGGCCATCTAGCTTAATTGGAAACGTAGCAAGCGCCTTTTCAAGCTTTAATCCGCCGCGGCTGACGTATTTGATATCGCTGCCAGCAACACGGATTTCGTCGTTAGCGTTGACAGTCTCACCGGGCTTTGTGATTTTCTGTTCGTTGACAAATACAACGCCTGCCATAATCATGGCCTTTGCACGTTCCCTGCTTGCCGCAAAGCCGCGTTCTACAAGCAAAGAATCCAGACGAATTTTTGAATCATTCACCGATTGTTCTCCTATGATGTAAACTCTGAACCTAAGTTTGGGGCAGAGAGCATCTTACAAGATTTAGAGTATCACAAATTGATTGTTATTTTCCTTCAGACGTAATAAACTCGGCTACACCTTGTGCATCAAGACCAAGCATCTTAAGTTGGGATGAAACACTTGCCTGAGGGACAAACCGATCATTTACTGCGCGAACTGCATAGTGGCCGAAAAATCCTTGTTTGGCAAGGCAGTTATAGAAATGTTCGGCAACTGAACCGTTCTCTATCCCTTCTTCTACAAACAGGACACAATCATAGCCCATTGCAATCTCAAAACAATCATCAGGCACAGGATGAATGCGAGTAAGTTTTAAGATATCATACCAAGTGTCGGTATGCTGTCTTGCATTAACCACCTGCTCAAACTGCCTGCCATATGTTATAACAAGCGTTGTTGCTTTGCCTTGATTCTCTTTGCACAGTGTGTAATCAAGCGATGGTTCATATTCCCTTGCAAGTGTACATTCGCCACCGCGCGGATACCGCACAGCCACAACACCCTTGGTATGATAGATTGCCTCATACAAGGCAAGGTGAAGCTCACGGTATGAAAAAGGAGCGTAAACCGTAACCCCGGGTATCGAGGTCAGTAAAGAGACGTCAAACAGACCCTGATGGGTTTCACCATCGTCTCCGACAAGGCCGGCACGGTCTACCGCCAAAACGATATGCCTACCCTCAATGGCGGCATCATGTAAAACCATGTCATATGCGCGCTGCAGAAAGGAAGAGTATACGGCAAAAACGGGTACCAAACCACCCGTGGCAAGCCCAGCGCTAAAGGTCACACCATGGCCTTCCGCAATGCCGACGTCAAAAAAGCGCTCAGGATGCTTTTTATTGAAGTAATTAAGCCCCGTCGCGTATTTCATGGCCGCCGTTACTGCACATATGTTGTCGTCGGACTCTGCAAGTTCGGTCAGATACTTCCCCATACATGCAGAGAAGGTATTCTCCTGCGGCTGAGCGGCTGTTTCAGTATGCAAAAGGTCCGTAGCCGAAATGCCGTGGTAGGCACCCGGGTTTTCTTCGGCGTTTGTAAAGCCTTTTCCCTTTACGGTGTCGACATGGATGAACACAGGTTCATTCAGGTTCTTTGCGCGGGTAAGAACGTTCTTCAGGCTTGTCACATCATGGCCGTCTACCGGCCCTAAATAGGTAAAGCCGTAAGCCTCAAAGATGTTGCTGTGATAAAGTGTTTCCTTCAACGTGGTTTTGGCTTTCGTAATAAACCGAATAGCAGGTTTGCCCGCAAGCGGGATACGACTCAGTACACGCCTTGTGATATCCTTTGCGCCGAAGTAGCTCGGTTTGGAACGAATCTTAGCAAGGTGCTTAGCAAGCGCGCCGACATTTTTAGAGATGGACATCGCGTTGTCGTTGAGGATGACAATTAGGTTATCCGCAGTACGCCCCGCGTTGTTGTTTAGGCCTTCAAAGGTAAGACCGTTGGTAAACGCGCCGTCGCCAACAACGGCAATCACCTTGCCCGGTTCGCCTTTTAATGTTTTGGCATATGCAATACCACGCGCGGCCGAGATGGCATTGCCCGCGTGACCGGCTACAAAGGCATCGTGCTCGCTCTCCTTCGATTTCGGAAAGCCTGAAATGCCTCCCTCCTGACGAAGGGTATGAAAATCATCAAGCCTTCCGGTCAGGATTTTATGTGTATAGCATTGATGTCCGACATCAAACAGGATTTGGTCTGTAGGGGAATTGAAGACGGAATGAAGGGCAACAGTAAGTTCTACTGTTCCAAGATTGGATGCAAGATGACCACCCGTGCGCGAAAGGGTTTCGATTAATAGCGCTCGGATTTCCTTGCAAACGGTATCTAGCTCCTTGCTGCTGAGCTTTTTCAGCTCGACCGGCAGGTTGAGCCGCCGCAGCAACGAATAATCACCCATTTTGTGTATTTATCTCCTTTAACGGATAATCATCGCATTGGAATAATCAACGCGATAATGATGCCAAGCAGGGCACCCGCGAGCACCTCAAGCGGTGTGTGTCCGAGGTACTCTTTTAGCTTTTTAAACTGCATATCGTCAAGCTTTATAATCTTTGATTTGTCGCGTTTTGCATGTATCTTATCCTTTTTGGACTGGCTTTCTATCAGCTGTTTATTCTCATTGGGTCTAAAGGATACAACAATCTTATTGAGCACCTTTGCCTGTTCACCTGCTGCACGGCGAACGCCCATTGCATCATACATAACAACTGCTGCAAACATAATAGCAATCGCAAACAAAGATGAGCCAAAGCCCTCTTTTCGAGCAACTGCAAGCGTCATAGAGCAAACCAGAGCCGAATGCGCACTGGGCATTCCTCCGGCGCCAATCAAGCGCTCCGCTTCAAAGCGTTTGGTCGTAATTAGGGTTAGTATCGTCTTAATGATCTGTGCAACAACCCAAGAGAGCACTGCACAAGTTAGGATGTAGTTTCGGGTAAGTTCATATAAGTTTTCCATGGCTATCCCCATTTCGTCGTTTTCAATAGTAAACGCAAAAAATGGAAAGCACCGGCGTAGCTGCAAATGCTGACTGTCGCCAATTTCATTACATCCGCTATCAACAGGCTGGTGTCCATTCGATATGAGTTGTACTGCCAAAGCAGATCATGGGTTAGTCTATGCGTTTATTTTCTTCTACTAGTGAGTTTATCAGTTAAATGATATATGAAGTCATCCGCATGTTCAAAGACCAAAAGGTAACTTTTTGCTTCCTGCGCAAGGCTATTGGCTATTCTCGCCGCCTCTTCTACCCCATATAAAACAGCCAGTGTAACCTTGTTGTTTTGCTGATCACTTCCCACGGGTTTTCCGAGCTCATCACTCGTTCCGGTGATATCAAGTATATCATCTACAATCTGAAACGACAAGCCGATTTTTTCCGAATAATTGTCTGCGGCGGTCACCTTTTCTTCATCCGCACCAGCGACCACACAGCCCATAACAGCCGCAGCACGCAGGAGTGCTGCCGTTTTTAGGCGGTATATCATGTTTAACGTTTGGATATCCGGCTGCTTACCCTCGTATGCAAGGTCAATAACCTGACCGCCTACCATACCATGATAGCCCGCAGCCCGAGCAAGAATACCCGCAGCCCGCAGAACATTCTGCGGCGGGATAGATGCAGATGTATAATTTAGCATAATCTCAAAGGAAAGAGTAAGCAGGGCATCTCCTGCAAGAAGTGCCGTTGCCTCTCCAAACTGAATATGACAGGAGGGCTTGCCTCTTCTTAAGTCATCATCATCCATACAGGGCAGGTCATCGTGTATGAGGGAGTAGCAGTGCAGCATCTCAACCGCGCACGCAAATGGTATTGCATCACTGACATTGCCGCCGCACATCCGGCAAAACTCAAGCAGCATAATTGCCCGAATCCGCTTGCCGCCCGAGAGCAGACTGTAGCGCATGGCGTCTACAACCTCCTGCTGGGGTAGATTGCGGTCTTGTAGGTATTGGCTAAGCGCTGTATTAACAAGCTCAATATAATACGCTTCGCGCTCTTTTATATCCATTGTCATCGCCAAATCCATCTGGTTGCCTTTCCGGTGATATCGAAAGTAGTCAAAACCACATCACCTATATCGACTAAGCAAAGCCGAGATTAGCTATCCTGGGTAGCTTCGTTCTTTGCGGAAAGCTCGGTAATTTTTAGCTCTGCTTGTGTTAAGGTATTCTGGCATTGAGCTATGAGTATTGTGCCCTGCTCATAAAGCTTTAATGAGGTCTCAAGGTCTGTTTCCCCACTCTCCAGCTTGCGGACAATCTCATCAAGCTCTTTGAGGGATTCTTCTATTGTTTTGGGCTGTTCCTTCTTTGCCATACCAGTCATCCCTTTCATTTCGTTGATCCGGGTTTCTTCTGTACTTGCAGAACCTCCGCTTGGACTGTTCCGTCTTGCAGACGTATTGAAAGCCTTTCCCCTTTTGTAAGGTCTGCAGCAGTCTTTACAACGTGCTCGTCACGAAAGACTACCGCATAACCGCGCTGCAATACGCGCAAGGGGCTTAAGGAGTCAAGCAGGCTAATACAAGTGTTAAGTTTTTGGCGGTAACTAAGCATTTTCAGCGATGCTGCAGCGTCTAACCTAAGCTTTGCCGCATTCAAGCTTTCTCTATGCATATCAAGCAAGGTTTTCGGATTGTTTGCAAAAAGCGATTTTTCAGCAGTGACAAGCCGCACACGATACCGCTCTAGTTGTGTAAACAAGGCTCGCTGCATCCGCTCTTGCTGAGATGCTAACGTATCCAATACGGCAGAACCGTCCGGTACGGCGAGTTCCGCACCCGCAGATGGTGTGGGTGCGCGCAGGTCGGCAACAAAATCCGCAATGGTAAAGTCGGTTTCGTGCCCGACGGCACTGATAACGGGGATATCACTCTCATAAATCGCGTAGGCGATGCGTTCTTCATTAAAGGCAAAGAGGTCTTCCAGACTGCCGCCGCCGCGAGCAAGCAGAATCACATCTGCTGCACGAAGCTCGTTGACACGATTGATTGCCTCGGCAATCTTCTCCGGGGCATCCTCTCCCTGCACCGGAACAGGACATAGCACAAGCTGTACGGCAGGATAACGCCGGCTGATGACATTGCGGATATCCTCGATTGCAGCGCCCGTTTTGGATGTGATTACCGCAATACGGCGCGCAAAAGAAGGGATCTGCTTTTTGTGGGCAGGGTCAAACAGTCCCATTGCCTCCAGCTTAGCCTTGCGCTGCTCATACGCCAGTGCGAGCGAACCGATTCCCTCCGGCATAAGGTCGGTACAATAAAGCTGATACTGTCCGTCGCGCTCATACACCGAGATTTCGCCACCCGCGACAACCGCCATGCCATCCTGCGGGGTAAATCGCACGGATGCAGCATGCGTCTTGAACATCACAACACGTAGCACGGCGCGGTCATCCTTGAGGGTAAAATAAAAGTGCCCCGAGGCATAATGATGCCTGAAGTTGGATATCTCCCCGCGTATCATCACACGCGATAGATGTTTGTCGCCTTCAAACAGCGACTTGATATAGGTCGTCACCTGTGTGACTGTCAAAATCCTTGAATAGTTCATGTAAACCTCCGCAGCGGGAATGTGTAAACCCCGATAACATCTGTAGAACAGCTTAATGTTGTGAGCTTTGCGAAGATTTCAGATTTATCTACACCAAAAGGTTTTAAACCCCGCCGGTGTGCCTGATACAGGTTAGGATGGCTGTACCCACCGCATTGTCGCTCGAAAGCGCGGGGCTGGCAAACAGGCCGCCAAATCGCTCGGTAAATGTCTCACGAATAATGGAGTTTGACATCACGCCGCCCGCGTAGATTAACGGTAGGTTACCATAGGTCTTGATAGCTATCTCTGTCATGTAAGCAAGCGCTGCCATGATGTAATCAATGCAGTAACGGGCTACATCACACGGGGCCTCGCCGTTTGACAGCATACGCGCACACTGATTCTCCACTCCGGAAAGGCAGCAATCCTGCCCTTTAACGGCAGGGTTAATATGAAAGGTTTTGCTGCTTTTGCGTGATAGGGCATCCAGCTCCATGCCGGCAGGAAAGCCTAATCCAAGCATTACACCCACACGGTCAATCACCTGCCCCGCCTTAAGGTCAAGGCTGTGGCCGATGCGCTCTATTCCAATGATCGTTTCATCGCTGGGCGTAACCAATAGACATTCGGTTGTTCCGCCGGAAACGTGAAATGCGATAAACCGTTCACTTAACAGGTCAAGGCGCCCGACCGAATAGAGCGCAGCCGTTATATGCCCCGCTTGGTGGGAGAAGGAATACACAGGCAGATGAGAGGATGCGCCTATGGCATGAGCAGCACATTCCCCTGACAGAAAGCAGGGCATGTACGATCCCTCTTCATCTCGCGGGCGGGCAGAATAGCCGACTGCGCATGGGGACTGATCAGTCTGCGCAAACAACCGCTTCATGATATCCGGCAGCTGCCGAACATGATGAAACACCGCATCGCTCTGCCGAAGGCCAAGTTCACCCTGTTTTACGGGTAAAAGCTGCTTTTCACTTATTACCTCGCCCATCTCACTGTTATACAGCGCAGCTGAAGTAGTATAGTTACTGGTATCAATCCCTAGAAAAACGGACATCTTAGCCACTACTCCTGCTCCGGTTGTAGGGGGATATCGCCCTGCTCCTGCTCTTGTTCAGCTACCGGCTCCACATCGGGTGTATTTGCGCCGGCTATCTCCTTTGCAGCCGTACCTAAGACCCCGTTTACAAAAGCGGAATCCTCTTCACTTGCATACTTCTTGGTGATATCCACCGCCTCGTTTATCGATACGCTGACCGGGATATCGGGTTCATACAGCATCTCATATAAGGCAAGGCGCAAAACCGCGAACGCCACCCTGGAGATGCGGTTCTTCTTCCATTTCAGCGATAGGCGTTCGATTCGCTCATCAAGCTCCTCAAGATGCTCCTGTACCTTAAGGGCGGTTTGCTCCGCAAACGGGTCAAGGTGCTTCTCCCAATTTTCCCGTTTTACATCTGGACTATCGATTACAATAACCCTGCTTTCGTTTGCAAGGTCAATGAGCTCCTGCATATCCTCGTTGCGGAATGATTTTTCAAACAGCAGGAAAAATGCCTGCTCCCTTGCTTCTCTGCGCGTTATCATACTACGTGCATCCTTTCAGACAAAATGTGTAAAGCATTAAGCCTTACACAGCTTTAACACAAAAGAAGCCCTCCGCCGGCATGGAGGGCTTACGAAAAGTCAACTACAGTTCACAGCCTTTGCTTGAACCAAACCCATCTGTCTGTACCCGTTAATCTTACACAGTGTCACCAGAAGAATCTTGTCGATTATTGCTCTTTGGCGGAATCCTCAAACTGGATGGAGACAATGTGTACATTAACCTTTGAAACCGCAATCCCGGTCATGCTCTGAATAGAGGCCTTGACGTTGGATTGAATCTGCTGGGCAACCTCTTGAATCTTTGCCCCAGATACAAGGTTTACATATACATCAATCACAGCGACATCATCGCGAACCGTGATTTTCACCGGTCTTGGAACAACGGGCTTTGAGACCAACCCCTTAATGGTGGTGGGCATGGTGGCAAGGTCTGCTACTCCGTTGATCTCGCGTGTGGCGGTACACGCAATCTTAGAAAGGACATCCTCAGAGATCTTTAAGCTTCCCACAGTGTCCTTAATGGTATTCTCCTTCATATCTGCCTCCGTTTCTGCCGGTATACCGACAATAGATAATGGCATCGGCAGGGTAAATGCCCTTGCCGCAAAAAGCGCACAAAAACAAAGTGGTATAATACCATTTCCTTTAATGGTATTATACCACAAAATGATAAAGACACAACTACTTTACCGGAATAATCGTGATATTTTCAACCGGAATGCTGATTTGATTTAGGATGATATCCTTAATCTGTGCGACCTCGGTACTTAACAAACCATCGGTCTTTACCACAATACTCGCCTTGTCGCCATCGATGAATGCGATGCAGTCTGCAAAGCCCTTTGCTTTAATCAGGCTTTCAATATTGTTCTCGGCATCGATGGCTGTTGAGATGTTTGCTGCGGTTGTGATTGCCTTATCCTTCTCCTCTTCGGTGATTGCGCTATCCTGCAAAATCTCCTGCAAGGTTTCTACTGCCTCGTCGCGGCTCTGTTTTTTGTTTAGCCGTGCTTCAATAAAATAATCCTCGCCTGCATTATTGGTGACGATTGCATCGGTAAAATCGGTAATTCCGGTTACGTCGATTGCATCAGCTGCATCCTCATCATCAGTACCTACAAACTGCGCCTCGCCGTAGTTCTTGGAGGCATTCGCATCGTCGGCGAGTGTTAGATCCTTGCCGGTTTGAGAGAACTGCCAATTGAGGTATATTGCAATACCGAGCGCGAGCACTAAAGTCGCAAGCAGTATCTGCCTTTTGCCAAACACCATAGTATGTTCCTCCCGTCTAGATTATGAGTTCTCGATTGCCATTTTGGTGACGCAAACACGGTTTGCGCCGATGTCAAATGCGGTAGTTACCGCGTCAATGATGCGCGATTGAACTAGCTTATCATCACCGCCCTCGCATACCACAACAACTCCTTTAACCCGGGGTGCCTTTTCGGTGGTAAGCAAGGCCTGCTTACCGTCCGACCCATCCACAAAGATGTAGGTTTCCTCGGATTTATCCTTCTGCGTTGTTTTGGTGCTCTTCCCATCCGATATGTCTCTGGTCACATCGGTATCGGTTTTTGCTTCTTTTGCGTAAACATATTCCACGCTGGTTTCCAGCGTAACCATAACCTTAGCGCGCCCTACGCCGTCAATAGAGGTTATCAGGTCATATACCTGCTCTTCGAGCATCTCTTTGCTCATTGAAATGGAATCACTTGTGCTGCTAACCTCTTGTTTTGCCTTGTTTTTTGGTGTAATCAGCTCTGAAAGAAGGATGAGTGTGATTCCCAGTATCCCGATGGCCACAATGATGCGTACCTTTTTATCGCCTTTAAGCAGGTCTCCAAACCGTTTTGGGATATTCAGAATATGCTTGTTAGTCTCCTGCATATCAACCTCCGCGGACATTACGACACATCCGAAATACTCAGGATGGTAGCAATGCCCGTTTTACCGCTTATGTATTCCCTGATTTCTGCCTCGCGATCAGCATAATCGGGCGAAATCACAACATCTATCTGACTAATAGATATGCGGTTTTTGTCCGCAGTATTATACTCAAAAGAAATATTTTCAGCCGTTACCCCTTTTTGCGCAAGAAGTGACTCCACCTGTGTTATCATGCTGCTTTCCGTCTGCTTGTCCACGGTGGATAACAACCTTTCCTGCACCTCAGTAAGGCTTTGGTCTGCCTTGCCGCTGAATGTAAGCTTGATATCGGGCAGCTTTGATAAGACGGGCGAGATGATACAGCTTAAAAAGAACACACCGATGACAAGACGCATCATCTTTTCAAGACTTGTCTTGGGGGCAAGGATATGCATAATAGCCCCGGCCAGTGCTGCCACACACAAGGAGATTGCCCAAAGCTTGATATCTGCCACAGCGCGCCTTCCCCCTTTTGCCTAGTAGTATCATGCTGGCGAGCTGATGGTAAGGACAACGGTAGTAGACACTATCATCAGCACCGCAAAGCAAAGGATGATGGTGATAAGCAGTGAGATTGCGGCAGCGCAGCTTTTTAGCACCTCGCTTACCTGCTTTAGGTCAAAGATCTCACTCACAGCCGCCGAGACCTTTAGGGTAAGCATCCAGACAACCGCCTCGAGCAAAACCGGAAGAAAAGTCATTGCGGCGGCAAGGATGCCAAAAACGCCTACTACGCTCTTTAAAAGCATCAAGCAGCCACTTACAGACGACATCGCGTCGGCTAGAGCCCCGCCGACCACAGGTACAAAAGACCCGATGATAAACTTTCCCGCCTTAACGGCTACGTTGTCGACGCCAGAACTAACCAATGTCTGTACGCTCAGCAAGGATACAAAAACTGTTATGATAAATCCCAGCACCCAGGATGCAATGCTTTTAGTCAGGCTTGCGGCCCCTGACAGGTTCATCTGCGGGGATACTGCAGCAATAATGCAAAAGGCTAGATAGATACCAAGCAGCGGCACCACAGTAGCAGAGGCAATCTGCGCCGTTACCTCCGAAGCACCGAACAGCAAAAGGTTGTATGTAGATGCAGCACCCGGGTGTCCGGAAACGGCCATAATGCCGGATAGTACCGGTACAAACGCCAGCATAAAATTGCTGCAGTCATAAATTGCACTCGCAGTTCTCTGGATGCAGTTCATCACAGGAGCTATCACCGCACCGACAATACATAGTATTGCAACGGTGTTAAAGACACTGCCGAGGTTCTTTTGTAAAAAGCCTTCCTTAAACCCGTCAATGAGTGAGCAAAGAAGGATTATCCCAAGCACGGAAAAAAAGACAACCTGCGGCATTGATACCGTATCCCTTACCATTGCTCCAAACAGTCCGAAGAACTCTTTTGGAGTAAGTGTGAGGATGCTTCCAACCGATATATCCTCAATGCCGATGGTTTTGAGGTATTCCTTTGTCTCATCGGATAGCTGCCACCACAGGTCATCCGCCCCGCTTGCCAAAAGCTGCTCTTCGAATAGGTCTTCCGGAACCGCGTCCGCGATGACTTCCCCTTCGGCATGCACCGGTACGGAGAGCAAAAACACAAAGAATATGACAATGAGCAGCTTTACCTTCATAGGTTCTTTACATCCCTTTATCTCATAATCGCTTTATGCTTACGATGCGTTAATAAGCGCCTTTGCAATACTGAGAATTCGCTCAAACAACGGTAGTGCAACAAGCAATACGGCTATCTTACCTGCGGTTTCTACCTTAGTTGCGATAGAAACGACGCCCGAATCACGGCAGATATCCGCCGCGAGTTGGGTGATAAAGCAGATTCCGAGCGCTTTTAGTAAGATTACTATGTACTCTCCGCTGATGCCGGTCTGCGAAACCAGATCGCGAATCTCAGCAATAATCGGGGCACTCGCCACAATTACAAACACAAGGATAACAATGCCTGCTACGAGGTTTACCGCAAAGGCATATTCCGGCTTGTACTGCTTAATCAGAACCGATATGGCGGCGGCGATGATGGCTACTCCCGCAACTGTCAAGATATCCATCTTTACAGCCCAAACACGCTTTTGACCGTCTCAAACAGGTTGCTGATTTCGTAGATGATCATCATCAGTACGACGATGAGTCCCGCAAGCGTTGTCATCATCGCCTGCTCCTCTCTCCCTGACCGAATAAGCACCTGATTAAGCACCGCCACAATAATGCCGATCGCCGCAATCTTAAAGATTAAATCCACTTCCATATCCTATACCCCGCTTCGCCGTTTTCATATGCCGTTATGATTCGCTACACCTATGGCTATGCCGCCAATCAGAAAGATATTACAACATCAAAATTGCAAACCCGATGCCTGCTAGCACGCCGATGGTCAGATACATTCTTGACCGTGAAGCGCATTCCGCTCTGGCTGCCTCGTAGCTTTTCTCAAACATCCGCGTATACATTGCGATTGTCTGCTGCTGCTCCTGGGCATCAGTAGCCCCTAGTGTACTGCCAAGTGACGCCAAACGCTCATAGTCATCTTTTGCCAGCAGCTGACGCTGTTTTGCTGCACTTGCCCTCCACGCATCGGGAAACGGCTCGCCTTGCCTTAGTCTCTCTTTACACTCTTCTAAAAAGGTAAGGGATGCAAACCTGCTTTGCATCGCCATCTGAGAGACAATCTCACCCACAGGCATACGCACATAGCTAATTTGCGATGAAAGATAATCCAACATAGCTATAAGCCGTTCGAGACAATCTGCCCTGTCAATCAAACGCTTTTGCAGCATGAACCCCACTGCCGAGCAGGTCGCCACAATACAGACCATTCCCCCCGCCTTGAGTATAAAGCTCATCCGCACTCACAACCTCCCTGATTGCACATGGTTTGCTTGCATCATACAAAAACACGATATGACGAAATGCCCCAGCCTCAATTAAACGCATAATCTGTTTTTTACGTAAAAGCTCTTCTCTATTGGCAGCGTGCACAGTCGCGATAACCGCAACACCACAGTTCATTCCGACCAAAAGCGCATCCGCCTCCTGCGTGCTTCCAATCTCGTCACATACAATCACATCGGGAGCAAGACACCGCACCGCTATAAGTATGCCATCCCCCTTTGGGTAGCCGTCCAGAATATCACACCGAGGGCCTAAATCGTTGCCTGCCTGTCCGCAGTAAACCGCCGCAATCTCACCGCGTTCATCAACGACGGAAACACGCTTACCGCTCACTGAAAGCTGACGCGCCGTATCGCGAAGCAGGGTTGTTTTACCACTGCCCGGCACACCGCAGATTAAAACACCATCAATCCTGTTTGTAAGGAGACGCTTTACAAGGTCGTCGGCCGCACCGAATATCTGCCGAGCAACACGAAGGTTGATTGAGCTAATCGACCGAACGCCTATGATGCTGCCGTTCTCTATTACAGCGCTCCCACATAGGCCGGCACGGTGACCGTTCTTTACGGTGATGAACCCGCCGATAATCTCGTTTTGGTGGCTGTACACCGAATAATCACATATTCTTTTAAAGCACTCGTCTATCTGTCTGGAAGTGACTATTATTGCCTCATCCGTAATATCAGATGTCAGGTCTCCGCGTCGGTTTATGAACATATCTATGTTTGAGAGATTGACCGATAGCGGCTTTGTGCACCGCAGCCTAATCTCTCGAATCTGCGCCTTGGTACTCTGAGGAAGAGCCGTTATTAGTACTCCTAACTCCTGAGGAAGCATCAAGGCTGCATCATCCAAGCGCGCAGCCTGCTCGGCAAGTCCCATTTCTTTCATCCTTCGTCCTTGTTGTAGTTTTGATTTAGTATATTGTTTGTCCTCTTTTTTTAGAACCAGAATACAATCGAATCGTGTTAGCTAGCTTAGCAAAATAAAAAAGCTGGATACATCGGTTTTATCCTAAGTATCCAGCAATAAAAAAGACGGATGCACCGAAGTGAATCCGTCTTTGATTGTTTGAGGCAGATGCCTATACTCTGATTTTGCCTACGCCGCCGGACTTACCGGGCTTATCCTTCTTGGAAGGAGCAGATGCCGCCTTCTTTGCGCGGTAGTTCTTCCACACAACCCACAGGGGGCCAGCGATGAAGATGGAGGAGTAGGAACCGGAGATCATACCGAACATCATCGGGATTGCAAAGGAGAGGATGCTGTCTACGTTGTTAATCAATGCAACGACGCTCACCACAACCATAACGAGGAAGCCGCAGAAGCTTGTGATGATGGAACGGGTCAGCGACTGGTTGATGCTGAGGTTAACAATCTCTCCAAGATCCTTTTTACCGGCGTAAAGTCGCTCGTTCTCGCGGATGCGGTCATAGATAACGATGGTATCGTTAATCGAAAAACCAAGGATGGTCAGTACTGCTGCGATGAAGTTGTCATCGAGCGGCATACGGAAGAACACAAAGGCCGCGAATACAACAATTACGTCATGCAGTAGTGCAACAATACCCATTGCGCCAGCCGAGAAACCGCCGATTTTGCGGAAGCGGATGCCGATATACAGGATGATTAAAAGCGAAGCCGCAGCTACCGCCACAAGGCACTTGAGGAAAAACTCCTTACCCATTACAGGGTTTACGTTATCAGAGGATTCCAACACAAGGTTGTTGTCCGGGAATTGTGCCGTCAGGGCCTCGGTTAGGGCTGCTTGGTTTTCAATCGACAAGCTTTCATCCCCAGCAAGAGAGATGATAATCGTCTGGGTTTCGCCTTCGGTTTTTTGAATGCTTACCTGATCACCAAGCGTTTGCTCAACATTGGCTTCAACTTCATCGAGGTTAATCTCACCGGTATATGAATAGGTGATGATGGAACCACCTTTAAATTGGATATCGAGTTCCACACCCATAATGAGAGCGGCAAGAATAGTAACAATGACAATAGCGGAGGAGAGAATGAAGAATATCTTCTTTTTACCGATAAAATCAAACATTACTTAACACCTCCGTACAGCCAGGGCTTGCGAAGTCCCTTAAACTTGGAAAGCGAGCGAAGCATCAGACGGGATGCCGTTACACCCATGATAAAGTTGAAGATAACACCCATCAGCAGTGTGTAGCCGAACGAGAAAATAGCACCCGTTGTGGAGGGTCCAAACATAAAGAAGATGGGGGTAAGTAACTTCGCCCAGAAGCTGGATGGAGGTCCGAACGAACCCATCAAGATAATTGCTACGATGATAACCGTAACGTTGCCGTCAAAGATTGCGGAGAATCCGCGCTCGTAGCCAAGATCAATAGCTCCCTCTATGGTCTTGCCGGAACGAATTTCTTCCTTAATACGCTCGGAGGTGATGACGTTTGCGTCAACACCCATTCCAAGGCTTAGGATGATACCCGCGATACCCGGCAGGGTAAGCGTAAAGCTGGGGATAAACTCAAAGTAACCCGAAACGGAGATGATAAAGCCCGCAACCTGTCCAAGCAGTGCGATGCTGGCTACCAAACCGGGGATTCTGTAATAGAAAATCATAAAGACACAAATAAGGATGAAAGCGATTACTCCGGCGAGCACCATGGAGTCCTTAGCGCTCATACCGAGTGTCGGAGAAATGGAGCGGTAGTTTTCGGTTACCAGCTTAAAGGGCAGCGCACCACCGTTAATTTTGTTTGCAAGCTCAGTCGCCTGCGCCGCAGTAAAGGGCACCGAACCACCGTTAATAATCGCGTTACCGTCGGTGATCGCTGTCTGTACGACAGGGTCTGAGATCATGGTGTCGTCCATCCAGATGGAAATCTTCTTGCCGACGAGTCTTGTGGTAGCTTCTGCAAACTTTTTAGCGCCCTCATCGGTAAGCTCAAGCGCTACCACGGGATTGGAGGTCTTGGAGTCGATTACCGCTGAAGCACTCTTTACGTCCTTACCTTCAAGAACGACGTTCTCAAGTGTCACACCGATAGGCAGGCCCGCAGCGTCGACATTTGCTTCCTCTCTGAAAGTCAGCAGAGCGGTCTCACCAAGCTCGCGGATAGCCTCCTCAGGCTTTTTGCTGGATTCATCGTCCTTCCAGGGGAAGCGGACAATGATGCGATCCTTCGAGGTGTCTGTATATACCTCATAGTCGGTTATGTTCTGGGTAACAAGTCTTTGCTTGATTACTGATTCCGCTGCAAGCATCTGAGCGTCGGTTGCGTCAAAGCCCTCGGGCGGAGTAAAGGTGACGTCCACACCACCACGGATATCAATACCCCAGCGGATGTCGTCCGCACTCTTGATGTACTTTGTGGTAACATCGCCGAATGTAGTGCTAAAACCAAAAAACGACGTTCCGGCCAGGAATAGTATCAGCGCAAACACAACAAAAAAAGTTGCTTTTGAGCCTTTTTTCATAGCCCAATCCTCCTCGTATACTAATTTTTGAATAAACAATTTCAGGTATCGACAGGCTTTGAGATGCCCGTGATAAAATGCTGTTAGGTCGGCAGGGGCAAGTTCTTCGTCCTCCAGTTGAGCCGCAAGGCTG
>JAEZKF010000044.1 GCA_023415575.1 Bacillota bacterium
GCAGCCTTGCGGCTCAACTGGAGGACGAAGAACTTGCCCCTGCCGACCTAACAGCATTTTATCACGGGCATCTCAAAGCCTGTCGATACCTGAAATTGTTTATTCAAAAATTAGTATACGAGGAGGAACAGCGTTATGGGCTTTTCTGCAGCCAACACCGAACTATGGAATCCTGTTTTGCAACTGGGTATCCTTGCAGCCATTTTGGTTGTAGCGAATATGCTGCAACGGCGGGTGCCGTTTATCAAAAATATGCTTTTGCCTACGGCGGTCTTAGGGGGTCTGCTCGCCCTCGGGCTTCGCGCAACGGGGCTTATTAAGATAGACACCGTGTTTATGGAAAACGTCACCTACCACACCATAGCGCTCGGGTTTATCGCCCTCGGCCTCCGCCTACCCGAACCGGGGGAAGGCGCTGAGTACAAACGCGATGGATTAAAGAGCGGGCTTTTGATTGTAGCTACATACCTGCTGCAGGCTGTTGTGGGCCTTGTCATCACGGGTGCGCTCGCGTATACCGTTAGCCCGGGCCTGTTTAAGGCATCGGGTATACTGCTGCCGATGGCATACGGACAGGGGCCCGGACAGGCCAACAACATCGGCACAACCTACGAAATCGGCTACGGCTTTGCAGGGGGCTCATCCTTTGGCCTTGCGCTTGCCACCATGGGTTTTTTGTGGGCCTGTATCGGCGGCGTTATCTACATGAACATCCTCATCCGTAAAGGCAAGCTCACCCTGCCGGGGAGTGACGGAAAGAAAGCTGAGATTACGGTTGGGCATTTTCAGGATGATGATGAAATCCCGATGTCCGAATCGGTGGACAGGCTCACCATGCAGCTTGCCATGGTGCTGCTTGTGTATCTTGCCACCTACCTAATCTCCCTTGGAATTACATCAGGGCTTTCCGCTATTCCCGCGCTAGCGGGCATTTCCACGACTTTGGGCTCCTTAATCTGGGGCTTTAATTTCATCATCGGCTCAATGCTAGCACTTGCCATGCGCAGTCTGCTGGCATCGCTAAAAAAGTGGGGGATTATCAAGCGCAGGTACCCGAACAACTACCTGTTAAACCGCATCTCCGGCATGATCTTTGACATCATGATTATTGCAGGCGTCAGCGCCATCAATACGGAAGACCTTTCCGGCCTGTGGCTTGCCTTTATCCTGATCAGCACAATCGGCGGCTTTGTCACCCTGTTCTATCTCAAATGGATATGCAAACGCCTTTACCCGGATTACTACTACGAGGGCTTCTTCTCGATGTACGGCATGCTGACCGGCACGGTGAGCACCGGCATCCTGCTTCTGCGCGAGGTAGACCCGCAGTATTCCTCGCCCGCCACCCTCAATCTGGTGTCCGGTTCAAGCTTTGCCATCATATTCGGTGCCCCGATGCTGCTGTTTGTCGGACTTGCCCCTCAATCGGACGCGATGTTCTTTGTTACACTGGCTAGCTGTGTTGTCTACGGGCTGGGAATCCACTACTTCATGCTTCGCGGCACAGGCAAGAAAGGCAAAATAGCAAAGAAAAAGGCTTAATACAAAAAGAAAAATCCCCGCGGCAAAGCTCCGTTTGGAGCCTGCTGCGGGGATTTTTTTGTCATAGACAAACACTAGATATAAAACATATAGCTGCCGTTCTTGCGGTTGTGCGCCTCCTGCGCCAAAGCATCCAGCGTTGTCGCGGCAAGGCTTTCACGGGCGGCGCGGTCAAGCGGGGCAAACACCAGCGACTGCATGGCCTGCTCAATCTCCTGCGCGCTCTCGCTAACTGAATCCTCCGCATGCTCGAACAGCGACTGCTCAAGCGCCTCAAAGATCTCGAGCACGGTAACGGAGGATGGGGAAGCACTCAAGCGGTAGCCGCCCTGAGCCCCCTTGATTGCCGTTACAATTCCCGCCCGCTTAAGCAGGGAAAAGACCTGCTCTAAATAAATCTTTGAGATACCTAGCTTGTTTGCGATGCTGATGACGGTGATCGCCTCGCCTGTATCCGGCGACATGGCCATCAGGGTTAAGGCGGCGAGCCCATATCGTCCTCGTGTAGAGATTCTCATTTCGCTTCTCCTTGCCGATTATTCTCATAGTGTTCCAAAAAGCTGTGCTTTTCACCGTTTTTTCGGTAGCCGATGATGGCGTCAAGGTTTACGTTATGCGCACTTGCAAAGATGTTCTTGTCCACATTCGGGTTTACGCGTTTGAGCTGCTTTATCAGCTCCTTTATCTCAAGCCTTTTTGAGCCCATACCGGCATCATCAAGCACACAATGCTCAGTCAGGCGGCAGGCACATCTTATAAAGGTAAGCTCATTGTAGCGCTTCCAGGCCAGGATGTCATCCTCCCGCACCATAAACATCGGGCGGATAAGCTGCATGCCGGGGAAGTTGGTGCTGTGCAATTTCGGCATCATGGTTTTAATCTCCGAGCCGTACAGCATGCTCATGAGGGTTGTCTCTATTACATCGTCAAAGTGGTGGCCAAGCGCAATCTTGTTGCAGCCGAGCTCCTGTGCGCGGCTGTAGAGATAGCCTCTGCGCATGCGCGCGCACAAATAGCAGGGGGAACGGTCGGTGTCCGCCACGATATCATAGATGTTGGTGTCAAATATCTCAATCGGGATGCGGAGTGCCTCGGCGTTGTCTATGATAATCTGCCGGTTTTGCGGATTGTAGCCGGGGTCCATCACGATGTACCGCGCAGTAAACGGAAAGTCGCTGTGCTTTTGCAGCTGCTGAAAGCACTTTGCCATCAGCATGGAATCCTTGCCGCCCGAAATGCAAACCGCAATCGAATCACCGGGTTCAATCAGCTCATACTCCTTGATGCCTGCGATAAACTTTAGCCAAATCTCCTTGCGGTACTTTTTGATAATACTTTTTTCAACCTGTTCGTGCTTTAGCATAGTTTCTCCTGTCGGTTGTTTTACGGATGCCTAGGGCTTTTATAAGATACGCAGGCATTCTTCAAAGCAGCGTAAAAATTCTTCGATTTCCTCTTTGGTGGTCAGATGGCTTAGGCTGATGCGCAGGGTGCTCATTGCAGCCTTTCTGTCGTTTGTGAGGGTATATACAGGGCGTGAAAGGCTGTTGGGCGGGCAGCAGGCGGACTTGCTCGCAATGCAGATGCCGCGCTCGCCGAGGGCCTGCACCATCGCCTGCGGCTTTATGCTGGGAACGCTGATGTTGAGAATAAACGGCGAGGCGTTTACAGGGCTGTTGATTTTCACCCCATCCAGGCCCGAAAGCCGCTCTCTTAAGGCCGTGTTGAGGGTTTTTACATAGTTGTAATGCCCCTCAAGTGCATCTAGGGCATCCTCAAGGGCGGTTGCGCACGAGCAGGCAAGGGCAGCACTTGGGGTTCCGCTGCGGAAAGCCGAAGCAGACTGCCCCCCGAGAATCTGACTTTCCAGCAGCACACCCTCTTTTACAACCAAAAGCCCGCTGCCAACAAGCCCGTAGAACTTGTGGGGCGCCGCCGTCAATAGGTCAATGCCGTCAAGGCTAAACGCAATCTTGCCCAGCGCCTGCGCTGCATCCACATGCAAATAGCAGTGGGGATACGACGCAAGAAGTCTTGTTATCGGGTCAATGTCCTGCACAATGCCGATTTCGCTGTCAACAAGGCTGAGTGAAACAAGGATGGTTTCATCCCGCAACAGCGAAGCAAGATGGTCAATGTCCACTTGACCGTCCCGGGTAAGGCGAACATAATCCACCTCAAAGCCCTGCGTGCGCAGGTACTCCATCGGGCCGAGCGCCGAGGCGTGCTCAATCATCGTCGTGATGATATGCTTGCCGTACTTCTTGTACTGCCCCGCTATCCCCTTGATGGCGAGGTTGTTCGATTCGCTTGCACCCGAGGTGTGCACAATCTCACTCGGCAGCACATGCAGGCAGGCTGCAATGCGCGCCGTGGCGTCATCGATCACTGCCTTTTCTTTGATGCCCAATGGGTGGACGGAGTTTGGGTTTGCAGAATGCTGGCGGGCAGCTTCACAAAAGGCATCCAGCGCGCGGGCGCTAACGGGCGTATCCGCGGCATAATCGAGATATATCATAACTTGCAGTCCTAACATTTAATGAAGATATTATTATAATAGTATGATTTTAACCGTTTTACAACATCTTTATCACCTCTGCAGGCGATACCAGCGCCAAAAAGTGTGATAACCGCCGCATGTTTTGGAAATGATATAACCGAGGTGATAATCGATGTCATACGTCGACCCAAAGATTAAACCCCAGTTTGAAACCTTATCCATCGAACTTAAAAACGCAATTTTGGAACGCGATGTCAAGCTGTACAGCCTGGCGGACCTCATTAAGGTTTTGCAGGACATTGTAGATGAAGGCTAACCCAGTATGGCTAGCAAAAAGGAGGCAGTGCCTATGAGTGACCCCAAAAAGAAGGGGTGGGAGTTCCCGCTGTATGATGAGGACAGTGTAAGTAACATACTAAGTGCCGACATCGTCGCATCCGCGACCGAGTGCACCGGTCTTATCCCGTCCGCCCCGCTCAACGAAGATGAGATGGACTCGTATGCAAATCTGTACAGCGTCCCCAAGGTAAAAAACGACGTAAACCACGGCCTGCAAACGCCGTGAGCATCAAAAAAAGAAAAGCCGCCTTCTATCCAAAGAGGGCGGCCCTTTTCTTGCTTGACACGCAAAGTGAAAATGCATACACTGGTGATGTATTGTACCAGTGCTTTGCGCTGAAAACATAAAGCACCCAATTCGGACAGACAAAATGGGGGGAACAGCAATGAGTCTTGAGCAAAACGTCTCGACCGTTTTACAGAATATCGCAGATGCGGCCCAGCGTGCCGGCCGCCGCACAGAGGAAGTCACCCTGCTTGCGGCAACCAAAACCCGCGATGCCGCCACGGTGCGCGAGATTATCGCCTGCGGCGTTACCACAGTGGGGGAGAACCGCGTTCAGGAGATGACACAAAAGCTCGCCCAAAATGCATACGAAGGGGCGCAGCTGCACTTTATCGGCCGGCTGCAAACCAACAAGGTGCGTCAGGTAGCGGGAAAGGTAGCCCTCATCCATTCGGTGGATTCCTTGCGCCTTGCGAATGAAATTAACAAGGCTATGGCAAGGCTGCGCGAGCAGGATGCGAGTGTTCCCGCGCAGGATGTGCTGGTTGAAGTCAACATCGGCGGGGAGCTTTCCAAGGGCGGCATCGAGCCGCAGGACCTGCCCGCGTTTTTAGAGCAGCTTGCGGGGCTTGACGGGCTGCGGGTGAGGGGCTTAATGTGCATCCCGCCGCCGGCCGAAACACCCGATGAAGCACGCCGCTACTTTTCGAGTATGAAGGCCCTGTTTGACCGCAACACCCACCTGCTTGCGCAGGAAGTCCCACATATACTTTCCATGGGCATGTCGGATGACTACGAGCAGGCGATTCTGGAAGGCTCTACACTTGTGAGAGTGGGAACCGCCCTCTTTGGCCCGCGGATATATACTTGATGAAGCCTTTCGGCACCATAAAACTGATAAACGGAGCAGGCCTTTTTGTAGTGGCTTGCTCCGTTTTATTAACTCTTATTCTTCGTCATCTTCCAGCATGCAGCCCGAGGAGAACTCAGGCGAGCACCAACCTATCGGTTCGGTAGAGGGTTGCTGTAATCTGCTGTCAGATGGATTAGTGGTTTTGCTATTCAACATATGGTGCACCTCCTGATGTGTTAATGGTGGTTTATAATAGTATACTTTATTAGTATAGTTTTGTCAACCAGTTTTTTCAAAAGAGGTGTGTGGCGTCATTACCGCACCAAATAGGCCTGTTCGGTTGCGGTGATTAGGCGGGTTAACATGTCGTTTACCGGTGTCGGCACGCCGTACCGCTTGCCGAGCTCGCACACCGTGCCGCCGAAGGACTCCACCTCGGTTTTGCGCAAGGACTCAACATCCTGCAGCATGGAGGTCTTGCCGTTAGGCGAGAAGGTTTGCATGAGGGAGACAAACTCGCGTGCGTCCGCCTCGGTCAGGTTGACATCTGCTGCTTTTGCGAGCGATACCACCTCCATCATCGCGTCAAAGAAAAGATCCCTTGCAGCAGGGGAGGATGAAAACGCGCTGTAGGTTCCGCGAATCAAGGCGGAGACCTGATTGCACCCGACGTTTAGCATCCACTTGCGCCAAATGGTGCGTATCATGTCGGGGCAGACCTCAACGCCGATGCCGGCGCGGCTTAGTGCCTCGCTCACGGCCATAACAGGTGGGGAAGGCGGGTCGTTTAGCGCATCCCCAAGCTGAATGATACCGTCGTTGGTGTTCACAACACCTTCTGCCGTGCGCACCGCATCGATATAGATGGCAAGCCCGTATAATATGTGGTTGGCGGGGAAATGCTCCAGCAGCCTGTCACGCGCTGTAATGCCATTGAGCAGCGGCAGGATGATAGCAGACTCGCCCACAAAGGGTGCAATGTCCCTAATAGCATCATTAAGGTGATAGTTTTTGACACAGACTAGGATTAAATCGGCGGCAAAGCCGTCCTCTTTTCCTGTTACAACGCGGGGGAAGAAGGTGTCGCCGTTTATGGTAATGCCGTTATTCTGCAGGCGGTTCGCACGGTCGCCCGAGGCGATAACTGCAAACGAGCTGCCGTAGTGCTTGTGCAGATGACTTGCATAAACCGCGCCAATCGCACCGGCGCCGATAAGTGCAATGCTTTGAATATTCATGTGGTTCTCCTGATATGTTGATATGTAGTTTACATAAAACGAGAATAGGGGCTATACGAACATGGCGTAGCTGCCCTTTGGGGTGGGGCAAACCTCAAGGCGGGCAGGGATGCGCTCCTTAAGCTCCTCGACATGCGAGATGATGCCAATGAGCCTTCCGGTTTTCTCAAGCTCAAACAGGGTGTCTACTGCGCGCTCGCGCGACTGCGCATCCAGTGAGCCAAAGCCCTCGTCGATGAACATGGTTTCGATGCTAACCCCGCCGGAATAGCGCTGAATCACGTCCGCAAGGCCGAGGGCAAGGGCAAGCGATGCCTTAAAGCCCTCGCCGCCCGAAAGGGTTCCGACCGGACGCTCCCGTCCGGTGTTTGCGTCCAGGACTTCAAGGTCAAGGCCGGCCGCCCCGGCGCCCTTTAGGCGGTCCTGCTTGTGCAAGAGGACATATTTGCCGCCCGTCATGTCGTGCAGCCAGTGGTTTGCGGCTAGGATGACATCGGCAAAATACCTGCCCAGCACATACCGCTCAAAGGAAATCTTCGCCGCGTTGTCGCCCTTGGTAAGCGCGTACAGGGCGGCGACATCGCCGTAGGCCTCCTCGTCTTTTTGGGCGTCCGCAAGTAGCTTGCGAATGTTTCCGACAGCCCGTGTGTTTGTATCAATACGCAGAGATAGGGCGGTCTTTTGTCCATCTAGCTCCTCAATCTGACGGTTTAACAGCTCAAGCCGCGCCTTGATGGCATCGATGTCCGCGCGCTGTGCACCCTCACATTCCTTTTTGAGCACGGCAAGCTCCGCGTCCGTCTTGGAGACCGCATCGGAGTAGGCTGCAATTGCTTGCTCCAGTGCGGCATACTGCTCGTCGGTCAGCAGATGGCGCTGAGCATCCTCCCATAGTGTAAAGCCGTACTGGGCAAGCCCCTTCTCAAGAGCGGACTGTTTTTCCGCCTGCTGGCGCTGGGCGTCGAGCAGGTTCTCCTTTGCGCTGCGCTGTGCTTGTGCAAGCCGCTCATACTCGTTCGATGCCGCCATAAACTCTGACTGGGCAAGTTTTGCCTGCTGGGCGATGCGCTCAATCTCCTGCTCGTTTTGCAGGATGCGCACCTGCAGTTCATCCGTAGTTTGAATATCGGCGGGGATGGTGGCGCGCACCTCCAAAATCCGTGCGTTTACCTGCTCGAGCGACTGCGCAAGGGCAGCGCTATCCTTTTCTATTGCCGTCTTGCGCTCTGTTAGGTAGGTTATATCGTATAGGCACGCTTCATCATTCTTACGCAATGCCGCAAGATGCCGGGCCGCTTCGAGCGCAGCAGCATCGTATATCTGTTTTATTTCGTCTCGGCTCGCCTTTGCTTCCTCGCATAGGGTTACAATCTCTGCGCGTGCCGAAATCAATGCATCATCGGCGGGGAGAAAGTCCGCCCCCTCCGTCGCCCGCAGCGCCGCCGCGCGGGCCTTCATATCGCCGTACACCGACATCTGCTTTGCATACATGGCATCAGCGCGGTTCTTTAAATCCTCGAGCGCCGCCTCGGTGGGGATGTTGTCGGCACTCGGAGCGGGAGCAGGGTGATCTAGTGAACCGCAAACGGGGCAGGGGCTGCCCTCGACAAGCTGGGCTGCCAAAACACCGGCCTGACCCGCCAAAAACCGGCCGAACTCCTCGGTATAACGCAGGTTGTGCTGCTGATACTCCGTAGCCGCGCGCAGGAAGGTGTCGATTGTCGAGCACAGGGCCGCAAGACCCGAATACCGCGTCTCGGCGCGATCAAGCCTCTCCTTGTGCTGGGCGCGCTGAATCAACAGGTTTAGGGTGTTCACATACCCTGCCTGCGCCTGCTGCTTCTGAATGATAGCGGCACGGTCTCCCTCAAGGCGGGTGATATGTTCAAACGCTTGACGCACCTGATCTAAGGCGGCGCGTTTGGTAATAAGCTCAGCCTCGCGCTCCTTATCCTGCTGGGCCTTTGCAAGGGCATCCTTTGCTTTTGCTAGGCGTTCGCTGCAGGCTTCAAGCTGGGTAGAGTAAAGCTTGTGTTGCATTTCGGCGGTAGCAGCACGCTGGATTTCATTTTGAATCTCGCGGTGTATATGAGAAAGCTCCGCCGCGCGCCGGGCAAGCAGCAGCCTGTCTGTGCGCTCTTTTTGCTCGTCTGCTTGCTTTGCAAGGTTCTCCTTATGCTGAAGTAAATATGCAAGCCGGTCAAGCTTTGCATTAAGCTGGATTGCAGCCTCCGGGTCAGTCTTGTTGCGCTCATTCTGCAACGCTGCAAGCTGCTCCTTTATCTTGGTAAGGGCTAAATTGTCTTTTTCAATCAGGGCATCTGCACATTCAATGATGGTGGGGTAGTGCAGGCTGTTGCTGAGCAAAGCTTGGGCAAGCGCTATATCGTCACCCGCCTGCAGCATGGCAGCAAAGGTGGCAAGCGCATCGGTTACACGGTCAAGCCGCTGCTTAAGTTCATCCCGCCGCTCTTTAAGCTTTGCCTCCGCGATGCTGTAAAGCCCGGTAGAGAAGATCTTGCGGAAGATCACCTGCTTTTGCTTGCTTTCGGCCTCAAGCAGCTTTTTAAACTCCCCCTGCGGCAGCATGACAATCTGCCGAAACTGGCTGTAGTCAAGGCCGAGCAGGGACTCAATGCGGGCGGAAACCTCGGTAACACCGCTGACCGTCTCGCCGTTGGGCAGGGTCAGCAGGGCATCTCCGTTTGCGGTGGTGATTCCCCCGTTGCGCGCAAGGCGCCGCTGCTTAGGTCTGCGCTCTACTGTATATTCCTCATTGTGCAATAGAAAAGTCAGTTTGACATAGCAGGTCTCGGCGGGGGTGGCAAAGTGGCTTTTCAGCTCCTCGGCATCCTTACGGCTTTCGCCGCTTGCGCGCCCGAAAAGTGCGAAGGTGATTGCATCAAATACAGTGGTCTTTCCCGCGCCGGTCGGACCGGTAATCAAAAACAGGTTGTTGCCCGAAAGCTCGGTAAAATCAATAACCTGCTTGTGCGCATATGGCCCAAAGGCACTAAGCTCTAGGGTAAGCGGCTTCATGGGTATGCCATCCCCTTTCGCAATAAGTCTAATAAGCGTCATGCTCCTCTTTTTGCGCCTCAATTAAGACCTCATGCATGATTTGCGCCCGCACGGGGGTAATCTCCTCGCCGAGCATCTCTTGGTAGAAGGATGCAAACAGCTCGTCCGGCGTCTGGCGGGCAATCTGCTCACCCGCAGCAAAAGAAAAGCCCTCGCCTACATTGTCAATCTCGCGCTTGAGTCCCACAATATTGGGGAACACCGCGCGCAGCTTATCGATAGCGTTGTAAACCTCGCTTTTATCGGTAATCACGGCGTACACATAGTCATCAAGATTGTACCGACTCTGCACAGCCTTATCGGTTAGCTCTGAGATGGTTCCCGTGACAATGCGCAAATCGCGCTTGGGGGGCAGATGTTCGCACCGTATGCGCACATCCCCTTTTTGGCCTAAATCAATGATGGTGACGGATTTCTCTTGACTAACCTCCGACAGCGAATACTTCAGCGGCGAACCCGCATAACGGATGTGGCCTGCGCCCGCCGTCTGCGGTGCGTGCAGGTGGCCGAGTGCTACATAATCAAACTGCTCAACCAGTGTGCTGTCCACAAGGTCAGACCCGCCCACGTTGCGCTCGGAATCCGAGAACCGCGCAAGGGCAGAATCTCGCCCAAAGAAGCCGTGGGCGATGAGCACGTTACGCTTAGAATAATCAACTCCCTCAAGGCAGGTGTTTACAATCGCCCTAAAGGCGTCGTTACAGGTCTTAATCTCACTGTCCTCAAACAGCTTTTTGGCCTGATAGGGCTCAAAATAGGGCAGCAGGGTAAAATGAACCGGCCCGTGCTCGTCGTGCAGGGTTACGGTTTTAAGGGTATGCTCAAGCGAACCAGAAACATACAGCCCGCCCTGCTCAATCAGGCGCGAGCCAAAGCTAAGCCGCTGTGCGCTATCGTGGTTGCCGGCTATCATCAAAACGGGGATATGTAGGTCTTGTGTTACCTCGCTTAAAAAGTCATCGAGCAGGGTAACCGCCTCGGTGGGAGGCACAGACCGGTGGTACACATCTCCCGCGATAACCAGCGCATCCGCTTTTTGCGCACGTAAAAGGGCGACAAGCGACGCAAGCCATGCGCGCTGGTCGCCGATAAGCGAGTAATCAAACAGACTTTTGCCGAGATGCAGGTCTGCGATATGTACAATCCTCATGCCTTCACCCCTTTACTCGTCAAACAGGTCGTCGTCTTCGCAGGGGGCAAGATCGCCGAATTCGTCCAGGTCGCGCACGAGTAAGGATAACACTCCCTTATACAAAAGCTGAGGGTCATTCATAAACTGGCGCTTTACAAGCGCGGCTTGATTGGCATCGGGCAAAAAGAGTTTAAGCTCCATCAGGTCAGAGCCGTAGTCAAGAATGCGCATGGTCACAATATAGCCGTCATCTACCTTGGTGATTTCCGCCTTGTTTTTGCGCTCGCGCTCCACCTTCTTCATCAGGCGCAGGGCGGCCTTCACCGCCTTTTCGCGAACCGCGACCGAAACCGTGCGCTCGATGGTACTGCACGCGAGCGCGCCAAGCTCGGTGATGCCGTAGCAGTCCTCTCCGGCATCGTTCTTTGTCACCGTAACCTGCCCGAGCTTAACGAGCTCGTTTAGGGAATTTGCAAGCTCAAAGTAGTTAACCAACCCGTCGCGCTGCAGAATCTCAGTCAGCTGTGCCTTTGTAAACTGCGCGTCCACCGTCTTGAGCAGGTAGCAGATTAGGATGTTGATCTCGTAGGTGGTGCGAAGTCCACCCGGCTCCACGCCGCCCGAAAATGCCTCATATTCCATATCGATACCGCCTTTCTCCAAACCGGTTTGCGAGCTTTATACCCAAACGGGGAAATGTACTATATATAATCTACCATATTGGGCGATAAAATAAAAGCATTATACACCGCAAATAACCCATTTACAGTCCGAATTATCGCCCAGTTAATGATATTTTTGACAACGCGATAGGGCAAAGTTAAAAGACAGACCTAATATAGATAACTGTGAATATAGTCTAGCCGCCAAAAACCGATGCCGCAGTCGCAAAGATGATGCGAATATCCGACCATACGCCGATGTCCTTCAGGTAACGGAGGTTGTAGTCCATCTTAATCGGCAGGATGTGGGATAGATAATACTCCTCAGCGTTTTCGCTCTGCTTTAACAGCTCGCTTTCGTTGCGAAAGTAGATGCTTGAGGTACAGGTAATCCCGGGGCGGATAAGCAGGGTAGCTAGGTATCGGTCGGTGTATTGATTTACATAACGCGGAACCTCGGGGCGCGGCCCCACAAGCGACATATCCCCTTTAAGCACGTTTAACAGCTGAGGCAGTTCATCAAGATGCAGGCGCCGCAAAACCCGCCCCACAGCCGTGATGCGGGCGTCGTTTTGGGTGGTGAGCAAGAGTTCACCGCCCCTTTTTTGCGCCGTCATGGTGCGGAACTTGATGATAAAAAAAGGGCGCAGGTTCTGCCCGACGCGCTCCTGCAAAAAGAAAACGCCGCCGCGTGAGGTCAGCCCCACCAAAAGCGCCACAATGAAAAAAAGCGGGGACAGCACAAGCAGTCCCGCTGCCGATACGCACACATCAAAAATACGCTTATATATCAATGCGGTTCTGCGCCGCTGCAAAAGCAAAAAGTAGTGTCTGCACTGCTCTCCGTGCATGCGTTCGGGCAGCTCGTTTACATTCCTTGCAAGCATAGCTTTGACTTCTCCGTTAGAATAATGCCTACTGTACTGCGTCTATAAACCGCTGAGCAAGCGTGTGGTAGTTGCGGTGCTTTAATACGTAATCCCTGCCGCGCTGCCCCATCTCTTCGCGCTTCGCCGGGCTCATGGTCTTTAACTGTACGATGGCATCAGCTAGTGCCTTAGCGTTCTCCGGCTCAATACAGATGCCGCAGCCGCATTCGCTGACCTCATTATCCGGCGCATCGATGCCAAACAGTATAGGCTTTGCGGCAAGCATGTAGTCATAAAGCTTGTTCATGCCGATTCCGTAGCGATAGAGCATGCTCGCCCGCGCGCCGATATAGAGGCAGTCGGCACTTTCCAGCACGCCGAAGGTCTGCGCCTTGGGGACATACTCCTCAAAATAGAGGTTGCGCAGGCCGCTTTTTGAAGCAAGGCTCATAAGCTCGTTTTTTCGCTCACCCTTGCCCACCAAAACCACCGCAATCCCCTTTGGCAGCAGCTTGCAGGATTCAACTATGGTCTCCAAAGCATTTGCCTGTGCAAATCCGCCTACATAGACAACTGTAAATATATTCTGGCCTTTGAGCACCAAAAGCTGCTGCTGCGCCCGGCTAATGGTATCCACCCTGTTGTTGTCCACCGATATCCCGTTAGGCACATGGGTGATTTTCTTATTCGCAATACCTAGCTCCTGCGCGCGAAGAGTAGCCCCGGGCAGGATGCTCACAACGGCATCTGCTATGGTATAGCTTGAGCGTTCGGTCTGCGCAAGCATGCGGATAAGCGGATGATTGGGCGAAAAGTCGTACAGCTCAACTAAGGAAAGCGGCCATACGTCATGAAGCTCAAACACGACTTTGGCCCCTGCGTGCCGTGCGATACGGGCAGCGGGGTAGATGTCCAAAAGATAGGTAGAGGAGGCGACCACCACATCGGGTTTATACTGCCTTGCAAGCCGTTTTGAATGCACCCGAAGGGCGGAAAGAAACACGGCGACGTTGCGCACGCGCAGAAGGTTGTTTCGGTAGTAGGGGGGCGTTTTTATCCACACAAAGGACACGCCATCCTCAACCGTTTCCTGAAACTGATGGTCGGGCAGAGGGTTCTGCCCGCGCAGGTGAGAAAAGCTCGCCGCTATGATGGTAACCTTGTGCCCCATATTGACAAGCTCGCGCGCAAGATAGAAATGGCGGTATTCCATGCCCATCTCACGGCTGCCCGCATAGTGGTTGATAATGAGGATGTTGATTGCTACCATTCCTTTCCCGCGTAATACTTTCAAAGATGCTGCTGAGATTATGTTTTTTCCGTCATGTGTGCCGTATATTCAAGCGCTTCCTCCATCCCTCTTGCACATTCCTCAAGGGAATACAGCTCCACAGCCCGCCGCCGTCCGGCCTCGCCCATTGCGCGGCGCAACAAGGGGTCGCCGTACAGCTTGAGCAGCGCGTCCGCCAAATGGTACTCATCAAGCTTTTGCAGGATAAGCCCCGTCACATCGTTTACCACCGTCTCCAAAAAGCCGTCGGCAGCGCTTGTGATAACCGGCCGCCCGCACGCCATCGCCTCCACAGCTGCTACGCCAAAGCTCTCGCGAAGGCTGGGCAGGCAGATAACATCCATGCCGGCAAAGGCGCGGGCAACCTCCTCGTTTGCAATCCGGCCATAGAACTCGGTGTCGTCGCTGATGTGGATTTCCCTGGCAAGCCCCATTAGGGCGGTGTACTCGCTGCCCTCGCCGTAAATACGCAGCTTAAGCCTGCCAGAAGGGTCAGTTATGCGCACCTGGGTGCGGAAAATGTGAAAGGCCTTCAGCAGGATGTCAATACCGCTTTCGGGCTCAAGTCGCTTTGCCGTGCCGATGACAAACTCGCCCTGTTGGGTGCGCAGCACAGGGCGAAACAACCTTGTGTCCACCCCAAACGGGGTGATGAATACCCGGGTGCCGTTCTTCATGTACTGCTCCGCCTCTTTAGCCATAATCAGACTGGTGGAGGCGATTGCGTTTGCGAAAGCGAGGTTCTTTTCCAGCAGACGGCGGTGAAACCGGCTTTTCTTCGGGAATTCATACACATCGCTGCCCCAGATGGAGAGCAGCAAGGGCCCGACCCGCGCCCTGCGCGCAAGGGTGCCGTAGCCGCTTGCGTAGTGGGCGTTCACAACATCGGGGGCAAAAGACACCGCCAACTCATGCAGCTGTATGGCGTTGCGGTAATAGCCCAGCGCCCCCGGACGGAGCAGGTATTCCACCCGCACAAGGGGGGAGAGGGCATCCTTATCCGCCCGGTGGTCGATATTCGAGGCAAGCACAACCTGATGCCCGCGGCTTGCCAAGGTATTGACCCATTTGACGGTATGAGAGGAGTTTGCCGCAGACACAAAAAGAATCCTCACAGCCTTCTCCTCCTCTGCTTAATTTGCCGCCTGCTTGTCAGGATTTTGCGATAAATCATCTATCACCTGCTGAGCTCGGTGGGTCCACAGGTTGCCTTCCTGTACCGTGCGCACGATGTTTTCATAACAGGTGTGAAATAGCTTTGGCCGTGAAAACAGCTCCCGCACCCCCGATGCAATCGACCGCGCGTTATCGTGTACGACCGTACCCACCCCGTTTCTGCGCACAAAGGACGCAATCTCAATGCAGTCGGTCGTCACCACCGCAAGCCCGTGAGAGAGGTATTCAAACACCTTGACCGGCATGGCAAAATCCATGTAGTTGTCCCGCCTGCCGCAGTACAGGCCAATGTCGGCCTTCGCGTAATACGTTTCAAGTGCGTCACCGCTTGCGTGAACAACCGTAAGCCACGGCTGGGCGCGGTAGGCGGACGGAATTTCATGAACCTCCCCCTCACGGCACACAATGGTGAGCGGGTAATTGCCGGTGCGGTTGAGCTGGTCAAAGGCAAGCAGCAGAAGGTCGGTTCCGTAGCGGTGGGAAAGCCCCCCAACATAAATGCAGGAGTGCGGGGTCTCACGCGGCTCATTAAAACGCTCTACGCAGGCAGGCGGCAGCACACCGGTGCGTGGAAAGGAAAACAGGCCCGCCATGGTCTTAGAAGGGAAGTAGACAATGTCGCAGCACCGCCGCAGCAAAAGGTTGTCCGCCGTGTGCATGAGCCGCAGAACGGCCTTTTTATGAAGCGGAACATTCCACCATGTGGCAAAGCGGTAATAGGCGTCGCGGTAAAAGGCGGCGCACGGAACTCCAAGGCGTTTGAGATACAAAAGCAGCTTGCGGTCCTCCGCGCCGAAGATGGGCCCGCTCGGCAGCTCCACATAGCAAAATTGCGGGGTTTTGCGCTTAAGCTCCGCGTATATGCGGCGGACTGCCCGGCGGCGCAGATCCCGGTTTTCCTGTGCACCTGCCAGCAGCAAAACCTCATACCCAAGGTCTAAAAAGGCCTGATACATCATTCTCGGCCGCACCATCGAGCCGGAGGATGCACTGCTGATGTCGGTATAACACACAAACAGAATCAACGCCCATTCACCTCCCTATCTTCGGGGCATTCGGGCGGGCGCGTAATGCAAGCGCATGCTCCGCCACAAGGCATGCAAGCAGGATATAGTAAAACTTATCGTATACAAAGCCGTAGCGGCCTGAGATAAAGGCGCTAAAGTACACAAACGCCATTGCCAAAAACAGACCGACCGCACGGCTTGCGCGCCGAATAAATACAGCCCAAAGGGTTGCACCCACGCTGGCCGCAAGCGTAAAGGACAGGAGGATGCGAATCAGCCCGCCGTTTAAAAAGTCGGCGAGCACAAAGTTGTGCGGGTTCATCCAGTTCTTCGGCTTCGGCTCAATGTTCGCATAGATTGCCGCAAGGTTCGGGTCGCTTGTATGGTCATACAGATAGGAGTCGTACCCGCTGCCGCGTCCTATTAGTATGTCCAGAAAATCAAATTCTAGCGCATCGTTAACCGCAGTGCGCCATATCACGGCCCGCTTGCCGAACATCCCGCCCGATGAGATCGAATCAATGACGGTATCCACGCTGGTCTCCTCGGTCACTTCGCCGCCCTGCTCGACCTTTATCTCATACTTGATGTCGGAGTACCACTCAAAGCCTGCCTGAAGGCCCATCACCGCGGCCGCCGCGATAACACTGAGCACAAGGCCCTTGCACAGGCGGTAAAAGGCTATACGCTCGGTGGCGCTGTACCGAACGATGTAAAACGACCGGTACAGCAATAGCGCCGCAATGGAGGGGAACATCAGAAGATAGGTTCGGCGCGACCCGCTGAGTGTGATAAGCGTTGCAAAGAAAATGAGGGCAAAGGTGAGCTTTGCCGTGCGGTGGGTGCGTTTGGGCGTTGTGTTGATGATGTAAAACCCCATGAGCACCATCGCAATAAATAGATTCTCTGCATAGCGATTGTAATCGGTAATCATCGAAAGCCGCCTAATGTAGGGCAGGGGGACAAACTCGTAGATAAAGTAGTTGGAAAGCGAAAACAGCCCAACCGCAGCGCCCGACCACCCGAGGGTGCGGTACAGCCTGTCTAAGTGGTCTTCATCCTGCGCAAAGCTGATGGTGGGGATAATAAACGCAAGCATCGGAACCACCACATAGTATTTGCGCGCAGCATACCCTGCATCGGGAGAGTAGAATAGTCCCGCCACATCCCAAGCCAGATACCCGAGCAGCAAAAAGAAGGGTAAAAGAATCATACCTGTGCGCATAAAAGGGGGCAGAAGAAGCTTAAATCCTTCACGCAATAGAGCCACCCGCAGCAAGAGTGCCAAAAACAGGGCGATATACAGCCCCTTGAAGATGCTCACCGGCAGCGGAACAGCAATCTCAAAGGTGATAAAGAATAAGCAGCTCAGATATAGAAGCTCAAACGCCTGTGGGATAGAGTTGTTCAGGCGCTTTATTGTTTCGTTCAATGGTATCATCTCTCCCCAGTGCCGCAGGCGCGGCGTGAAGATGTCAAACTATTGGGCGGCGCCGGTCTTTTTGAGCAAGCGCCGGCAGTAAAGGTAAAACACCGCATAACTTGTTGCAAACAGGATCGACAAAAAGAGCAGGTATTGGTTGATGGATAGCGGATAGATAGCATGAATCAGAGCGGGCAATACCGAAGACGCAAGCAGCGAAAACTGCCAGACCATCGAGGCCCCTTGACGACCGGCAACAATTGCACTCGAGGTTACTGGCGTCACCACAAAGCGCACAAAAAACATCGGAATCAGCACCCGAACCATATTGCCCGCAGGCGCCCACTGTTCTCCCAGAAAGATGCGCAGGATAGGAGTAGCAAAGACAAACAATACGGCGAAAATGGGCACCGAAATCAAGGAAAGAGTCCGCGTGATAGTATCGAAGGTCTTCACACTTAAGGACTTAACGCTTGCCTCATCTGCGCTTTTCTTTAAAAACACATTGCCCACCGCCCCGGATATCACCGTGAGCGGGGCACTGAGCACCTGATTAACCAGCGAGTAGTACCCAAGCTGGGTGGAAACGAAGAAGGCCTTGAGGAAGTAGTTAATCAGGTTGTAGCTTAGGGTGTTGGCAAGAGTCCCCGGAAGGGTATAAAGCGGAAACTCCCTGTGCACATTTGCCGCAGCCTTTATATGTCGAAACCTCGGGCGCGGAAGATAATGGCGCGCATCGTAAAGAAGGATAATACAGGCGACAAGGTAGGCCCCTGCCTGACCGAGCATCAGGCCGTATGCGCCAAACCCCAAAAGGCCAAGCCCCACCTGAAGCACCGAAGCAGCAACAGACCGAACGATGTTTGCCTGTGTAATGCGCTTATATCGGTTTAGCCGCAGGTTGTAGTAGCTAAGCGTAGTAAACAATGAGGTAAAAAACACCGATAGGGGCACAAGGTATATCCAGCCGCCATCCTCCCCCACAAAGCCGGGAAACAGCATGGCGACAAGGGGAGCCGCCGCAAGCGTCAGCAAGCTCAGGGCAAGGTTTATCAAAACGCACAGCCAAAACGTCCCCGCTGCGTCATCCTCACTCTGTGCAACAACTACTGCTAGGTCATACTTGAGCGTTGCAAACACATCTAGGATATTGACGGTGGAAAGGAACAAAGCAAGCACACTAAAGAGCTCGGGCGAGTAGATGCGGCTTAAAATGGGGGAGGTTGCAAACGGTATAATCTGCGACACCACCGACCCGCTCATGAGGATTATGACGCTTTGCAAAAAGGGGTTATTTGCTATTCGTCGGAATATCTCTCGTCGGATGATGACCCCTCCCCAGACGTGTTGGGCCCGTGAATAAAGCTGGGCACTAGGCTGCGAACCGTTTGAAACAGCGCACTGATGTCCCCGGCGCGGCAGGCTTGGTCAAGTGCATCCAGCTGCCTTTTGAGCTCCTCAAAGTCGTTTTCGGTCTGCTTTAGCACATAGATCTTGTTGTTGTCCGTTTTGGAGACATCCTCCTCGGCGAGCTTTATCTCCTCAAACAGCTTTTCACCCGGGCGCAGGCCGCAGAACTCAATCTTAATGTCAACTCCCGGCTTTAGGCCGTGCAGCATAATCAAGTCGCACGCAAGGTCATAGATGCGCACCGGCTCGCCCATATCCAGCACAAATATCTCCCCGCCCGCAGCAATCCCGCCAGCCTCGAGCACAAGCTGGACTGCCTCGGGGATAGTCATAAAATACCGCCGCATATCCGGGTGCGTGACCGTCACCGGCCCGCCGTTTTCGATTTGCTTAATAAAAAACGGCACCACGCTGCCGCTGCTGCCCAATACGTTGCCGAACCGCACGGCGGCAAACACTGTTTTGCTGCTTGCGTTGAGCATCTGAATACACCGCTCAGCGATTCGCTTAGAAGCCCCCATGATATTGGGAGGATTGACCGCCTTATCGGTAGAGATGAGAATAAACCGCCCGCAGTTAAAACGCGCGGCGGTACGGGCAACCGTTAGAGTGCCGAACACATTGTTTTTAATCGCCTCAAAGGGGTTTTCCTCCATCATCGGCACATGCTTGTGGGCGGCAGCATGGAGCACCACGTCGGGGGAGAACTCGCAAAACAGCTGGGAAAGCCTTGTCGCATCGCGGATTGACCCGATACGCAGGAAAAACCGGTCCTCTTCAAACGAGGCGCGCAGCTCGTTGCCGATGTCAAAAAGGCCGTTTTCGTCTATATCGAACACCACAACCCTTGCAGCGCCAAAGGAGAGTGCCTGACGGCATATCTCCGAGCCGATGGAGCCGGCTCCGCCCGTTACAAAAACGGTACGTCCATGTAAAAAGGAGCGCACAACCTGCATATTCAAGTTGATTCTATCGCGCCGCAGCAGGTCTTCTAAGCGGATGTCGCTGATGT
The DNA here is from genome assembly GCA_023415575.1 of Bacillota bacterium. Lineage (GTDB taxonomy): Bacteria > Bacillota > Clostridia > Oscillospirales > Ruminococcaceae > Acetanaerobacterium. Next base: position 19,762 of record JAEZKF010000044.1, read on the forward strand.
TCGCCTTTTCGGGGCTGTCGTTGATGTTTTCGATGGTGCCAAACCGCGAGACATCCACCTTGTATTGCCGGCACACAGACACGATGCGCTTGACAAGCTCGGTATCTGCGCTCGGCAGGGCGATAATCACCTCGTCCGCAGCGTGTGTTCGGATAGCATACACAAGGCTGCGAAAGCCGCCTACTACCTTCGCCGTGCCGATGCGCTTGCCGTGCAGAGACCGGTCATCGTCGATAAAGGCGACCACCTTACGTCCCGAATAGGGGTTAGCCGCCAACTGGCTGTACAGGTATTTGCCCATCTCGCCCGCGGCATAGATGATAACCCTTTTTGCCCCCTTGCTGCTCCATGTGCTCTCGTACCAGATGTTTATCAGGCGCAGTCCCTTGACCACCATGCGCGCAAGCAGCATCAGACAGAGTAAAAAGGCGCAAATGATGCCCATTGCCTCTACCGGCATCCCAAGGCGCAGTATCCGGTCGGCAAGCACAAGCGCCCCAAACACCATGACTACCGAGGGAACCAGCAGGGAGATGTGGGCGACATCTATGCTCCTGCGCATGGGGGAGTAAACCTGAAACAGGGTGTTAAAAAACACCGTAAACACAAACACGGCAAGAATGTAAAAGTTGATGTTTTCGATGTAATGGGAAGGAATGAGCCCTACAAACCCGAACTTCAGCCGAAACCCGATAATCACCGCACCTGCTGAGCACAAAAGGTCTAAAAAACCAAGCAGCAGCACATATCTTACACTTCTCGCCTTTGTGCTCATCAAAACACCATTGCCTTTCCCGCCCAAGTAAAATCGGTTTTTGGCGTAAGAACATTGCCGCGAAAGCTGCACGTTACAGCGCGGCTGCACGCTTAGTATTTGCGTGTGTGAACTGATAAATGCAACATTGCATTAAAAATGCACATGCAGTTGTTCTTGCCGCTTATCGCGTACAAAAACAATACATGTGCATATCTTTGATTTATTTGCTTTTTAAAAGGCTATCTGGTGCTGCCTCCCGGCTTGATTACACAGCCCTGTGAATAGGGAATGGTAAAGGTAGGGATACCAACGACATATGGGGCAATTTCGTACTGCTGGTAGTAAACAACCACGCCCTCGGGCGAGAGATAAAAGTTCCGCTCGTTAAAGTAGCGGTTGGTCAGGCAGGCGTAGTCGTCAAAATAGATGTCGTTGCCCGCTTCCATCTGTTCGGCAATCTGCTTGTTAACCTGCTCTACGATGTAGGTCTTGCAGTTAATGGGTCGCACAAACAAGTCGCGCAGCAGCATACAGCACCCGCGCTGGAGGTTCCATGTCTCGGAGCACCGCACCGTGTTGCCGTGCGCCCCTCCGGTGAACTCGTACTGGTCAAAGTACAAACTGAGCACGCAGCTTTGGTTAAAGGTCGTTTGAAAGGACACATCAAGGTCATATCGGGGGATCTGCCGCTTGTCGTCTTCCTGCTTTTGCGCCGCCGCAATCTCGCCTGTTGCCAAGCAGAAAAGCTCCCTGACACGCCCCTGCTGCACCGCTTGAGCCTTTGCCTTGTAGATGCAGTTTAGCTCATTGAGCATACGCTGAAAATAGGTGCCCGAAAACTGCGGGTATTGAATCTTATAGTGCAGCACCGCGTGCTGCTGATGGCTTAGCTCGCTTTCCATTGTTACCGTATCGACCCACGCAGCACAGCTTGCCATAGTAACCCTCCGTCCCGCCGCCCATAGCGACTAAGATTTGATTCAATAATGAATATGCGCGGGTGTGTTTTTGCATACATAATGTTTGCTTAAAGAAAAGTAAGCGCTCACTTTCTGCTAACTGCCTGAAAATTCCGGGATTTACTGCGGAATTTTGGCAGTGCTGTTCTTGCGCCGTTTGCTCCATAATGCTAAAATGTGAACAGATTTGCTTTGCATAGCATGGGAACCACGCTCTAAAGCAAGCGTGAAAGACGCATTGAAAGGAAATGAAACATGAACAGAAGCATCAAGGTTTACCGTTTGACAGCGGCGGCTTTGCTGTGCGCCGTGGGTATTGTTATCCCGATGTTCTCGCCGCTTAAGATAGCCATTCCACCTGCATCCTTTACGCTTGCAAGCCATGTGGCTGTATTTCTTGCGATGTTCATCTCCCCCACGGTAGCGATTGCGGTTTCGCTGGGTACAACCGTCGGTTTTTTATTTGGCGGCTTTTCTATCGAGATTGTCATCCGTGCGCTCAGCCATATCGTGTTTGCCTGTGTGGGCTCCTTTTGGCTTAAACGCAATCCGCATACACTGGCTTCCCCAGCACAGACGTCTGTGTTTTGTCTTGTCATCTCCCTCATACACGGGGTTTTCGAGGTGCTGGTTGTCATTCCCTTCTACTTCGGCAATATGCTTAAGGCAAACGTCTACGAAAGCGGATTCCTATACTCGGTTATCCTCCTTGTAGGTGTCGGTACCGTTATTCACAGCACAGTGGACTTTCTTATCTCCGTGCTCATCTGGCGGGCTCTGACCAAAAACCGCGAGATTGCAAAGATCTCCACCGTGACATTTACCCCGCCGCTATTCTAAAAGCAGCTTACAAAAAAAGCAGGAACGCTTATAAAGCGCGCCTGCTTTTTGTGTTATTGTGTTATACTACCAGAGGATGGCATCCACCGCCTCGTCATTCTTGGGGAACTTCGGGATATTTCCGTTTAGCGCCTCCACAACGGGGTCGATAAACTCATACTTGCGGTAATACTCCTTTGTTTCGTTGTTGCGCACAACGGGCGATTTATGGTGCTCCAGCAGGTCAACAATATGGTAGACGTCAATCCATATCTCGTTGTTGCCCTCCTTCTGCGACTCGTCAAAGATGAGCTGCATGCCAAAGTGCAGGTGGGGTACCGACATGCCGTTGACGTTTTCGGTATCGGAATAGCCCGTCATGCCGAGGTAGCCGATGATATCACCCGCTTCGATAACGGCGCCTTCCTTTAAATCTGCATGGTAAGGCCGGTTTTTGCGCAGGTGTGCATAGTAGTAATACCGCTTGCCGTCAAAGCTGCGGATGCCCACCCGCCAGCCCCCGTACCGGTTCCAGCCTATAGTTTCCACGACGCCCGATTCCACCGCGATAATCGGCGTGCCGATGCTGCCCAATAAATCATTGCCGAGATGGGTTCGCCGAAAGCCAAACGACCGCGCGTTGCCGAAATCGTCATAGTGGGAGTAGCAGTACCCGTAGGCGATGGGGGAGTAGGCCTTTAGTCCGTATTTCTCCTCATAAACCACCGTGCCGTTTTCAAGCGACTCGGCGGTCTGTATCTGATATGTCCCCACCATGCCGCCGAGCACGGCGCTGTATGCCTCATGGTAATAATCATAGTATTTCATGTTGGCGGTAAGCTCCTCTATGGTAGAGCCCGACCTCAGCTTTTCCACAAGGGCATCCATGTCCTTTGCCTTATACTTTTTAAAGTTGCCGCCGTACTTTGCGCCGAGGTAGGCAAGAATCTCTATCCAGTTGAGCGGGTTTTCGCTTTGGTGACTGTCGATGTCATATTTGAGCGCTCTTTCCATCGCGTCCGAGTTAACGTCAAAGTCCACCCATTTGATAAAGTCCTTCTCCTTTTCCTCGGTCTTTGCCTGACTATCTGTCTGGGCGGATACGGCTTTTATGCTCGCGTTGTGTATCAGAACAACGATGTTCACCACAATTGCCATGCATAGCACAATGACGCAAATAGCAAACAGCCTTTTTCTTGCAAAGCCCATAATACCCATTAACCCATCACCGCCGCACCGTTATACAAAAGGCTATGATTTCATGCCGAAAAATAGAAGTATTACCGCACCGTTATGCGGCCTTAAACAAACTGTGAACGCTATTGTGTTTTGCCTTCCAACAATTTATAATAAATGATGATTACTATTTGGATATATCTCTCGGGAATCCTTGTTCCCGCTTTACCATATAATCGGAGGTTATTGAGTGACCAGTTTTCTTTCTGCCCTTTCTACTCAACGACTGCTGCAGTTTTTCATCCGCCTGCTTGCCGTAGTTGCCATCCTGCCCGTACACGAGCTTGCACACGCATATGTTGCAGATAAACTCGGCGATACCACCGCGCGCAACATGGGGCGGCTGACCATTAACCCTCTGCGCCACCTCGACCCCCTCGGCACAATCCTGTTGCTGTTTGCGGGCTTTGGGTGGGCAAAACCTGTTCCGGTGGATATGCGCGCCTTTAAAAACCCCAAGCGCGGCATGGCTGTGGTTGCGCTCGCGGGGCCGGTATCAAATTTTTTGCTTGCGATGGTCTTTTTGATTATCCAAAAGGGCCTTATACTTGCCTTTGGGCTGAACCTCACAAGGCCCGTTTACTATCTTGTTCAGATATTCGACCTGCTTGCCTACATCAGCACGGCGCTCGGCGTGTTTAATCTGTTGCCGATCCCCCCGCTGGATGGGTCGCGGATCTTAGGGCTGATTTTGCCCGATAGCGCCTATTACACCATCATGCGGTATGAGCGGATTATCACACTTGCTGTATTTGCTCTGCTTTTCACCGGTATTCTTTCTGGGCCGCTTAACATTGTCATCGGGCTTATGTACAACCTGCTTGACTTTTTGACGGTACCGTTTTCCGCCATAGCAAACCTATTTTAGAATCATAAAGGAGTTTGACGCATCGCGATGGACAAGATGTCGTTTAAGCTGGAGACCTTTGAAGGCCCCTTGGATTTGCTCTTGCACCTGATTGCAAAGCACAAGCTGAATATCTACGACATCTCGATCTTTGAGCTCGTCACCCAGTACACCGAGTACATCGAGCAGCTTCGCCGCGAGGACATGGAGGTAGCAAGCGAGTTTTTAGAGATGGCCGCACGCCTTGTGCACATCAAGTCTGCCATGCTCCTGCCCCGCCACGATGAGGGCGAGCAGCTGCGCCGCGAGCTGACCGGTCAGCTCCTTGAATACGCGATGATAAAGCAGGTTGCTACAAAGCTTGCAGGGCAGTATGTCGGCGGGGATATCTTCACCGCAAAGCCCATACAGCTTGAGGTGGACGAAACCTATCGCTTTACCCATCAGCCCGCAGAGCTTGTTGCGGCCTATGCGAATGTTTCGGGCAAGAGCCTGCGCCGCCTGCCTCCGCCGGCCTCGGCCTTTTCGGGCATTGTGCAGCGGCGCGTGGTATCGGTAACTTCCTGCATCCTTTCTGTGTTGCGCAAGCTGTACAAGCGCTCCAACCAGCGCATGTATAACCTGTTTAAGGATGCAAAAGACCGCAGCGAGCTGGTCGCAACCTTCCTCGCATTGCTGGAGCTCGTAAAGTCAAGGCGCATTGTGGTGGACGAGAGCGGAACTGAGGTTCAGTTTATCGGCGAGCGCAGACACGCTGCTGCAAAATCGACGCAGCAATCATAAGCATACCCCGCACCGGTTTGTATAAAGAGGCCCCAAATCCGTTTATAATCGGTATAAGCCCAAACCTTAAGGGAAAGGACATGCGGCATGGATTTACGAGAGCTTGAAAATAAGATAGAGGCGGTCCTGTTTGCAAGCGGTGACCCCGTAGAGCAGGACAAGCTGTGCGATGAACTCGGCATCCACCTAAAGGACTTGGAACGCCTGATAACATCGCTCAACGACCGGCTGGAGAACACGGCCCTTGTCGTTTTGCATCTTGGCACGACCTATCAGCTAACAACCCGCCCGCAGTACGGCGGCATTATCAAGGCAGTCCTTGCGGCAAACCGCAACACCCAGCTTTCTCCCGCTGCAATGGAGGTGCTTGCCATTGTCGCCTATAACCAGCCGGTGACAAAGAGCTTCATCGAACAGGTGCGCGGGGTGGACAGCTCCGGCGTTATCGCAAACCTTGTGAGCAAATCCCTGCTGGAAGAAGCGGGCAGGCTTGAGTTGCCCGGTCGCCCCATCGCCTACCGGACTACCGCGCATTTCCTGCGCTGCTTTGGTCTTGAGTCACTCAGCGCCCTGCCGCCCATTGACGATGAAGAGCAGATGGCAGGTGACACAGAAGGCCTGCAGGAAGACGATACACCAGATGATGAACTGCAAATCGAGCTCGAAGGCGTTACCGCCAACCGATAGAATAGGTGCCAATAAGGGGGCGTGAGGAACAGAGATGGCGGGATGGATTATCCTCGGCGTAGCGGTCGTGCTTATCCTGTTGCTCATCGCGCCGATACGCGTGAAACTCAAATATGATAAAGAGTTGTTTACCCAGGTTCGTTACATGTTTATTCGTTATCAAATAGCACCGAAAAAAGAGAAGAAGGCGAAATCCAAGAAAAAGAAAAAGCAGCAGGCGAAGAAGGATAAAGGACAATCGGAGCTGCTTGATCAAAAGAGCCTGGCCGGAATCGTCACTTGGGTAAAAACTGCGTCCGATTCGTTGTCCGAGCCGGTCAAGCGCATTCTTTCAAAGGGCAAGATTACCCGACTGTGCTTTTATATGGATGTGGTGGGCGACAACCCCGCCGACGCCGCCTTTGAGGCGGGCAGGCTCAACGCCTATGTCTACAGCCTGTACGCCCCGGTTTATGAATCGTTTAAAAAGGTGTGCGAACCGGATATCCTGATACTGCCCAATTACTACGCAGAAGAGCCCGACATCTTCTTTGAGGCCCATTTGCATGTATCACTGGGCTCTGCCATAGCTGCACTGGTGCAGTTTGGCATACGCCTGCTTACCCGTCTTTATGAGCAGAAAAAGGACGCCGAACCCGAGAAAGCGCAAGCAAATCCGGTAAAGTCGTAGAATCCGGCTTCTCTATGGCAGATTATTAAGTCAAGAAAGGCCGTTTGAACCATACCAGTCTTGTCGCGGGTTTACAACGAAATCACAATCATATGCCGCGCGTTGCGGTAGGAATGGAGTTGGCATAACAATGAGTGATCATCCGATTAATGGGCTTTTGAATACCACCATTCAAAAAGTAAAAGACATGGTGGACGGCAACACCATCATCGGCGACCCCATTACAACACCCGAGGGGACAGTCATCATCCCCGTTTCCAAGGTGCATTTGGGCTTTGCCTCGGGCGGGTCGGATTTCGGCAGCAAAAACCCCGCTAAGGACCGCTTCGGCGGCGGTGCGGGCGCAGGGCTTACGGTAAGCCCCGTTGCGTTTTTGGTGCTTTCCGGGGGCAACGTGCGCTTAATTCAGCTTGCCGATAAGAACAACACCGCAACCCGTGCCATCAACCTCGTGCCTGAGGTGCTTGATAAGATTACAGAGCTAGCCGGCCTCATCAGCTCAAAGAAGGAAGCCGACAACTCCGCCGAGAACACAAAACAGCAGGAAGCAAAATAAGAAGCGACTATCCCGGCCTTGCGATTATCTAATGTGCGCCTGCTAGCCCTGCGCATGAACAGGCCGCAGTACGCATATACTCCTACTGTTATTGCTCTACGGTAGGAAAGGCTGGGAAATAGATATGCTAAAGCAGGCGGCAGCTGCCCTGCTGGCGGCGATGATGGTCACTGCGACCCAGACCACGCCGCTTGATGTGCCTGAAATCTCCGCAAAATCGGCGGTGGTTATTGAGGCCGAGACGCGGCGTGTCCTCTATGAAACCAACGCATACGAGCGCATGCCCATGGCAAGCACCACAAAGATTATGTCGGCGTTGTTAGCGCTTGAGCATCCCGCCCTTGATAAGGAGTTTGAGGTGGATGCCGAGGCCATTCACGTCGAGGGCTCGTCAATGGGGTTGCGCGAGGGCGACACGGTTACCATGTATGCACTTGCGTGCGGGATGCTGCTTGCATCGGGCAACGATGCCGCAAATGCAGTTGCAGTAGCCATGTGCGGAAGCATCTCCGGCTTTGTGCTTCGCATGAATGAGCGCGCTGCACAGCTTGGCCTAAAGGATACCCACTTTGCAAATCCCTCCGGATTGGATGCTGAAGGGCACTATTCCACCGCCTACGATTTGGCCTGTCTTGCAGCCTTTGCGCTGGAGAATGAGAGGTTTTCTTCCATATGCAGCCAAAGCTCCATGCGGGTGCGCTTTGGCAACCCGCCCTATGAGCGGTGGCTTACAAACCACAACCGCCTGCTCAAAACCTACGAGGATTGCATCGGCGTAAAGACCGGCTTTACCAGCAAGGCCCGCCGGTGTCTGGTTTCGGCGGCGGAGCGGGACGGTGTGCGTTTAATCTGTGTCACGCTCAACGACCCCGACGATTGGCGCGACCACGCGGCTCTATTCGATTACGGCTTTGATAAATACAAGAGCGTCAAACTTGATACCGACCTTGCCGGCGCAGAGGTGCCGGTTGCAGGCGGAGATACGACAAGGCTTGCGGTTACCACCGACCAGCAGGCCACGGCAGTGATGTCGGAGAATGAGCTAAAAAACCTCGAGCGCCGCATCCTTGCCCCGCCAATCCTGTTTGCACCGATCAAAAAGGGGCAGCAGGTCGGCAGCATCGAATACATCTCAGACGGCGTTACGCTAAAAACCCTGCCGCTACTTGCGGCGCAGGATATTGCATATCAGGAAAAGCCAACCCTGTTAAGACGCTTCACCCGACTGTTCGGGTCATCTTAACCCTAGGGAAGGCCAACGTTGAAAGGAACGATAAATAAACATGGCAGCACAAAACAGTGCAAGGATACAGAAGGTGATGTCCGATATGGGCGTTGCCTCGCGCAGAAAATCGGAGGAATACATCAGGCAGGGCAGGGTGCAGGTCAACGGCCGAAAGGCCGAAATCGGCATGAGCGTAAACCCCAAAAGGGATATCATCACGCTTGACGGCGAGCGCATCGGTGCGCCGGAGGGCGGCAAGAAATACTACCTTGCCATGTACAAGCCCCGGGGCTATGTCACCACCATGAGCGATGAGCTTGGACGCAAAACGATTGTGGACCTGCTCACAGACCTCCCTGTCAGGGTCTATCCCGTAGGCAGACTCGATAAGCAGAGCGAGGGATTGCTCCTGCTCACAAACGACGGGGCATTTGCCAATATGCTCATGCACCCGAGTCATGAGATTACGAAGGTTTACCGCGTTACGGTCGAAGGCAACGCAAGCGAGGAGCAGCTAATACAGCTTGCTGAGGGCGTTGAAATAGACGGAAAGATGACCCTGCCCGCCCAGGCCAAAGTCATCACCATCGGCGAGGGGCGCACAGTCATTGAAATGGCTATCCGCGAGGGGCGCAACCGCCAAATCCGCAAGATGTGCGAGGCGGTCGGCCTTACGGTAAAGCGCCTGCGCCGGACTATGATAGGCCCGGTGAAGCTGTCGATGCTAGGCCCCGGCGAGTACCGCGAGCTCACGCCCGCGGAGCTTTCCGCCCTACGCTCCATGGCATCAAAGACGATGCGCCGCGCAGCACAGGAAAAGGCCGAAGAAGCAGCTAAAGCCAAAAAAACCACAAAACAGGGCGGCCCCAAAGGGGCGGCACACCGCAAGGATGCAAATCCCCGCCGCAAGTCGGGCGATTATCGAAGCAGAGCATAAGGCAATCACAGACAAGAAAATCCAATCATGCAAATAATTGATTTTCTAATCGCAAATCAATGCTTTGCACGGACGAAGTCCATATCTAACATAAGGTTATAACAACCGGCCTTGACAACGGCGTGAAGACGGCTTTGTTGTCAGGGCTTTGTGTTGTACATATACAAAAATGACAGAAGAGAGGAGGATTCCAATGGTTGAGTTTCTGCCTTGCCGAGACATAGATGAGGTCAAATCGCTATGCACTACCGCACAGGTGGAATACAGTCCCCTTATGCACGCCTACATCGCGGTTGAAAACGGCGAACAAGTGGGTTTCGGGTTATTTGAGCTAAGCGAGCCGTGCGTGAGCATATTGTACATTCCAAACGACGATTATCTTGCCGACGTTCTGGTGCGCAGCGCCATGAATTATGCCCTGCTGATGGGAATAGAGGCGGTTAACTTTGCGCGCGCAAATAATATAGAACTTTTGCGCGGGCTAGATTTTGTAAGGGGCGACATTAATTCGGACGTACCAATCAATATCTTTATCCGTAATTGCAAAAATTGTTCAAATCCACAAGGAAAGTCTTGTTGAAACAGAGAAAATGGTGTATACTCTACTTGATTACGCAAAAATTACATCGTTAATTTTTTGTCGCAGTTGACGGTCATTACAGTCAACCGTCCTCATACTAGACACGGAAACGGAGGAAAAAAGATGAGTCCTGCAAACAACTTGGAACGCTTTACGCAAAACCTCACTCAGATTGATCCTGCATCCGCTGCAAGGGTGCGTCTTGCAAAGCTATTTGACGAGGGCACCTTTGTTGAAATAGATGCTTTTGCAATGGCTATGGGTGACGCGGGCGCTGTTGTAACGGGCTATGGAATGATTGATGGCAGCACGGTGTTTGCCTTTGCTCAGGATAGCAGCTCAGCATCGGGTGCCGTGGACAAGGTACATGCGGACAAGATCAAAAAGGTCTATTCCCTTGCAACCAAGACGGGTGCTCCCGTAGTTGGAATCTATGATTCCAACGGTGCAAGCCTTGCAAACCCTGCCGACACAATGGCGGCATACGGTGAGCTGCTTGCACTTTCCAACAACATCTCGGGCGTTGTACCTCAGGTGTCTGTCGTGGTTGGCCCCTGCGTGGGCAGTGCTGCACTGATTGCACTGGGTGCCGACTTTGTTGTGATGAGCAAGAACGCGGAGATCTCTTTGGGCGTTCCCGCACAGGGGAATGCACAGACCGCCGCCGAGTCAGGCGTTGCTCATATCGTGACCGAAACTGAAGATGAGGCGATTGCACAGGCTGCAAAGATTATCTCCTTGCTGCCCTCCAACAACCTGTCCGATGCTCCCGAATGGGATTATGTCGAAGCAGCCGGCGCACAGGATGTCCTCACCAAAGCAGGCGAGAACCCCTGCGGCAGCGACATCGCTGAAGTAGTAAAAAGCATTGCAGACGATGGCAGTGTAGTAGAGCTGCAAAAAGACTTTGGAAAGGGCGCCTATGCGGCGCTTGCCACCATCGGCGGTCGCGCAGTGGGCGTTGCTGCCGCGCATGGCACACTCACTTCTGACGAATGTGCAAAGCTTGCACGACTTGTCAGCATCTGCGACGCATTCTCCGTTCCCGTGGTAACACTCGTTAACACCGATGGCTTTGATGCATCTGCTGCCGGTGTGCGCGATGCCGCAAGACTTGCCCATGTTTTTGCCGAGGCGACCACCGCCAAGGTATCGTTGATTGCAGGCAAGGCATATGGCGGTGCTTATATCGCACTGGCAGGCAAGGGCGCAAACGCCGATATCGTATATGCATGGCCGGGCGCAGTCATCTCTCCGCTTAAGCCCGAAACAGCAGTCGCTTTCCTGTACAGCGACCGCATCACCGCCGACAAGACCCGCGAGACGGTTGAGGCCGAGTACAAGGAGAATGAGGCGAGTGCCTTTGCATACGCTGCCTGCGGACAGGTCGATACGGTTATCAACCCCGCCGAGACCCGTGCAAAACTCATCTGCGCACTCGATATGCTCTCCGGCAAGCGCGTAAGCACCATGCCCAAGAAGCACGGCAATATTCCGATGTAAATAAACCATAACCGTGCAAAGGACAAAGCACGGAAAGATAGAATATAATAACCGCGCAAACGGCCGTGCAGCGGTTGCCACCGAACTCGTCACGGCAAATAAAGAAAGGATGAAACACAGATGAAAAGGTTTAACATAACTGTTAACGGCAAGGCTTACGATGTTGTGGTAGACGAAGTAACCGGTTCTGCACCTGCCCCCGTAGCGGCTCCCGCTCCTGCGGCGGCACCCGCTCCCGCACCTGCTGCAGCCCCTGCTGCTCCGGCTCCTGAAGCCGCACCCGTTCCTTCTTCGACCGCAACCGGCTCCACCGTTATCAACGCACCCATGCCCGGAACCATTCTTGATGTAAGGGTTAAGCCCGGCGATACCGTCAAGTCCGGCGATGTCCTCGTTATCCTCGAGGCCATGAAGATGGAGAATGAAATCATGTCTCCTGTTGATGGCACCATCGCATCCGTTAACGTAACCAAGGGCCAGTCGGTTAACACCAACGACCTGATTGCGTCAATCTCGTAATAGACGGCAAATACGTTCTGCAAAACAATCGAGGAAAGAGGGGTGCCAATAATATGGCTCAAGTTAAGATAACAGAAACCGTCCTGCGTGATGCGCATCAGTCGCTGATTGCCACCCGCATGACACTCGCCGAGATGGAACCCATTCTGGCGGCTATGGACGAGGTCGGCTACTATTCCGTTGAGGCTTGGGGCGGCGCAACCTTCGATGCCTGCCTGCGCTTTCTGAACGAAGACCCGTGGGAGAGACTGCGCGTTATCAGAAAGCTCATGCCCAATACAAAGATTCAGATGCTGTTCCGCGGCCAGAATATGCTCGGCTACCGCCACTATGCGGATGATGTAGTAGAATACTTTGTGCAGAAGTCGGTGGAAAACGGTATTGACATACTGCGTATCTTTGATGCGCTCAATGATATCCGCAATCTCGAAACCTCTATTAAGGCGGCTAAGAAGGTAGGCGCACACGTTCAGGGCGCCATCTCCTACACCACCAGCGAGGTTCACACCATCGATTACTTTGTAAACTATGCAAAGCAGCTTGAGGATACCGGCGTTGACTCCATCTGCATTAAGGATATGGCTGCGCTGATTACCCCCTATGCTGCCGAGCAGCTTGTCACAGCACTCAAAAAGAACGTTAAGGTTCCCATCCAGATGCACACCCACTACACCTCGGGTCTTGCATCGATGGTTATGATTAAGTCGATTGAAGCGGGCGTAGACATCATCGACACCGCGATTTCGCCGCTTGCGCTGGGTACCTCCCATGCACCCACCGAGTCGATGGTAGCGGCCCTTCAGGGCACGCCCTACGACACCGGTCTTGACCTTAAGAAGCTCGATGTTGTGCGCGCACACTTTGCGAAGCTGCGTGATAAATACCTTGCAAACGGCCTGCTCGACCCCAAGATGCTGGGCGTTGACGCAAACACCCTCGTCTATCAGGTGCCGGGCGGCATGCTCTCCAACCTCAACTCTCAGCTCAAGCAGGCTGGCAAGAGCGACCTGTTTGAAGAGGTGCTTGCCGAGGTTCCGAAGGTTCGCCGCGATGCAGGTATGCCTCCGCTTGTTACCCCCACCTCGCAGATTGTGGGCACCCAGGCGGTGTTTAACATCCTAAACGGCGAGCGCTACAAGATGGTTACCAAGGAGTTCAAGGGTCTGGTGCGCGGTGAGTACGGAAGAACCCCGCTGCCCATCGACCCGGAGTTCCGCAAGAAGATTATCGGCGACGACAAGCCCATCGATTGCCGTCCCGCAGACCTGCTGGATGCAGAGCTGGATAAGCTGCGCGCGGAGATTCCGCCCGCACTGCTCGAGCAGGAGGAGGATGTGCTCAGCTACGCACAGTTCGGTCAGGTTGCGCTCAAGTTCTTTGAGCAGCGCGCAGCTAAGAAGTACGGTGTTGATGCAAAGTACGCGGACGCTCAGAACGCGGTACATCCCGTGTAAGTTAGATGCATTCAAAGAACAGGGCAGAAGATGCCCTGTTCTTTTTTGTGGCCGCAGATTGCCGAGCGCAGTCTGCGCCTGCAATCTGCGCTTACAATCTGCGCCTAAGCCTTTGTTTTTATGTTGACAATGTCCATGAAATGATAGTAAAATATAGGGTAGTAGATTTGATACAGCCTATATCGGCATTCTTCAAAACATTTCAGGGGCAAAAAGGGGCAAGTGTCTTGCCTTTGTATAGGCCCCTTTGCCACATAATACGCCGGTTTTATGTCCGCTTCTTTGGGCATATAACCCTTAAAGAAAGGACAAGGCTTTAACGTGATACGAAGCATGACAGGCTACGGCCGTGCACAGCAGATTATCGACGGCAGAGACATCTTGGTTGAAATCAAGGCGGTTAACCACCGCTTTTTCGAATTCTCGGTGCGTGCGCCGCGCGCTTACGGATATTTGGAAGAAAAGCTTAAGAGCTTTATTCAGGGCAGTGTATCCCGCGGCAAGGTGGAGGTTAACGTCACCATCACCACCCTTGAGGGCAGCGATGCCAAGGTGGTTATCAACCACGAGCTCGCGGCCTCCTATGTCAAGGAACTGCGCGCACTCGCGGCAAGCCTTGAACAACGGGAAGGCCTGTCTGTAGTGGACGACCTGTCGCTTTCGGCACTCAGCCGCTTTTCTGATATCTTCACCGTAAGCAAGGAACTACCCGAGGAAGAGACCATCTGGCAGAGTGTTAAGACAGTTGCGCAGAGCGCACTTGATTCTTTTGTCGCAATGCGGGAAACCGAGGGCATGCGCTTAAAAGAGGACATCCTATCCCGCCTTGCCTTTATCAGCGACGCGGTAAAAAAGGTGGAGGCACGCTCCCCCCAGACAGTCGCGGAATACCGCGAGCGCCTGTATCAAAAGATGTGCGAAATCCTGCAGGATAAAAACATCGATGAATCCCGCCTGCTTACCGAGGCCGCCATCTATGCCGACCGCGTGTGTGTGGACGAAGAAACCGTTCGTCTGCACAGCCACCTTGCCCAGTTTGCCCAGCTGCTTGATGCGGGCGGCCAAACCGGAAGAAAGCTTGATTTTCTGGTGCAGGAGATGAACCGCGAGGCCAACACCATCGGCTCCAAAGCGCAGGACGTAGAGATTGCCCGCGTGGTCGTGGACATCAAGGCTGAGATTGAAAAGATTCGCGAACAGATTCAAAATATAGAGTAGCCCGCCCCTTGGGGCCTTTCATCCTGAAGAGGAGAATTAAGTGCATGAAGCTGATAAATATTGGTTTTGGCAATATGGTGTCTGCAAGCAGACTGGTTGCCATCGTCAGTCCGGAATCCGCCCCCATAAAGCGCATCATACAGGATGCGCGTGACCGCGGTTCGCTAATAGACGCAACCTACGGCAGAAGAACACGTGCGGTAATCATCACCGACAGCGACCATGTCATCCTTTCTGCCATACAGCCCGAGACGGTTGCTAACCGACTCAACTACCGTGACGATCAAGATGAGGAGCTGGATGAGGATGAGTAGCCGTGGAGTATTAATCGTAGTATCTGGCCCTTCGGGAAGCGGCAAAGGTACACTTTTGCGCGAACTGCAAAGGGAAAATGACCGTATCCGCTATTCGGTTTCCGCCACGACACGCCCCCCGCGCGAGGGCGAAGTAGACGGCGTGAACTACTTCTTTGTGACCAAGCAGGAGTTTCAGCAGAAGATAGACAAGGGCGAGATGCTGGAGTTTACCTCCTACTGCGGCAACTACTATGGAACCCCCCGCGATTATGTTTACAAAAACCTTGACGAGGGTTACGACGTCATCTTAGAGATTGACGTAGTCGGCGCGCTCAAGCTCATGGAGCACGGCGAGCAGGCGGTGTATATCTTCATCATGCCTCCGTCCATGCAGGAGCTCAAAAAACGCCTGGTCGGCAGGAACACCGAGCCGGAGGATGTAATCAACCGCCGTCTGGAAACTGCCCTGCAGGAGATTCAGTCGGCGGATAAATACGACTACATAGTGGTAAATGACGTGATAGACACTGCAATTGAGAAGCTAAAGGCGATTATTTTGTGTCATAAGTGCAAGACTGTAAATATGAAGTATAAGATTAAAGAGGTGCTAACCGATGCTTAGACCGGCCATAGCCGAGATACTAAAGGACGACGCAAGCTACTTTTCCCTTGTTATTGGCGTTGCAAAACGCGCAAGAGAGATCACCGACGAGGTTGAGTCGATTAAGAAGGACCTGATTGAACGCAACAACGGAAAGCTTCCCGCCGACCTTGGCAGCAACAAGTATTACCTGCAGGCAAAGCCTGTAAAGCTTGCGGTGGAGGAGCTAAGGGACGGAAAGTACCGCCTGATTGAAGATCCCCATATCGGCGAGCAGATAGAAACTTAAAAATCCGCAAGAAAACGCCCAACCCGATGCCGATGCGCGGGTTGGGTGTCTATGATTATAGAGCATTTCGGGGAAGGGAGGAGTGCTTTGTGCCCGTACAACTGGTTGCCCACGTCGCCGTCGACAAGGTGGCGCTGCATTTTGATAAGGACTACAGCTATGCCGTGCCTGACGCCCTGCGCGCATCAATTCAGGTCGGGGCGCGCGTCCTCGTCCCCTTTGGCGGGGCAAACCGCAAGCGGCAGGGGCTTGTGCTCTCCCTGTGCGAGGAGGAGTCTACCTCCCCCCTTAAGCCGGTTGCAGAGCTGGTTGACGAAACCCCGCTCATTGACTCCGAGATGCTCGAGCTCATCTCGTTTGTCAAGCGGCAGACCCTGTGCACTTGGTACGAGGCAGCCCGCCTTGTGCTGCCTGCGGGATTGAATATGGAGATATCCGCCCAGTATAACATATCCCCCGATTATCTTACATCGGACATAGAGCTTATGGATGATGAGGAACGGCGGATTGTTGCGTTCTTACTCTCCAAGCGCGGCCCCGTCGCCGAGAAGGCCCTTTTGGAAGGGGCGAATATCGCTAAAAAGTCTGCTGCGCTAAAGAACCTGATAGCCCAAAAGGTCATTATCAAGTCTGACCGCGCAAAGCGCAAGACCAAGGACGAGCGCATTGTGATGGCCCGAATCGCAGAGGACGCGGATATATCAAACGCAACTCCAAAGCAGCGCGCCGTCATCGAGCTGCTCGAGTCCTGCGGGAGTGCTTCGGTCAAGGAGATTAACTATTACACCGGCGCATCCAAAGCAACGCTCGACGCGATGCAAAGGCGCGGTGTACTCGAATATTTTGAACGCGAGGTACTGCGCACCCCTTACGAGGAGGTGCCCAAGGAGCTCTCTGACCCGCCGGCCTTAACGGACGCGCAGCAAGCGGTGTACGAAGGCATCGCGGGCTTAATGACCACCGGCAAGCCCGAGACCGCCCTGCTGTTCGGGGTTACCGGCAGCGGGAAAACGCACGTTTTTTTAAAACTTATCTCGGATATCCTGCAAAGCGGCAAACAGGTCATCATGCTCGTGCCCGAGATTTCGCTCACCCCCCAGATGCTGTCGCGGTTCTATGCGGTGTTTGGTGATAAGGTGGCTGTCCTGCACAGCGCACTCTCTTTGGGCGAACGACTGGATGAATATAAGCGTATAAGGTCGGGAAAGGTATCTATCGCAGTGGGTACCCGGTCGGCTGTGTTTGCCCCCTTTGAAAACCTCGGCCTAATCATCATGGATGAAGAGCAGGAGCACACCTATAAATCCGAGAGCGCGCCGCGCTACCACACAAGGGATGTCGCGCGGTTTCGGTGTAAGCAGAATAACGCCCTGCTTCTGCTTGCCTCCGCAACGCCCGATGTCGAAAGTTATTATCACGCTCTGGCAGGGCACTATCACCTCTTTCGCCTGCAGGAGCGGTTTGGCAGTGCAGGGTTACCCGAGGTGGTTGTGGTCAACATGACCGATGAGGCCATGCGGGGCAACACGGGATCTATCAGCGCCCCGCTTGCACAAGAGATTGCGGCAAACCTCGAAGCCGGGGAGCAGACCATCCTGTTTTTAAACCGCCGCGGCTTTCACACGCTTGTGGCCTGCGCCGACTGTGGTCAGGTGGTAACCTGCAAGAACTGCTCGATTGCCCTGACCTACCACAAGGCCAACGACAAGATGATGTGCCACTACTGCGGGTACCTTCACACACCCGAAACCAAATGCGTACACTGTGGCAGCGAGCATATCAAGTATCTTGGGCTCGGCACCCAGAAGGTGGAGGATGAGCTTGCTGCGATGTTTCCCAAGGCGCGCATCCTGCGCATGGATGCCGACACCACCATGGCGCGATATTCCTACGATGACTACTTCGCCCGTTTTGCGCGCGGGGAGTACGACATTCTGGTCGGCACTCAGATGGTTGCAAAGGGGCTTGATTTTGAAAACGTAAGCCTTGTCGGCGTGCTCAGCGCTGACCGCATGCTCTACACCGCCGATTTTCGCGGCACCGAGCGCGCTTTCTCTCTGCTTACGCAAGTGGTCGGGCGCAGCGGGCGCGGCAGCAAGCACGGGCGGGCCTATATCCAGACCTACACACCCGAGCACGAGGTTATCGCACTGGCGGCCCAGCAGGACTATCCCGGCTTCTATGAGGGCGAGATTCTTTGCCGCAAGCACCTGCTTTACCCGCCCTTTTGCAGCTTTTGCATTGCAGGCTTTTCGGGCGAAAGCGAGCCTGCAACCCTGCGCGGAGCACAGGAGTTTCTGCGCATCATGCAAAGACTTGTAAAGGAGAATTACTCCGACCTCCCGCTTAAGGTATTAGGACCTGTTCCGTCCGCCATGCTCAAAGTGGCAGGCCGGTATCGCTACCGGCTTATCATCAAATGCCGGGCGGATGCTCAAACCCGCCGCATGCTGCACGAGGCCTTGTGTACATATTCATCCCTGCCGCTTTCGCGGTCTGTCAGCGTGTTTGTAGACCTTGGCTTTGACGGCATTGTTTAGCGTTTACGGGAATAAGAAGTACATTAACTGCCTTTTCTTATCAAGTTTATCGTGCAAATATACAAACACCTATCGATATACTTGTGATATATACTTTATTCGTATTATAATAGTTACACCAAGCAGGAAAATACAACAGATGCTGGCTTTGCGCTCATCCGAAAGACCTTCCTGCCTTGAAAGGAGAACACAAATGGCTATTAGAAAGATTGTTTTAAACGGCGATGAAACCCTGCGCAAACGCAGCAGAGAGGTTACCGCCTTTGATGAAAAGCTTGCAACCTTGCTTGACGATATGAAAGAAACCATGTATAAAAACGACGGCGCTGGCCTTGCCGCCCCTCAGGTCGGTGTGCTTCGGCGCGTGGTTGTCATCGACGTCGGGGATGAGAAATACTACGAGCTTGTAAACCCCGTCATCACCAAGGCTGATGGAGAACAGGTAGGCCCCGAGGGCTGCCTGTCCGTCCCGGGCGAGTACGGCATAGTCGCCCGCCCCAACGAAGTGACAGTCGAGGCCTTTGACCGTCACGGCAAGAAGTTTACCCTGAAGGGCACCGGACTGCTTGCCCGCGCAATCTGCCATGAGGTTGACCACCTCAACGGTCAGCTCTTTACCGATATTGCTACCCGCATGCTCGACGAAGAGGAGATGGAGGAAAAAGAGAGCAGGCACGGCAGGAAGAATTGAGTCCGGGCGAATTGATTTATCAACGGGGGAATCTTTAAATGAATGTCATCTTTATGGGAACACCGGAGTTTGCCGTGCCCTGCCTTGAAACACTGATTGCGGATGGACACACCGTCACCTCGGTCTTTACCCAGCCGGACAAGCCGGTCGGCCGCAAGCAGGTTCTCACTGCACCGCCTGTTAAACAGCTTGCTTTGGCCCATGGCATTACAGTGCATCAGCCGAACTCGCTCAAACGCGAGGAGGTCATCTCGCTTATACAGGCGCAGCAGCCCGATGTCATCGCAGTAACCGCTTACGGAAAGATTCTGCCCAAGGCGGTGCTTGACATTCCTCGCTACGGCTGCATCAACGTCCACGCATCCCTTTTGCCCGCCTACCGCGGGGCAGCGCCCATCCAGTGGAGCGTCATCAACGGCGAAACCGTGACGGGCGTCACCACGATGTATATGGCCGAGGGCCTTGACACCGGCGATATGATAATCAAAAAGGAAACCCCTATCGCCCCTGACGAAACGGCGGGCGAACTGCACGACCGGCTTATGATAATCGGCGCGCAGGCACTCAGTGAAACCCTGAAGCTTGTCGAGCAGGGTAAAACGCCGCGCACTCCGCAGGACGATGCGCTCAGCTCCTACGCCCCGATGCTTGATAAAACCATTGCCCGCATCGATTTTTCAAACCCCGCGACCAAAATTCACAATCTGATTCGCGGGCTGTCGCCGTGGCCGGTTGCCTACACGGTGCTTGACGGCAAGATGCTCAAGGTACACAAATCCCGCGTTGTGGGGGCGTCCGGAGAAGTCGGAACCCTTCTGAGCGATGACGCGCTTATCATCGGCTGCGGTCAGGGCGCCATTGAACTGCTCGAGGTGCAGTACGAGGGTGCGAAGCGCATGAGCGCAGAGCTCTTTCTGCGCGGCCGCCGCTTAAAAAAGGGCGCAAAGTTTGAATGAACGGAGGATGCGTTTGGCATCGGCAAGACAAACGGCGCTGACTGCGCTCCTGCGCGTGGAAACGGATAAGGCATATTCGGGGCTGGTGATGAAGGATTTGCTCGAGCAATCCTCCCTCCCGCCGCGCGATGCCGCATTTGCCACCGCACTCTTTTACGGTGTAATTGAACGAGCACTCACGCTCGATGAAATGATAAAGCAGCACAGCAAAACCCCGTTGAGCAAGCTGGATGCCGCGGTTAAGGTCATCCTGCGCATGGGGGTTTATCAGCTTGTGTATATGGACTCGGTGCCCGACAGCGCCGCAGTCAACGAAAGCGTGATGCTGTGCAAGAAGAATAAAAAAGCGAGCGCCGCAGGCTTTGTCAATGCAGTCCTGCGCGCTGTCATCCGCACGGGAAAAACACTGAACCTTTCCGGCGACCTGGAGGACCCAGCCCGAATGAGCGTGGAGTTTTCCTGCCCCGTGCCGCTTGTTAATATGCTGGTCGGCCGCTTTGGCCCCGCCAGAACCCGCAGCATCCTTGAAAAATCAGTGGGCCCCGCCCCTATGTATGCGCGGGTAAATACCATTAAAACAACCACCGAAGCCCTTGTAACCCGCCTTGAGCAGGAAGGGGTTACCGCAAAGGTGCACGAAGTCATACCCGACAGTCTTTCGTTATATCATACGGGCGACATCTCCCGCTTGGGGTCGTTTTCTGAGGGACTATTTCACATACAGGATGCCTCGTCACAGCTATGCGCCGCGGCGGTCGATGCCAAACCCGGCATGATGGTGCTTGATTTGTGCGCAGCACCCGGCGGCAAGTCCTTTACCATGGCCCAAACCATGCAAAACACGGGTAGGCTGTTGTCCTTTGATTTGTATGACTTTAAGGCCGACCTCATAAAAAAAGGCGCCGAACGGCTCGGCATCACGGTTCTCACAGCGCAAGTCGGCGATGCGGCCCAATATAACCCGAGCCTTCCGATGGCAGACCGGGTGCTTTGCGACGCGCCCTGCTCGGGCTTTGGCGTCATCCGGCGCAAGCCGGAGATCAAGTACAAGCCGCTTGACAGCTTCTCTGAACTTGAGCAGACCCAAAAGGCCCTGCTGCAAAACGCGGCCCGCTATGTCAAACCGGGCGGCAAGCTTGTCTACTCCACCTGCACGCTGCGCCGCGAAGAAAACGAAGCGATGGCAGAATCGTTTTTACAAAGCAACCCCGACTTTTCACCATCCCCGCTGACGGGAGTACTGACAAGGTGCCACAGCGAGGCCAACCACATGGCAACCATCCTGCCCGATGATTTTGACTCGGATGGTTTTTTTATTGCCGCATTCGTTAGAACGGGAGAAGCCCATCATGACCGGTAAAACCGATATCAAGTCACTTTCCATAGAGGAGCTGCGCAAACATCTTTCCGACCTCGGAGAGCCCGCATTTCGGGCAGGACAGGTTTTCTCGTGGCTGCACCAAAAGCGGGCGCAGTCGTTTGACGAGATGACCAACCTCTCCAAGGCCCTGCGTGAAAAGCTAAACGAGCAGTTCTACATCCCGCATATCGCCATCAAGCAAAAGCTCGTTTCCGAGCTGGACGGCACGGTTAAGTACCTGTACGAGCTCGAGGATGGGGAGACGGTGGAAGCGGTGTTTATGCGCTACCACCACGGCAACAGCCTGTGCATCTCCACCCAAGTGGGCTGCCGCATGGGGTGTACCTTTTGCGCATCCACTCTGGGCGGATGTGTGCGAAACCTCACCCCCGCCGAGATGCTTTCCGAGATACAAATGGCAGAGCATGACACGCAGGAGAAGGTTTCAAGCCTTGTACTCATGGGCATCGGAGAGCCGTTGGACAACTACGATAACGTTGTGCGCTTTTTGCAGCTTCTGTCGGACGCAAACGGCATGAACATGAGCCTAAGGCATGTTTCCCTTTCCACCTGCGGCCTGGTGCCCCGCATTTACGACCTCGCGGAATTACGGCTGGGGCTTACACTTTCGGTATCCCTGCACGCCCCAAACGATGAGATTCGCAGCCGCACGATGCCGGTAAACCGCCGGTATCCCATCGACGAGCTGCTTACCGCCTGCCGCCACTATGCAGAAAAAACCTCCCGCCGCATCTCCTTTGAGTACGCCCTGATTGACGGGGTAAACGACGGCGAGCTAAACGCCCGCGAGCTTGCAGGCCGCTTAAAGGGTATGC
Source organism: Bacillota bacterium (assembly GCA_023415575.1). Taxonomy (GTDB): domain Bacteria; phylum Bacillota; class Clostridia; order Oscillospirales; family Ruminococcaceae; genus Acetanaerobacterium. The sequence continues at coordinate 42,081 of JAEZKF010000044.1, forward strand.
TGTGCCATGTCAACCTCATCCCCGTAAATCCTGTGACTGAGCGCGGCTACAAGGCGAGCACCCGAAACGCAATCGAGCGGTTTACCGCCGTGCTGGAACGCGCGGGCATCCCTGTTACGGTACGCAGAAGGCTGGGTGCCGACATCAATGCCGCCTGTGGCCAGCTGCGCAGAGAAAGCCAAAGGGCGTCCGAGTCTTAGCTTATAAAACCTTGGTGAGCTAGTAATGGATGTAACTTTTGTAAAAGCCTGCGATATAAAATGTGCAATTCATGCCAATATTAATTTTTAATTCTTACAATTATATGTTATAATAAATCCGCGATTGTTTGCCTATGCCTGCAAAACAGCACGGTTTGTAACAACGTTATTGTAGAATTAGGTTAAGATACACGCCTCCCCCGGCGGTTTAGCCGCTTGCCCCTTAGCGACCTTTTGACGGGTATGTACGCCCGTGCCCAAGTGAACTTTGCTTTTTTGACGATATAATTGTGTATTTAAATTCCCTACTAGTCGTATATTTTGTTCTTTAACTAAAAACCGATTCCGCAAAGGCGCGGCGCTGTAATGATATACCTGCCGTAAGGTGCAGATAGAAGTACTCATGCGGCTGTGCAAGTATCGAGAGAAGGTGCAAGGTCTTGCCAAAGATTGTTGGAAAAACAGACATCGGTATGATTAGAAAGCAAAATCAGGACTGCTACCAGTACGGCTTTTTGCCCGACGGCGCAGTCTGGGCGGTCGTGTGCGACGGCATGGGCGGCGAGAACGGCGGCGAGGTGGCAAGCTCCCTTGCGGTGGACAGCATCGGAGGCAGCATCACGCGCACCTATCGCGGCGAGATGTCTGCAAACTCCATTCGCACCATGCTGCTTTCTGCCATCAGCGCGGCGAATATCCGCGTTTACGATAAGGCCAAAAGTGATTTAACGCTCAGCAAGATGGGCACAACGGTAGTAGCTGCAGTGGTAAAGGGCTCGGTAGCCCACATCGCCTATGCGGGCGACAGCCGCGTGTACCTGATTTCCGAGGATAAGGTAGAGCAGCTCACCCGCGACCACACCATGGTGCAGGCGCTGGTGGAGCGCGGAGAGATTACCTCTGACCAGGCCAAGAACCATCCGCAGAAGCATGTCATCACCCGTGCGCTCGGGGTAGAGCAGGGGATTGATATCGACTATTTTGAGGCAAAAACCGAGCAAGGCGACGTTTTGATGATCTGCACGGACGGGCTCACAAACTATGTAGAGGCCGGCGAGATTGCACAGCTTGTGCGCGAACATGGGCCGGATGCCTGCCTTGACAAACTGATAGATGCAGCTAACAACAGAGGCGGAACCGACAACATCACGATTGTAGCAATCTTTGGATAGTACGATGCACTTTGGTATGTGAGCGAGGATGATCGGGAGTGAATGGATAGATGGACAGATATATAGGCAAACGCCTGGACGGTAGATATGAGATATTAGAGCTGATAGGCGTCGGCGGCATGGCCAACGTCTACCGTGCGGTGGACGTTTTAGAGCACAAGGAATACGCGGTAAAGATCCTGCGCGACGAATTTTTGGAGAACGAGGAGTTCGTCCGGCGTTTCAAAAACGAATCCAAGGCGATTGCGGTGCTCTCTCATCCCAATATCGTTAAGGTCTACGATGTCAGCTTTACCGAGCGCGTGCAGTTTATCGTCATGGAACTGGTAGACGGCATCACGCTTAAAGAATACATCGAGCAGCAGCATATCTTAACATGGAAAGAATGCGTGCATTTCACCATACAGGTGCTGCGCGCGCTTTCGCATGCCCACGACAGGGGTATTGTGCATCGTGATATCAAACCCCAGAATATCATGCTCCTGCCCGACGGCACCATAAAGGTGATGGATTTCGGCATTGCGCGGTTTGCCCGCAGCGAAACCCGCACGATGACCGACAAGGCGCTTGGCTCGGTGCACTACATCAGCCCCGAGCAGGCGCGCGGCGATGTGACCGACGCCAAAACCGATATCTACTCGGTGGGCGTTATGATGTTCGAGATGCTGACAGGCCAGCTGCCGTTTGTAGCGGACAGCCCTGTTTCGGTTGCCATCAAGCAGATTTCCGCCCAGGCTAAGCGCCCTAGAGAGCTCAACACCGATATCCCAGAGGGGCTTGAGGAGATTGTGGTGCGCGCCATGCAGAAGGATGCAAGCAAGCGCTACCGGTCTGCAGCCGAGATGCTCAGGGACATCGATGAGTTTAAAAAGAACCCGAGCATCCAGTTCCAGTATAAATACTTCACCAACGAAAGCCCTACCATCTACTACGACACCCAAAAGGTCAACAAGGCAACGGGCAGAACCGGCGAGCTTGCAGACCGCGGGCGGGCACCCTCGCCATCGCGCCAAAAGAAAGCGGTAAGGGAGGCCGTTGCCCAAGAGGAGATTGAGTACAAGTCTCCCGTTATGCCCATCATGACGGGTGTTGCGTTTGCATTTGTCATCACCGCATTGGTGTTTATTGTGTATATCTTCATCCTCAACAACCCCTTTGCCAAGGTGCCTGACGTTGAGATGCCCAAGTTTGTAGGGCTAAGCTATGAGGATATCATATCCAATGAGGAATACCAGCAGTACGGCTTCCAATATGTCGTAACCGAGGACTACAACAACGACTACGCCCCGGGCCTTGTTTATGAGCAGACGCCTACGGCGGGACGCATGGTTAAGGCAAAGACCACCGTCAACCTCAAAATCAGCAAGGGTATCAAGGTGGTAAGGCTGCCCGACCTGTATAATCAGGACTCCCTGACCGCAATTGCAATCCTCAATGACCTTCAGGTGCCCTATGAGGTACAGGAGGTTTATAGCGAAACCTATGCCGAGGGCCGTGTTGTAAAGACCGACCCACCCAAGGAGTCAGAGATTACCACCGATACCCGCGTCATCCTCTATGTCAGCAAGGGTTCTGAAACAGGAACCGTTACCGTGCCCGACGGCATGGTGGGTATGAACATCGAGGACGCAAAGCGCGTGCTTGAGACCTACGGCTTAAAGGTAGGCGATGTTTCGCCCGTAGAGTCTAGCCTTGCGGCGGGCACTGTTCTTGCACATGACCCCGAGGCAGGTGTGGATGTGGACAAGAACAGCGTTGTGAACTTCACCGTAAGCGCAGGCGCGGGTGTTGCGATTGAGCGCTACAACATCACCGTCAACCTCCCCAACACCAAGAAGATGGTGACGATGAAGGCCTATGTCAACGACAGCACCACGCCCAAGCACTCCGAAACCCTCAAGCCCTCCGAGGTGGGCGTATGGAAGCCTTCGTTTGAGGGTCAGGGCGTCATTATGATTAAGATTACGCTTGACGACAAGCTGTATCAGGAGATTCAGCTCGACTTCAGTCGCGGTACCTACCGTGTCGTGACCGACAACTCGTCTCAGTTTGATGATTAGCCTATGAGTAGCAATAACGAAAAGGGACTTATCTTAAAAGGAATCGGCGGCTTTTACTATGTAGAGTGCGCCGGAAGGGTATATGAGTGTAAGGCGCGCGGCGTATTCCGCAAGGACGACATCCGTCCGGTTGCGGGGGATGCCGTGCGCATCACCATAACCGGTCAAACCGGTGTGATAGACGAAATCCTCCCGCGCACAAACGAAATGATTCGCCCGCCGGTAGCAAACATCGATACCATGTTCTTTGTGGTATCCACCACCGAGCCCGCCCCTAACATGACAGTGCTCGATAAGCTGCTCGCCGTCGCCCAGTACAAGGGTATCGACCAGGCGATTGTCATCACGAAGGTTGACATAAAACAGTTATCCGAGCTGTATGAGATTTACGTCAAGGCGGGCTTTGATGTTTACGTTGTGGATTACAGCGACCCAGCCACCATACAGCCCATCCGCGAGCGGTGCGCAAAGGGGCTCAATGTCTTCTGCGGCAACTCCGGTGTGGGCAAGTCTACCCTCATCAACGCAATTTCCCCCGGACTTGACCTCAAAACGGGGGACATCAGCCAAAAGCTCGGGCGCGGCCGCCATACCACCCGCAGCGTAGAGCTTTTTAAGATGGATGGCGGCGGGTATATCGCCGACTCCCCGGGGTTTTCGTCACTGGAGACAAGCCGTCTTGATGTCATCTATAAGGAAGAATTGCAGCATTGCTTCCGCGAGTTTGCCCCCTTTATCGAGAACTGCAGATACAAGGACTGCTCGCACCTAACCGAGCCCGGTTGTGCAGTATTGCAGGCGGTGCAGGAGGGGATCATCCCGCCTAGCCGTCACGACAGCTATGCAAAGATGTATGAGGAGGCAAGGAACATAAAAGAATGGGAGCAGGAGAAAAAACGCCGCACGACATAAAGCGTGCTGTCATCATCGCGGCAGGAGAGTATGAGCCGGGCTTTGACGCGGCATCGATTATCGGCAAGGATGCGTTTATCATCTGCGCTGATGGCGGATATGATACAGCAAAATCGCTCGGTATCACACCCGACCTTTTTGTCGGGGATATGGACAGCGTACAGAACCTGCCGGACGGGTGCGAGAAGATTCTTTCCCCGGTCGAAAAGGACGACACCGATACTATGCTTGCCGCTAAGCTTGCCCTTGCGCGCGGCTGCAGGGATATCACTATAATCGGTGGGTTGGGCGGCAGGCTTGACCATACCATTGCTAACATTCAGACCTTGCTCTACTGCACGCTGCACGGGGCGCGTGCCCGGCTTGCGGGTGCAAGCGACAGCGCCTTTGTCATAAAGGACGAGCGGGTTTCGGTTCCCGCAAAAAAGGGATATATCTCGGTGTTTGCGCTCACAGAAAAATGCGAGGGCGTAACCCTCAAGGGACTTCGGTATCCGCTTTGTGATGCCCTGGTAACAAACAGCTTCCCCATCGGCGTCAGCAACGAGTTTTGTGAACCGGTAGCCGAGATATCGGTGCGCTCCGGCTGCCTGCTGGTGGTGTTCTCGGATAAACGGCGCTAGACTTATTTGGCAACCCCTTGGTACAATTAGAGGATGAGTGCGCACTATCTGCGCCCGTGTGACTGAAAGGAGCGGCAAAGATGACGTTACCCTTTACAACAAGGCAGTATGCGCTTTTATATGCCTGCTTTGCAAAGGAGATCCTCACCTCGGGCTATACCAACTCATTTGACATACTAAAAAGCGCTACCCGCCGCTACGGTTATGAGCGCGGCCAGCGCATGGCCGAGCGGGCCAGAGCGGCAGGGGACGGCGACGACTTCGCCACATTCCTCGCTTACATCGACTGGAAACCCGGCTATGACTGGCAGTTTTCCGGCGATATGCTGCCCCAGTTTCCCGTTTACAGCGTAGAGGTAACCGAATGCGGCATCTGCAGCGTGTGGAAGGAGTTTGGGCTGGAGCAGTACTGTGCTACATACTGCGATATCTTTGAGACTGCAATCGTACAGGGCTTTAACCCTGACCTTGATTTGAAGCTGCCCCGTGCCATCGGCAAGGGCAACTCGTGCTGCGTCTTTGTGTACAACGGCATGTCCTTTAGCAGGCAGAACCTAAAAAGACTCTCCGATTTGCAGGAGAAGGTCAAAAACGCCGGCGTGCGCACATGGGAGCAGCATACGGCCCATATGTACTACAGCATGTCGCAGGAGCTCGCCCGCATCCTCGGGCAGGAGGAAGCCAGCACGCTCGTGAAAAAGGTACTGGTGCGGTTTGGTGAACTGTGCTCCGCGCAGGACGTCAAGCAGCTATTATCCCATACGCGCAACGTACCCTATCCGCGGCAAATTCAGCGTCTGGATTCGCGCGGCTAGGAAGGAACCGGAGAAAAGCTAAACAACAATCTCGCTGCCCTCGCCCTCACAGAATTCCTTTTGCGCGGCGATTGCCGCAAGCTGCACGCTGAGCGCATCAAAGAAGTTTGATAAGCTTTCTATCTCATCAACGGCTAGCCCTCGCGAAAGGGCGATGGCAAAGGCCGTTGTGAGTGTGACAAACTCCTCGGGCGGCAGGCAGCAGCGCTTTTTCTTGCTTGTCTTGTCGCTCAACCCAAACCGCCTCCCGCCGTAAAAAATGCAGGTCTTTACAGACTATTGTATGCCCTGCCGTTTCATCTTGACAGCGAGCCTGCTAAAAACCAAAGAATCAAATCCTTTTGCCCTGCTTTGCAGGGCTTTTTTGCATCTTTTCCAGCGAAATGGACAAAACAAGGCTTAGAAAATTGGAGAGCAAACTTCTATTTTTTGTTTGCACAGACCTTGAAGATAGACTATAATAAAAAGGAAATAAACGCGCGTTCACAACAGCGTTTACGTTATGGGGGAGCGCTATGAAGAGCGAGGATATCGCGAAACTTGCAGGTGTATCACGCAGTACGGTATCAAGGGTTATAAACAACTACCCAAACGTTCCGCAGGCTACCCGCGAGAAGGTCATGCGTGTCATCTCTGAGATGGGCTATGAGCCAAACACCTCCGCGCAGATTCTGGCGGGCAAGGCGAACAACACCATCGGCCTGTTTGTCGTCAGCATCTACAACCGCGATAATATCTACCGCAGCGACTATTATTCCTCCTTTGTCAATGCAGCGGTAGATGCCTCAAATAGCAACGGCTACTATGTTTTAATACATACCGTATATTCCGCCCAGGATTATTACCGCATTTCGCAGACATTCCTGCAAAAGCGCATCAGCGGCGGTATCCTAGTCGGCAACGAGAAGGACACCGCGCAGATTCAAAAGCTCATGAACACCGGGGTTCCAATTGGGATTGTGGATTATGACATCTCGGAGCTTACACTAAAAAATCAGGGCAGCGAAAACCTTGTGGTAATTAACTCGGATGACTACAATGCGGCGCGCGATGCGGTTCACCGTTTGTATGCGCTTGGCCGCAGGAAGATTGCCGTCATTGTCGGACGAGTACAAACCTACTCAGGTCGGCAGCGCTATCAGGGCTACCTTGATGCGATGAATGAGCTCGGCCTTGAGGTTGACGATGATTTTGTGCTGTGGGGCGATTTTATCTACTCCACCGCACGGGAAAAGACGCTTAACATGATAGCATCCGGCCACCTGCCCGATGCCATAGTCGCCTGTAACGACGGCATGGCAATCGCCGCAATTGATGCCCTGCGGGAACAACACATCTCGGTGCCGGAGGATATCGCGGTGGTGGGGTTTGACGATGTTATCACGGCGTCACAGATTACGCCCCGCCTTTCCACCTACCGCGTGCCGTTGTATGAGATGGTCACTGCCGTGACCGGCAAGGTTATCGCACATATCGAAGGCCGGGCAAGCGGAGTGGAATACGAAACCGTTCCGCTTGAATACATCAAACGCGATAGCTGCGGTTGATTATTGTGGATTTCTATTATTACTTATAGTAATATAACGCGCTTTCCCGTATGGTGCGTTGTATATACATTGCGAAAAGTCGTTTCGACATCTCGCATAGGGTTAATCGGCTGAAAGCCAGTTGCCAATGAAAATGTAATCCGAATGTACCGTATCGAAATGCAAACAGATTAGGGGGTAATTTCTTTGAAATTCGGACACTTCGATGACGCGGCCAGGGAGTATGTAATCAGTTCACCCAAAACGCCCTACCCGTGGATCAACTACCTCGGCTGCGAGGACTTTTTCTCGCTTATCTCCAACACCGCAGGCGGCTACAGCTTTTATAAGGACGCGCGTTTACGCCGCATCACACGCTACCGTTACAACAACGTTCCGGTAGACATGGGCGGACGCTACTTCTATGTATACGACAACGGCGACTACTGGTCCCCCGGCTGGTCTCCCGTTAAAAAGGACCTTGAGCACTACGAATGCCGTCACGGCCTCGGCTATACCATCATCACCGGCAAGCGCGGCGGTGTATCGGTTTCCACCACCTTCTTTGTGCCGCTGGGCTTTGCAGGCGAGGTGCAGAAGCTCATCATTAAGAATGAGTCCGATGCGCCCAAGAAGCTCAAGCTCTTCTCCTTTGTTGAGTGGTGCCTGTGGGAAGCTTTAGATGACATGACAAACTTCCAGCGCAACTTCAACACCGGCGAGGTGGAGATCGAAGGCTCTGTTATCTACCACAAGACCGAATACAAGGAGCGCCGCAACCACTACGCCTTCTACTCGGTGAACGCCCCCATCGCAGGCTTTGACAGCGATAGAGAGAGCTTCCTCGGCCTTTACAACGGCTTCGATGCCCCTGTTGCAGTAGCAAACGGCGCACCCACAAACTCGGTGGCGGACGGCTGGTCGCCCATCGCTTCCCATTGCCTTGAAATCGAGCTTGCTCCCGGCCAGAGCCGCGAGTATGTGTTTGTGCTCGGCTATGTTGAGAACGAGCAGGACGAGAAGTGGCAGGCAAAGGGCGTTATCAACAAGAGAAAGGCCCACGACATGATTACGCAGTTTGCCACCGGAAAGCAGGCAGACGAGGCGCTCAAGGAGCTCAAAGCACACTGGGACGGCCTGCTCTCGCAGTACAAGGTTTCTTCTCCCGAGGAGAAGCTTGACCGCATGGTGAACATCTGGAACCAGTACCAGTGCATGGTTACCTTCAACCTCTCAAGAAGTGCTTCGTATTTCGAGTCCGGTATCGGCCGCGGCATGGGATTCCGCGATTCCAACCAGGACCTTCTCGGCTTTGTTCATCAGATTCCCACGCGTGCAAGAGAGCGTCTGCTCGACCTTGCCGCTACCCAGCTTGAAAACGGCGGAGCCTACCACCAGTATCAACCCCTGACCAAAAAAGGCAACGACGCCGTAGGCGGCAACTTCAACGATGACCCCCTGTGGCTCATCCTTGCGTGCGCCGCTTACATCAAGGAGACCGGCGACCTCGACGTGCTCAATGTAATGGTGCCCTATGAAAACGACGAGAGCAAGGCCCAGCCCATGCTCGACCACCTCAAACGCGCCTTCTACCATGTGGTAGACCGCCGCGGCCCTCATGGCCTGCCGCTGATTGGCCGTGCGGACTGGAACGACTGCTTAAACCTCAATTGCTTCTCCAACACACCGGGCGAGTCCTTCCAGACAACCACCAGCAAGGACGGCAAGGTTGCGGAATCGGTTATGATTGCCGCGATGTTCTGCTACATCGGGCCTGAGTACGCAAAGATGTGTGAGCTCATGGGACAAGAAGACGAAGCCAAAAAGGCACGTGAGCACATCGAGGAGATGAAGCGCGCGATTATGGAGCACGGCTACGACGGCGAGTGGTTCCTGCGCGCATATGATGACTTCGGTAGAAAGATCGGCAGCAAGGAGAACGAGGAAGGCAAGATCTTCATCGAGCCGCAGGGCTTTGCCGTAATGGCAGGGCTGGGCCTGGATGACGGCAAGGCTGTAACCACGCTCGACTCGGTTAAGAAGTACCTCGACACCAAGTACGGTCTGGTGCTTAACAATCCGGCCTTTACCCGTTACTACATCGAGTACGGTGAGATTTCCACCTATCCCGGCGGCTACAAGGAGAACGCAGGTATCTTCTGCCACAACAACGCTTGGATTATCTGCGCCGAGGCAGTGCTCGGACGCGGCGACCGCGCCTTTGAGTACTACTCCAAGATTGCACCCGCCTACACCGAGGAGTATAGCGAAATCCACCGCACCGAGCCTTATGTTTACGCGCAGATGATTGCAGGTAAGGATGCAAGACGCCACGGCGAGGCAAAGAACTCCTGGCTGACCGGTACTGCCGCATGGAACTTTGTTGCGGTAAGTCAGTTTATCCTCGGCGTAATGCCCGACTACGACGGACTGAAGATTGACCCGAGCATCCCCAAGGAGTGGGACGGCTTTAAGGTAACCCGCAGCTTCCGCGGCGCAACCTACGAGATTGAGGTCAAAAACCCAGAGCACGTCAGCAAGGGCATTAAGTCTGTAGAGGTAGACGGTAAGCCGATAGACGGCTGCACCGTCCCCGCCTTCGCAGACGGCAAAACCCACAAGGTTTCCGTAGTGATGGGCTAATATAATCGAATAAACCTCAAATAAAGAACAGGCTTGCCTTGATACCAAGGCAAGCCTGTTTACATAAATCGCAAAACAAAGTTGAAATATGGTAATATTGGATATATAATGTAACTACAAAGAGCAGATGTCATCCTCCTGCACGATATAAAGTTAGGAGGTTTACTATAGAGTCAATGATTTTCTTAGTCATAATTTTAATCATGTTTATCTGGAACAAGATTGATTTTGCCTATCGCGTGAGGGACGAGGCAGGGAAGGGAAGTTACGACTAACTATTGGCCTCGCTATTGCTTATATCATTATCAAAATACTAATTATGCTTTAATTCTGCATTGGGTTTTACAACTATGCTATTACGATATTTCGGTGACAGTAAACCCTTTACATAAGCATTTTGCTCTTGGACAATCTCATTCCCCGCATATCAAAAAAGAGCACAACCGAGCCGTTTTGACGGGATCGGTTGCACTCTATGTTTCATAAGGCTTGTGAAACTGCAAGTCTTCTAAGTCTATGTTCAAAAGAACAGGGAACCCTTGTTTAGATTAATCCTCCGCAAACTCGTCCTCGTTTGCCCAGTTGTGCCAGACGTTCTGAACATCGTCATTGTCGTTCATGAGTTCCAGCATACGGTTCATCTTGGCGGCGGTTTCGGGGTCCTCGATACGCGTCTCAGTCTGGGGAAGATACTCTACCTCAGCAGAAAGGAAGGAATAACCCTTCGCCTCAAGCGCTTCGCGCACGGCGCGCAGGTCGTTGGGCTCGGTGTAGATTTCCACTACATCCTCCTCAAACGAGAGGTCGGCAGCGCCAGCCTCCATCGCATCCTCCATCACCTTATCCTCGTCAAGGCCCTCTGCCTCTATCACGATAACGCCCTTTTGCGAGAACATAAACGACACGCAGCCGGTGGTGCCGAGGTTGCCGCCGTACTTATCAAAATAGTGGCGCAGATCACCCGCCGTGCGGTTGCGGTTTTCGGTCAGCGTCTCTACAATAACAGCGATGCCGCAGGGGCCGTATCCCTCGTAAAAGATGGTCTCGTATTGGTTCTTATCCTCTCCGCCCACCGCTTTTTTGATGATGCGCTCGATGTTATCGTTGGGGACGTTGTTGGATTTCGCCTTGGAGATCAAATCACGCAGCTTACCGTTAACCGAGGGATCAGCACCGCCCTCACGCACCGCAACGGAGATCTCCCTACCGATTTTGGTGAATATCTTTGCCTTTTGCGCATCGGATTTCTCCTTTTTGCGCTTGATATTATTCCATTTGGAATGTCCTGACATTGTGTAACCTCCAAGATATATAGGCCTCCACCGAAGGGTGTTCGAGGCAGCAGTCCCTGCCGAATCAGGTGGTTTGCCCAGCACTGTAATATACAATATTTTAACACAAGAAGATAACACACACAATAGCGGATGCAAAATCGACCTTGCGGGCAATTTTGCTAGAACGTATGCAGTAAAACGCTGCGTATAAGACACAATTATTATGAATGGAAATATTTGATTTTGCTATTTAGATGCGGTATAATATAGGGGCTATCCCGCATACTACCGCGAATTTTGGCAGATACGACCAATCGCATATTAATAAACTGATAAATGAGCCTTATCTTCATTACGAAAGGGCGGTACCTGTATGAAACGTTTCTCTTTGTGCACGTGCCTTTTAATTGTGGCCGCGTTACTAATCACGGCTATATTTCCGCTTGCGGGCTGCAATAGGAGAGAGATTCCTACCACGCTGCCCGTTTCGTCGACAGAGCCATCCTCGCAGCCGGTATCCTCGTCCGAGCCGCCGAGCTCCTCGCAGGAGGAATCCTCTTCGTCGGAGGAACCGAGCTCAAGCTCCTCATCAAAACCGGCCAGCTCATCTAAGCCTGCTTCCACATCGGGCACAACAACTACCGGTACATCCTACAGCGGCAAGGTCTATTCCTCTGCGGTAACAAGCTCCAAGAAGGAGACCTTCAGCTCTGTTAAGATTACTGCAAGCGGCGTTTCAATAAGCAACAAGACCGTTACCGGCGACCTTATCATCGACAAGGGCGTCGGCGATGGCAATGTCACGCTGCAAAACGTTTCTGTAGGCGGCACCATCTATGTATATGGCGGCGGAGAAAACTCCATCTACCTTGACAGCGTAACAGCCAAAAAGCTCGTCAGCGCAAGCACCGTATCCCGCCCGCGCATCATTGCAAAGGGCTCTACCGTCATCAAGGAAACTCAGGTGCGAAATGATACCCTGCTTGAACACGACAGGCTGGATGCTACCGCCACCGGCTTTACCTCCATCGAAACGGTAAAGACTTCTCAAGCGTACACGATACTCAAGCTGTACAACATCTCAATGAATACCCTCACCCTAAACTATGAAACCAACCTGTACCTGCTCGGCTCTACGAGTGTTGGCAGCGTTATTGCAAACAAACCCTCCTACATCGAGGGCGGTGACAAGGTTGGACTGTTATACTGCTACAGCAAGAATGTACGTATTGATACCGCTCCTGCGCACATTGCGAGCAATTCAAACACCTATGACCCCAAGGTGCTCGATGAAGACGAGGACAGCTCCAGTACCGAGAGCAAGCTTCCGCAGCTTGCTGCGCCGAAGATCACCTTGGTCGGTGATAAAATCCACTGGAGTGCCATCTCGGGTGCCACGAACGGATATGAGGTACGCGTAAACCTCAAAGGCTCCACGGTGTATTATTACAAGACGGTTTCCTCCAGCACAAGGTCGATTAATATTGAGGATCTGTTAGAGGAGAACAAAGCGCCAAACGGCACCTATCAGTTCCGTGTGCTTGCCTGTGCTACCTCCTCGCGTGAGGAATCCGACTACAGCAACACCATCACCGTAACATGCAGCGGTTCGTCTTACCCCGCGCTTTCTTTAAGCAGCCTGAATTTTGACGGCACAACAGATGTTACAAAGTACATGGCATCATGGACATCCGAAGGCGCCACCAAGGGTTATAACGTTATGGTTGCTACCAACAGCACCTTCAGCACCAAAAAGCTCAACGTCAATGCTAAGGAACCTGAGAACAAATCCATCGATCTGCGCGCCCAGATGGGTAAAGACTTTGTTCCCGGCACCTATTACATCCGCATCACAGCAAAATCTGCGTTTGAGCAGAAAACCATAAACGGACAGTTTACCGTCACGAAGGCAGCAAAGCCGACAGGCGTGGAATTCAATGTCTCCACCAAGAAGCTGACCTGGACCCCGGTAAGCGGAATAAACAGCTATTTCGTAACTATCAAGAGTAATTCTGTGAATACTACTCGCACCCTCAGCAATACAGAGGTAGATTTAACTAGCGATACCACCTTCCCTGCGGGCGAATACACCGTTAGCGTTGTATCGCTTGGAAATGCCGGTAACGTGCTTGACTCTGATGCGCAGACAATTACCTTCACCAAAGAGGGCAGCAGCAGTACTCCGACAAAGCCCACACTTGACGCTCCCACCAGCGTGACCCTAACGCAGGACACCACGGATAACAGGAAGCTGAATCTCAGTTGGACGCCGCCTGCTACGCCAAGCAGTGGCATTACCTACAAGGTAGCTCTGTTAAAAGATGGTGTAGAAGTAAATGGGCTTGCAGCTTCAGGATTGACCGGAACAGCGCACACATTTACATTGACTCATGCCGATGGAGGTGGAAGCTACACCGCAACAGTTATCGCAACGGCTTCCGGTTATAATGATTCTGCACCCGCGACTTCCAGTGCAGTAGCGGTTGTTGCAGACGACCTGCTGTTTAAGCAAGGTAAAGGAATAAACGGTTCTGCCTACCAAGTCAGCACTGCCGAAGAGTTCTTCAACATCACAAAGGTTCGGGCCGGAGCGTATTTCGAGCAGACCGAGGCCTTTACCATTGATAAAGATCACCGCATCACAGGAACCTTTAAAGGGCACTATGATGGGAAAGGTAATACTATAAAGATTACCATCTCCACAGGCACAACGGACAATGTTGGTTTATTCGATACAATTGACACTGGAGCAACCGTTAAGAACATCAACGTTGCAGCCACTTCTTCTGTCGCAGGTGGAAATAACGTCGGCATGATTGCAGGTGCAAACAATGGCACAATCAGCGACTGTACAGTTGCAGCAGCCGAATCTGCCACACCTTCCGTAACCGGAACAAGCAACGTCGGAATGATTGCGGGCACCAACAATGGCACCATCAGTAACTGCCAGGTGGCAAACACTGCTGCATGCGTAACCGGCACAAGCAATGTCGGCGGTATTGCAGGCGTAAATGCCGGTACTATCACGGAATGTACCTATAAAGGCATCTTGAGCAAATCTGGTAGTACAGTAACTACGCCGATGGTAGGTTTCGGTCTAATCTGTGGTGTAAACACAAGCGCCAGCCAAACAACATCAGATATAGAGACGACCAATTCTATCGATGGAGCACCTTATACAGAAGTTGGTGAAGTCGGTACAACCCCTGTCGACGAATCCTCCAGCAGTGAAGAGCCAAGCGGAACTGACGGTGTAGCCAAACAGGCGGCACAGATGCTCAGCAAGTTTGCGATGTGGCTGTCTGTTATGTAAAAAATAAACTGCAATATAAATGTTGCAGAATATGGAAAATTACTGTATAATATAGCCAATGCATACATTCGGTGCACAAGCCCCGCCAAAAGCAGGGCTTGTGCATTTGGGTTTATCGTATTGTGACAATGTAACTTAGGAAGGCGGTCAAAACGATGAGGCAAAAGATTGGTTATGTTGTATTTCTCGCAAGCTGCGTTTTAGGGCTTTTGCTGTTCTCCGGTTGCTCTATAGCACCCAAGGCACCGGAAAGCTACCTGACCGAGGAATACTATACAGCCCCCGTGCTGGCTACCGTTGCGCAGTCGGTGGATACCGTCGCACTGCCGACCTCCTTTGACCGTGTTACGGCAACACCTGTTAAGCCTGCTAAGGGAAAGCCGCCCAAGCCTGTACATATCGATCAATCAGCAGTAGCCGCACAGGCGACATCCTCTCAGACTACATCATCATCCAAAGACGAGGATTACCCGGATAAGACCTACAGTAACGATTCCGTTATTGACGATAAAAAGGCTACCTACAAGAACGTTGAAGTTTCGGCGGCGGACGTTGTGCTCAAGAACAAGTACATCAAGGGTAATCTCACGGTTACAAGAGACGCCTTCTACTCGCTAACCCTTGAAAACTGCAAGATTGAAGGCGAGCTGATTGTTAACTCCTCTTCGCTGTATGACCTGATTTTGACCGACTGCGGTATTCAGACCCTGCGGCTTGCCTCGGGCGATTTCATCGATGTAGAACTCGAAGGCTTGTCTTATATCAACGAAACGGTTCTATCTTCGGGTACCAAGGCGTCCCTGTACGCGTACAACATCCAGAGCAACTATTCGGGCTATAAGACCATTACAATCGCAAAGAGTTCATCAACAATCGAGCTCTTCTTATACGGTGTTGAATGTAAGACGATTAGTATCAACACCGAAAGTGAGGTTACACTGTCCGATAGCGATCCGTCCTATGTCGATACGTTTGTAGCCAACGCGCCGGTTACGGTGCAGGGAGCCTCGCGCATTGACCGCTTCTATGTGCGCTCTAAAGGCGTCGTGTTGTATGGCGAGCCCAAGGAACTGATTTATGATAAATCCAAATACACGGTAGAATACATGTGATTGTAGTCCTGCAACACTCCTGACAACTGCAACCCAAAGGACAACTATCCCGCGGCTCTAGCCAGTGAATTAAACCGTCCTTAAATGGGCGCAGCGGGAACACTATCTTCATCATTCACTATACAGCAAAAAGGCGGCATATGCCGCCTTTTTGTTATGCTTAGGGTTAATCAATAAGTGCTTGGTCAATAGCAGTATTGGGGTTAATAAACACACCATTTACCGACATACCGAAATGCAGGTGCGGTCCGGTAGAAAACCCGGTAGAACCAACCGTGCCGATGGGGTCTCCCTGCTTTACCATATCATCGGTCTTAACCTTTAGGGTATCCATATGATAGTACCACGTTTTCAAACCAAAACCGTGCTCAATTAGTACGGTGTTGCCGGTCAGCTTCAGTTTGCCAGCATAAAGCACTCTGCCATTGCCCGATGCCTTCACAGTAGTTCCGCGCTTGGCAGCAATATCGATGCCGCTGTGGCGGGTGGTAGTCTCGTTTCCGTTCACCGAGCGGATAGCCCCAAACTCGGTGGTGATTTTGGCGGTAGCAGGCATAATAAACGGGCCGTCAAAGTATTTTTCCTCATCGCGCACGGCCTTAAGCGGAGTAATAATACGCTCAAACTCGGCGTTGGCCTCATCGTCATCAACCGTGCTCTCGGTGATTTTCTTATCCACCGTAAGTTCTTGTATGTCAAACTGCTTGTCGCTTAGGGTTATTTCATACTTTGCATACGCGCTTTTTGCTGAAAGCTCCATCGTATAGGTCCCGGGCTTATTGTTATAGCTGAGCGGGAAGATACAAACGCGTCTGCCTTCGTAGTTAAAGAACTCGGGCTCAAACTTAAAGGGCGAGTTTACGGTAATCTCCTCGTCCTCGTCAAGTCCTACTGCATAGATGACAAGCACCTCGCCGGGGTCAAGGGTTGAAGCACTGATTTCAAAGCTCGCTTTTGGGGCATAATCCACACAGAAGCGGTATATTGCGTTGCCAAAACAATCCGAAAGGGTTGCTTTGCTCCAGATGGCGGTCACCTCGTAATCATACCGCCCGCTGCCCGACATCCGAAAGCTCGCAAGCTCGTCGAGTGTGCCCTCAAACATGGTTTTGCCCTCGCGCGTAACCATAACGGAGGTCGTATCCGGCTCGATAGAAAACGTAATAACCGGTGCGTTGGGGGAGGAGAGAACGTATTTGTAGTCCTGCTCGGCCATTGAGGCGGTGGACTCATAATATCTACCATCCAGCCGCTTGTAGCTCCAATCACCCGAGTCGGGAATCAGCGTACCCTGTTTTTCGTCCGCGGAAATGGTTGCTATGGGGAACTGCTTGTGGGCATAAAGCGATGCAAAATCCTCGCTTGAAAGTAGCCCGAGCAGCGATGCGCGGTCAACCTCAAGGTATCCGTTGTCCGGCGTCAGGATATAGGCGTAGCGCGCATCCTTGGTAAAGTCGTAGATGCCGAATACACTTGTGCTGCCGTCCCCGTTTTCCACCGTCACAGTAACGCTGGGGGTAGGGATATGCAAGGTGTCCACCTGCACCGGACGGCCGCTGTTCACAAGGTTTGCAAAGGCGGCGATAG
Organism: Bacillota bacterium; assembly: GCA_023415575.1. Lineage (GTDB taxonomy): Bacteria > Bacillota > Clostridia > Oscillospirales > Ruminococcaceae > Acetanaerobacterium. The sequence goes on from JAEZKF010000044.1 coordinate 59,318, forward strand.
GCTCGGCCTCGGTGATGTGGATTTCGGTGCCTTCGAGCACAAATCCCGCATTGACCACCCTGCCTGCATCAAGCACCTGTCCGGTACCCAAGGCGGAGGAAAGATAGGAGCACCCGCACAACAGTGAGCAGAATAAGGCGCATAAGGACAGTAAAATTCGTTTGCTGCGCATATCAAGCCTTCCTTAGTTTCATATTTACTGTTAAAACGGCGATGTGTTGCACTTTATTCCATTAATTTTACCATGAAACAGGGGGAAAGTAAACGAGCGCCCATAGGGCGAATGGGGCACAAAGCACGCTAAAATACTAGAAAAATAAAGCAAATCTTTTCGGTAAGCCTTTCAAGTTTTTGATGATTATCCATGAAAAATAGCACAAGGCTTGCAAAATCCAGATTATGTTGATAGAATTGTTGCCGTGATCGGAGCGGGACGAGAATTTACCGTAATATTACAGTTTTTCTGTCCCAATAACGACTGCGGGGAAAGCCCCCGCGAAAAATTGGAGGAACCCTATGTTATTTAAGAATAAAATCATTGCTCGGGCGCTGCTGATTGCCGTCGCGTTTGTTCTTGCGCTGGCAGGCTGCGGTGTCGCAGAGGATATCGGCTCGCTTATGCATGGCCGTCAGCAGTTGGCGGCAAGCAGCGGCGTAAGCAGTCCTCTAACGAGCGAGGAGACTAAGGATGCACAGGAGCAGGAAGCGCAGACACTTAGAGAGATACGTCTGTATCCCGCTGTCGGTGCACAGCTTGGCGGTAATAACGATGTTCTTTTGCAATATGCAAACGAAAACCACCGCCGAATCTTCGACAGCCAGGTTCGCTATATCAGTGACCACGAGGTGACGTCCACCAATATTATATTGCCAACCGGCCATACCCTTTATGAGGATGAAAACGGATATTTTATCTTCTCGGGCGAGGAGGTCGTTCGCGTTAGCCCGCAACTCAGTTCATCCTTGGAAGACCCGAGCAATCCGCTCTATGACACAAGGGGCCTTATGCACGACTGGCTTATCCTAAACGGTGACAGCCTGTTTGATGAAAACGGCGTGCTGGTTACCTTTGATGATGCCTCTGAGTTTGTGCCGGTATCGGCCCAGCCCCTGCAGTACAACAACCTGATTTTAAACGCCTATGATGCAACTGAGGTATTGGACAGCACTAACCTATCGGTTTCGCTTTGGGTATTTGGTGTATCCACACTTGCTGACGCAAAACGCCTGTACGACGAGACAGAGGACAAGGTGGTAATTCGCAACAGACTATATGCTCCGGTCATCGAGTCGGATGCCCTTACCCTTTACTTCAACGGCACCGATGGCTTTTTGATTGACGTTCACTCCTATACTCTTCCGCGCAAGGAAACTGACCAGGGAACACCCGGTGTGATGGATTATTCAGAGCTTGCAGTCGCGGCTGAACAGATGTACACCCAAAAGCTCAATACAATCGGACTTGCGCCCCGCTTTGAGGTGCAGGACATCATCGCAGGCAAGCCCATCACGGTCTACAACCCTTATTCGGGCAAGATAGAGGCAGTCAAACCCATTGATGTTGACAGCGACGGCAAATTAAGCCTCTCACTTGACGTTTTGCGTATCCTGTACGGTGTGCAGCTGATGATTGATCCCAATACCGAAACACTGCACCTTTACACCGATCCGCTTTACATGGGCCTTGTCCAGCATTTATTGGGCAAGAGTGTGGACCTGCAGCCCGTCCGCTATATTGACGACACTACGGCCGACCAAACCTACCTGCAGCAGCAGGAGGAGCGCGCCGAAAACAACGGCTATCTGACAACGCTCGCATCCGATGAAACCGAACCGAGCGTACCGAAGCCGCTTATCCGCACCCCGCGTTCGGGCCAGTTTGTCTACCCGGGCAGCAGCACAAAGATTTGGGTCTCCCATTATAAGGGTAAAGGAGAACCGGTTTCGCTGCGTCCGACAATCGGCGGTCAATGGGTGTGGAATGACGCCACCGGCTTTTGGGAGGGTGTATCCGAACTAAGCGGCAAAATGGTGGTTTGGCATCCGAGCTATGCCGCCGCTTTTACCATTCGTTAAACCTAGCAGCAAATATAAAAGGCCGGTAAGGCAGGATGGTGGTCAGTATGAGATATGACTTTAATCAAAACGAGTTCATTCTTTTTCAGGGTGACAGCATTACCGATACAGGCAGAAGCTATCTGATTCGCACAAGCCTTGGCGAGGGTTACCCCGCCTTTGTGGCAAAGCGTCTTTCTGAACTTATGCCCCAGCACAACATTCAGTATTTAAACAAGGGCGTGTCCGGTAACCGCATCTCTGATCTCAAACGCCGGTTTCATCGCGACTGCCTTGGGCTGCACCCCTTTCCGACCATCATATCCATCTTCATCGGCATCAACGATACCTGGCGCATCTTTGATATGGGGCTTTCGAGTCCCATCCCCCGTTTTGAAGAGACCTACCGTGAGCTCCTTGACCGCATTCGCGAGAAAAACGCCTTTACGCGGCTTATTCTGCTCTCGCCCTTTGTCTTGGAGGACACCGAGGACAAGAAGGAGTGGCGGGAGGATGTAGACGCCCGCCGTGAGGTAGTTAGGCGTATTGCGCAGGACTACAACGCGCGCCATCTGGACGTGCAAAAGATTTTTGACGACGCAATGGCCCAAACCCAAAACGGCCCCCTCTATTACACCGTAGACGGTGTTCACCCGACACCGGAGGGGCATGCGCTGATTGCGCAGCATTGGATAGATGCGTTCGCGGCAGAGTAGGCATTACGCAGATGTTGCCCCAAACAATCACAAAACAACAAAGGCGGCAGGGAAGAATCCTTGCCGCCGATTTTTTATTCTCTCCATATTACAAATGATTGCATAAATCGCCCGATGCGTTTACAATGAAATTAAGATAGAGGAAATGAAGGTGCAAGTAATGGGGAAGATAGCGGCGCTTGGCAGCCATGGCTTTCATACAACCTATGCGACAACAATGCACCGTGAGGTGATAGAGCTCACTGGACAGACACGCCCCCGCGTGCTGCTGATTCCGCTCGCAAGCGGAGACGACAGCCTGTATATACGGACATTTGAACAGCTTTACCGCGACATTCTGGGCTGCGAGGTAGACGTACTTTTGCTTCGCGGTGCGCTGCAGCCGCCCGCAAACGCCAAAGACCTCATCGACCGCGCTTCGCTCATCTTTTTCGGTGGCGGCGAGAATGTCAGCGCCATCGCCCAGATTAAGCGCCTTGGCGTTGCTGATTGGATTGCAAGCGCGTGCAATCGCGGTACAGTAGCGGCAGGGGAAGGGCTTGGCGCACGCTTTCTGTTTGAAGGCGGATATGCCCTGAGCATGTGGGGTATCGGAATCGAAACCCCGATTATCGTCACCCTGCAGGGCATCGGCCTTGTACGCGGACTTTTGTGTACCGGCGGAGAAAACGAGCTGACTGTTGAAGGCTTTGCGGCGTCGATGCTCGGCAACCTAAATACCGGGTTTATGCTCTCGTCTGGTTGTGGGCTGTTTATTCAGGATAGAACCTACTATAACCGCGTGTACAATGGTCAGCCGGGCTTTTCCCGTGTAGTGGCAAACGATGCTTTCGCGGATTTTGTCAACGTATTCAGTGAAACACCCCGCCCGCTTTCATCCCTTTATGATGGTGAGCTGGGTGAGGTTGCACTCGAAGGATATGCGCAAAACCGCCACCGATAAGCGTGGTTTATTCAACCCTCAAAACAAGCATACCAAAATGCAATAAAAAAACTACCCGAAGTTCGGGTAGCGTTTTTATCACATAATTCGGTTTCGTCCTTAGATGGCACGGGTCACCTTGTTTGAGCGCAGGCAGCGGGAGCAAGCATAAAGATGACACGGAGTACCGTTTACAATAGCCTTTACACGCTGGATGTTAGGCTTCCAGGTTCTATTGGAACGTCTATGTGAGTGAGATACCTTTATACCAAAAGTAACACCTTTTCCGCAGATATCGCATTTTGCCATGGTGCAGCACCTCCTTTTTCATGCCCGCAAGAAGTTAACAGTGTTATCTTATCAAATAATCAAAGGAAAATCAAGCGTTTTCTCGAGTTTTTTTACATTTAGAGAATGGTAACAAAACCTTACTGTTATATACCCATGAGTAGGCCTAATGCAAAGCATAAGTCCTGCAAAAGAGAACCGTCAAATCCCCATAGACTGGATGAAATTTCGGCATGCTGCCGAACAACTATCAACAATCGATACCGCGTTTTAGTGAGCTTAAGAAATTTGCTTTTCGTCGAATAAATGTATTGACAAGACTTCGCTGATATATTATAATTTAATTCGCTCGGTGCTCGCGGTGCCGCAGGGCGCGAGCGAAATATGAATGTGGCGGTATAGCTCAGTTGGCTAGAGCATGCGGTTCATACCCGCAGTGTCGTCGGTTCGAATCCAACTACCGCTACCATCATTGCACGCCACCGAAAGGTGGCGTTTGTATGGCCCGGTGGTCAAGCGGTTAAGACACCGCCCTTTCACGGCGGTATCACGGGTTCGATTCCCGTCCGGGTCACCATACTGATTTCGATGCAGGACTGTCTTAAAGCAAAATGAGTTGCTTTAGGGCAGTCCTTTTTTGCCTTGTTGTTTTAGCCACTATACTGAGGGGATAAAAAACTGCACCCTATTATCAAGGCCGGTGGCCGATAACAAGGTGCAATATCGTTTTTTTGATTATTCGTTTACTTCTATGGTAATGATGGTGACATCCTCAAGCGGCTTATCGTTCTGGTCAGCCTTTACCTGTGCAATGGCATCCACGACATCCATACCCTCAATGACATGACCGAACACAGTGTGTCTTTTATCAAGCCAAGGGGTACCGCCGTTCTCCTTATACTTCTCAATTACCTGAGAGGGGAAGCCCGCTTCCTTCATCTGCCCAAGCAAATCTGCAGAAACGGTAGGAGCCTGAACAATAAAGAACTGGCTTCCGTTTGTGTTGGTACCGCTGTTCGCCATCGAGAGCGCTCCGCGGAAGTTCCAAAGGTTATCGGAGAACTCATCCTCAAAGGGCTTGCCCCAGATGCTCTCACCGCCATACCCATCCATAAAATCGGTATCGCCGGACTGAATCATAAAGCTGTTGATTACACGGTGAAACAACACGCCGTCATACTTACCTGCCTTGGCGAGAGAAATAAAGTTCTCAACTGCCTTGGGAGCCTCCTCGGGGAACAACACAACCTTGATGTCACCCATTGAGGTCTTAATTGTCGCCGTAGGCGCATCCGCCGCAACCTCTTTGTACTGCTTTAATACCATCTTGCCTCCACACCCCGTTAACAAAAGTATTGACACTGCAAATAACACAAGTGCCTTTGATATGCCGCGCAAGCCTTTCATTGTCTATAACCCCTTTCCACAGCCATCCTTTCGCTGTCGAGTAAACATTTTCTGTTCTTCTGCTTTTACAACACAGTTGATATTATATATGATTCTTCAATTGCTGACAAGCGGATTTATGTCATGGATTGGATTATTTAAGGGTAAGCGCAAAGTTATAATGCAAAACAATAACAGGGCCCTGACCATAGCCAGAGCCCTGCATATATCTCATTTCTTCAAGATCTGTTTTTGCGCGGCATATCAGATGAAAAGCATCTTGCCCTTCAGGGGGTAGTGGTAAAACCGCTACCTCACCCTGCGTGGTAGGTTGCCGCTAATCGATACGAAAACTAAAGCACATGGGTATCATTCCCTTGAATTGATTTCTGGTTTTTTGAGGATTAAACGCAGCTGCGATAATCCGAATGAGAAAGGAGATTAGAGACAACGATTCAAAAGGGAAATTGCCGCGGCGGGAAAATGCCATTGAGTCGCTATGAAAGTTTCAATCAATGCCGGCATCAATGGGGAACACGAAAGTTGTTCGCGAAGGGATAAACCGGGCAAAGCTTTTGAACTTACGTTGCGCGCTGCCGAGGACAAAAGGAGTAGCTGCCAACAAAAACTATTATCTTTTGCAGCGCGCGGTTTCCCATGCAAGGGATTGTGCTGAGATATCACTGTACATTGGAACCGCCTCCTTTAATGTGACTGAAAGATGTGTTTTTCCTTAAAACCCTTCTTTCTGTGTCTTAAATATAGCATATCTTTTGGTGAATGTCAATATATTTTATTAACTTTTCCATAAAAATATGGATATATTATAATAACAATATTTGCTGTTGACATCGCTCTTCATTTCGCATACAATTTAAACAGACACAAGAATCCCTCGCAGCCGCGCTTTTTGGGGTGCGGTGAAAATCACAATTTGAGCTTTTTTCGTAAAAGCCAATGGAGGTTGCCATGTCAGACGAAATGGACTTTGGACCAAGCGTGCTTTCCCTTACTGATGAGGATGGAGTAGAACACGAATTTGAGATTCTGGATGAGCTTGATGTAGACGATAAGCATTATGTTGCACTGATTCCTGCCGAAGAATCCGCCGAGGATGAAGAGGAAGAGGGCCAGCTCATTGTACTCCGCAGTGAGGAAGAGGACGGCGAGGAGTATCTCGCCTATATAGAGGACGAAGAAGAGTTTAACCGTGTTGCGGCGATGTTTGTAGAGCGTCTTTCCGAGGAGTACGACTTCGAGGAATAAGCCTTAAACATCAGTCGTGAGCGCATCCTGCCCAGTTCGATACTGTACGGTATATATAAATCCAACAAGCGTAAAAAGGGAACACGGTCTCCGAACGTGGACTGCAGACCTCCCGATTTTTAAATCGGAAGAAGGGAGCGAGAAGCATTTGGGAGTGTACCCACCTGTCGGGCGACGGGTTTAGCTTTGCCGTGCACCGGCCGGGCGGGGAAATTAATACAAAACCGCGTTTTTACTGTACTCTTTGCAGGAAAAGAAAGCGGAATAAAGCACAGCGGTCATGGAACAATAAGTTCCGTGACCGCCTTTGTTTTATGTGGATATGTAATGCTTTATCACTAACCCTCTGCCGCGGATGGATAATCAGCGAGAATAACCTTATAGGAGGCAACGCCTGTGAAACGATGGATCGGGATTGTACTTGGATTTGCAACCGGCCTTCTCAACGGATTATTCGGCGCGGGGGGAGGTATGGTTGCGGTGCCGATGCTCAAGATGGCGGGCCTTGAGCCAAAGCGCGCCCATGCCACAGCCATTGCCATCACCATGCCGCTTTCGGTGCTCAGCGGTTTTTTGTATCTGGGCAGCGGAGCGTTTGCTGTGGGGGATGCCCTTCGCTTTATCCCGGCGGGCATTCTGGGGGCAGTGGTAGGGGGAATATTGCTCGGTCGTGTGCCGGACGCGCTGCTTCGCCGCATCTTCGGCCTGCTTATTCTGATTGCCGCAATAAGGCTTCTTTTGCGCTGATGGATTTATTGTATGCTTCTATCGCGGGCTTTCTGGCTGCGGTGCTTGGTGCGCTCGGCATGGGCGGAGGCGGTGTGCTGCTTATCTACCTTACGGCTATAGCGGATACACCACAGCTAAAGGCCCAGGGAATCAATCTCCTATTTTTCATCCCGATTGCGGTGGTTGCCCTGATTATACACGCAAGGCATAAGCTGCTTGCCTACCGGCTTGCGCTTGTCGGCATCCTCGCCGGAATCGCGGGGGTGTTTGCCGGCTTTGCCGTTGCAAGGCTGATCGGTGACCACTATCTCTCAAAGGCTTTCGGGGTGTTTCTGCTCATTTTAGGCGTGCGCGAGCTGTTCGGGGACATCATCGAAAAGAAGCGCAGCAAAGATAAAAAATAAGCAGGGGGGTATACACACTCTCCCTGCTTAAGATTTAGAATTTTTATAGATTATACTTAGGTATCTACGACGACATCCGCCTCCGGCGCGTTCTTCCTCACCGACTCGATGCCGTTTTCACAGCTTTGCTTGCTCTTGTATCCCTCACTTACGGCGATAATCTCGCCATTGCGCGCTTTTAAGCGAAAGCGAAACTCGCCGCTCTCGTCTTGATACAGCTCAAACTTCGGGTTAACCGCCTTCGGGTAATCCTCCGCAGTCTGGTCCTCGTAATAAGCGTTGGGCGCGTTTTTAATCACGCTCTCGATGCCGGTTTTGCAGCTGGCAAGGGAGGTGTAGCCATCGCCTGTGGCAATCGATTGTCCGTTTGCCGCATATAGATTAAAACAAAACGCTCCGGATGGGGTAGTCTTAATCACAAATTTACCTCTGGGCATGTCACCACTCCATTTTTAGCAGCCGGTTCGGCCTGCAGAATTAAGGGCATACCGTGGCAAATGGGGATTTTGCAGCATTTATATTTTCGCGCAACAAGCGCCGATACTCAAAATATAGCACCTAGTTTTATAATAGTCAACACGACATCTTGATGCACAAACCAAACGAGTAAAATACTGGACAGTTACTTCGCGTAAATTCTCAAAGTATCACACAAGCTTATTGCGAATAATTCTCAAATGTGCTAGAATACAATATGGAAAGCTAAACCAGCATGTTGACATGCAATCGACTGTCAATGTGTTTTATTGACCCTTAATCCTTACACACAAAGGGTATATTATATGCTATTTAGCTGTGTGTGCAACAAGCCGCACAGCCATAACGAAAGGATGTGCGTTACGATGAAAACAGAACCTAAGTTTTTTAGATGCAGCAAGTGCGGTAACCTTGTAGGCCTTATCTTCAATGGCGGCGGAACAATGACCTGCTGCGGGCAGGAGATGGAAGAGCTCGTAGCAAATACGGTGGATGCCTCCGCAGAAAAGCATGTGCCGGTATTTGAGCAGACCGGCTCCACTGTAATGGTCAAGATCGGCAGCGTAGAGCACCCGATGCTTGAGGAGCACCACATTGAATGGATTTACCTCAACACCACCAAGGGCGGCCAGAGAAAGAACCTGGTTGTAGGCAAGGCCCCTATTGCTGAGTTTAAGCTCGCTGACGGCGAAGAGCTCATCTCGGTTTACGAGTACTGCAACCTGCACGGCCTGTGGAAGGCAGAGGCATAATCTCACATCTCACAGTTACATCTAAGACGCCGCCCCTTCCCTTATGGGATTGCGGGCGGCATTCGTCATCTTTGCAGAAGAAAAGCCCCAACCATCCGGTTGGGGCTTTGATATTGATAATCTGCTTAAAACGAGTTGGGGACAACCCCTTACGGTTAGCAAATACTACGCCTTTTTGCGCTTGTGCACTGCGCGGTAAATAGTGCGAATGCAAAGATAAATCAAATACCCGAGTATCGCGCCTGCGGTGTTAAAGATTAGGTCGTCAACATCGCTGATACCCGTGGCAAAAATAAACTGCATGACCTCAATGGAAAACGAGCAGCACAGGCCTAACAGTGCTGTCATCCAGAACCCGCACCGCTTACTGACAGCGGGCAGCAAAGCGCCAAAGGGAACAAACCACACGATGTTGCCGAATAGGTTATAGTAAAAGAACCACTTGGTATAGGCATAATAGAGCTTGATGGTGTGCACAAAGGGGGTTAGGTTGATGCTGTCCAGTGAATCGCCCCAGGCGTGCCATAGCTCGGGGTTAACGCCGTATCGAAACACCGTAATCTGGTACAGGCTCAAAAGATAAAAGACAAACACCCACAATAGGGCCTCGCGCCGTTTATCAGGCGGGGGCGCACCCTTTTTTCTTTTTGAATTTAACGTCCAAAGACGCAGCCCAGCCCATATCAGGAACAAGCCGGATGCTCCTAAAATGGCGTGTACCGACAACCGAAGAATTCCTCCTGCGCTCATGCCGGACACCTCCTATGGTAGGCGCCGCGGCGCCGAATGTATTATGCAAGCTCAGAGAGGTCGTATGGTGTCTCCTGATATACAACGTGGTTGAGCCAGTTGGAATACAAGAGATTGCCATGGCTGCGCCATACAAAGGGAGGCTCCTTGGTCGGGTCATTTTGCGGGAAATAGTTGACCGGCATCTCAATGGGAAGCCCCTTGTCAAGGTCTCTGAAATACTCCTCAGCAAGCGTCATACGGTCATACTCCGAATGACCGGTCACAAAGATTTGTCTGTCGTTGTGCGAGCAGATGATATGGGCGCCCGCAACATCCGACCAGGTCAAAAGCTTTAAGCCGTCGGTCTTAAGGATGTCGCGCTTTCTTACCTCGGTGTGGCGGGATTGGGGTGCTAAAAACACCTCGTCAAAGCCGCGCAGAAGGGGATGCTTCTCGTCCAGCACCTTGTGGGGGAATACACCAAACAGCTTCTGATCGAGCGGGTACTTCGGGATTCCATAGTGGTAATACAGGCCCGCCTGTGCGCCCCAGCAGATATGGAAGGTGGAGTACACATGGGTCTTGGTCCACTCCATGATTTCGCACAGCTCCTCCCAGTACGAAACCTCCTCAAACTGCATCTGCTCAACCGGCGCGCCGGTGATAATCATACCGTCAAAGCGCTCGTCTTTAATTTCATCAAAGGTCTTATAGAATTTAAACAGGTGCTCCTGCGGGGTATTCTTAGAAACATGGGTTGCAGTCTGCAAAAGCTCGATGTCCACCTGAATCGGGGTATTGCCCAGTACACGCAACAGCTGCGTTTCGGTTTCAATCTTTTTAGGCATGAGGTTAAGAATTACAATACGGAGAGGGCGGATGTCCTGTGTCTTCGCCCGATCCTCATGCATGACAAATATATTTTCTTCCTCCAAAACCTTTGCTGCTGGAAGTGAGTTGGGTATACAAATAGGCATAACAATCTCCATTTCTGCCGGATAACGGCCTTTAATGATTGATGAACATAAATAAAAAGACGCACGGCTAACCATGCGTCCGCACAACCGCCGTTTAGCAGTGCGGGCACATTCGCATCATGCAGCTGGACATTCGAATTGTCTTTACAGTTACTTTGGATGCGCAAGCCGTATGGTTCATCAAAACACAACTCCTCTGGCAGATTTGTGTGCCAATCGTACTCGGACGTATCAAATGTACCGCACTTTAGTACTTGGCAGTGTTATTATAACAGAGCGGGTCAAAAAGCACAATGCCTATCGCATATGTGGGTCGATTTCACGGCAGAAAACGGTAAATAAATCGATGTTGCTTCTATTAAACTCGCATGGTCTGTGACGGACACGAATATAAAGAAGTATCTGCCTGCTCTGCATGTCTTTGTAGTAAAAGCATCTCGATTTTTGTAACCTGTATACAAAAATATGATTTCACAATAAAGATTATGTGATGCAATTGATAAGAGAAGCGAAAAATGGTATACTTCAGCTGGTACCCAGAAATGAGTATGAGGAGAATAATGTCTATGAAACTCGATTACAAACGGACTATACTGGTCGGTCTTGCGTTTCTTACCATCTGCTCCTTTTGGCAACTTTATGATTTCGTCATTCCGCTGATAATGCTCAAGGCGTTCAAGTTCGGCGACACCGTTTCGGGTGTTGTCATGTCGCTGGATAACATACTCGCTTTATTTATGCTGCCCTTGTTCGGCACGCTGTCGGATAAAACCAACACCAAGATAGGCAGAAGAATGCCCTACATACTAATCGGCACCGTTTGTGCCACCGTTTCGATGCTGTTAATCCCGTTTTCGGCTACACGCGGCAATCTTGTGTTGTTTATCATTTCCTTAGGTATTGTACTGCTTTCAATGGCCCTGTATCGGTCTCCGGCAGTCGCCCTGATGCCCGACGTCACCCCCAAGCCCCTGCGCTCAAAGGCGAATGCAGTTATCAACCTCATGGGCGCGATAGGCGGCATTTTGGTGCTGGGGCTTATCTCGGTTCTTGCGCCGGATAAAAGCAATATCAACTACTGGCCGCTCTTCCTTGCTACATCCGCGATTATGCTCATCGGCATTGCAATTTTAGCCCTTACCGTCAACGAGAACAAAGAGGTGCAAAAGATGCGCCTTGCCAGTGCCGAGATGGGCATCGACGTCGAGGAAATCAATGAGGATGCAGAAACCGTGCGCACAAACCATAAGCTCGACCCCGCGGTGCGCAAGAGCCTCATCTTTATCCTTGTGTCCATCTCCCTGTGGTTCATGGGCTATAACGCCATCTCCTCCGCCTTCTCAAAGTACGCCTTAGTCGCTTTGGATATTCCCGAAGCAAAGTCCGCTACTATTTTGATGGTTGCCAACATCACGGCTATTATTTCGTACATACCGGTTGGCATTATTTCCTCGAAAATCGGCCGCAAAAAGACCATCCTGTTCGGCGTTACATTGTTGACGCTCGTGTTTGCGACGGCGGCCCTCTATACCGAGTTTTCTCCGCTGATGTTCGTATCCTTCGCCTTTGCAGGTATCGCGTGGGCGGCCATTAACGTCAACTCCCTGCCCATGGTGCTCGAGATGTCCAAGGGGGCGAATGTCGGGCGGTATACCGGCTATTACTACACCTTCTCGATGGCGGCGCAGATTGTCACCCCGATACTCTCCGGCGCCCTGCTGGAGTATGTCGGCTACTACACCCTGCTGCCGTACGGCGCCTTGTTCGTCGGGCTTGCCTTTATCACCATGATGATGGTCAAACACGGCGATTCCAAACCCGAAAAGGTCGCCACAAAGCTCGAGGCTTTTGACGTAGCAGACTGATTTTCAAAGCGCATTGTAGTACTGCAAAGGTCTGGTGATGACGCATGGCTTTTTACATATTCGCTGCGGTGGCAATAGTGTTTTTGCTCTACTTAATTTTGATTGCGCCCGCCGATACCGAGAAAGGGGAGGGCGACCACCTATGGCGGTATCGCTACGCCCACCGCGGACTGCATACCAAGGATAAGTCTATTCCGGAAAACTCGATGGCTGCATTTAATCGGGCGGTTGAGGCAGGCTACGGCATGGAGCTTGACATCAACTTAACGGCTGACGATAAAATCGTTGTGTTCCACGATGATACGCTTACGCGTATGTGCGGGGTAGACCGTCACATCGCCGACTGCACCTACGAAGAGCTAAAAGGCCTAACACTCCTCGAAACCCAAGAGCACATCCCACTGTTTGAGGATGTTTTGGCGCTTGTAGACAGCAAGGTGCCGATCATTGTAGAGCTTAAATCCACAAAGCGCAACAGTGACCTGTGCAGATTAGCCGCACAGATGCTCGACAACTACCACGGCCCCTATTGCATTGAATCCTTCCATCCGGCAATTGTTCGGTGGTTTTGCAAAAATAGGCCCAAGGTCATCCGCGGCCAGCTCTCGGCAGGAGCGAGATGCTTTGAGAGCCTGCCCCGTTATCAGGCAATCCTGCTTTCCTCCCTGATAACCAACGTGGTCACCCGCCCGCACTTTGTCGCCTTTAAGCACGAGGATGCCCGCAAAAAGCTCAGGCTTTCTCTCTTCCGCTTTATCGGGGGCAAGCTTTTGGGCTGGACGGTGCGCGATACCGATGACATTGCCTATTGCAACAAGCGGTTTGACACCATCATCTTTGAGTTCTTCCGCCCATAGAAAATAAACCATGCCAAGGGACTTTTCTCCGAAGCATGGTTTTTCTTTCTTGTGTGCCCAACTCCCCCTCTTGCGAATAGGATGGACTGAACACCGACTATCCGCAAAGGGGAATGAACATGCTCATTACAGGTGCGTATAACAGGGAGGCTGCGGTGGCATATGCCCACAAATGGGCCTTTTCGCGTAATCCACGCTATGCCGACTTTGAGAATATGGGCGGTGACTGCACAAACTTTATCTCCCAGTGTGTGTTTGCCGGTAGCGGACAGATGAACTATACTCCGGTAACAGGCTGGTACTTTATTGACCTTGCACACCGGGCGCCATCCTGGTCGAGCGTGGAGTATTTTTATCGCTTTATAACAGGCAACCGCGAGGGCGTAGGCCCTTTTGCCCGCCGCGTGTCAATCAGCGATATTGTCCCCGGCGATGTAATTCAGCTTCGATTTGCTGACGGAGTGTTCGGACACTCGCTTCTTGTCGTTTCTGTGGAGTCACCGGATGAGGCGGGAATTCGCATTGCCACCCATACCTATGACAGCAACAACCGAAGGCTGAATACATACCACTATCAAGAGGCCCGTTACCTGCACTTTGAGGGCGTAAGGCGGTATAGTTAAGCCGCATGCTTGCTTGCGAAATTATGCCGCCCATACTATAATTGTGTACAAGCTCATATGCCTATTTATTAACCTCATTTTGGGATGCAATAACGCGGATTGGAGAAAGAGATGAAACTACTAAACTTCGGCTCACTCAACATCGACTACGTCTATCAAGTAGACCATTTTGTCCGCCCGGGCGAGACATTGTCGTCCGACTCCCGTCAAACCTTTTGCGGAGGCAAGGGCTTAAACCAAACGATTGCCCTATCAAGAGCGGGGGTGGAGGTTTTCCATGCAGGGGCGGTCGGCAGGGCAGACGGGGCCGTGTTACTGAACACGCTCAAATCAAACGGCGTAAACACCGACTTTATTAATCAATGTGAGGATGTTGCATCCGGACATGCCATCATTCAAGTAACACCCTCGGGGCAAAATTGCATCCTTCTGTATGGAGGGGCAAACCAAACCATCACAAAGGAGCATATCGACGCTACCCTTTCACACTTCTCGGCGGGTGACTATATCCTCCTGCAAAACGAGATCAATAACGTTGAATACATCATGGAGCGGGCTTATCAAAAGGGGCTTGTCATTGTGCTCAACCCATCCCCGATGAACGAGCGCATCCTCGCCCTGCCGCTTGCGTATGTAAGCTACCTGATCCTCAACGAGGTAGAGGCGGCAGATATCTGCGGAGAATTGGCTGAAGACAACCTGCTTGAGGCCCTCTCACATCGATATCCGAATGCAAAGATTGTGCTGACCCTCGGTAAGCGCGGCGTGCAGTACAAGGACGGCGATACTATCCTCACCCACGGAATCTACAAGGTGCCTGTTGTGGACACCACCGCGGCGGGGGATACCTTTACAGGCTACTTTATCGCAAGCCTTGCACAGGGTCATACACCCGATGAAGCCCTGCGCCTGGCCTCGGTTGCATCCTCCATCGCCGTGTCGCGCAAGGGCGCGGAGGCTTCTATTCCCTATATGCACGAGGTCATCAACAGCACACTGCAGCCAGAGTAAGACTTAACCAACAGCCGGAGCCTATGCTCCGGCTGTTTTATGTAAACAACGATTCACTCAAGTTCTGCCGGAGAAAGGTACTTTACTTGAGTTTGCATACAGTCGGGGTATAATAGTTGGTGTTGGGAGAGACCTTATATTAAACGACCTCACCGAAACAAGCATCGGTATAGAAAGAAGGGTAAGGCATTGGAGAAGGAGCTTAAGCAAAAGAAGCCGTCCTTGTGGGAGCTTTTCACCGTGTTTATCAAGGTCGGCGCGTTGACCTTCGGCGGTGGCTACGCCATGCTGCCCATCATCAACAAAGAGGCGGTAGACCGCCGCGGGTGGGTAACGCAGGAGGAGATTATGGATTACTATGCAGTCGGACAATGCCTGCCAGGGATGATTGCCATCAACACCGCCGTGTTTGTCGGTGATAAAATCCGAGGGAAAAGAGGCGGTATCGTGGCCGCCTTGGGGGTAGCATTCCCATCGCTTGTCATCATCATGATTATCGCTGCGGCCCTTGCTCCCTTTGTGAACCACCCGATTGTGCAAAAGGCGTTCATGGGTGTTCGAATTGCCGTTGCCGCTTTGATTATCCAATCGATTGCAACGATGTGGAAAAAGGGCATCAAGGATATCTACACCCTAATCGCGTTTATCGTCGTGTTTATGCTCTCGGCCTTTACTAAGATATCCACCGTACTGCTTATCATAGCGGCGGTCGTGTTTGGAATTGTTGTCAAGGTCTTTGCCCATAAGGGGAAGTAGCCATAATACGTAAGCCGCAAAGCAGCGGGATGGAGGAGAAGATGACTTATCTGTTGTTGTTTTTGGAGTTTTTCAAAATCGGCCTGTTTGCGGTGGGCGGCGGGCTTGCCAGCATCCCCTTTTTATATGACCTGGCTGAGAAGTACGCTTGGTTTACCAAAAAGGACGTCGTGGACATGGTTGCTATCTCCGAATCAACACCAGGTCCAATCGGCCTTAACATGGCAACCTACGTCGGCTACACGACGGCGGGCCCTATCGGCAGCATCATCAGCTCCATTGGGGCGATTATCCCCGGGATTATTATTGTGCTGATTGTCTCCAAGGTGCTAACCCAATTTCACGACAACAAATATGTAACCTCTGCCTTTTATGCCATCCGTCCGGCAGTTACAGCCCTGATTGCGGTCGCCTGCCTGGAGGTGCTCAAGGTCTCAGTGCTCAACTGGGATGTCTTTACCATAGCCAATGACCTTACACAGCTTATCGATTACAAGGCAACTGTGCTGTTTGTGGTTGTACTCTTTTTGGTGTTCAAGTTTAAAAAGCATCCGGTTTATTACATCGCCGGTTGTGCCTTGATCGGGATTTTCTTGTTCTAACTGGCAGATAATACGGATTTGGATGAATTGTATTTTCCGACCAGAAAGGCATATTACAGGAAACAAAGGAATAATCATTAAGTATTATTTCTATGAGTTGACAAAATGAGCGGTTTCTGCTATCTTTATCCTATATTTGAATAGGGTCAACGCGATGATGGGGAATAGTAATCCATACCCTTGGGTCAAAGAGAGCCGCGGTTGCTGTGATGCGGTACCTTAAAGGATGAATGAACTCGCCCCTGAGCGGTCAGCTGAAAGCAGCAATGCAACTAGGCGCGAACGGCATTCCCCCGATATAGGGAAAACCTGTTTTTGGACACTTTTCGTCTACGACGGGGATGAGTGGGTGTGAAATCACACCAATCGGAGTGGTACCACGGAAGGAATCTATGCTTTCGTCTCCATATTCGATGCAGATTAGCTGCATCGGTATGCGGACGAAGGCTTTTTTATTTGCAGACAAAATGTGTATATAACAACAGTGCGGAGGTATCAATCATGAATGATTTAATGGAGATCACGGTAGGCAATATGCTCAAAGAGCTCGGCGAAAAATACCCCGACAGCCTCGCAGTCAAGTACACCGACCGCGACTTCAGCCGTACCTGGAAGCAGCTTGACGAGGAGGCAGAGCTGCTTGCACGCGGCTTCATGGCTATGGGCATCGGTAAGGGCGACCATGTTGCCATCTGGGCGACCAACATCCCTGAGTGGATACTTACGCTGTTTGCTACGGCTAAGATTGGTGCGGTTTTGGTCACTGTTAACACCAACTACAAGGTGTTTGAGCTTGAGTACCTGCTCCGCCAATCGGATGCAAAATGTCTTGTAATGATGCAGGGCATCAAGACCACCAGCTATGTAGATATTGTCAATGAGCTCTATCCGCAGCTCAAAGATGCAAAGCCCGGCGAGCTTTCTCATTCCATGCTGCCTTATCTCAAGAGCATCATTTACGTCGGAGAGCAAACCCCTGCCGGCATGTATAACTTCAAGGACCTCTATAAAATGGCCGAAACCGTGTCGGTAGAGGAGTATGAGGCAATAGCGTCCACGCTGCA
This sequence comes from Bacillota bacterium, assembly GCA_023415575.1. Lineage (GTDB taxonomy): Bacteria > Bacillota > Clostridia > Oscillospirales > Ruminococcaceae > Acetanaerobacterium. The sequence continues at coordinate 76,800 of JAEZKF010000044.1, forward strand.
TCATCACGATGTCATCAATATGCAGTACACCTCCGGCACCACAGGCTTCCCCAAAGGGGTTATGCTCACCCACTACAACATTATCAACAACGGCAGGTGCATCGGCGACTGCATGAAGTTTACCCATGACGATAAGCTGTGCATCCCCGTGCCCTTCTTCCATTGCTTTGGATTGGTACTCGCCATTATGGCGTGCATCACTCACGCGACCTCGATGGTTCCCATTGAGCACTTTAACCCCGTTGCAGTGCTTGAGGCCGTTGAGAAGGAAGAGTGCACCGCCCTGCATGGCGTTCCCACCATGTTCATCGCCCTGCTTGAGCATCCCGACTTTAAAAAGTATAAGTTCCCGCGTCTGCGCACCGGCATCATGGCGGGCTCACCCTGCCCGATTAAGGTGATGCAGCAGGTGGTGGATGAGATGAACATGAAGGAGATCACCATCGCCTACGGCCAGACCGAATCCTCTCCCGTTTGCACCCAGACGACTACGGACGACAGCATCGAGCACCGCGTGTCTACCGTGGGCCGTGTTCTGCCCCATGTAGAAGCAAAGATTGTCGACCCCGAAACCGGCAAAACGCTTGGCCCCTACCAGCAGGGCGAATTCTGCACACGCGGCTATCATGTCATGAAGGGCTACTACAAGATGGAGGAGGCAACGGCCCTTGCCATCGATAAAGACGGCTGGTTACATACAGGCGACCTTGCACAGGTAGACGAGGACGGCTACTACAAGATCACCGGCCGCTTGAAGGATATGATTATCCGCGGCGGCGAGAACATCTACCCCAAGGAGATTGAGGAGTTCTTATACACCCATCCCGCGGTCAAGGACGTTCAGGTCATCGGCGCTCCGTCCAAGAAATACGGCGAAGAGGTTATGGCCTGCATCATCCTGCGCGAGGGTATGACCGCCACCGAGGAAGAGATAAAAGAGTATGTGCGCGCATCCATGGCACGCCACAAGGTGCCGAGCTACGTAGCCTTTATGGATAGCTTCCCGATGACGGCAAGCGGCAAGATACAAAAGTATAAGCTGCGTGAGTGGGCGGTGGAGCATCTTGGCCTGCAGGATGCTGCAAACATCGAAACCGCATAACCATGCTATGCCTGCGCGGCAGTTTTCCGCGCAGGCTGCCTTTTTGTGGGTAGCAGTAGATATTTTCATCCAATTGCGGTATAATGAGATGAATATATGCAGGTGGATAAAGACTATTGATTGTTATCATTTGCAGTAATACCATGTGCATACCGCACCATACTAATGGATGACATACATATTTTGAAACCTCTTAAAAGACCTACAAACCGGCATGCCTGTTTTGTGTTTACACAAAACAGGTAATCCTTAGGCAGGTGAACGATTTACGATGGAGAACCCCTCAATTGGGCTGTGTATGGGTTGCATGGCAAAAGGCGAGGGCAGCGGACCTTGTCCCTTGTGCGGTTATGACCCGACGGCTGCGCACCACCCGCTCTATCTGCGGGCGGGGACCTTGCTGACCAAACGCTATATTGTGGGTAAGCTGCTCGACTATAACGGCGAGGGCGCAAACTATCTGGGATATGACCTTGCTATTAACAAAAAGGTTATCATTCGCGAGTATATGCCGGATGTCCTTGCTGTCAGGGAAAAGGGCGGAATCAACGTCCTGGTGTTAAAGGGCAAGGAGACGCAATACAAGGCGCTCTTGTCCGATTTCTGTGACCTTTACAGGACGCTGCAAAAGCTTCGTACATATCCGGGGCTTGTATCAGTCCTTGACTTCTTTGAGCTCAACAACACCGCATACGCCATCTATGACTATTGCGGGGAGACCACGCTTTTGATGCATATCAACCGCAATGGGCCGATGAGTTGGGAAAGCCTGCGCGAGGCTATGATGCCCCCGCTTGCTGCCATAGAAGCGATGCATGCCATGGGCATCTATCATCGGGGAATCAGCCCCGAAACCATCTATGTCGATGAAAATGGGGCCTTTCGGCTCGACGGATTTTGTATTGCCGCAGCGCGCACCGCGAACAGCGAGCTTACCGCCGAGCTGTTTTCGGGCTATTCTCCGCCCGAGCTTTACAGCTTAACCGGTTGGCAGGGCAGCTGGACGGATGTATATTCCCTCGCCGCTGTCAGTTATTTTGCCCTGACGGGGCAGGGACTGCCCGACGCAGTAGAGCGCGAAACCCGTGATAGGCTCAAACCTGCGCGCGAACGCAACGCCGCGGTGCCCGCTAACGTATCCAATGCGCTGATGGGCGCCCTTGTGCCGGAGCCGAAGCTGCGCATTCAGACGATAGGCGAGCTTGTTCAGTCGCTGAGTCGTGTGCAGATAGACGGGGCCGATGATGTTTTGGCACCTGTATCCGCAGCCGATTACGACGAGGAAATACAGCCGCAAGCAAGCACAAAAAGAGGTGAAAAGATGTACAAGGAACCGTTGCCACCCAAAAAACAGCAAAAGCTTATTAAAAGAAAAATCCGCAACCGTAACCTTATATATATGCTTAGCTCCATGTTCATTACCTCGGCCATCCTGCTGACGCTGATGTTTGTCATTCTAAGCGAAATCGACAGCAGCATGCTGGTGTTTGGAAAGAGCACGGACACAACACCCGAAACCGTATCCTATACATCCAGCGAAGAAGAGATGCAGGAAACATACTACCTGCCAAACTTCGTGGGCAGTTATCTTGAGACAGTCAAGAAGAGCGAGGATTACATGAAGCGCTACGTTGTAACCGAAACGGAGGAATACAACGATGAATATCCTGCGGGTGTAATCTTTGAACAGAATCCCGATTCGGGCAGCATTGCCAATGAGCTCGTTAACGTCACAGTTAAGGTCAGCAAAGGGCCTGCCCCCATCCCGGAGAACATCATCGGTATGTCTCAGCTTGATGCCGAGACCATCCTAAAGGAACTCAAGGTCAGCTACAAGGTTGCCGAGGTTTATGATGATACCTATCCCGCGGGCTGTGTGGTCGGCTATACAAGGATGCCCGGCGAGCTGCTGCTCAAGGTGAGCAAGGGCAGTATGAACGACTGGAGCAACGGTGATGTCGGTGATACCGATATGACATGGGAGGAACTGCAGAAATTCCTGTACGGTTATTGATAATCATTTGACAGTTTATAGAGACTATTAAGAGAAAAGAGGTAATCGCAGATGAAGCTTGGGTTTTCAACATTGGGCTGCCCCGGCTGGTCGTTTGAGGAGATCTTCTCCACCGCAAAGGACCTAGGGCTTGATGGAATTGAAATCAGAGGAATAGGCGGGGAACTGTTTGCCCCCAAAACAAAACCCTTTTTGCCGGAGCATATTGACGACACAAAACGCAAGCTCCAGTCATCGGGAATGAGCATCCCCATGCTCTCTAGCGGTGCCGTGCTCGGCCTTGCCGGGCAGGCAGATGCAAGCATCGATGAGGCCAAGGCCTACATTGACCTTGCCCAGAAGCTCGGTACCCCGTTTGTGCGTGTGATGATTACCCCTGTTCCACAGCCGACTGATGATGCAAACCTCGATACCACCCGGGCCGCTTATGAAGAGCTGTGCCGGTACGGGCAGGATAAGGGTGTCACTCCCCTTATTGAAACCAACGGCCCGCTTGCATCCTCCGCTGTTATGAAGGAGTTTATAGAGAGTATTTCATGCGAGAATAAGGGCATACTCTGGGACATCCACCACCCCTTCCGGTACTTTGGTGAGCGCCCCGAGGATACCTATGAGAAGATTGGAAAGTTCGTGCGCTACTTGCATGTAAAAGACAGTGCCATGGTTAACGGTGCAGTCCAGTACCGCATGATGGGCTACGGTGATGTTCCGGTATTCGATACGCTCGCGGTTCTGCACAAAAACAACTTTGATGGCTTTGTAAGCCTTGAGTGGGTCAAACGCTGGTGCCCCGATTTGCAGGAGCCGGGCATTGTGTTCTCGCATTTTACAAGCTATATGGGTTACCTATTAAGACAACTGTCATAATAAAGACGGTCGGCGCGGCAACGGGTGCATAACCCCCAGCCGAGCCGACCATATTTGTGTAAGGCAAGACGGATGAAGTAGAAAGGGGCATCTCCAAAAATGAATAAGGTGGCACTTGTAACCGGTGCGTCAAGGGGGATTGGACGTGCGACGGCAGCATTACTTGCGCGTGAAGGCTATGCGGTCGCGGTTCATTATCTTCACAGCGAGCAGGCTGCACAAAGCCTTGTTGCGGACATCATCCAAAACGGCGGCTGTGCGCACGCCTTTTGCGCAGACGTAGCCGACCGCGCCCAGGTTGATATGATGTTCGATGCAGTCCACCGCACACTCGGAGGGGTAGAGGTACTTATCAACAACGCAGGCATTGCCCAGCAGAAGCTGTTTTCCGACATCACCGATGAGGACTGGCAGCGGATGTTTGCCGTTAACGTCACGGGTGCCTATCACTGCATTCAGGCAGTCCTGCCCGAGATGATTCACCGCAAGACCGGCTCGATTATCAACCTCTCATCGATATGGGGCATAACCGGTGCCTCCTGCGAGGTGCACTACTCTGCGGCAAAGGCGGCTATCATCGGCCTTACAAGAGCGCTTGCCAAGGAGCTTGGCCCGTCCGGTATTCGGGTAAACTGCGTTGCCCCCGGCGTCATCGACACCGATATGAACAGCACCCTCGACAGCGAGACCCTTGCCAGCCTTTGTGATGAAACCCCGCTCGGCTGCATCGGCCAGCCCGAGGATGTCGCAAACACCATCGCCTTTCTTGCATCAGACAGGGCGCGGTTTATTACAGGTCAGGTTATCAGTCCAAACGGCGGGATTGTAATTTAGCAATAGAGGGCACTCACATCCCAATCATTAATCTAAACAAAGCATTAACCCCCGAGAGCCATCTCCCGGGGGTTTTTCATATTATCATATGATTTGCAGGGCATCAAGGCTATCTGCAGGGGTGAGACACACTCCATCCCTGCACAGATAGTACCGTGCGCCATGCTCAGGCAGGGGATAGTCGCTTGTAAACGGCGCAAGCCTTGCAAGCTGCTCTTTGTTTTCGGGCGTGATGATTAGGACTGCCGTATCATTAAGTCCCTTCTCCTGCAAAAAGCGCGCAATCTGCCCTGTGACCGCCATGTCGCGGGTTGCGCATACCAGCGTATGGGGCTTGTGCAGATAGTGCATCAAAGCAAGCATCGCAAAGCAGTACCCTGCGGGGTAATCTGCAGTGCTTGCAGCGATAAACCGCATCTGCTGTTCGCTCTGCCGCCTCCAGACAGGGTTGGCTGACAGCAAAGACAAACGCTCCCAAACGTATGCAGCCACAGAGTTGCCCGACGGAATCGCCCCGTCATACAGCTCCTTGGGACGGCTGATAAGGGCTTGCGCGTCGTCGGCACTCATATACAAGCCGCCGTTTTGCTCATCAATAAAGTGCGTCATCATCATCTCGCTCACCGCACATGCGCGCTCAAGATACTGCACCTTATACTCTGTGTCATACATCTCGAGCAGGGCCCATGCGTAAAAGGCGTAGTCGTCCAGCGTTCCCTGGCCAGCCGCTTCACCGTCCCGCCAGCGAACCTTAAGGCGTCCGTCCTTGTCGGTAAGCGAACGCTCGATAAACTCCTGTGCAAGCTGGGCGGCCAAAAGATAACTGCGGTTGCCGGTTACGCGGTAGACCTTGGCAAGGGCGGCAATCATCAGGGCATTCCATGATGTGAGTATCTTGTCATCCTTGTGCAGATGAGTTCGGCTTCGCCGGTATTCGTACACCCGATCACAGAGTGCTCTAATCTCATCATCATCCTGCGCATAGTGGTTGTTGCGCAGAAGATTTGGTATGCTCTTACCCTCAAAGTTGCCCGATTTTGTGATGTCAAACCAACTGCAAAACCGCTTGGCGGCTTGTGGGGACAAAACATCGCCAATCTCGTCCGGCGTAAAGACATAGTATTTTCCCTCAACACCCTCGCTGTCCGCGTCCTGCCCGCACAAAAAGCCGCCGTCGGGATGTGAAAGCTCCCGCAGCACATAGCCGGCAGTGCGCTCTGCTATGCGCAGGTAAAAATCATTGCGGGTTTTCTCATACGCGCAAGTATAGGTAAACATGAGCAGGGCGTTGTCGTACAGCATCTTTTCAAAGTGGGGAACCAGCCATTTAGCATCGGTGGAGTAGCGCGAAAACCCGTCGCCGATGTGGTCAAACATCCCGCCCCGGAACATCCCGTGCAGGGTTGTTTCTGCCATCTTTAAAGCTTCGTCGTCGGAAAACACCTCACTGTACCGCATCAAAAACAGCAGGTTGTGCGGAGTGGGGAACTTAGGCGCACCGCCAAAGCCGCCGTATACCGAATCAAACCCGCGCCGCAGGGTATCAGTCGCATGATGCAGGATATCATCGGAAGGCTCGGTCTTATCCACATCGGTCTGCGCAAGATTATTCAAATACTCGGTTACGCGCTCAGCCGATTCAAGCAGCAATGCGCGGTCCTCCCGCCACAAGGCTGCTACCTTGATTAGCAGGTCATCCAGACCCATGTGACCGCCGTACCCGCGCTTAGGAAGATAGGTGGCGGCATAAAAGGGGCGCTGGTCAGGCGTCAGCAGCAGGGTAAGCGGCCAGCCGCCCTGACCGGTCAATCCCATGCAGGCAGACATATACACCGAGTCCACATCGGGCCGCTCCTCGCGGTCAACCTTTATAGATACAAAGCTCTGGTTGAGGATACCGGCTGTTTCCTCATCCTCAAACGATTCATGCTCCATCACATGGCACCAATGACAGGTCAACTTAAGTTACGAATAGCCAATAGACAGGAAGATAGGCTTATCTTCTGACTTGGCTTTTTCAAAGGCCTCATCACTCCATGGGAACCAATTTACAGGGTTATAGGCATGCTGCAGCAGGTAGGGGGACTTCTCATGGATTAGTCTATTGGCTTGCTTACTCGTAGACATATGGGCATCACCACCTTTACATATTTTTCTTGCTATTTGTAATTTTGTGGGTTACAATGTCGCTAATACATATTTAATTAGGAAGGGTGTTTGCGATGAGACTGGGGGCAACGTTATACATTAAGAACACAGTAGAAGCCGTAGAGTTTTACAAAAAGGCTTTTGGTTTGACTCTGGGATATCATGAGAAATTCCCGGATGGTACCTACATGCATGCAGTCCTGCTTAAAGATGGGCAAGAGGTTTTCGCCGTAAGTGAATCACAAAACGATGCCTTTGTCAAAGTCATGCTCTCATCCACATTAAAAGAGTCGCGTCCGACTATGAGCTATAGCCTTGATTTTGATAACGAGGATGGAGTGAAAAAGGCCTACTACATGTTAGCAGAGGAAGGAAAGGTGCTTCTTCCTATCGGGCCGCTTCCCTGGAGCGCTTGCTGTGCGGAAGTGGTCGATAAATACGGTGTCTATTGGTACATTAGCGTTTAATCATGCATTTGCACCCACATACTCAAACCCCGCATGACTGCTGGTCAGGTCAAACACGGGCTCATTCAAGCGGTAAAAGCGGTAGCGGACTGTGCAGGCGACGTTTTCGTGCACGGTGCGTATCATGGCGCCGTTTGCGGGCGCTGCAAGGGCGCGCGGACATTCGGTTATCCGGTTTACCTGCAGCACATACCGCCCCTGCGATACAATCAGCTCGGACGCCGTGCACTTGACGATTGCAGCGCCGAGGTAGGTGGCAAGTCGGTACTCCCTGCCGCGGTAATAGATGCAGCAGATGGTGCCGCGAGCGGTGTACTTTCCAACCTTTACGTCACTGATAGCCGCCATCACGCACAAATCCTCGCCGTCAAAACTGTTGCACTGCGTCCACACATAGTTATCCGGAAAAGAGGTGCCCATATCTGATTCAATGTAGCCGCGCCCTCCGGTGAAGTCAAACGTCTTTCCGTCAATGGTCAGCGCTCCGCTCAGTTCATGCATAAAGCTGATGATGTTATGGTGGCATTGCAGATTGGGAATATGGCGCACCGGTCCCATGATGCTGCCGCGCGGGGGCTTTAGGGCACCATAGCGAATCTCTCCGGTCGCCTTCAGCCCGCCTTGGTCAATATCCAGCGTAATGCCCTGCTTTGTAAAGACACTCGAGCCGATGCGCAGCCCTAGTCCCTCGCGAACTTTTAGAATCGGGCTGTGCAGATAGGTCGCATTGAAGGCCCCATCATCCCATATCAGTTGGATGGACGAGGTGGTCTGCCCGCTTTGGTCGCGGTGGATGGCGGGGATAACGGCAACTGTCTTGCCCGCGTTTTGGTGCTTAAAATACCAGCCCTCAAAGTATGGCTTGCGCTCTGCCTTGTTCATGTCTTATGACCATTCCCTTCTTTGCGTTTGAAAGCTTTGTCACTTTATCATTCACTTTTTAGCCCTTCCAATGCGGGGTTGTCGATTAGTCTTCCCATATAGTCAAACCGCGAGCCGTGGCAAGGGCAGTCCCAGCTGCGCTCGCCCGGGTTCCATTCTAACTGGCAGCCGAGGTGGGGGCACCGGGTGGATACCACATGAACGTGCCCGTCATCGTCCTTGTAAACCCCCATCTTATGACCCTCATATTCCACGATGCCGCCGTGACCGACCGGCAGGGCGTTTGTGTGCTCACTGGGTATGCTGAAAAACTGCGTTGCAAGTCCCTTGACCGACTGCATACCGTCCTCCGCCAGCATCTTTGCGGAGGCAGAAAGCACAAACCGCTGGGGGCTGAACACCTCGGCATAGGGGTTTTCGTGGCCGGTGATGGCATCGGTAAGCAGGGTGGCGGCTACCATCGAGGTCGTCATACCCCACTTTTTAAAGCCGGTTGCAACATACAAATCGGGTGTTGCAGCGGAAAACCGCCCGATGTAGGGTACGCCGTCAATCGGGATGCAGTCCTGCGCAGACCAGGCGGCAACCTCTTTCGCGTTGGGATACAGCTGCCTTGCGTCGGCACGCAGTAAATCGTACTGATTCTTTAGATGTGCTTCGCCTGTGCGGTGACTGCCGCCGCCGACAATCAGGGCAGTGCCGCTTGTGCGGATGGAAAGCCCGCCCGAATCGATACTCAGATACATCCCCTCGGGCAGGGGGACGTTTTCAAGTGCGATGGCATAAGACCGCTCCTGATGCATGCGCATAAAGTAGTAGCCCGGCGTGTTGATAAAGGGGAAGTGGGTCGCCATCACAATGTACTTTGCCTGCACGCAGCCGCCCTCACATATCAGGGTGTGCTCCTTTATATCAGTAACCTGCGTCTGCTCGTAGATGGTCAAGGTATCAGACACAGCTTTTAGAAACTTTAGCGGATGAAACTGCGCCTGATTGTTAAACCGAACAGCGCCAATCACCTTGATGGGGATATCAAGCTCTGTCACAAACTGCGCATCAAGCCCGAGGTCGCGCGCCGCCTGCGTCTCGTCAAGCAGGGCCTGCTCGTTGTTGATGGAATAGATATAACTCGGCCGCTTTTCAAAATCGCAGGGGATGTTTAAGTCATATATAAGCTTTTCATAGGATGCAATGGCCTTCTCGTTTGCCATTGCATATTGTTTTGCCTTTTCTAGCCCGAAATCCTTAATCAGCTTGCCGTAAATAAGCCCATGCTGGGAGGTAATTTTCGCGGTGGTGTTCTTGGTCTGACCGCTGCCGATGCGCGACGCCTCCAGCACCACGGTTTTGAGCCCCTTCTCCTGCAGAAAGTAGGCGGTCAGCACCCCTGCAAGACCCGCCCCGATGACAGCCACATCCGCTTCAATATCACCACGCAGCGGCGCGCGCGGCGGAATCGTAACGCTTTTTGACCACAAAGACTCCGTATTTTGTACCTTGTTCAATCTTTTCACCTCTTGTTTGATAGGTTCACCAACACAAGGCAAAATATGTAGATTGTATTTGCACATAAAAGCCGCATACTTACAGCGTCAAATGCCGTTGCACCAAGGGGTGAGAAGGTCTATAATGAAACTAAAGTAACCGCGAAAGGGTTGAAAGGCCATGTTGCAAAAGCAGTATGTCGTAGCACTGGATCAGGGAACCACCAGCTCCCGCGCCATCATCTTTGATAAGCAACAGAATATCATCAGCATGGCGCAAAAGGAGTTTACACAATACTACCCCAAGCCGGGATGGGTAGAGCACGACCCGATGGAGATTTACTCCTCCCAGTACAGCGTGATGATTGAGGTGCTCGCCAAAAGCGGCATCCACCCGCAGGAGATTGCCGCCATCGGCATCACCAATCAGCGCGAGACCACTATTGTGTGGGATAAAGAAACCGGCCGCCCCATCCATAACGCCATCGTGTGGCAGTGCCGCCGAACGGCGGATATGTGCACCGACCTTGTGAATAGAGGGTTTGGCAACTACATAAAGCAAAGCACCGGTCTTAGGCCCGATGCGTATTTCAGCGCAACAAAGCTTGCATGGCTGCTTGAAAACGTGCCTGATGCAAGAGAGCGGGCAGAACGCGGCGAGCTTCTGTTCGGCACGGTGGATACCTGGCTGATGTGGAAGCTGACGGACGGTGAGGCACATGTAACCGACTACACCAACGCGTCACGCACCATGATGTATAACATCAAAACACTCGAGTGGGATAAGAAGATACTCGATGAACTGAATATACCCGTCTGTATGCTGCCCGAGGTTAAGGGCTCAAGCGGCGTGTTTGGCTATACCAACCTGCAGGGCTGCAACGTTCCGATTGCGGGCATTGCAGGCGACCAGCAGGCAGCTTTGTTTGGTCAAACCTGCTTTGAGAGCGGAGGCATCAAAAACACCTACGGCACCGGCTGCTTTATGCTCATGAACACCGGCGAGAGGCCCTATGAGAGCAAACACGGCATGTTGACCACCATCGCTGCAAGCGCGGACGACAAGGTTCGCTATGCGCTGGAGGGCAGTGTGTTTGTGGGCGGGGCAGTCATTCAGTGGCTGCGTGATGAGCTCCACCTGATTACAGAATCCGTAGACAGCGAGTACTTTGCAAATAAGGTCAAGGACAACGGCGGCGTGTACGTTGTGCCCGCCTTCACCGGAATGGGTGCTCCGCATTGGGATATGTACGCCCGCGGCGCGATTATGGGCCTTACCCGCGGCACAGGGCGCAACCATATCATCCGCGCTGCACTGGAATCGATTGCCTACCAGACACGCGACCTCGTCGATGCCATCGCATCCGATACCGGTATTGAGATTGATGAGCTGCGCGTAGACGGAGGCGCAAGTGCGAATAACTTCCTGATGCAGTTTCAGGCGGACATCATGAACAAGAACATCCGCCGCCCGATGATACGCGAAACAACAGCCCTCGGCGCCGCCTATCTTGCAGGGCTTGCAGTCGGACTGTGGAAGGACATCGATGAAATCCGCCACAACTGGACGCTTGACCGTGTCTACACCCCCGACATGGACGAAGCGACTCGAGATAAACTCCTCGCAGGCTGGAACCGCGCGGTTGAGCGCGCAAAGGGATGGGAACAGCCGCTCTAGCAGCAGGTTTCATCCAAATATATACGCTTGAACCCAGCCGAAAAAGAGATATAATGGTTCAGAGCAGCTCATTCTAAATGATAGGGTAGAAGTGGTTTGGATAAGATTACAGAGGAAAACGTAAAATGCACCTGCAAGTGGAAATCCTGCAAACGTCACGGACGATGTGACGAATGCATCGCCCACCACAGCACGCACCCCAAGCACCCGTTGCCATTTTGCAAAAGGCCGCCGAAGGCAAGCAGGCCTAATAATAAGACGACCGGCGAATGAAATGGCCTATCCGGTTCATGCATCATAAATAGGCCGCCTTTGCCAACCCAGATTGTATTAACTGGGTATGAGCGACATTTGTCTTATGAAAAAACTCATGAGCAAACTACTAAAGGCAATTTTGCAGACCAAAATGCTCACAAGTTATTTTGGTCTTGACCTGAAGCGAAAAATTGATATAATAGTTTGTGCGGGTCTTTTGCAGCACTCGCACAAAATCGTGCTAGTATGGCTCAGTTGGTAGAGCAGCGCATTCGTAATGCGCAGGTCGTCGGTTCGAGTCCGACTACTAGCTCCAAAAGGGACAGACAAGTTTCATTATGAAGCTTGTCTGTCCCTTTTTTGCGTATGATGGCCCATGACACCCGGAATGTCCGCCTTTTACCAAAGTAACAATTTTTATAGCGGATAACTTCGTTTTTTATACATAAACACATAATCCCAATTTTTATAGTAATAATACACAAAATAGTGCGCCGCGCTTTGCGCATATTCTCATAAAAACACTGTTAATTATTTAACAATATCCTATTGACATTGTTAATTATTTAACATAAACTATAGGTGAGGGATGAATTTCAAATTAGGGAAAATTGCAGGAATGAAACCGATTATTCATTAAGGGGGATTTTTTATGGCTGCCGTTCAAAAAGAAAAAGAGAAAGACGCAACCGTACAGGTTGACGAGATGATTAACCGTCTTGTAGACAATGCTCAACAAGCGCTCGCCTCTTACATGAGTATGACGCAGGAGCAGGTGGACAAAATCGTTCACGAGATGGCGCTTGCAGGTCTGGATGACCATATGCGCCTTGCAAGGCTTGCAGTGGATGAGACAGGCAGAGGTGTATATGAGGATAAGATCATCAAAAACATCTTTGCAACCGAATATATCTGGCACTCCATTAAATATCAAAAAACAGTAGGCGTCGTAGACGACAACGACATGGAAGGATATGTCGAGGTTGCTGAGCCGGTTGGCGTTGTAGCAGGTGTTACCCCTGTAACCAACCCCACCTCTACCACCCTGTTTAAGGCCCTTATCTGCACAAAGACCAGAAACCCCATCATCTTCGCCTTCCATCCGTCGGCACAAAAGTGCTCGGCCGAGGCTGCACGGGTTGTACGCGATGCCGCCATCAAGGCGGGTGCACCCGAACACTGCATCCAGTGGATTGAAACCCCGTCCATCGATGCAACCGCGAAGCTTATGAATCACCCCGGTGTATCGCTTATCCTTGCAACGGGCGGTTCGGGAATGGTTCGCTCGGCATACAGCGCAGGCAAACCGGCTCTGGGCGTAGGCCCCGGCAACGTGCCCTGCTATATCGATAAGACAGCAGACGTCGAGCGCGCATGCACCGACCTAATGCTCTCCAAGACCTTTGATAACGGCATGATCTGCGCCTCCGAGCAGGCGGTTATCGTCGATAAGGAGATTCAGCAGAAGTTTGAAGCCTACATGAAGAAGAACGCCTGCTACTTCCTCAATGAGGAGGAGACCAAAAAGGTCAGCGACTATGTCATCAACCCGCAAAAGCAGGCCGTTAACCCCGACGTGGTAGGTAAGCCCGCCGCATGGATTGCAAAACAGGCGGGTGTCACCGTACCCGACAACACCAAGATTCTGCTTGCCCGTCTAGCCGATGTCGGCCCTGAGTATCCGCTCTCCCGCGAGAAGCTCTCGCCCGTACTTGCCTATTATGTAGTGGAAGGCAAGGAGGAAGGTTTTGATAAAGCGCTTAAGATGCTCAAACTCGGCGGTCTCGGTCACTCTGCCGTTATCCACTCGAACGATGAAACCACAATTCGTGAATACGGCGAGGCCATGAAGGTCGGCCGTGTTATCGCAAACTCGCCGTCGTCTCAGGGAGCCATCGGCGATATCTACAATACTAATACCCCGTCGCTCACACTGGGCTGCGGTTCGTTCGGCAGAAACTCGACGACATCCAATGTATCCTCCGTTAACCTGATTAACAAAAAGCGCCTTGCAAAGAGGAGGGTAAACATGCAGTGGTTTAAGGTACCGCCCAAGATCTACTTTGAGAACGACGCCATCCAGTACCTTGAGAAGATGCCGAACATCAGCCGCGCATTCATCGTAACCGACCCGACCATGGTGCAGCTCGGCTATGTGGATAAGGTGCTCTACTACCTAAGAAAGCGTCAGGAATACTGCCACAGCGAAATCTACTCGGATGTTGAGCCCGACCCCTCGGTAGAGACCATCATGAAGGGCGTAGAGGCCATGAAGAACTTCAACCCCGACGTGATCATCGCACTCGGCGGCGGCTCTGCCATCGACGCTGCAAAGGGTATGTGGCTGTTCTATGAGCATCCCGAAACCTCGTTTGACGGCCTGCGCCTAAAGTTCCTCGATATCCGCAAGAGAACCTTCTCTTATCCGCGCCTTGGCACAAGAACGCAGTTTGTCGCGGTTCCCACCACCTCCGGTACGGGAAGTGAGGTTACGGCATTCTCGGTTATCACCGATAAGAAGAACGGCAACGTCAAGTACCCGCTTGCCGATTATGAGTTAACACCCGATGTCGCCATCATCGACCCGCAGTTTGTTATGACCATGCCCAAGACCATCACGGCGGATACCGGTATGGACGTACTGACCCACGCCATTGAGGCCTACGTTTCGGTGCTCGCATCCGATTATACCGATGGCCTTGCGATGAAGGCGATTGAGCTGGTGTTCAAATACCTGCCCCGTTCCTATGCAAACGGTGTAAACGACCCTGAGGCGAAGGAGAAGATGCACAACGCATCCTGCATAGCCGGTATGGCCTTCACCAATGCATTCCTTGGCCTGAACCACTCAATGGCCCACAAGCTGGGCGGCGAATACCACATCGCGCACGGACGTGCTAACGCCATCCTTCTGCCTTATGTCATTGAGTACAATGCACAGCTGCCCACCAAGTTTGCGACCTTCCCCAAGTACGGTAAGTTTATTGCAAATGAAAAGTACGCAGAAATTGCAAAGCACTTAGGCCTGCCCTGCTCGACCACAGAGGAAGGCGTTGCAAGCCTTGTTAAGGCAGTTCGCGACCTCGCCGCAAGCCTGAATATCCCGAAGAGCATCAAGGAGCTCGGCGTTGAGGAGAAGCCCTTCTTTGCAAACCTCCACCGCCTTGCCGACCGCGCCTTTGAGGACCAGTGCACCACCGCGAACCCCAGATATCCTCTCGTCAGCGAGATTGAGGAAATCTACACCAAGGCCTACTACGGCAAGTGATATCATCGGTCAAAAGTCACTTTATTTAAATAAGAAAAGATGCGCTCGGCTGAACCTAGCCGGGCGCATCTTACTTTTATATGAAGCGTTCACCTTAATACCACGTTTCAATTTAAGACGGGGAGATGTAAAAACGTAACTGTATAATTTTTACAATAGCAATCGCATATCTGGTTGCAAAACTGGCAGGGAAAGACTATAATAAAATCGAGCAAACTCTATAAAACTGCGGAGACAGCTTATGAACAGCATAAAACGCCTACTCTGCGCACTAGTTGGCGCGGCAATGTGTACTTCATTTGGTGCATGTGCATTGGAGGGCGACGGTTTCAAAAATACTGTGGCGGGGGACGATGCGGTCCCGGTCGCCGCGCAAGCCGTCCAGCTTTGTGTCTTTACTCTGTTTGAGGAGAAGGAATACAGGGCTCTTGTTGACGAGTTTGTTCAGCAAAACCCCGGCGTGATGATGGAGGACCGGTCCGAGACATACACCGAGTCTACGGCCAAAGACCTTGCCAAGATGCTCAGCGGCGATAACCCTCCCGATGTGGTATTTTTCCACACCGGGGAAGCGGCTGCTTCATTTATCGCAGACGGTCTGTTTGTGCCGATTGAGGAGATTCGAAAAGAATACCCCGATTACGCCAAGGACATCCTGCCCGTGGCGGTAAAGAGCGCAGCCGGGGGCGGTACTGCATACGCTGTACCGGTGCGCGGTTTTTATGAGGGCTTGTTTATCAACACCGATTTGATTGAGCAGTATAATCTTACACCGCCCGATTCGTGGGATGCCCTTTTAGAGGCAGTGGATGTGTTCTCGGAGGCGGGTATACTGCCCATCGCGGCGTCGCTAACCCAAACACCGCACTATCTGATTGACCATCTCATCCTTACAGAGGGCGGTACTGCCGATTTTGCGAAAGTTCCTGCATCCGCCGAGGATGTACCCGAAACCTGGTATGGGATAGAGGAGCGCCTGCGCACTTTATATGAGCACGGCGCCTTTGGCGATGAGACCGACACGCTTTCCGATGCAAAGGCGACCGAGCTGTTTTTAAATAAGCAGGCCGCAATGCGTCTTGACGGCTCATGGCTTGCCGCATATCTGGAGGACGAGGGTAAGAGTGCGGATGTAGCCGTGATTGCCTTCCCCGGCACACCGAATGGAGAACTGGTGGGCGGCTTTACCTCGGGCTTTTACATCACCCGCAGTGCGTGGGACGAACCCTTAAAGCGCGAGGCGGCGGTTTCTTTTGTAAACGCCATGACTAAGTACTCCTCGGTACATAGGCTGTGCAGCCCACATGATCTGCCTGCCGTGGCCCTGAAGGTGCAGGATAATTCTGCCCTTTTAAAGAGTGCATACGAGTTGTGCAGCGGCACTTCCTCGCTTATCCTGCCCCTTGATGCGCGTATGCCCCATGATGTTTGGACTACAATAACCCAACGGGCACTTTCCATTGCACAGGCTAAGATGCAGGCACGCGATGCCTTTACTGCGGCTTTTTCTTAATGCAGTAAACCCTAATACGACACACATGAACATGACATAAGAATTTGTATGTATATTTGATATGGTGCATATGCACCCGAAAAAACAGGAGGAAATAATGGCGGATAAGCGCACTTCCAGCTTGCTGTATGCAAGCTTTGAACCGGATAACAGCGACAGCTTTGCCTTTGTTGTATCATTAGATGCCGAAGAACTCAAAAAGAAGAAATGCTATATACACATCTGCTTTGCAGATACCCTGTCCCATAATCCCCTTACCATGGAGGATACCGGACTTTTTACCCGCTATACCAACGACAAGGGTGAAATCTGCCTTGTCATACCCGTTAAGCGGGAGGTATTTTCCGGAAGAGGGATGCGCATCAGCGTTCCCTACAGCATCTTCCCGCGCCTTTTGCCCGGCGACCGCGTCACTGCGACCATTTCGCTTGCAGTAAGGGACGAGCAGGTGCCGAAGTCGGAAAAGAGCTTTGATTTGATGGTAAACCTCGGCAAGAAGTTTACTCTCTACACACTGGAAAAGCACATCAAATACGTCAAATCCACCGGCACCGAGGAGGAAAAGCTCTCCTTTGCCCGGCAGTTGCTCAGCGACGAAAGCCTTGACAAGGATTCCTTTGCCGCTCTGCTTGAGATGCTCACCGAGCTTGCGGAAGGCCACAACGTGGTTGCACAGTTTGAACTTTACAACATCTATAAAGACGATAAGCGCGGCATGTTCGATGCGATTGCCGCCGTAAGCTGGCTTAAGAAGGCCGCGCTCAACGAGTATCCCCCCGCGGTCAAGGAGCTTGCGAACGCAAAACACATCGAGCAGCTTGAGCGCACAGGCTTTAAGAACTCGCTTGAGCTTTATCAAAAGGCTGCCGAAGAGGGCGATGCCGATGCCCAGTACACCATGTACGAG